>CANJIU010000193.1 GCA_947474365.1 Opitutia bacterium | reverse complement strand
GGCCGGATGATGGAGACGCACGGCTACGCGTTCTACGAGGAGCCGTGTCCATTCGACTGGCTCTGGGAAACGAAGGAGGTGTCCGACACGCTCCAGATCCCGATCGCGTGGGGCGAACAGGAGTTCAGCATGCGCAACTGGCAATGGATGATCGGCCAGCGCGGCATCAGCATCGTGCAACCGGACCTGCACTACGGCGGCGGCTTCATCCGCGCCACCAAAGTAGCCCGCATGGCCGCGCTCGCGGGCATGACGATCGTGCCGCACATGTCCGGCGGCGGCCTTGGGCACATGGACGTGGTGCACTTCGCCTCGTTCACGCCGAACATCGGCGCCCACATGGAATTCAAAGGGAACAGCGACCTGCCTGTGGCCTGCGCCACGTCGTCGCTGAAATGCGCGAACGGCAAGGTCCGCTGCCCCACCGGCCCCGGATTCGGCATCACCGTCGACCCGGACTTCGTGAAGCAGGCGAAGCCGGTCGTTTCCGCCTAAGCGTATTCAACGAGTCTCGCCGCCCGTGCACCTTCTCCGCGTCGTCACGCACGCGTTTTTCATGACGGCAGCCGTCGCCGCCAGCGGCGCGACGATCAAGGACCACAACACGTGGGACGCGGTTTCGATTTCCGGCCCGCTGGGCCAAGCGGTCGATCCGGCGTATCCCTGGTGGTACGCCCTCGATGTCCAAAATAAATTTGCCAACAACTCGCGGAAGCTGGCCCAAAGCACGTGGCGTGCGGGCCTGAATTACAACCTCAACGCCCACTGGACCGCCTACGCCGGTTTCGGTTTTACCCCCACCGACACCCCGCTGACCTCCAAGCCGAATCGCGAATTGCGGTGGACGCAGCAGATCGGATGGACCGGCCGCGCCGGCGCTTACACCCTCGGCGCGCGGCTTCGGGTCGAGGAGCGGCACTACAACACCGGTGACGACTGGGGGGTCCGGACCCGCTATCAGGTCCGCGCCAGCCACCCGGTGCCGGGCTGTCCCTCCCTGAGCGGCCTCGTGTGGAACGAATATTTCTATAACTTGAACGATACCGACTACGGCGCGCGGCACGGCTACGACCAGAACCGGCTGTTTGTCGGCACCGGCTGGAAGCTGAGCGAAATCACCCGCACCGAGATCGGCTATCTGCACAACTACGTCCACCGGCCAGGCAAGGACGACCGCCTCAACCAGACCATCTCGGTAAGCCTGTACCTGGCCTTCAAGTAAACGGACCGGCTCCCGGAGAGTCCAATGCGCGGAGGTTTGCGACCAGTCGCGAGGCGGCGGAAATTTCGGAACCCACCTGCAGGTACGCCGCAGCCCTGAAGAGGTCCTCCGCTCCGCTTTCGTGTTACCGGATACGATCCGTGGGCGCTCAGTTCCTAACGCTCGGCTTGGTTTCACTCGCCGACGCCACGAAGCCCGCGCAGGCCAGACTCTCGGCTAACGGACCGAGTCAGGTGGCTTCCCCCGGCCTCTGGCTCGGCGAAAATCTCCACGACCTACTCCGTCCGCAATCCGCCCTCACCATTCGTCCTATCTGTGCGCTGGCGCGTGACCGACACCTCTGCATGCGCCTGCGCATCCCGCGCGCCCATGACATCAAGATGGAGAACAATCGCCCGCTCGATTAACCCCAGCCGGAATCGCACGAAACCACGTTAACCATTGGGTCGAAACGCACCCGCTAGTTCATCCAGCTGCGCGACGAAGGGCTGAAGCGGCTGTCCGGAGCGCGCCGTAGGGGGCGCGTTCGGCACGGGTGAGCAGGGCGTCGGCCGCGGCGTCGTTGACGAACCGTTCCTGGGCCGGATCCCACGTAAGTTTGCGTCCGGTTTTCATCGCGATCCAAGCCAGGGCGCAGGCGCTCGTCGAACGGTGTGCAATCTCGGGCGTCGTCACCGCCGGCTTCCGACTGAGGATGCTGTTGATCCAATCGCGGTGATGATCGTTGTTCTCGCTCGCGTGGAGCCGCAGGTCTTTCGCGCCGAGCGGCGCACGCAGGATGTCGGCCTTGCTCGCGGTAAGGGCCTTGGTCTGGCCGGTCGCGGGGTCGATCCGTGCGGCGCGGCCCGACTCACGAGTGACGAAGATCCAGCCGTCGCTGCCCTCGAAGCGGATGCCATTGGGAAACGTGTGGTCGATCACGACCGTCGCGCCGTTCGCGTAACGCGACTCAACGTGGTACGCGCCGTGAACGTTCCAGAGTCCGCTCTTCGGGAATTCCGCGCGTCCCACGAGCGCCACCGGCCCCGTGTGCTCGGTGTCGAGGCCCCAGTGCGCGATATCGACGTGGTGCGAGCCCCAGCCCGTGATCATGCCAAGGCAGTAGGACTCGATGCGCAACCAACCCGGACGGTCGGCGTAACGCTTCTTCGCGTCGGCGCTCTGCACGTGCACGCGGTTCTCGGTGTACGGCATGAGCGGCGTCGAACCGAGCCAGCGCTCATAGTTCAAATGCGATGGCACCGGCATCTCGGGCTCGACGGGACCAGCGGGATCGATCGGCAGGCCGATCTTCACCGTGTGGATCTTGCCGATCCGGCCATTGCGCACGAGTTCGCAGGCGAGCCGAAACTGCGCGCCGGAGCGCTGCTGGCTTCCGATCTGAAAGGCGCGCTGCTTGGCCTTGACGATGTCGCTGACCGCCCGGCCCTCGCGCACCGTCATCGTGAGCGGCTTCTGCACATAGATGTCCTTACCCGCGAGCGCAGCCTCGATCACCGGCTGCGCGTGCCAATGGTCGGGGGTACTGACGGCGACCGCGTCGATGTCGGCACGTTGCAGGGCTTCGCGGTAGTCGGCGTACGCGGCGACCTTCAGCGGAATCCCCTTCTGGGCGTAAAAGCCCTCCACGTACCGCTGGGCGTCAGTCACACGAATCGAGTCGAGGTCGCACACTGCGACCACGCGGGCGCGGTCCTGCGCGAGAATGCCGGGCAAGTCCATGCCGCGGGCGATACGCCCGCAGCCGATCTGGAGGATGTTGATTTTCTTGCTGGGCGCATCGGCGCCGAGCAGCCGAGCGGAGATGATGTTCGGCAGTGCGAAAACTCCGGCACCTAGCATGGAGGTGCGGACAAATTCGCGCCGGGTAAATGGAATCGGGGTGGTTTTCATTTGGCGGGAACGTTCATGGCCCAGAGGATGCCGCCGAGGATGTGGCGGCGAAAATTCGGCTCGGCGTAGGCTTCCTTGCGGTGCCCGAGCGCGGTGAACCAGCAACGGCCGCCCTCAAATTCATGATACCACGCCAGCGGCCGCGTTTTTTCGTCCTTGGGCTTTTGCGGATCGGTAAGGGTCGCGAGGTCGCCGGCCAGCAGCACCCGCACGTCCGGCGGCATGTCGCGGAGGAAGTAGAATTCGTCGGTCCAGCGCCACGTCGCCCCGAGAAACGAGGTGGACGGATGCGTGCGGTCTACGACCTGCAGCGTGAACTCCTGCAGCTTCGGGTGCCGCACAAAGGAGCCGCCGAGCATCGCCCAGAACCAGGGCCAGCCACGCATCGAGCCGCACGCGGAGTGGATGCCGACGACCCCGCCGCCGCCACGCACGTAGGCCTGGAGCGCAGCCTGCTGTTCCGGCGTATCGAATATCTGGTTATTGGTATTCGAGAGCACGAGCGCCCGGTAACCGCGGAGGTTTTCGAGGGCGAAAGCGCGGGGATCATCCGAAGTGTCGACAGCGAAACCATTCTCGGCTCCGAGTTGGCGGATCGCGACGAGGCTGTCGGCGATGTTGTCATGCACGAAGCCCTTCTTGCCCTCAAGGGTCAGGCCGTTGCGGGTGTAGACCAGCACCCGAGGGGCGGAGAGAGCGGCGCGGGCGAACGGGGTGAGCGTCAACAACGCGAACAGAAGCAGGAGGGTGAAGCGCATACGTGGGGTGGGACGCGGGCCGGGGTGGCCGCGCGAACGGGACGAGGATAAGCGAGGCGCGCGGGTCCGGCTCGCCACATCTTGGCCCTCTCGCTGCATTTCTTGGGCGGGCCCGGGTAGCCCGGCGCGTGCGCGCAGGGGGATTTTGTTCATCGCACCGGTCAGCCCCCTGCGCCCACGCACAGGGGGACATCAGGCTTGGGGTGGCGCGAACGCGCGCTGCGTCAGCCGCGTGCCGGCGATCGCGATCATCTCCAGCAAGGCACGGCGTTGCACGGACTCCGGGTTCAATTTCGCCGGGGCCCGGGCGAGCCGCAGGCCATCGGCGGCGCCATCGGCGCCGGGCACGCGCACGAGCAGTCCCCACCCCGCGGGAATCTCGGCCTCGGCAAAGATATTGTCCTCCACCACGAGATAGAGGAAGTCAGCGCACTGGTAGCGAAACAGCTTCGAAAATTTCGTCCCGTGCAGCACCCGACCTTGCACCGTTGCCAACTCTGCGAGGAGCGCGTGGTAGCCCCGGTGCTCCAACGTGGAAAAATCCCACGCATCGTACTCCGGCCAAAGCGACTCGCCCCGCCGCAGGTCCGGCCGGTGAGCGGCCAGCAGTGCCTCCAACTGCCGCCGGCGCTCCATGAGCTCGGCCAATTTTGCCCGCGTCGCCGCCTCGGCATGGGCGTCCTTCAGCAAATCGGCGCGCGCCTGCTTGCACTCAAAGACCGCGGTCGCTCCGGCCGCGCCGCGCCCCATTGCCGCAAGATCCGCGCGGTATCCGCTGCGCGGTACGCGCACCTCACACGCGCAAAGGGGAAAGCCGTTCGCCCGCGCCCACGCGAACGCGAGGCGTTTCAGGCGGAGGTGATTTTCCGTTTCAGCCGCGGCCATGGAGGTGAGGCCCGATGTCCCAACGGGCTGGGGACATAACGAAGATCGTGACGAGAGACCCGGTAAGGACATCGGGTCCCTCACCGATCAGCCGAATCATCTGTGCTCCGCTTTCGAGGCTCACGCACACATCAAAAAATCCGCACCTTCGACATATCCGCGGCCAGTGAGTCCGGTGCGGATGTAGTCGCGCGCCCCCCACGTCGTGACGTAGCCAAGGACGCGCACTTCTCCCGGCGCCGGCACGGTCTCCTCGGCAAGGACCGGCACGCCGGTGCCACCCAAGCCGCGACCCGTTTTCTTCGGATCGACGTCGATGTACCCGGCGATGCGCACCCCGTGAGACTCTAGGTGCGCTGCGCGCTTGCGGGTATGACGGCCCGCTCCCCACACATAAATTTCCCGAATCCCGTGCGACTCCGCCAGGCGCGCCAATTCACGCGCCACCCACGGCGCCTTCGCGCGGAAAAACGCCTCCGGGGCGTAGCGCGGATCGTTCCGCGTGATCCGCGAAGGCGGGTCGTTCCACTGCAGCAGGACGTCCGGCAGCTTCGCCATACGCACTCCAGCATCGAGCCAGCGCAGCCACAACTCGTAGTCCTCGGGAAAGTCCCCCGCCACGAACGCACCGTGCCGCGCGACCAGCTCACGCCGGAACATCACACTGGGATTCGCCACCGGTGACTCGATGAAGCGGTTCAACGCCACCGCCTCCGGTGTCACGAGGGTATTCAGCCAGTCAACATGCCGCGCGTAGCCTGCCCGCGCCGCCCGTTCGCCACCGAACGCCACCAAGCTAGAAACCACCCCGATGTCGGCATTCGCCGGCGACGCCAGAAACTCCGCCTGACGCGCGAGCCGTTCGGGCAACGACACGTCATCGGCATCCATGCGCGCCACGAATTCACCGGTGGCGCGGGTCATTCCGGTGTTCGCGGCCGCGGTCACTCCGTAATGCGGTTCCCGCAGCAGTGTCAGCCGGTGGTCCAGACGAGCGATCGCAGCGACGACCTTCGCCGTGTCGTCGGTCGAGCCATCGTCCACCACAATGAGTTCCCAATCCGTCAGCGTCTGGGCCCGGATGCTCGCCACCGCGGCCGCGATGGTCGCGGCGGCGTTGTAGGCGGGTAGGACGACGGAGACTCGCGGCGGCATCGAGGACAGGGAACGCACGGCAGGGCGGCGCGGCCAATCTGAAATGACGGATTCCTACCCTCACGCGCCGGGCGACACCCGCGCTCGACTATTTCTTCTCCGCCGCGATCTGCTGCTCCAGTTTCTTGACCTTGGGGGCGATGACGTAGGCGCAGTAGCCGGCGTTGGGATTCCGCCGGAAGTAGTCCTGATGGTAAGCCTCGGCGGGCCAGAATTTCTCCAGCGGCACAATCTCGGTTGTGATCGGATCCCGCAACGTTTTGGCGGCCGACGCCCGCGACGCCTCGGCCGCGGCCTGCTGCGCCGGGCTCGTGTACATGATGATCGAACGGTACTGCGGGCCGTGGTCGTTCCCCTGGCCGCCGACCTGCGTCGGGTTGTGCACGTGCCAGAAATAATCGAGGAGCTTCTCTAGTGAAACCACCGCGGGGTCGTAGGTGATGCGGATGACCTCGGCGTGGCCGGTCTGCTTATCACAGATCTGTTCGTAGGTCGGGTTGGCCACGTGGCCGCCGGCGTAGCCGCTGACGACATCGGTGACGCCGGGCAACAGTTCATAGGCGGCCTCGGTGCACCAGAAGCAACCGCCGCCAAGGACGAGCGATTCGGTTTGGGGAGTGGCAGCATTCATGGCGAAGGTGGTGGTGATGGCGAGCAGGAGACCGAGGGTGAGGCGGAACATAACGGTAAGACTGTGTAAACGACTGGTTATTCCGCAAACGGCAAGTCCGCGGAGTGCGGACGCAGAGTAAAGAAAACCCAAATACCACCGGTGCCTCACCCGCAGCGCTGCGTTCGGGTGAAATCCTGATCTGGCTCATTTCGCACCGATGAAGCTCAGCACCCAACCCGAACGCACCATCCTCTTGTCGTCGTCGACGGCGGCGGGCATTTTGACCTTTGCGGTCGTGCTGATACTCAGCGCCGGCGCCCTGCTGACGTTGCGCTCCGAGGGCGGGTTTTCCTTCGAAGCGCGGATCGGTCAGGCCCAACTCGGAGTCGCGGGCGCCACCCGAATCCAGGCCGACGTCGCGGAGGCTATGGCATCCGTGCGCCGCCAACTGCTGGTGCCGCAGGAGGCGCACCGGCTTGCTTTTCAGTCGTTGCGTGGCCGCCTCGCGACGGATTGGCGCAACCTGGAGCAAAAGACCGCGGGGCACGCTGGATCCGAAAAAATCGTACGCGAGCTACGGATGCTGGTCGACCGGCAGTTCGAGCGCTGCGGGGTCGCGTTAAAGACCGGGCGGGAACACGGCGCCCTCGCCGGATTCGCCAGCCTCGAAGCCGGCGACAGCAGCCGGGCCATGGAGGAAATTTTCCGCACCGTCGCGTTGCTGCAGCGGCTGGAGTTCGAGCGCTTGAGCGCGGATCCCACCACCCTGAACAACCGCAATCAGGATCACCGGGCCTTCGCCGGCATCATGGTGGTCGCGGTCGTGATCGGCGCGGTGGCCTGCTGGGTTCTCGTGCGCCGCATGCAAGAGCTCGAAGGCCTGATCACCGTCTGCGCCTGGACCCGCCGCGTGCGCTGGGAAGGTGGTTGGATCACCTTCGAAGACTACCTGATCAAGCGCTTCAACCTACGCTGCACGCACGGCATCTCCGACGAAGCGGCGGCCCAGCTTCGGGCGGAGAAAGGCGAACCGCCGGTTGCATCCGACGGCGCCATCCACCCCGAAGCACCGGGCATCAGCCCCGCGCGAGTTTCCGGTATTTGATCCGGTGCGGCTGGTCGGCCTCGCGACCCTTCCGCCGGCGAAAATCCTCGAGGTAGCTCGAGTAATTGCCGTTGAACCACTGCACGGTGCTGTCGCCCTCGAACGCCAGAATGTGCGTCGCAACGCGGTCGAGGAACCAGCGGTCGTGCGAGACCACTACGGCGCATCCGGCAAAATTTTCCAGCGCCTCCTCGAGCGCGCGGATGGAATTCACGTCGAGGTCGTTCGTCGGCTCGTCGAGCAAGATCAAGTTTGCCCCACTCTTGAGCAGGCGCGCCAGGTGGACTCGGTTGCGCTCGCCGCCGGAGAGGACACCGACCTTCTTCTGCTGGTCGGCACCGGTGAAGCCGAATTGCGCGCAGTAGGCGCGGGAGTTCACCTCGCGCCCGGGCAGGCGCATGATTTCCTCTCCCCCGCTGATCGCCTCCCAGATCGTCGCCGAGTCGGGCAGTGAGTCGCGTGATTGGTCGACATGGGCAAACTGGACGGTTTCGCCGACGCGCAGCGCGCCGCCGTCGGGCTTTTCCAAGCCAAGCATGAGCCGGAACAGCGTGGTCTTACCCGCGCCGTTGGGACCGATGACGCCGACGATGCCGCCCGGCGGCAGGGAAAAATCCACGTTTTCGAAAAGGACGTTGTCGCCATAACTCTTGGCGAGCTTCTGCGCGTCGACGACGAGCGTGCCGAGCCGCGGCCCCGGGGGAATGAGGATCTCAAACTCCCGCTCCTTCTCGGCGACGTTCTCTTTGAGCATCGACTCGTAAGCGTTGATGCGCGCCTGCGATTTCGCCTGCCGGGCCTTGGCGGACTTGCGGATCCACTCGAGTTCGCGCGCCATGGCTTTCTGCCGGCGGTCCTCGGTCCGCTGCTCCAATTGCGTCCGGCGCTGCTTCTGTTCCAGCCACGACGAGTAATTACCCTTCCAGGGAATGCCGTGACCGCGGTCGAGCTCGAGGATCCACTGGGCGACGTTGTCGAGGAAGTAGCGGTCATGGGTCACGGCGATGACCGTGCCCTCGTAACGCGCCAAGTGCTGCTCCAACCAGTTCACACTCTCGGCATCGAGGTGGTTCGTCGGCTCATCGAGGAGGAGAATCGCGGGTTTCTGCAGCAGGAGCCGCGCGAGCGCGACCCGACGGCGTTCGCCGCCGGAGAGTTTGTCGACCAAGGCGTCGCCCGCCGGGCACCGGAGGGCGTCCATCGCCATTTCGACCTGCGGCGCGACATCCCACGCGCCGAGGTTGTCGATCTTCTCCTGCAACTCTCCTTGCCGCGCCATAATCGCGTCTTTGGCGGCATCGTCGGCGGCGTCGTTGAGTTCATCCCAGGTCGCGTCGTAGGCCGTCGTGAGATCGGTGAGGTGCTTGACGCCCTCCTCGACGCAGGCCCGGACGGTCTTGCCGGCGGTGAGTTGCGGCTCCTGGTCGAGCATGCCGACCGGATACCCCGGTTCGAAGTGCAGGCGCCCGTCGATCTCGGTATCGCGCCCGGCAAGGATCTTCAGGAGGGACGATTTGCCGGAGCCGTTGAGGCCGAGCACGCCGATCTTCGCGCCGTAGAAAAACGAAAGCGAGATGTCGCGGAGGATCTCCTTGCGCTCGATCTTCTTCGAGACGCCGAGCATCGAAAAAATGACGGTGGGAGCTTCGTCGGTTTTGGCCACGGGCGCCACTCAAACGGCACACGTCCACGCCGCAAGTGCGGAGCGGAAATTATCCGCAAAATCCAGACTCGGAAACGGGGAATCCGCTCTAATGATCGCTGATTTGAGCCGCTGGTTTTTTCGGGCGCAAAGCGTGCTAAGGCGACCGCCCATGGTCGACATATGGAGTCAGATCATTTGCGGCCATCGGAGAGAATTAGCGGTTAATCCAGTTGGGTTAACGATCAGCCACGGGATCGGGGCGGACAGGTCGCCGCCTCCAGTCGTTCGAGTCCGGCCATGGCCTCGGCCCGATCGGCGCCGCACATCGCGGGACTGGGCCGCAGGCTTAAACAGACAGCCGGGCGCTCCGGCCGGCCGAATAGCGCACAACGGAAGTCAGGTAGCAGCTGCACGCAGGGAATCCCAGCCGGTTTGCCATACGGCATCCCCGGAATCGCCGAAGAGATCGAAGGCGCGATGCAGCACGCACCGCAGTCGGGCCGGCAGTCCATGGCTTAGGGGCCGCCGGAAACGTTCGGTGCCCGTCAATCAGACCGCCGCGGCCATCCCGGATTCGACGCCAAGTAGGCGACCGGAGAGCGCGTCCAAACGCACGGTCCGCCCAGAGGCCGAAACCGCCACCAACGTGTCCCCTTCCTCGCCCACGATGCCGGCGCACGGATCGGAGTAGTCGGGCCAATCGGCCATCCATTGCAGGCGGAACGCGCCGTCGAGGCAGTAGAGATTGGGCAAGCCGGGCAACAGCCCGAAGGTATGCTCCCGCACATAGTAACGCAGCGATCCCTGCTGAAACTCGACCACGGCGGTCGCCAACGGCAGGTAGCCGGCGGCGCGGGCGCCGTTGCGACTGAGCTGGCAAAGCGAACCTTCAATGACGGCGAGGGCGGGGGTGGCGGTGCTCACGGGATTTGGACTGGAAAGCCCAACAGCTTGCCCATTCGCCGGCGAACAAATTTTTCGGGAGGTGCCGCCGACCACGGCGATCTTCTGTGAACTCGCAAATGCGCCTAGCGCGGGTCCGTGCGTTGGTCCGACCCAACGTGCGCTCGCCCGCAGGCTCGCCACGACGCCCGAGACCAAAACAGCCAGCACCGCCTGCCGGGCGGGCGCCGACGATTCGCCGCACGACCGCCGCGCTGGAGTACAATTTCCACGGGCGGGCTTGCCGCGGACGCTCGCAACCTCCTAGGGTCCCGCCAACGTATGAAGAAAGCCCTTATCACCGGCATTACCGGGCAAGACGGCTCCTATCTGGCTGAATTGCTGCTGGAAAAGGGCTACGAAGTGCACGGCGTCATCCGTCGCGCGTCCACGTTTAATACCAGCCGGATCGACCACCTTTATTGCGACCCGCACGTCAACGGCGTACGGCTTTTCCTCCACTACGGCGACCTCGCCGACTCGGTGCAAATGGTGAAGCTCCTCTACGCGCTCCAACCCGACGAAATCTACAATCTGGGCGCGCAATCGCACGTCCGCGTGTCGTTCGATATTCCGGAGTACACCGGCGACGTCGACGGCCTCGGCGCCCTACGCATCCTGGAAGCCATCCGTGAAGCCGGCCTGGTCAAAAAGTGCCGGTATTACCAAGCCTCGTCCTCGGAAATGTTCGGCAAGGTGCAGCAAGTCCCGCAGACGGAGACGACCCCCTTCTGGCCGCGTTCGCCCTACGGTTGCGCCAAGGTTTTCGCCTATTGGCTCACCGTGAACTACCGCGAGAGCTACGCCCTCCACGCCTCGAACGGCATTCTCTTCAACCACGAGAGCCCTCGCCGCGGCGAAACCTTCGTCACCCGCAAAATCACCCGCGCCGCGACCCGGATCAAGATGGGCCTGCAAACATCCCTCTACCTCGGCAACCTCGATGCGCAGCGCGACTGGGGCTACGCCAAGGAGTACGTGGAGATGATGTGGCTGATGCTGCAGCAGGACAACCCCGACGACTACGTGGTGGCGACCAACGAGACCCACAGCGTGAAGGAATTCTGCCAGGAAACCTTCGGCCTACTCGGCCTCGATTGGGAGCAGTACGTCAAATACGACCAACGCTACGAGCGACCCGCTGAGGTCGAACTGCTCATTGGCGATCCCGCCAAAGCCCGGAAACAACTCGGCTGGGAGCCGAAAGTCCGCTTCAAGGAGCTGGTGAAAATCATGGTCGACCACGACCTGGCCCTCGCCAAACGCGACGCGCAAATCGCCCAGCTGCCGGCCGCGACCAAGTCCCCCTTCGCATGAAACTTTTTATTGCCGGACACAACGGCATGGTCGGCTCCGCCCTGGTGCGACGCTTCCAACCGGAAAAGAGCGTGGACCTCGTCCTGCGGACCCGTCGCGAACTCGATCTCACCCATCAGGCGGCGGTTGACGCCTTTTTCGCCGCGGAGCGGCCCGACACCGCGATCATCGCCGCGGCGAAGGTCGGCGGCATCTACGCCAATAACACTTTCCCGGCCGACTTCATCTTCCAAAATCTGGCGATCGCGACGAACACGATCCACTCGGCCTACCGCCACGGGACCCGCCGTTTATTGTTTCTCGGCAGTTCGTGCATTTATCCGAAACTGGCACCGCAGCCGATGCCGGAGGACTGCCTGCTTACCGGTCCGCTCGAGCCGACCAATGAAGCCTACGCCGTCGCCAAGATCGCCGGCCTGAAGCTAGCCCAACACTACCGGCGCCAGTATGGGGTGACGTTCCATTCGGCGATGCCGACCAACCTCTACGGCCCCGGGGATAACTACCACCAGCAGAACTCCCACGTGGTGCCCGCACTGATCCGACGCTTCGACGCCGCCCGCAACGCCCGCCAAAATACCGTCGCCGCCTGGGGTACCGGGACGCCGCGCCGGGAATTCATGCACGTCGATGACCTGGCCGACGCCTGCGCTTTTCTACTCCGGCTCGATAACCCGCCCGACTGGGTGAACGTCGGCACCGGCGTGGATGTCACCGTCCGTGAACTCACCGAGACC
Source organism: Opitutia bacterium (assembly GCA_947474365.1). Taxonomy (GTDB): domain Bacteria; phylum Verrucomicrobiota; class Verrucomicrobiia; order Opitutales; family Opitutaceae; genus ER46. The sequence continues at coordinate 646 of CANJIU010000193.1, read as the reverse complement.
GTGGCCACCGCAGTGGGCTACGACGGCAAGATCAGTTGGGACCCGACGAAGCCCGACGGCGCCCCGCGCAAGCTGATGGATGTTTCACGACTCACCGCCCTCGGGTGGAAGGCAAAAATCCCCTTGGCGGAGGGCATCGAGAAGACCTACCGCTCGTACCTCGACGAAATGGCGGAAGACACGCTGCGGGCCTGAGGCGCGGGGCCCCTGCCCTGCGTTGATCCCGATCGCGGGAGACTCGCCGCCACCGACACTGAGTCGCATCAGGGCTCAGGTTTTCGCCGGTCGAGGCCGAGGAACCTCGTCTGCGGCCCTTTTCCTTCTTGCGCCGGTCGCCGCCCTTTGCGGCCATGAACCCTCACCATGATCGCACCCGAGACTTTCAACCACATCGAGAACATCAAGAAGCGCGCCGGGCATCTCTGGAGGTTTCTTTGACTGCGATCAAAAACAGCGCGAAATCGAGGCGATGGATGCCGAGATGGGCTCCCCAACGTTTTGGGATAACAACGATCGCGCGCAGAAGCACATCGCCAAGCTGAACGGGATGAAGAAGGCCATCCTCCCGGTCGTCGCCTACCAAAAAAAGGTCGAAGACGTCGGGGTGATGATCGAACTCGTGGAGGCCGCGGAAGGAGCGGAAAAG
>CANJIU010000192.1 GCA_947474365.1 Opitutia bacterium | reverse complement strand
GTTCCGGTTGTCACGTCAGTGGCAGCGCCGGGTAGCTATGTTCGGAAGGGATAAGCGCTGAAAGCATCTAAGCGCCAAGCCCATCCCAAGATAAGATCACAATCCCCGCAAGGGGTGAAAGGTCCGGGTAGACCACCCGGTTGATAGGCCAGAAATGTAATCAGGGTAACCTGTTGAGTTTACTGGTACTAATGACCTTTCCGGTTTATGCAGATCTCGCTATTAAGTTCTAGGCGTTTATTTTACCTACTTAGTTTTTTACCCTAAATTTTTCTTCAATTACTCGGCTAGTCCGAGTTTCCCTTCCTGGTGACCATTTGCCGGGGGTTCCACCCGTTCCCATCCCGAACACGGCCGTTAAGCCCCGAGCAGCCAATGGTAGTAGGACGTTAGGTCCCGCGAGAGTAGGTTGTTGCCAGGTTTATAGCCCGGTCTTTTCGAAAGAAGAGACCGGGCTCCTTTTTTTTACGGACAGCGATGCACGGCGGATGACTCCAGGCCGCTTAACGGGCACAAAAAAGGTGGGGCCTGCGAGGCCCCACCCGAGTTGGGATCGCGTAAAGCGCAGTCGCTTAGAATTTCATGCCCAGCGAGAGCAGGTAGGACCGCGAGGGTGCCAACGCAAAGTTGCCCTCGGAGTAGTCTTTATCCAAGACGTTGTTGATATTGAGGCTGGCGTTCAGTCGGTAGCCGAAGACTTCGAAAGGATACCCGAACACGGCGTCGAACACGACATAGTTGCCCGCCGTAATACCGCCGCGCGCAGCATTAAAGTTCTGGTCGTTGCTAATGACGATCTCACTCGAGTAACGTGCGCCGCCGCCGATGCTGAGGCCTCGGCCGAAGTCACCGATGAGATTGTTAGTGAAGGTATACTTGTTGAACACGTTGAATCGAAACTCCGGAGCGTAGGCCAGACGGTTCCCGAACGTGATCTTGTTTGCGATGACCGTGGCGAGTGGGGCGCCCGGGACGAGTGCGAGGCTCGGGTCCGACAGGGTCTTCGAGCTCCACATCCAGCCTCCGGAAACAATCGCCTGGTAGTTGCGGATGGGCGACCAGACGCCTTCGAACTCCATCCCTTCGTTTTCCTGAGTGGCGGTGGCAGTGTACCAGCGGATGACGCGAGTTGCGGCCGAGAACGCGCCGCCCTTGTTCGGCAGCAGGTAGTTGAGTGGGTCGTCCACCTGCCGTTGGTTGTCGTCGACCACCCGGTTTTGGCGCGTGACGCGATAAACGGAGACCGTTCCGACGAGTTTGTTGTCGTTGAGGGCGACCTTGACGCCAACTTCGGCGTTCTTGCCCTTCTCGTTCTTAACTTCGGTGAGACCGCCTTGGGACACAAGCCGGGCAAGTTCCGTGGTGGGATTCAGGCCCAACAGAATGGCGCGTGAGGTAATGGCGTTGGGATCGTAGTCTCCGCCTAGGTAGGTGACGCCGCTCGGCAGGAAGGTTTCCGAGTAGCTGGTGTAGACATTCACGTTCTTCACGACCTCAAACGAGGCGCCAGCCATCTTGGACCTACCGACCGTTGTGCGGGTCCGGGAGAAGATTGCGCTCAGGCCGTAGGTGACCCAGTCCCGCTCCGGGATGTTCTGGAGCGCATAGTCAGGCGCGTTGTACCAGGTCGGATTCGCTGAAACGAGCTGGCCCACCGTGCTGACGGTTTCCTGCCGGTATCCGAGGAAGGTCGTAAGACGGTTATTAAGCGACCGGCCCTGCCAGTTGAGGTACCACTCCCGGCGATAGGGCCGGCTGTGGTCGACCAGACCGCGCGACACTTCGGTGATACGGCGGATGTCGGGGGCGGTGTGCACACCGGGATCGTAGAGGGAGTAGATTTCCTGCGGGGTGAGGATTTTGCCGTTGCGGTCGCGAATGAATTGCTGCGCCGGACCCCAGCCTGCGACCGGTTGGCGAAATGCCGCCGGGATTGGCGAGACGTAGCCCTCGTCGGGCTTGTCGTAGGCACCCGGGAGGTAGCCGTAGAAGGGGAAAATATTCGCATGGTTGTTCGAACCAAAGAACGAATTGTAGGTGACCCCATTGAAACCGCCCAGCAGGAGCTTGTTGTCGACGCCCAGAATGTTCTTTTTCAACACCGCGTCGAGCTGATGGTATTTGGCGTCGATGTCGTAGCCTTGGGTTGTCACGCCGCCGACGTTGAACCTCACGCCGTCGGCATAGGGATTGGCGGCGGAGAAAACGCGATCGAACCGCGACTGTACGGATGTAAACGAGTGCCGGATATCGAGCCAGTCGGTGGCAGCGAGGTCGGTGACGACGGAGAAGGTGGAATTTTCGTCCTTCGAATAGGTGCCGATCCCGTAGTAGTTGAATTTCTTGTCGAGAACGCGGTTTCCGGCGCGGTCCGTGATGTAGGCGCCGTGCTTCAGCGGCTGCGTCCACAGCGGGATGTACTGGTCGTTGGCGGCGTTGCGCACGTCGGCAATCCACTGTCCGACGTTATTGAGGATGCGCGCCTGGTATGCGGCGGCATTGGCTACTCCCGAGATGGCGATCAGGTTGGCGGGTGGCGTCTTGTAGTCGGCGAACCACTGGGCCGGCCAACGCCAGGAATCGTCGTCCTGGTTGCGCAGGCGGTTCAGGACTTCGCCTTCGAGGTTGATACGGAGCTTGCCGCTCTTGAGTGGAATGAGGGTGAGGCCGGCATTGACTGAATAGCCGTCCTGGTACTCGAAGCGGGCATCGCCGATGCCCTTGTCCCAGGCGCCGACGACGCGCAGCGCGGCCTTGTCGGACAAGACGGTGTTCTGGTCGAGCGTCACCCGCTCACCACCGAGGCGGTTGTCGTTGGCGCTATAGGAGTAGGCGAGGGCGGTGGGCGTTTTGTTGAACGTGGGCTGCTTGGTGACGTAGTTGATCACGCCGCCGGGGAACGCGTTGCCGAAGAAGACGGCGGCGGGCCCCTTGATCACTTCGACGCGCTCGATGTTGTCGAGATTGTAGGCGTTATACCGGAGGAGCCCGTTGCGGAGGCGAGAATTGATCGGGAAGCCGCGCAACGACATGTTGCCGGCCGGGGTAAACCCGGTGGCGGGTTGGAGCAGGCCCATGCGGCCGTCACCGGCGGACGAACTCTGATAGCGCAGCACGTCCTGAATGTCCTTCATGTTGGTATCCCGAATGAAGTCCTCGGAGAGAACAGAGATATTCAACGGCACCCGCTGGATTTCCGTGCCGATGCGCGTGGCGGTGGCGGAGTTGATCTTCAGGTAGCCGTAATCTTTGTCCGTCTTGACCTCGAACGGCGTGAGCACCTGCACGCCCTCGTCAGTGCCGAGTTTCGCCACGGTCGGGGTGACGGCTGTGGCGCGGGACTCGGGAATTACGGGGACGGGTGTCGGCTCCGGTGCGGCGCGTCCTTGGAGTTCGGCCAGTTGCTTGCGCAACGCGGCATTTTCCTCCTGCAGCCGGCGAATGATTGCGGCATCGCTCGACTGTCCGGAGACAGGTGAGGCGATCAGCAGCGTCGCCAGAGCGGCCGTCAGAATACATCTGACGACCATTACGGGATTAGTCGTGGGTTTCATGGGTCTGGGTTAATATTCGTGAACGAGCACGAAATTGTGGGTTTACAGCAGCTCAGTGAAGTGGAAGCGGACCTGCTGCCAACCTAGAACGACATGGGCCCCGGCTGTGGCAAACCGGAATCCGAGGTGCCGACGGTCCGCGTCCGACGCGACGATTGCGCTATCGTTGCAACGCCCGCTGCCAGGCGCCGAGCAATTCGGTCCGGGCGCGAATCGCCTCGGGCCAGGCATGCGGCTGGTTGCTGAGGTGGTAGCCGTGGCTCATGCCCATTTCCGGGCAGACCCAAAGCTCACCGCCGGGGCGCGAGCCGCCCAGCCAGCAGGCGAAAAGCTCCTCAGCAAAGGAGAGGTAGTCGCGAAATTCCGGCGTAAGGATGTCGTGTCCGTCGGTCACCGGGACTTGGCAATGCTGGCTGTTGAACGGGCGGAGGTGAAACATCTGGGAGTGCCGGATCAATTTCGGCCAGGCCAGCAGGCGGGCCGAGTAGTCCGCCGGCATAAGGTGTTTCGAGACCGTGAAATGGGAGTGGTCCCACGTCACCGGAAGCAGTTCGCCCGTGGCCTGGCGATAAAGCCGCGCGACTTCGTCAAATTTCTCCGGCGTCTCGGTGGCGGTGTCGCGGTGGGTCTCGATATGGGCGCTCAGGCCGAGTTTGTGCGCGGCCCGGATGATTTGGGCCGCGGCCTGGGCGGCACGGGCCGGCGGAGTGCTGTGATTGAGCAATTGGATGTTGACGAAGCGCACGCCTAGTTCGCGCTGCCGTCGCAAACGAGGCAGGGCATCCGTGACGCTCTGCGCATCGAACCCGCTCATCATCCGCAGGCCGAGCTTGTCGGCGGTCGCCTTGATTTCCGGTGTGATAAACCCACACACGCCATCGAAGCCAGCGTCCTTCATGGCGCGAAGTTTCCGGGCCATCGGCCATTCGTGGCGCGGCGACGGATAACCGATCATCGACCACGTCGCGGCACACATGACGAGATCGGGCGAGGGATCCTTGGTTTTCATGAGAGGGATGAGAAAACGAGAGTAAACGTGTTGGAATGGGGACGGTCGTCGGTAGTCGTTCGACTGCCAATTATTCGGCTCACTCGACTTCCACGATCATCTCGATCTCGACGATGGCGCCGAGCGGGAGTGAGGCGACACCGAGGGCCGCGCGGGCGTGTTTGCCGCGTTCGCCAAACACGGCGACAAGCAGGTCGGAGCAACCGTTGATGACGGCGGGCTGGGTCTTGAAGTCGTCGACGGCGTTGACGAATCCGCCGACGCGCACGATGCGCTTCACCTTGCCGAGGTCGCCGATTTCGCGTTTGAGCGTCGCGAGCAGGGCAAGTGCGGCGGTGCGGGCGGCGGCGTTGGCGTCCTTCTCCGTGGCGTCGCGGCCGACTTTTCCGGCGATAACCTTGTTTTCGGCGTCGCGGGGGATGTGGCCGGAGAGAAAGATCAGGTTGCCCGTGCGCACGGCGGGCACGTAGTTCGCGATCGGCGCGCTGGTCGCTGGCAGAGTGAGGCCGAGGGCGGCGATTTTGGCTTCGGGCGTGCCGGAGGAATTTTGGGCCGCGAGTGGAGAGACCGAAAGGCAGGCGACTACGAGGGCAGGGGCGAGGGTTCGGCGCAGCATGCCGCCACTTTGAGCCGGCGGGCGCGGCAGGACGAATCATTTTTCCTTGCCCGAGGCGGGTGGCTGATACGGGCACGAATAGGCCTTGCTGCGTTTGGGGTGGTGAGGATTGAGTCGCGGGGTCTTTCTTGTACCTCGGAACCATGAAGCGCCTCACTGCATGCTTGGTCGGACTGGCCTTTGCCGTTGGCCACGCGATTGCCTCTGGTGCGGGATTGGCCGTGAAACCCGACATCCTGATCATCATGCCGGATCAAATGCGCGGCGACATCATGTCGGGCGTTGGGCATCCAGTGGTGCAGACGCCGCAACTCGATGCGTTGGCCGCGCAGGGCACACTGTTTCGGCGCGCCTATTCGACCGTGCCCTCGTGCATCCCGGCGCGCTACGCGCTGTTGACGGGCCAGGAGCCCCAGACAAGCGGCATTATTGGATACGCCTCGCGGCCAATCACCGTGCCAACCTTGCCGTCGACGCTCGCGGCGGCAGGCTACGCAACCGCGCTCGTCGGTCGCAACATGCATCAGGTGCCCGCGTCCGACCTGCTGGGCTATCAGCAACGGCTCCATGCTTCGACCTACATCGCCGATGACGATTACGACCGGGAATTGAAGGCCGCGCTCCCGTCGACGGGCGGCATTCGCGGCGTCGTGGAAACACTGCGGCTCGACAACAACCGCTGGCCGGCCGCTCCCTGGCCGCACGCCGAGGAACTGCACCCGACGGCGTGGATTGTACGTCGTTCCCGTGAGGTGATTGCAGGCTCGCCGGTGGAAAAGCCCTTGTTTCTCACGAGTTCATTCTACGCGCCGCATCCACCGCTTTTCCCTCCGGCGAGGCTGTTCGAAAAATATATGAAAGCCACGCTGCCCGCCAAGGCGATGGGGAGTTGGGTGGAGCGCGCCGCACTTACGCCCGCAGGCGACAAGGCCGGCCACCGCGTGCTGCTCGAAGGCGAGACGCTTCGCCGCGCGCAAGCGGGCTACTTCGGGCTGATCGATCATCTCGACGAGCAGATCGCCAGCCTCGTGGCGGATTTCAAGGCGCGGAGCGAAAAGGCCGGCCGCGGTTGGGTCATCCTCGTCACTTCAGATCACGGAGAGATGCTCGGTGACCATGGCTTTTTTCGGAAATGTGAACCCTACGAAGGCGCGGGTAACATTCCCCTCATCATCGCGGCGTCGCCCTCCCTCCGGCTAGCGCGCGGGGCGCGCTCGTCTCAGCCGGTGGGGCTCGAAGATGTCATGCCGACGCTCCTTGAGTTGGCGGCGGTTGAACGTCCGGCGTCGTCTGACGGCCGCAGCATCGTGGCGACGCTGCGGGATCCGGCGGTGCGCACGCGCGACCTGCTTCATTTTGAGCACGCGCCGATCTACGGAGCCGAACAAGGGTTCCAGGCCCTCACGGACGGCCGGATGAAATACATCTGGCGTCCGAACAGCGGGCGCGAGCAGTTGTTCGATTTGGCCGACGATCCTCGCGAAGAGCGGGACCTCGCGGGCGTCGCGGCCCGGCAGGCCGAAGTGGCCCGCTGGCGCGGACTGCTGGTGCGGCGGCTCACCGGGCGCCCGGAGGGCTTTTCCGACGGAGAGAAGCTCGTTGCCGGTCGCCCGTATCCAAAAATTCACGCAGTCAAACAACCCAAACCATGAAATCACTCCTGCACCTCATTCTCGTTTTTGCCGCTGCGGTCGGGGGCGGCACGACCCGCGCCGCCACGGCGGCGGCGAAGCCGAACATCCTGCTCATCGTTTCCGATGACCAGGGTTATGCCGACACTGGCTTTCAGGGGGCGAAGGATCTGGCGACACCTCACCTCGATCGGCTCGCGGCCTCCGGCATCCGATTCACCAACGGCTACGTGACGCATCCATTCTGCAGCCCGACGCGCGCGGCGCTGATGACGGGACGGTACCAGCAGCGCTTCGGCCACGAGCGGAATCCCTATTACGACCCGAGCAGCCACAAGGAGGGTCTGCCGATGCCGGAGACGCTGTTGCCCGCGCGACTGCAGCCGGCGGGATATGCCACGGGGTGGATCGGCAAATGGCACCTCGGGGCTGCGCCGGAGTTTGCCCCGTATCGGCGTGGATTTGCCGAGACCTACGGCTTCATCGGCGGCGGCCACAAGTTTCGGGAGTGGACGGTGAATGCCGCCGTGGAATATACGGTACCGATTGAGCGCAACGGCAAGCCGTCGGATCCGCCCGAGCATCTCACGCCGGCGTTCGGCAAGGAAGCGGCGGCGTTTGTGCGGCGGCACACGGCGGAGCCGTGGTTTCTCTATCTGGCGTTCAACGCCCCGCACACGCCAAACGAGCCGACGCCGGAGCGGCTGGCGCGCTTTGCCGCGATCAAGGACCCTCTCCGGCAAAAATATGCGGCCCAGGTCAGCCTGATGGATGATGCGATTGGCGAGGCGATGGCGGCACTGAAGGAGACCGGGCAGGAGCGGCGGACGCTGGTATTCTTCTTCAGCGACAACGGCGGTCCGGTGGGAATCAACGGTTCCAACAACACGCCGCTCCGGGGCGCCAAGGGTTCAGTCTACGAGGGCGGATTCCGGGTGCCCTTTCTCATGTCGTGGCCGGACCGACTGCCCGCGGGCCGGACGGACGAGCGGCCGGTGAGCTCGGTCGATGTGTTTGCCACGGCACTCGGGGTCGCGGGCGTGCCGATGCCGACCGATCGGAAATACGACAGCGTGAATCTGATCCCATACCTCACCGGCGAGAAAAGCGGCGCGCCGCACGACCGCCTGTACTGGCGCAATGCCGCCCTGCTCGCGGTGCGCGAAGGCGAATGGAAACTGGTGCGCGGTGCCGGAAAGACGGACGAACTCTACAACCTCGCCAAGGATGTGGGCGAGACGAAGGACCTCGCCGCTTCCCAGCCAGCGGTCGCGGCGCGTCTTGCCGCCGCCCTTGACGCGTGGAACAAGGAACTCATCGACCCGGTGTTTGAGGGTGCGGGCGGCAACCGCAATGCGAAGGGCAAGAAGGCCGGGCAGAAGAACAAGCAATGAGGACGCTGCCGACTATCCTGCTTGCGCTTGGCGCTCTTGTCATCGGCGCGATCCCAAAATTGACGGCAGCGTCGGCCCGGAAGCCCAATGTGATCCTGTTTCTCGTCGATGACATGGGCTGGATGGACTGCGGGGCGTATGGCTCGCGGTATTACCAGACGCCCAACATGGACCGGTTCGCCACGCGCGCGATGCGCTTCACCGATGCCTACGCGCAGCCGCTTTGTTCGCCGACCCGCGCCAGCCTGCTGTCGGGAAAATATTCCGCCCGCCACGGCATCACGTCGGCGACCGGGCACTTGCCGCCGCAGCCGGCGGGATACGCGTTCCGGCCCGACACGGCGCCGCCGCAGCGGCCGTTGCTCATGCCGGAGAGCAAAAACCACCTCGAACCCTCCGAGTACACGCTCGCCGAGGCTTTGCACGACGCCGGTTATCGCACCGGGCATTTTGGCAAGTGGCACCTCGGCCTGACGGAGCCGCATTGGCCGGAGCGGCAGGGCTTCGATGTGGCGTTTCACTGTCATCCGGACCCCGGTCCCCCGGGAAATTATTTTTCGCCCTACGGAGTAAAGGCGTCGGGCGAACCGCGCGGCCAGCAACGCGTCGGCACCATCACCGACGGCCCGACCGGCGAGTACGTTGTCGATCGGCTGACCGATGAGGCGATTCGCTTCATGGAGGCGAACCGCGACCGGCCGTTCTTTCTCAATCTCTGGCAGTACGGAGTGCACGGCCCGTGGGGCCACAAAGAGGAGTACACCAGACAGTTTGCCGGCGTGAAGGATCCGACTGGGCGGCAGGGCAACCCGATCATGGCGTCGATGCTGCGCAGCGTGGACGAGAGCCTCGGCCGCATCATGGCGGCGCTCGACCGGCTGAAACTATCCGATGACACGATCGTGATTTTCAACTCGGACAACGGGGGCAACGTGCACAGCAACGTGCCCGAAACCGCCAAGACCGCGAAGGCGGAAAAGAAAAAAACGCCGCAGCTCACCGACTGGCGCAAATGGGCGGGAGACCTGCCGCCGACAAACAACGCTCCGTTACGCGATGGCAAGGGTACGCTTTATGAGGGCGGCACCCGTGTGCCGCTGATGTGGAGCTGGGCCGGGCGCATCAAGCCGGGCACAACCAACGCGACGGTCGTCGGTCACATCGATGTTTATCCGACGTTGCTCGAACTCCTCGCCATTCCGCGGTCCGCGAAACAGGTGATGGATGGCGTGAGCTACGCGCACGTGCTCACGGCGGGCGCGGCACTTAAGCGCGCCGCCTTCTTCAATTATTTTCCGCATCAACGAAACGGCGGTGGAGTCTGGGTGCGTGCGGGTGAGTGGAAACTGATCCGATGGTTTGAGCCGCAGACACCGCGGGAACTCTACAACTTGGGCAATGACTTGGGTGAGGCGAAGAATCTGGCGACGACCGAGCCGGCGCGGGTGAAGGAACTCGATGCGTTGATCGATGGGTTTCTGCGCGACACCGGTGCGCTCGCGCCGATTCCAAATCCTGCGTATGGCGCGGCGCCACCTGAGAGGCCGGGAAAGGCTGGCGGCGCACCCGCAACGGCGCGCGCGCTCGGCGGTTGGGTGCCGAAATTCTCGACCGCCACTATTCGCGATGGGGCACTGGTCGTCGCAGCCGACGGCCGTACCCCGTTCCTGGGTCTGACGAACCTGCAGCAAGAGGGAACCGTCACGCTGCGGTTGCGATCCCGTTCCGTGGGCGGTTCGGGCAAGGTCCAGTGGCGCACGGCTGAGCAGGAGGCGTTTCCTGCCAGTGGACAGGTCGTGGAATTTTCCCTGGCGGCTTCTTCCGACTGGAGCGAGACCAAGGTCGCGCTCCCCGTCGGTGGCACGCTGCGCCACCTTCGGCTCTATTTGCCGGCGCAGAAAAGCCCGGTTGAAATTGACTGGGTTGAAATCGCCTCTTCGAAGGGCAAGCCGCAACGTTGGGATTTCGATACACCGTGATGCCCGTGATTCCGCTCCGCTTCCTCTGCTTGCTCGCCGCGGCTGCCACAGTTTTCGCCGCCCCCGCGGCCAAGCGACCCAACGTGCTGTTGATCATCTCAGATGACCTCGCGGTTATGCTGGGAGCCTTCGGGCATCCATTGGCGAAGACCCCAAATCTCGACGCGCTGGCGCGGCGCGGCGTGCGGTTTGACCGGGCGTATTGCCAATTCCCTCACTGCAATCCCTCGCGCTCCTCTATGCTCTCGGGCTTCCGACCGGCGACCACGCGGGTGACACTCAACGAGCACAATCTCTACGACAATCTCCCCGGTGTGGTCACGTTGCCGCATCTTTTCCGCCAAAACGGCTATGCCACGGCGCGGTGCGGAAAAATATTTCATCTCGGCGTTCCCGCAGGAGACGAGAGCCGGGATGATCCGCAGGCCTGGGATTTCGGCACGCCCTTCAAGGATGAGCGGCCCTATCCCCCCGAACGCGAGAGCGCCGTCAAGGTGAAGGTGGGCAACAAGCAGGGGCTGCCCTGGAAGGAAATTCCCGGCCCCGACGACCAGCTCGTCGATGGTAATTTCGCCAAGGTGGCGGTGGAGTGGCTCGAACGGCGCGACCCGGCGAAACCGTTCTTCCTCGCGGTGGGATTTCACCGGCCGCACCTGCCATTTGTAGCGCCGGCGAAATATTACGATCTCTATCCGTTCGACGCGATCAAGCTGCCGGTGGAACCCGCCGACGACGAGGCCGACATTCCGCTGCCCGCGCGCAATGGCAGCGTCGCGCAGTACGCGATGACGGCGACGCCGGACCAACGGCGCGCGGCGATCCGCGCCTATCTGGCGACCGTCAGCTTTATGGACGCGCAGGCCGGACGGGTGCTCGATGCGCTGACGCGTCTTGGCGTGGCCGACGACACGATCATCGTTTTTACGGGCGACCACGGCTGGCATCTGGGTGAGCACGGCCTCTGGCACAAACGCAGTCTCTTCGAGGAATCGGCGCGGGTGCCCCTCATCATCCATGCGCCGGGGATGCGGGGCAACGGGCGCGCGAGCGCGAGCCTCGCGGAACTTCTCGATGTCTATCCGACGCTTTGCGATCTCACCGGAGTGACCGGTCCCAAGGGGCTACAAGGCCGCAGCCTCCGCCCAGTGTTGGCCGACCCGGGTGTCGCGATTCACGACGGCGCGTTCACTGAGGCACGCCGCGGTCCCGATGCGCAGAACTGGGGGCGAAGTGTGCGCACGGCGCGTTGGCGCTGCACGGAATGGGACGAAGGCCGCAACGGCGTCGAGCTCTACGACCATGACGCCGACCCGGGTGAATTCACCAACCTGGTGAACGACCCGAAACACGCCGGGGAACTGAAACGGCTGCGAGCGCTGCTGGCGGAGCGGGTGCCGATGAATCGGACCAAGTGAGCGTCGTTCGCTTTCCCATGAACTCGGTGCTCCGATTTTTCTTTGTCGTTACCGCCGTGGTCGTCGCCTCGTACGCCGCATCCTCCGGGGCGCGCCCCAACGTGCTCTTCATCGCGGTCGACGACATGCGCTGCGAACTCGGTTGCTTCGGCGCGAAACACGTGATCTCGCCGAACATCGACCGGTTGGCGGCGTCGGGCGTGCTGTTCACCCGGGCGTATTGCCAGCAGGCAGTGTGCAATCCATCGCGCGCAAGCCTGATGACTGGACTGAGGCCGGACACGACCAAGGTATGGGACCTTGTCACGGACCTGCGGACCACGATTCCCGACGTGGTGACGCTCCCGCAGCACTTCCGCGGGCAGGGTTACCGCGCCGTCGCGTACGGGAAGATTTATCACAACACGTTTCCCGATGCGCCCTCGTGGGACGAGCCCACCCACGGCCCGCGGGGTGGCACGGCTTACTCCGAGGTAAATCAGCGGAGGCTCGCGGAGTTCAGGCAGCAGATGAAAACGAACGGCAAGCCGCCCGCGGCGGTCACGCGCATGCGCGGGCCCGCAACCGAAATCCAGGAGCAGCCGGACGACATGAATTTCGACGGACGCCAGACGGGGGAGGCTTTGGAAAAGATGAAGGAACTCGCCGCGGGTGCGACGCCGTTCTTTCTCGCCGTCGGTTACATCCGACCGCACCTGCCATTCATCACGCCGAAGAAATACTGGGACCTCTACGACCGAGCAAAGATTCCCCTCGCGACGAACGGTTATCTACCGCGTGGCGCGCCGCCGGTGGCGTTCGGCGATCGCTCGATGGGTGGTTTTTATGAGTTGCGCGATTATCTGGATTACGCGGATGCGCCGTCACCCTTCGACGGGCCGCTGACCGAGGCGCAGCAGCGCGAGCTGAAGCACGGCTATTATGCGTCGGTGACGTTCATCGATGCGCAGGTGGGGCGACTGCTCGAGGGCCTGGACAAGCTCGGTCTCGCGCAAAACACCATCGTCGTGCTCTGGAGCGATCACGGGTGGAAACTCGGCGAGCACGGCGGCTGGTGCAAACAGACCAATTACGAGATCGACACGCATGCGCCGATGATGATCCGGGCGCCGGGCGCCAAGGGCAACGGCCGGCCCAGTCGCGCGCTCGTCGAGTACGTCGACATTTATCCCACGCTCTGCGAACTGGCGGGCGTGCCGGTGCCGTCGACGCTCGAAGGTCGCAGTCTCGTGCCGTTGCTGGGGGACCCGACGGCGACTGTGAAGGACGCGGCCTTCAGCCAGTTTCCCCGCAAGCACGGCGGAGGAGACTACATGGGCTATGCGATGCGGACCGAGAGCCATCGGTACATCGAGTGGATCGACAAGGCGACGGGGGCGACGTTTGCCCGCGAACTCTACGACGAGGATCGCGATCCCGAAGAAAACACCAATCTCGCGGACCTACCCGGTCAGGCCGCCACGATCCGCGCGCTGAGTGAGCGCCTGTGGCGTGGTTTCAAGCGTCCGGTGGTTGCCCTAACCAAACCCTAGCAGCCTGTCGGACTTAGGAAGTCCGATCTGGGGCAAACGAATGTTGGCCGAACGGAACCGACAGGCTGCTAAATGAAAATGCCTGGGGCATTTTCGCGGATCGTGTGCCGGTCTGTTCGAAATATATTTGTAATAAGATGACAT
>CANJIU010000191.1 GCA_947474365.1 Opitutia bacterium | reverse complement strand
TTCGAAGATCCAAGCCATCAAGTCAGACGCGCGGGGCTTCCGCAGCTTCGCCAACTATCGGGCGCGCATCCTCTTTCACTGCGGCAAACTCAGCCTCTTGCCGGATTTGCTCCGTCCCTCGGGCTGCCACTAAGAAACCGGGACAACCTGAAAATTGCAGATAACACCGTGGTCCTTTTTTGCAGCGACAACGGCCCGACCTACGCCCACCCGCAGGGCAGCGCGGGTCCGTTTCGCGGACGCAAGGCGAGCCTGCTCGAAGGCGGCATCCGCGTGCCAGCGATTGTGGAATGGCCCAACGGGTTTCCCGGCGGCCGCGTGGTGGCGGCGCCACTGAGCACCTCGGACTTCTATCCCACCCTAGTTGCACTGGCCGGGGCCCGGGTGAAACAACAGCCGCTCCTCGATGGCGACGACGTCCGCTCCCTTCTGGTGGGAAAGACCAACGAACGGTCACGGCCGATTTTCTTCCACTCGCCGCTGAAAAACGAAAACGCCCCCTGGGCACGGGCCGACGCCTACCAGGCGGCGGTGCAGACCGCTCGGCACAAGCTGCTGTCGCTTGACTCCGGGCAGACCTGGGCCCTGTACGACCTGACCGACGATCCGAAGGAAGAAAAGGATCTTGCAGCCGCGCAAGGCGCACTGGTGGCCGAGTTGCGCGGACGTTGGCAAAAGTGGCGGGAATCGTGCATGGCCTCGGCTGGAGGCGCGGACTATCAGTAGCAAAGGAGCGGACGGGCGGTCCCGACCCGGATGTCACGTGGCGCCAATGGCGCCGCAGGTGGCCGATGATCGGTTGCCGTCGCGCCGGGGATTCCTCAACGGGACGGCCGGGCGATGGAAGCTCCCTTGATGAAATCGGGAATGATCATCCGCGCCACCGCCGGGAGCTTCTCCCCCGCGACCACGTGCGCGACCATCGCGGTTAGCGCCCGCGCGAAACCCGCGGGGTCCACCCGGTAGCGAGTGGGGACCGGTGTTAGATGTTCGAGATAGGTGTCGTCGAGACGGCTCACCAGCGAGACGTCATGGGGCACGACGAGGCGCAACTGGGCGAGAGCGCTGAGGACCACGAGATACTGATTCGACGTTTCCGTGATGACCGCCGTAGGCCGCGTCGATTGCCGGAAGATCCGCGTGATGGCTCCGGCCAGCGCAGCGTCATCGCCGTCGTCGGATACCCGCAGAATGAGGCTCTCGCTTCCGTCGGGGTGACGGAAACCATCGAGGAAACCGGCTTCGCCCTCAATCAGACCGGGCAGCCGTTCCCTTGAGACGATCAACGCGGCGAACTCATGGCCTTGGCGCGTGAGTAAGATGCCGGCATGCCGCCCTACCGCGCGGTGGTCGCCATCGAGTGAAGGCAGCGTGACGCTCGGATAAGTGTGACCGGATACAATGGCGGGCAACGTCCGCTGTTGAAACCATTCCTGGGCCCGGCGGTTCGCGCGCACGAGGATCCAGCAGGTACTGGGGAAATCTACCGCGAGCATGTCTAGGTTGGCCTCAGCTTTGGGCCCGAAGCAACTGGCCCGGTAGTGCCGCTGCACCGTCCACCCGCGTCCATAGGCCGATTCGCAAAGGCGATCCATCATGAGCCCGAAAAACGGCCGCTGCGTTTCCAGCGGCTCAGGGGACAGCACACCGATGGAAACGCGTTCGGTGGCGGGACGGGCGCGCCGCGGAGAACGCAGGATTTGGTGCCCCTGACTCGAGACGACCTTGAGCGCGCGCTGCCCTTGAAGGATGGCCAGCGCGCCGCGCAGCGTACCGCGGCTCACCCGCAGCTCCTCGCACAGCTGCCGCTCGCCCGGCAGCCAGCCGCGCCACCGACCGCGGCGGATTTCGCCCAGCACCACCGCGGCAGTCTGGGCGGGCAGGCTGGTGCGCACGGGCGGGAGAGGAGCGCCGTGCGCTGGTCCAATCTTTGGTCCGGCTGTTTGCCGTTGAGGCACGGGTTGCGTCTGCGGCAGGTTGGGCGGCACCGCAAGATCGAAGAGGCGTGCGCCGGTTTCCCGGCCGCCGCCCGCTCAAACCCAACGCCCCCCCTATCCATGAACACGCGTCGCTTCCTGCTTGGCTGCAGTCTGCTGGTGCTGACAACCGGGTCCGGTTCGCTCCGGGCGCAGAGTGCGGTCGCGCCTGCGGCGCCGGCCGCCGGCGAGACGATCATGCTCTCCGCCTTCGAGGTGAACAGCACGGCCGGCTTCGGCTATCGTAGCAGCAATTCGGTGACAGGCACCAAGAGTGCCCGCGCCCTCATCGACATCCCGGCCAACGTCGCGATTCTCACGAGCGATTTTCTCGACGACATGATTTCACGGCAGACGATCGGCGACAACCTGAAGTACGCCGTGGCCGGTTCGCCGCCGTCGACGAACCGGAACAACTTCCTGCAGGTGCGTGGCCAGCGCTTCGAGTCGCCCTGGCAGGACGGCATCCGCGTGAGCAACTCGCCCAACGAGCTTTCGGTGATCGACAGCATCGAGGTGCTCAAGGGCGTGAATTCGGTGCTCTACGGCACCCGCGTGCCCGCCGGCGGCTTGGTGAACCGCATCACGAAGAAGCCGGAGAAGAAGCCACGGAACACGCTGAAGTTGCTGTACGGGAGCTACGATTTCATGCGCGCGGAGGTGGATTCGACGGGCCCGGTGCCCGGCACGGGTGAGAAGCTGACCTACCGGCTCATCGGTGCGTGGCAGGATGACCCGGGCTATCGGAGCAGCCAGGATCAGCGGGCGTTCGCTCCGATGCTCCAATACTCGTCCGGCAACACGACGGTGCGCTACCAGTACATCTGGTCCAAGACCACCACCCCGGGCGAATTTCCGGGCGGCATCGCCAACGCCGACGGCACGCCCTTCCTCGGAGGCGGCCGCCGGACAGACTACAAGGCGGACTGGTCGTTCACGCGCAAGGAATCGGCCATCCAGACGATGACGTGGCTGCAGAAGTTCGCCGGCTGGGAATCGCGGCTGGTCTACATGGCTGAACGGACGGATCGCGACGACGAGGATCACCGCCGCCAGGGCGCGGCCAACCTGGCGACGGGACTTTCGCCGCATCGCTACTTTGGCCAGGCGGAGTTGCGGTACTTTGACTCGCTTCAGCAGGATCTCGTCGGCCAGTACGTGCTCGGAGGCGTGCGCGTCGATACGAGCCTCGGCTGGTCGCGCAACCGCGAGATCCTGAATCAGGACCGGCAGGAAATCGATCTCGCGACAGGCCGGGCCACCGGTGTGTACAGCCGGGCCACTGTGGCCACGCCCGCGCAGGGGCAGATGAACATCCGAACGCCAAACCTCGCGACCATCCAGCGCCCCGGCAACGCCGACCGCATCATCCCGGGGCGCTATGCCGATACGCGGACCGTCGTCACTGGCACCGGGATTTATGCGACGCAGTCGTTCGACCTCGTGCCGAAGAGGTTCACCCTCACGTTCGGCGGGAGCTATGCGGGCGAGTCCTCCGACGTCCACGATCTCCCGGACGCCACGCAGCGCGAGGCGCAGCGCTCCGACAAGTCGCACGACTGGCTCTACTCGGTCGGTGGCGTGTGGTCGCTGACCTCGAAGATCAAGTGGTTTGCCCAAACCGGCACGACCTTCTCGCCCAATCAGGCCAATGCCACCACGCCCGCCGGTTTGCGGCCGCCCCCCGTGGGCGGGAAGTCCTACGAGACGGGGATCAAGTTCAACCTGCTGGAGGATCGCATCTGGGGCAGCGTGACGCTGTACCAACTCGATCTGCAGGGCTTCGCGACGTTCAATTCCACCGTCAACGCCTTTGTCGTTTCCGACACCTTCAACAAGGGCGCCGAGTGCGAACTATCGGTCGAGCCGGTGCGCGGCCTGCAGGTGATCGCCACGGCGTTTACCGCCGATGTGCGCGGCACGGGTGGCTCGCGGGTGAACCAGTCGTACAAGGAGGCCTGGAGTTTGTGGACCAAGTACAACTTCCCCTCCGGACCGCTCAAGGGCCTGTCGCTGGGCGCAGGGTTCTTCCATCGCGGCACACTGTTCTATTCGACCGGGACGAATACCCCGGGCTATACGACGCTTGATGCGACTGTGGGGTATACCCGCCGCCAGTGGTCGTTCACGGTGGCGGCCCGCAACCTGACCGACGAGATCTACAACATCGGCTCCACCGGGGCGAACAACATCGACGTCAGCATCCCGCCCACCGTGCAGAGCTCCATCACCTACCGATTTTAGCCCGGAGATCTCGCGCTCAGCACGAGGGATCGATCCTCGGACCCATTCCCGCGGAGGTGCATTTTTCCACGCGGATCGCCGAGAGAGTGGAGGACTTCGTCGGTCGCCATACCGGGGATCCTCCCATCCACTGCACGATGGTGCGCGATGTGACGCACAAGCTTGCCGTCTACCACGACGGATCGCTCGCCGCGGCGACGGAGGGTGAACTGTACGATCTGACTGCGGATCCCGCGGCGGAGCGCGATCCGTGGCCATTATTCCACATGACGGTGGCCCGTGGCAGCGGCGGATGCTGCAGACGGTCGCCGTGAGGTGCCATCCCTCCGTGGTTGCACGGTGGGCCTTTCGGACGGTCCAAAAATCGAACCGCCCAATCAACCTTTTCAGGGTGTAAAGGCGGCACCACCGTCTCGCTGTCTCAAACGCCCCAGAATTGGCCCCAGTTCTCTCACTCCTCCCACTTCCACATGTCCTGCAAACCCTCCCTGTCTCTGCTCGTGAGCGTCTTCATTATCGTGACCGCTCCGATCGGTCTCCGGGGCGCGTCTGCCCTGCCGGCCCGCCCGAACGTCCTCTTCATCGCCACAGATGATCTGCGCACCGATCTCGGTTGCTATGGCGATCCGCTTGCCATCACCCCGCACTTGGACCAGCTCGCGGCCCGCGGCACGGTTTTCAAACGCGCCTATTCCCAGATCGCTGTCTGCAATCCATCGCGCGCCTCCGTGCTCACCGGACGTCGCCCCGACAGCCTCCGGGTGTGGGATCTCAATACTCACTTTCGGAAAAACGTCCCCGACGTCGTCACGCTCCCGCAGCATTTCAAAGCCCACGGCTACCAGAGCGAAGCCGTCGGCAAGATTTATCACGACCCGCCGAAATTCCGCGACGCCCCGAGCTGGTCCGTGCCGGCGCAGCTCGACGACACGGAAGCCGTTCGCGGCAAATACGCGCATGCCGACAATCTCCGCATCTACCAGCCCAACGGTCGCCCTGGACAGGAGAAGGCCGCCGCCACCGAGGCGGCCGAGGTGCCCGACAACGCCTACATCGACGGTCGCGTTGCCGACCTCGCGATCGCCCGGCTCCGCGCGCTCGCCGCGCAACCGTCGCCGTTCTTCCTCGCCGTGGGCTTCCGCCGCCCGCACTTGCCGTTCTCCGCGCCCCAGCGTTTCTGGGATCTCTACGACCCCGCGAAACTGAAAACCGTGCCGCATCCCGAGCCGCCGCGGGGCGCGCCCGCGCTGGCGTTGCACGACTCCCCGGAGCTCCGCGGCTACACCGACATGCCCAAGCTCGGTCCGATTTCACCCGACCAAGTCGCGACCCTCCGCCACGGTTACTATGCGGCCACGAGTTTTTCCGACGCGCAAATCGGCCGCGTGCTGTCCGCACTGCGCGAGCAAGGACTGGAGAAGAACACCATCGTCGTCGTCTGGAGCGACCACGGCTACCACCTCGGCGAGCACGGCCTTTGGAGCAAGACGACCAACTACGAGGTCGATACTCGTGTGCCGCTCATTTTCGCCTATCCCGGCCATCCGCATCCGGGCACCACGACCTCCGCGCTGGTCGAGCTGCTCGACCTTTATCCCACGCTCGCCGATCTTTGCGGGCTGCCTGCGCCGGCGGGAGTCGAGGGCCGCTCGCTCCGCCCGTGGCTCGAGTCGCCTGGGCGCACGGGTCCCGCGGCGGCGTTCAGTCAGTTTTCGCGGCCGTGGCCCTACGGTGACCAACCGGCAGCGATGGGTTACGCCGTCCGCACCGCCAGCTACCGCTTCATCGAGTGGCGCCGTTTCGGCACGCGCGACGTGGTTGCCCGCGAACTCTACGCCCTCGACGGCGACGAGTTGTTCGAAACGGAAAACCTCGCCGAGCGCCCCGCCGAGGCCGGCCGGATTCGCGAACTTGCCGCGCTCCTACCGCCGTAGCCCGGCCGGCTCTGTGCTTACCCGAACGATCTCCTTCCCCCGGGAACCCCGTGCCGTTTGGGTCCGCCGGCTCGCGATGTCCTGGCGGGCTGGTCATCCCAAGATTCGGTAGGAATGCCGGGGTTTGCTTTCAGCCGCGCTCTTGCGGTTCAAAAACAGAACCGCGCGATTCGTGTTTCACCGGTGGGCACCGAGGTCATGATTTCCGACTCCCCCGGTGATGCCGTTGCCTGGCGTCACCCACTTTTCGCTCCGTGACTCAACCCCTCCCAACCATGACACCTCGCGCTGCTCCCTCCCGCCTGTTTTGCATCGGAGTCGCTCTCATCGTGGCCTCAAGCGTTTCGCTGATCGCCCAGACGGCCCCGCAGCCCGCTGCGCCGCCGGCCGGCAAAGATGAACCCGTCGAGTTGTCACCCTTTGCGGTGACGTCCAACCGGGATATTGGCTTTCAATCGACCAATGCCGCGGAAGTCACCCGCATGAACACGCCGATTCGGGACATTCCGATGAACGTGACCATCCTCAACCAGGAGTTCATCGAGGACACGATGGCGCGCACCACCGAGGACGTTTTGCAATACGTGACTGGTTTCGTCTCGACTTCGAACAACGACTCGTGGGTGGTGCGCGGTTTGGCGAACGCCAACACGACATTTCTCAACGGCTTTCTTCAGACCGAGTCCATCGGCACGGTATCGGTGGCGAACGTCGAGCGCGTGGAGGTGCTGAAAGGTCCGGCCGCGGTGCTGTTCGGACAGGGCGGCTATGCCGCCACGGTGAACCGAGTGACCAAGAGGCCCAAAGAGAAGGCGGCCACGATCGCCCGCGCGTCCTACGGGCCCAACAAAACCCAGCGTTTCGAAATGGATACCTCGTCGCCGATTGGTGGTGCGGGTTCGCCGGTCGGTTTCCGGCTCACCGGTGTCTGGGACGACGGCGAATACTGGAGGAAAATCAGCCATGAAGAGAAGGCCGTGTCCGCCGTGGTCGCCTGGAAGATATCTCCGAAGACCCGGCTGAGCCTTGAGGCTCTTTATGTGAATGAGATCGATGGTGGCGCGGTCTGGCGGCAACCGATGATGCTGGGCGAACCGCGGGGCATCCGCCTGCCGGACGGCACTTTCCTCGACTACGGCGAAAGCCACCAAGGATATTCGTCGCCCGGCGACATCCGCGATTGGAAGCGAATGTTCTCGATGCTCGATTTCCAGCACGAGTTTTCCCGCCATCTGCAACTCCGCATCCAGTTCGTTTACGACACCAAGGACCAGTTGTATGATGAAACCCAGCCCGAACAGGGGTCCCTGACCATTCTCAAGGATGCGGTGTTCATGCCAAAACGCTGGCGGGTGCGCACGCAGGACACCAATAATTACCGGTCACGCAACGAACTGCTGTCGGAGTTCAACACGGGTCCGGCGAGTCACCGCCTGCTGGTGGGTTTCAGCTGGGTGCAGACGGACAGCGAGATTTGGAATCGCGATGGCATCTATAATCGCGGCGGCCTGGCCGCCAACAGCGCCAGCCTGAACAGCCGCTGGCCCACCGCGAATGTCGGTTCGCGGTACAACGTCTATCCGAACCTGAACCTGGCCGAGTTTCTCACCGACGTGCGGCTGGCAGGGTTCAATCCCAACATGGTCACGCCGGTCAACGTGTTTAATCCCAAGAAATCGCCGGCGGTTCCGACCAAGGAAAACCGGCCTCCGCTGCCCCTCGGCGTTCGCAACTTGGATGACATCAAGAACACCGAATATTATGCCAATGACATCGTGTCTTTCATGGAGCAACGGCTGTTTGTGACCGGCGGGCTGCGCCACACGATCACGGGCAACAAGCGCGTGAACGGGCTCACCAGCGCAGTGGTCACCGACGGCCAGAGGGACTCCACGACGTTCAGCACGGGTATCGTCTACCACCTCAATGCCGCCCGAACCTACACGCTTTACGCCAACGCCAACAGCTCGTTCCTTCCGATTTTCCAACAGCAGTCCGATGGAACGCCGCTCGATCCCGAGGAGGGCAAGCAAAAGGAAGTCGGTTTCCGCTTCAGCCTGAGAGATAACCGCATCCAGGGTATCGTGTCACTTTACGAGATCAAGCAGCGGAACGTTGCGGTGCCCGATGCAAATTCGCCCGGCGATTTTCTCCAACTGGATGGTGTGTGCGCCCGCGGTGTGGAATGCAGTCTGAACGCCCGCATGACGGAACGCTGGTCGGTCTTCGGCGGCTACGCCTACACTGACGCCCGTGACTCGAGGAGCCATGTGCGCACCCAGGACGTCCCCTATCACGCGTTCTCCGCCTTCAACTCCTATCGTTTCACCGAAGGGGGACTGAAGGGCCTGATGGTCAGTCTGGGTTCGATTTTCGTGGGGGAACGCCCGATCGACCGGACGCCCATCACCACGCTCGGCGGCATTGCCAACGCCCCGATCTGGACAATCCCGGCGGAGTGGCGTTTCGATTTTGTCACGCGCTATCGTCTGCCCCTTAAAGGCAAGGTGCAGTACGATCTGGGACTGAAGGTGCAGAATATCGCCAACAACAACCAGATCTACAAACTGGCCGACACGGTTTCGCTACAGCGCCAGCCCGGGCGCACTATTCAGGCGACGCTCGCGGCGAAGTTCTAGGGACGTGCCCAAGAACGCCCTCCGTTACCAACCCCCGCAGGATCCAGCTGAGTAGTTCTTTCCGCGAGGCAAGCTCTGCATCGTCGTTGCACTGGTGCATTCTTGTTACCGGACTTTCAGCCGACACATGCGCGCAACAAGCGCGATTCCGCAAAGTGCTAGACGCCCGCCATGACAGAATACATGACAGTGCATGACAACGGCATGACACCAGATTTCAATTACACGCTTGATCGTTCAATCAGCGGCGTTAGTCGTTTGCGTGCAACTGAAACCCGACCACGTGTTTGCGAACCCAGCGGAAAAGTGCGGCTCAGGTCGTAAGTTATCTCAACACGTCACCTTCGGTCTCGATGTCGTTGTCATTGGATGGCGCCAACTATTTCGGGGTTGGCAAAGACATCGTCCCGTATCGCGTCAATGCGGGCGGCATCGAGATGATCACCGGGTTCAACCAGTCACAGCTCAGCGGAGTTCGGTACGGGGTGATTAAGCAGATGCTCGCCAATACACCTGAGCAGGCCTTGCCCGCGGTTTTCAATCAGACGACTTCGGCGGCGATTGAAACGAGCGAGTTGCTGTCGGCAGCGTTGCAACGGGCTCCGGCGCTGCGCACGTCGTTTCCCAACAGCCGTTCGGGAAATGCCCTGAAGATGGTGGCGACCATGACCGCCCTGGCGCCGAGCCTCGGGCTGAATCGTCAAGTCTTCTTCATTGAGGCGGGCGGGTACGATCATCACAACGCCCAGGTGACGGCCCACGCCAATGCGTTGGACGATGTCAGCTCGGCCATGGCGGCCTTCTACGATGCGACCGTGGAACTCGGACTCGCCGACAAAATCACCACGTTCACCGCCTCGGATTTCGGGCGTACCTACGTTCCCAATACCGACGGCACGGATCACGGCTGGGGAAACATTCAGTGGATCATGGGAGGCGCCGTGCGGGGCGGTGACATCTATGGCCGGATGCCGAGTCTTCAGGTTGGGGGAACCGACGACACGGGCCGGGGCCGCTGGATTCCGTCGACGAGCGTCGACGAGTACAATGCCACGCTTGCCCGATGGTTTGGCGTGAGCGACACCAACCTGCCGGTGGTGCTGCCGAACATCGGCCGGTTTGCGAAACGGGATTTGGGGTTCATGGGATGAGCATTCGGCCGCGTGGATTGATTCTGTTGGTCTTCGGAGCGATCGCGGTGATCCTCTGGTGGTGGCAGGTCGACCGTGCTGCGCCGACCGTCGGCGACCCGGCGCCGCATCGCGCGGTCCGCACTTCGTCTCCGCCGGCGCCATTGACCAGGGAGGCCCGCCAGAAATTGTTGCGCGATGCGCCCGAGGCGCATCTGGCGGATGATCTGAACCTGCCCGCTGGCAACATCCGCGCCGACCTGTCGATAATAGCGTCCGTGTTTGCCGCGTACCGATCGATTTACCCTGGGCGGGGCAATCCTGTCGGCGACAACCGTGAAATCACCGATACCCTGCTGGGGCGCAATCCGAACGGAATAATTTTCCTCCAACCTGGGCATCGCGCGATCAATGCGAAGGGTGAACTGTGCGACCGTTGGGGCACGCCGTTTTCGTTTCACGCCAAGTCGGGCATCCGGATGGAGGTGCGCAGCGCCGGCCCGGACAAAAAAATGCGAACGCCGGACGATGTCTTCCTGGTGCCGTAGTCGGCGCCCTGCGAATTCCCCGGGACCGATGCGCAAAACGAAGTCCATCTGAAGTTACCCCGGAGCTAGAGCGGCTCCGCCGCAGCCGAAGGAGTTAGTCCTGTGCGCGGAAGGGGGCGCATCTCCACGTTGACGGTTACCCGTAGCCGCGAGCGCCAGCGAGTGGACCGGGAAAACGCGACTGACCTTCCACTCGCTGGCGCTCGCGGCTACCAAACGATTGGTGGCTGACGACATTCATATCGGCAATGGCGCAGGCGGGCGCCCTCCCCAGCGCGACTCATTTCCACGCGGCAGGCTTGTCCGTCGAAGGAGGATTGCTCGAGCCACGCCGGACAATTTTCCCCTCTACGCTTCGAAGCCACCAAGGATTTACGGCGGTCGCGCACGTTTTTCCGCAACCTCAGGGCACTCGCCGACGTAATATGCGGACAGACGTTTCAGGAGCCGCGGAACCGCCTTTCCTGCAGGAGGCACCGCCGGTAGGCGCGGGCGTGACACGGCGGGTGTCATCCTCATAGCAGCCTTATAGCATCCTCATGGCAGGCTCATAGCAGCCACATGGGCTGGTTCTTACTCCCTTTCTATCTGGTTCGGATGTGGTTCGGATCGGGTTGCTGCCGACTTCAAACGTGACCTGCGGGACGAAAGCGTACCCGTGCCCAACCGGCGCCACCTGCAACGGTCCTCCCGACGCGAGACGTGAGTGATCGGTTTCAGGCAATTCGCGGACATAGGTGCGCGTTTTCTCACCGGCCATCGGAGCCGATTCCAATTACATTGGGGCAATGCAGTGGTTTGCGAACCAACTGCCGTCAAACGAAACGTCCGGAGCGCTTTAGGCGCTCGCGAGATCTCCGAACGCATGCGGCGTCCCTTTGCGCCTTTTCGCGGGTGCGATCATGAAGCCAACCACCACAACAGTGTAAGTCTGTTCGACCGAATTAGACGATTCGCGGTCGAAGGAACCGGCCACGGAAGGGCACCGTGAGGTCCCACCGGAAAGCACGGCCGGAGTCCGAGCAGGTCAGCCGCAATGGAAATGAACCCCATCGTATGAGCTCCGAAAGCGCAAATACCGGTGAGCCGAGCCGCTCCGCAAATGGCGAAGGCTGTCAGGGTCGGGCAGGGCAGTCCCGCAAGGACGTAGGACCCAAATCGTTGATGTCCGATCAACGCACCGGCGGGGTCGGCGGGGTCGGCGGGGGCGGCGGGTCTGGAAGGGTGGGTGGGTTAAGTGATGAGACCTGTCACGGTGGGGCCGCCGTGGCGGCGCCAACCTCCGGTACAAGCGCGGCAACGCGTGAGGCCGGCCGGGCCGAGGCAGGAGTCGGAGACCTCCATAGTAGTGTCGATCCGGCGGACAGGACAACCGACGGGGAACGAAGGGAGGGCACTTGTCCCCCTGCATCACAGAGCGGCAAAGGACCCGACGATGGCTGGAGTGATGAACTCTGGATAAAAACGTCACCCAAGGTTCGGAAGCTGCAACGGGTGCTATATCGGAAAGCAAAAGCAGAGCCGCGCTGGCGGTTCTACAGTCTGTACGGCGAGCTGTTTCGGCAGGATCTCCTGTCTGACGCGCTCGACCAGGTGATCGCCAACGGAGGCGCGCCAGGAGTGGATGGGTTCGAGGTCGGGACGTTGGCAAAAGAGTCGGCAGTGCGGGCAGCCTGGCTGCTCGCGCTGGCGGAAGAGTTGCGGACGAAACGATATCGGCCCAGTCCGGTTCGACGCGTTTATATCTGGAAGGATCAGGCCAAGACGAAACGTCGTGCGCTCGGCATTCCGACGGTGAAAGACCGGGTGGTGCAGAGTGCGGCGGCGATTGTGTTGCAACCGATCTGGGAGGCGGACTTCCATGATCATTCCTACGCCTACCGGCCGAAACGCCGGACGCATCAGGCGATGGACAAGGTCAAGGAGGCATTGCTGAGCGGAAAGGTGGAGGTGGTGGATGCGGATCTGTCGAGTTACTTCGATTTGATTCCCCACGCCCAACTCCTGCGACGGTTGGCCCAACGGGTGAGCGATGGGAGCATGCTGCGCCTCATCAAGGCGTGGCTGCGCGCGCCCATCGTGGAAGAGGATCGGGACTCGGGTCGCCGCAGGGTGATTCCGAACCGACGTGGCACGCCGCAAGGCGGAGTCATCTCGCCATGGACACACTTGGTAACTTCGAGTTTTCCGCCCGACTGCCTTTGGTGCGAAGGAACTGGTATCTGCGGGCTTGACGTTATGACACACAGGGCATTATTCATGCGTCCGATTGAATCGATCCTCCGCGGCCCAGCACTCCCGACGTGTGAACCAAGCCCTGCGATTCGTGCAGCAAGAACTTCCTCCGGCGGAGGCGGCGCGACGGCTCGCGCGGGCGCACGAGATCTCCACCCGCCAGGCGCATCGCTATGTCGAGCTTGCCCGAAAAACGCCGGTGCCGAGGCCCATTCCGGAAGAAAAAGCGGTGTTTACGGTGAAGCTGCCGCGCCGATTGATCCGGCGGGTGCGCCAGACCGCGCGACGGCAGGGCGGCGAGATCGGCGCCTGGGTCGCCGCCGCGTTGCAGCGGGCGCTGCCCGCCGATTCCGCCCATGGGTGACGCACCGGCCCAGACGAGATTCCACGTGCGGCTCCAAGCCGTCGGAGATCGTCTGGCGTCGAAAAAAATGGCCGGCGCCTATCGCCTGCTCGTGCCACCACCGGTGCGCTCTTTTGCCGAAGAATTAAGAGCCTATCCGTAAATAGAGAATGAGCATTCTAGCAGCCTGTCGGACTTAGGAAGTCCGATCTGGGGCAAACGAATGTTGGCCGAACGGAACCGACAGGCTGCTAAATGAAAATGCCTGCGGCATTTTCGCGGATCGTGTGCCGGTCTGTTCGAAATATATTTGTAATAAGATGACATA
>CANJIU010000190.1 GCA_947474365.1 Opitutia bacterium | reverse complement strand
TGTTGCGGCGTGCCGTGCGCCTGAATCCAGGTTTCCAAGACGCTTTTCTGCTCGGCGCTCATGGGCATTACAAGCGGCGGTCTGCTCATGCAGCCAAGCTGACAGGGCGAAATCATTATGTCTAGCCATTAATGCAGCACTACACTAGCGGGATCGCCACGGCGCGCTTCGCGCACCTCGCCGAGGACGCCAATCAAAACGATCCGGGCGATGGGTCGTGGCACGCCTGATCCGTGTTTTCCGTGGGCCCAATGGCTTGGCCCGAAATGCTCACGCAGCACGACATCATGTTTAGACGCCGTATTACAAATTCCTACGAAGGAAACTCAGTCAGATCCGGACGGACGGATCGAATAGCTTACCCTTCAGCGGCGACCGAAATGGGCCGGTGACTGGGCTGTCTCCTCGGGATTGGTGTCGTTTCGTGTCCATTCGTAGCTTCCGACTGCATCGCCCCGTCGCACAAAATTTCAATGCCACGGCTTCAAGCCAGAGCGGGCAAGCATGTCCATGCTAATGCAGCCCCTTTCCAAGCTCCGTCCCTTTCTTATCCTATACGTTTTGGTTCGTTGGTGGGCTCGTGGCAAACTCGGGCTCGTTCCATCGACAATCCCTTTCGCTCCCGAGAGAGGTGAATTCTTTATGCTGAACTGAAATCCACGAAGGCTGGAAAGTGGTCATTGCTGTTATTGTGCTCGCTGCTCCTACGGTTATCGTTTGACTAGGTACCACGATGGCCAACGTTCATTAGTAGCGAAAACATGCTGTCGATATCGTGCTGCGAATTCATCCACGGCGCGCCTAACTCCGAATGTGCCGTAGCCTGGACGTTCCCCGTTGAGATAGTCATGGCCGGCAAAGAGCCCCCCGACGCGTACAGTCGGCCACCAAGCGGTTAAGTCTTTACATATAGCGTCGTAGGCGTGATTCGCGTCTATATATACGAGATCGAGCGAGCCGACGGGAAATTCTATCGCGGCATCTAACGACGTGGTGCGAAGAATCAGGCTTCGCTCGCCAAATGGATGGAGCCGTGCACAAACACATTCATATCGTGCATCCTGTTCGCGCTGCGAGAGGTTGTTCCGGTCGATGTAGTCGGACGACGTGAACTCCCGCCAAGGATCGACGGAATACAATCGCGATATTAAGCTGTGTTTAAGTATTGATTCTGAGAATCGACCTTCCGCGACTCCGATCTCCACTGCGTGACCGTTTAGCCCGAGCGCGTCAATCAGATGGATAAAATACTGCCTCGATGGCTGCGCGCGCCTCAAGCGGTGGATTAGACCTGCACGCTGAACGCGAATCTTACGTACAAGCGATGAGGTTTTATCAGCTAAGTGCAGGAGTAGGATCATGTTTAGCAGTGATTAGAGCTAATATTAAGAAAGGGAGCCGTGGAATTTCAGGAATGAACTTCTTCCGCTGCACTGAGCGCCAAATCCTCTAGGTGAGTGTCTGGGCCATAGCGCGAAATCGCGGGTTTGTCGCAAGAAGCTCCTCGTAGGTGCCGGACGCTGCAACCCGGCCCTCTTCCATCAGGTAAATCTTCTTGCAGCTTCGGACGGTCGAGAGACGGTGGGCGACGATGATGACTGTCTTTGCCTGCATCACACTCTCGATGGAGCGGTGTACGGTGTCTTCGGTTTCGCCATCCAAAGCGCTCGTCGCTTCGTCCAATAGCAGTACTTCGGGATCGTTATAAAGCGCACGCGCTAAGCCGATTCGCTGGCGTTGGCCGCCGCTGAGGCGCACGCCGCGCTCCCCCACGATGGTTTGGTACCCATCTGGTAGTTCGCGCATGATGAAATTGTGCAGATTGGCTATACGTGCCGCGCGCTCGATTGCCGATTGATCTCTTAGTTCCGGGGGCAATCCCAGTGCAATGTTTGCGGCAATACTTGCGTCGGAAAGGAAGATGTTTTGGGGGACATATCCGATCAAGTTTTGCCATTGCCTGAGATTTGCTCCGCATATTGGAGTTCCGTCGACTACCAACTTACCCGCTGAGGGCACGAGCAAGCCAGCAACGACATCTACCAACGTCGTTTTGCCTGCGCCCGTAGGTCCGACAAGTGCCACCGCTGTGCCCTTTGGAACAACGAAGGATACATCAAGTATGCCGGTGTTAGTTCGTCCCGGGTAGGTGAATGAAATTGCCTCAAACCTGAGTGAATCGCAGAAATTCAATCGCTTATCTGTAACCCGCCTTTCAGGTTGTGCGAAATGAGGGCTTAGATCGCGACGCAACACCTCCAGTGCAGGCGCATTGAATCGCAGCGACGTCAGCGACTCGAACATGGTCTGTAGAGATGGTCGAATACGATATGCGGCAAATGCATACGCGCTAGCCAGCGGAAGCACCAAGCCCAGATCGTGTCGAGTATGCATCAAATATAAGACGATGACCACCATGCCCGCGAACGCCACGAGCTCGACGGCGTACCTGGGAATCAATGAGGTTACTTGAACGGATGCCTCTGCCTTGGCGTAATCTTGGGATGGTTCGACAAACGAATCGACGTAGTATCCCTGTCGTCCAAGTACCTGGAGTTCCTTGAGGCCACCAAATGCCTCGCTCGCAATGCGTAACCGCTCCACTATTGCTCGCGATCTCCGTTCTCCACTTGTATGGGTACCCTTCCGAGCAAGCTTGTAAAGAATGACATACGTGCCACCCATCGTCAAGAATGCGAGTGTCGTCAGTGCAGGATTGAGCCAAATGAGAATACCGAGGATGGCGGCGACTCGAAGTGAATGGGCCAGCAGGCGAGCTTGGGCGCCCACGATTCCGTTCGCGAATACGGCCGCTTCCGTCAGGACGTTTTTGCTGAGATTCGCGGCGTTCTGATGGGTGATGTCTAAAAAAGGTCTTGATAAATACAGTTCAAGAAGCTTGACCGAGAGACGGTGTTGCCGGTCACGGGCAAATTGTACCGTGAGCCACTCCGTGATCGCGGTGGCGACTGTAGATGCGACCACAATTGTGAGTACGATTAGTCCGGCGAACAGCACAAACGCGGTTTCGGTGGAAAATCCAAGCCCGCTGTAAAGGCCCTCAAGGAGCCAATTGCGATGAATGAGTCGGTGGTTGTCTAAGATGGTCAGAAACGGCACTACGGAACCCACGCCGCCCATCTGCAGGATGCCCGCGATCGTCATTGCGGCGAACAACCCCAACAAATGTCGACGTTCCTTCGGTGTCAGCAGTGAAAGGGTTATTCGGACAGTATGGGAGAGGTTCGTCGAAGGCACTTGGATGTTCCTGGTTTACTAGGCTCTTTTGTTGACACGCGGTGAGGTGTCCTTGCCTATTGACGCAGACATAAATGGCGGATCCGCCCACGTGCAATGGAACAGTTTATCAAAACTATGCTCGGTAGATCCGTGTCGCTGGTGCGCCGAATGGCTTTCGGGCAGAGCGAGTATCGCAGTGCTGCGTTCCTCGCTTCCCATATGAAGTTATTTAAACGCATAGTCTTGCGAAATCCCCAACACGTGGACTTCGATGCATTGCTAACTCGAGCAAAGCGTGTCGGGCTCTTGGTGCCCCGTGACGGCGCGACCTCCTACTGGCAGAACCTCGTGCCGCTCTTCCCAAATAATGAATTGGTATTTCTCGACGAGCCAGGCTGGGGCCGTGCCGATGCCTATTTCGTTGTCGGCATAGGTCACAACGCCCGACATGCGCTTGAGAAGATCGATGCGATGAACGCGCCCTGCTATGTCGTAGAAGAAACGTTTCTGAAGTCTGTTGCGCCGGGCGCAATGGGGAAGGATGCGAAAATTCCTCTCGGCTACTTCAAATCCGTGGCCTACATTATGGACGCTCGTAGCCCGGCTTTTTTCTCAGGTATCCGTTCACAGTTGGAGCATGACATTGATTCGAGTTATGAAATATCGGCAGCTGAACGCGCCGCTGCCCGGAGGTTGATCGAACGGATCGTAAGCAATCATCTTTCCAAGTATAACTGCCAGCCTGTTCGGATCCCGCGCTTTTCGAGACCGGCAAGCCGTACGGTTCTTGTCATCGATCAAGCATATCGGGATTTCTCGGTGGCGCTTTCCGGCGCTGACGATAGTGTGTTTATGCAAATGTTGCAGTGCGCAATCGACGAGAATCCCGGTGCGCAAATCGTTGTGCGACAGCACATCGACAAGGTGAGTCGCGAGACGTATTTCTCTCGGGCGCCACTCCCGGCTGGAGTCATTCTGTCTAATGATCCGAGCGACGCCATTAGTGTCCTGATGGCGTCGGACGCCGTTTATACCTTTTCATCGACCATGGGCTGGGAGGCTCTGATGTGCGGACGGGAGGTTCACACTTTCGGGGCCCCGATTTATGCCGGCTGGGGATTGACCCGCGATCGGCAGAAATTTGGCATGCGTCGATCGCGCGCACGTTCGCTCGAGGAGTTGTTCCATTTTATCTATATGCGAGGCGCGCGATTTATCGATCCGGAATCATCGCGACCGTGTACCATTGACCGGGCAATTGACTACCTTGTGGATGGGCGCGAGCGATTCCTTCGCGAATTCGGGCAACCAGTCTGAAACCGCCCCGCCGAATGACGCGAATTCCGGTTATCCTTGCCTGCGACGACCGTTATGCAGTCCACACAGGCGTAACCCTCGCCTCCTTGCTGACGAACGCCGCGCCGCAGACTGAATATCACATCCGTATTCTTCATGCGGGTCTTCAGCCGGAAAACGTCCGGAGGCTTCTGTCCCTTAGAGCACTGAGCGTAAATGCGGTAGTTGAAGAAGTAAATGTCGGACGGGCCTTCGCTACCGCACCCCAGCGGCGGGCACTGCCCACGGCGACCTACTACCGGCTCATGGCGCACATGATTGTGCCGGAGGATAAGTTAATTTATCTCGATAGCGATACTATAGTCAATCGTGATTTGGCCGAATTGTATAAAATTGATCTCGGAGACACGTACTGTGGAGGCGCATTATCACCCGGCGCTCGCGAGGGTCGAATTGCGACAAATCTCAACACCGGAGAGAAGGTTGTCTTTCTCGACTACCTGAACCAGCTTGGCATGCCGCGCGGTATTGCGACAAGGTTTTATATTCAGGCTGGCACGCTTTTGATTAATGCGGCGAAAATGCGCGCTGATCGGCTTGAGCAGTGTTTTGACCGGGTTATAAAAAATGTGAATTATTTATTTGCGGCCGACCAGGATGTGTTGAACGCGTGTACGGGCGAGCGGAAGACATTGTTGGATCTCACGTGGAACTATCAGACGACTTTGCCGCGAGTGAGGCACCAGCCACAGGTGCGTGCCTGGCTGAGAGGTCAACCCGAATTCGAGCGTCAGATTGAAAAATATCTTCATGAACTGCCGGCGATTGTGCACTTCGTTTACGGCAAACCATGGGAGGCGCGTAGTTTGGGATCGAGATATGACCACCTGTACTGGCATTACTTGCGATTGACCCCGTGGCGGTCAATGATTCGCCAACGCTTTTCGGTTACTCTATTGCGTCCGGCCTATCGCTTATTCCGTTTTGTCTCTACTGCGTTTGCTGCCGTCAGACGCCGCGGCGCGATGCTGCGCATGAAATGAAGATTCTTCATTTGGTAAAGTCGTTTTCACCGACTTCGCAGACCTTTGTCTACGACCTGTTGGTTGCTCTTCGCACGCGTGGCGGCATTGAGCAGTCCATCGTGGCCGCCAGGGAGGAGAATCGCCGAATGCGTCCATTCTCACCCGTCACTGTAATTCCGGCGTTTGATCTGGTTGCTGGGTTAGTCGGCCGCGGACGATTGCATCGTCGGGGAGTCAGCCTTGTCATGCCAATTTATCGCCTTGTGTTTCAGCGCACAGTGGCGCGATTCGCGCCGGACGTCATTCATTGCCACTTTGGTTGGGCGGCGGTTGCACTCCACCGTCTTGGTGGCAATTGGGCGCGATCGTATCGCGTGGTAGTTGGCTTTCATGGTACGGACATAACAAGCTCTCCTGTTACAGACTACGCCTATGCCAGCGACTTGTTGAAAGTAGCAAAGTATCCCTTTGTACGAACGACCGTGGTTTCCAGCTATCTGCGTCAGGCCGCGCTTAAAATTGGTATTCCCGAAAGCCAGCTTCGACTACACCCCAATGGTCTTAATCCCAATTTTCTCGGAGTTCGGTCTCGACCGCTGTTTCGACCAGGTGACGTGTTTCGAGTCATTAGCATCGGACGATTTGTCCCATGGAAAGGGCAACGTATCCTCATTGATGCGTTCGCGGCGTTTGTTCGCGATGTTCCCAATGCCACACTAACTTTGATCGGTGAAGGCGAGACCCTTGGTCAGTTGCGGGACTACGTCCGCCACATCGGGCTCGATAATCGAATTAGCTTCCCGGGTGAGGTTGCCCATTCGGCCATACCGTTGCTACTCAGCGACTCGGATGCGTACGTACAGCCATCGCTGTTCGATAATGACACCGGACAAGTGGAGACTTTCGGCGTTGCGGCTCTGGAGGCAATCGCATGTGGTGTTCCTGTCGTTGTCACCGATACAGGCGGCTTGGTGGAAACGGTTTCAGCGCAAGGCCACGAAGGTTCCTCGTACTTCGTCGTCAGACCAGCGGATTCGAGCGCAATTCAAGAGAAGCTCTTGCTCTTGGCACGCAGTGAGCGAAATGTAGCCAGGATCGACTGTTATTCCCGCGAGCGCCGAGAGTACTTCTCTCAACAACGACAAATTGAAAGTTATATCGGACTCTACAAGGAATTGGTTGCCGGATAGGATGATCCGACTCGGTATATTTCTTTCGATTAGCGCCAGCGTTTCCGAACCCCCACTATGAACATTAGTCGGAAGCAAAGGCGCGCATATTTGAGAACGATGCAAATCACAATCGCTTTGAGGCGCTGTAATACGCCCTTCAGGCGTTTCGACTTGAGGACGCGAATGGTCGTGAGGACGGGAGGGGCAATTGCACGTGGCAGATCGGTGACCCTGTTGAGCCCTTGATCGTGCGCCCCGCCGGTCGTTCTTAGAGCCTTTCGCAGTAGATCTGCCAATTGTCGCCGTGCCGGATGGCGAATTGTCGCGCCGCCGCCAAACACCAATCGTGTGCCCCTCGATACTGCGCGTCTACCCCACTCGGTGTCTCCGCCTGACCGGAGCTTTTCATTAAATGGGCCGATACGAACGATGACCGTTCGCCAAACGAGGAGATTTGCCGTTACGGCAAAGCCCTGTTTCGCGATAACGAGGTCTTGGGGAAACGCGCACGCCATTTCGTAGAGTTCGGTGGGCGTCGGCGCCTGTTCGTCCTGCGGAAACACCTCAATTTCACCTCCTACCACTGTCTCTGGTCCCAGTTTCGTGAGATATGCAACGCCTTTGGCGAGCCATTCAGGTTTCGGTATGCAATCTGAATCCGTAAATGCAAGTACGTCCCCTTTCGCGACGAAAATCCCGCGATTGCGGGCGCCGTATGAACTTGTCCCCTCGTCTCTTATCACGCGCAGCGCGATTCTACCTGCGTGAGGCAGGCGCACGGGTTGGCTCGATCCGTTGTCGACAATAATGATCTCTAAGTGTTCGGCTGGGTACGTTTGTCGCTGGAGCGCCTCAATACACAGTTCGAGACGACTAGCATCGTTCCGTACCGGTACTATGACTGACACAAAGGGCAGGTTGGCGGGCATTGGTGCGTTTCCTGATGGTGCGGGTTGAGCGTTGAGCGGCCTTCACGACTGACTGCCCAATTCGGCGTCGCGCATCGCCCGCACTTCGTCCGTCGAAAACACGCGTCGCCCCCAGATGGCGCGCAGCTGCCCGGCGAAATCGATCTTCACCGGTTTGCGTTCAGGAGTAGGCGTCGCGGGCAGCAACCGGGCGAAGCGCCGCCCCCGTTTTATGATTTCCACGGAATCCCCGTTTTCGATCCAAGCCGAGACGCGGCGGAAGTTGTTGCGCAGATCGGCGACCGTGGCGGTTTTTACGCTCATGATACCAGAAACTATCATTCAGTCGGTTCGGTCAAGCTGCTGCGGGAAAGCGGAGCGTTGAGAGCTGAGAGCATGGCCGCTAAAAGAAAAACGTGATTACAAGCCGAGGTAGTCGGCGAGGCGGTTTTGCACCGCGGCCCACTCATCGTCCGTGAGAACGCCGAGCCGACGTTCCAAGCGGGAGAGGGACACGGATTGCACCTGCTGAAGGTGGAACGCGCCGGGTTTGAGGAAGGATTTCGGGAGTGCGAGTTCCCAGCGCTGGCCGCGTAGCGCCGTCGTGTGCGGCAGCACCGTGACGAGCGCGAGTTCGTCGTCCGCGGGATAATCCGTGAGCAACAGGCACGGGCGCACCTTGGCGACCATGCCGAGGTCGATCATCCAGACTTCACCCGCTTTTGCCACGCGCGGCGTCCTCCGCTTCCATCCGGTCAAGTAGCGCGAAGCCTTCGGCGGCGCTGTGTTCGACGGCGGCAATCTCGTCGGCTTCGTCGACGGCGAGCGCACGGCGGCATAGCAGGCGGCGCTCCTCATGCGTGAGGCGCGGCAGCTCGGCGAGGATTTCAATCAGGGACATGAAAAGGAATATAGGCGGACGTCGGCGGCTTTCAACTCTCGCGTTCGCAGGGGTGGCACTTCGCGTCCGGCATCTTGACGCCGGTAAACCGCACGGGCCTCCAACGCCACTCCGGCGCCTCTGCCCGAGCTTCCGGGTGGGAGACGAAGGGCTTCCCCGCCGTCACGGCAGTTTAATCGCAGAAAACGCATAGATCGCAGAGATCCGAAACGGTAGGGGAAGTCACGTGATGGTCTTTGTGCTCTGGTCGATCTTTGCGGTTAAATCGGTTTGGTTGCTCCATGGAAGAGCGCGCATTTACTCCCAGCTCCTCGCTCCTTGCTCTTGTCCGCCTTCGCGCCTTCGCGGCTTTCGCGTGAACCCCGGTTTGGAATCGTTTCACCGCGAAGTCCCCGGTCTGCGATCAGCAGACCCCACCCCCTGCCCACCGGAGGCGATAAGCCGGAGGGGTTTCCCAAGGATTCGGCCCTTGGCGAATCCCATCAGCGGTTCATCCCGTTCTGTCATCCGAATGTCGCCGTTTCGTGTCTTTGGTGTGTTTCGTGGGGGACCGTCTCAGTCTCGTCCCGTTAACCGTGTTGTCTTGGCCCTGCTCTCAACTCTCAACCTCCAGCTCTCAACCTCGCTCTTCCCCGATATCGCATGCCCCTGCTTCAAAGCGGCAACCGATAGGTCGCGACGATCGCCCGGCCGATTTGCCGGCGCCTTTCCGGCGCGACGCGTCCCACGGCGGCGGTGACCTTGCGGCGGTCGATCGTGTAAATATGACCGCAACTGAAAACGGTCGGACGCTCCAATCCGTCGGCGCCGTTGAGGGTGATTTCGTAGGAGGCCGGCTTTTCGTTTGGACGGCGGGTGCTGCCGTACAGGACATTCAATTTGCTTCGTTCTGCGCTGAGGCAGAACTCCTCACAGGAGAGCACTACGGCAGGATGTTCATCGCGGTCGTCGGGATTGATTCGTACGCGGACGATATCCCATTGGTGCACCGTTGGAATCATCGATCGTTGGGTCCGAGGTCGGGTCCGGCCAGCCGATCCAGGGTGAGCATGCGCCGGTTGACCTTAAGCGAATGAGGCGGCGGGTAATCGATGGGGGCGATGGCGGTGGCGGGTTTGGCCGGGCGCAGGAAGAGCCCGCCGTCCCTTTCCTCGATTTCCATCTTGGACCGGGGCTTCAGGTGAAGGCGGCGCCGCATGGGTGCAGGGAGCACGATTTGGCCCTTGCTGGAAAGAGTGAGAAGCATGGCTTACGTTTTCCTACCCGACCGCCAAGTCAATCGGCATTCCGATTTGTGCCAATCGGTTCTGTCATCACGCGTCACTCTGTCCGTCGCCTTCAGCAACTTGAGCGTTGAGCGTTAAAAGTTGAGCGTTGAGCGTTTCTTCACCCCGCTCCAAGCTCCTCGCTCCTTGCTCCTTGCTCCTTGCTCCTTGCTCCTTGCTCCTTGCTCCTTGCTCCTTGCTCCTTGCTCCTTGCCGCCGTCAGTTGCGGGCTCTGAATTTTCAAATTTGCAATATGAAATCGCGCGCGGCGCGCGCCTTCGCGTGAGCCACGACGATGTAGCCGAGATCCCGTTCGCGGCCCCGCGGATATCTGCGTCGCCCATAGGCCCGTTGGGGATCCCGCTCGCGGCCTAGATGATGAATCAGTCCACGCTCCCAGTTCCACGCTCATCGCTTCCTGCTTCCCGCCCTTTCCGCTCTTCCTGTTCAAGGATTTTTTCCCACGGCTTGCCGCCGTCGCGTGTCTTCTTCGCGTGAGTGCTTTTCGCGTGAGCCAGGTTTGGAACTTTTAGCAAACGGCGCCGGCTTCCGAAATTTCAAATCTGCCCGCTTGACCCGCCGCGACTTTCGTTGCCCTCTTTTCGCGTGATCATTGCGGCAGAAGACGCGATTCTGGAAGCATGGCGGTCGCTCTGCGCGGACCCGCGGTTCCATGGCGTACCTTACAAAATTGAAACCGACGAACGTGGACGCATCGTCATGAGCCCGACCAAGAACTATCATGGTTTTTTCGCGAGCCGGATCAATCGGTGGCTGGAACGGCTGATGGCGGACGGCTCCACGGGAAACGAAATTGGCGTCGTCACGGCGAAGGGCGTCAAGGTGCCGGATTCGGTTTGGGTCTCGCCGGAACGTTTTCGCACGATTTTCGGTGAAGCGGCGTCGTCGGTTGCCCCGGAAATCTGCGTCGAGATCGTGTCTGCCGCCAATTCTCCGAAAGAATTCGCGCAAAAGAGAGAGCTCTACTTCCAAGCGGGTGCGAAGGAAGTGTGGACCTGCGATGCGGAAGGCGTGATGCGATTTTTTACCCCGCAAGGTGAAGTGCGGCGTTCCGGCCTGTGTCCAAAGTTTCCGAAGTGCATTGGGGCGAAGTAATTTTGAGCCTCTTGGCGGCCATCGCCCAGCGCTTTGAAAAAGCTGACCAATCCAAGGCAGGTTGCCCACGAAATAACACGAAAAGCCACCAAAACTGGGGGGTGACCCTCGTCGTGAACAGGAAGGCCGGGAAGGACGGAAAGTGAGATATTAACCTTCCCGGCGTTTCCGTTCTTCCTGTTCAACGGTTTTTCTCACGGGTTGATGTTTTCGGCTGTCCTCTTCGCGCCTTCGTGGATTTCGCGTGAGCCACGGTTTGGAGTCGTTTCACCGCGAAGTCTCCAGGTTGCGATAAGCAGCGTCCATGAATTGCAACCGGAGGCGATGAGCCGAAGGGGTGTCCCAAGGATTCGCCCGTTGGCGAATCCAATCAGCGGTTCACCACGCCGAACACGGTTTGCGCCTACTCGCTGCTATTGTCTGTTGTTTGAATCCGAACCCAAGACGGGTCGCCCAGGAAAATGCGCGAAAATCACGCCCCGCGCACGCCTAGCGTCGATTCATGGCAGATAGTTCCGGCGTTTGATTTTCGGGATCTTTTCAAAATCGGAATCGTCGGTCACGACGGTCAGCACAAACCGCAGGGCGACCGCGGCCTGCCACGTGTCATTTTCTCCAAGCCTCATCCCCTTGGCGGCTTGTTCCCGGTCGATCCGCGCGGCGACGAACGCGAGGTCGCGCCCCAAGGCGATCATCCGGAATCGGCGGAGAAACCGCCGGGCCTCGCGCTCGTGGCGGATGCCGGCGGCGTATTCATTGGCGGTGACCGGTGTGATCACCATGGACTGGGTCTTGTTTGCGCGCGTGAAGCGCTTGGCCGGACCGTCAGTGCCGTCGGGGCGCCGCAATTCGGCGTGGAGGTCGATGAGAAAATTCGTGTCGAGCAGGAGCATCAGGCGCGGGCGGAACGTCGTCGATGCAGGGTGCGCGAGGTTTCAAGTTCCTCGGCGGTGACGCCGGTTTTCCCGCGTCCGAACTCAGCCTCAAGGAGATCGAGCGCCTCACCCATCGTGTTGGCCGGTTCCTCCCAAATCGCGCGCCGGACGACTTCGGTGAACGATTCGCGCGGTGAACGTTTGGCCTTTTTCAGGATTTTGTAAGCGTCTTCGGACAGGGAGATCGTCTTGAAGCTCATGCACAGACCACTGCACAGAACGGGAAGAGACGCAATGCGAGATCAGCGACGATGCAGCCGGGAGTTCAGAGCGAAGAGCTGAGAGCCCAATCTCCACAGCGGCTGTGCAGACGGCCGGAGCGGCATAATTGCCCGATCTTCTCGCTTCCTCCTTCGCGCGTTCGCGGCATTCGCGTGAGCCAATGTTTGGGCTGTTTGTCCGATCTGTGTCCATGGGTGTGCATCTGTGGTTGGCTCTTTGTCTCCGCCTTCATCCGCGTTTATCCGCGCCATCTGCGGTCAAAAATGTTTGGAAGCTCGATGGGTGGAAATGCCCTGCGCCTTCGGCGTCTCCGCGCTGAAGTAGATTAATCCCCAAGCCAATCGACCGCGGAAGACGCGGAGTTCGCGGACAACGCAGCAAGGTGGCGCGATTCCAAATCTCCAGACCATTTTAAACGCTTTGATCCGCTCCCCGCACTGTGCGCCGCACTCTTTGCTGCTGTTCGCCTTTGCCACCGGAGGCGATGAGCCGGAGGGGTGTCCTAAGGATTCGCCCGTTGGCGAATCCCATCAGCGGTTCATCCCGGTCTGTCTCCCGACGGAATTCGTTTTGTGCCCAAGGTGTGTATCGTGGACACCTCCGCTTGTCGTTCCATTACCCAGTTCGCGTGAGCAAACGTTGGGGATTTTTCTCGGTGAAAATCCCCTCTGCCGCTCATCCTCCCTTCTTTGCCTCTCCATGATTCTGCGTTTGAGTTGCCTCGTCCCTGCTGCCATCCCGTGGCTTGACCACAGTCTGCGCCTGGTCCACTTTCCTTCCGACATGAGCCTTTCCCAGATCGAGGCAGAATTACCGCGCCTGAGCGCGGAGGAGCTGCGCCAGATTGCGGTGCTTTCGTGGAGCGCATTTGTCGAGAAGGAGGCGGCGGACGCACAGTTGAACGCCTGCAACGAAGATGATCCGCGATTACTGGCGCGCTTGGACGATGCGATTCGCCACGCCGATCGCCCGGGACAGCAAGACCTTGCTGCGACTGAAGTCCGTTCCCGGGTTCAACAGTGGACTACCAGGTAGTCTTCAAGCAGACGTTTCTGGAGGATCTTGAGCAGATCATCTGCTCGATTGCCGCTGAAAACAGAGGGGCGGCCCGGGGATTGGGCGAGGCGATTATCGTGGCCGCAGAAAGCCTGACGTTTTTCCCTGAACGCCATCCGCGGATCAGAAAACGACCGGCCTTACGCCGTCTTGTAGTGGGAAAGTATTACAAGGTCTTTGGTTCCTCGCTGTTTTCAGTGGGTAACAGGGAGGTCGAGCTTACCGGCAGTGAAGTAGAGCATGGTGATGAGATTCTCGGTGGAGCGGAAGCCACGGGCCTTGCGTTTGACGGCGGAGAAGACGCTGTTGAGGCCTTCGAGAAAAGCGT
>CANJIU010000189.1 GCA_947474365.1 Opitutia bacterium | reverse complement strand
TTCGACCCCAGACCAACCGGAATCGACGGGGCGCGACCGCCCTGCCGGCTCCATGCTATGTCTATGCTATGTCCATGCTGCGTCCCTCGATGGTGTTTTCCGGCTGCCGGCCGGGTTTCGGCGCCCCCGTGTTTGCCGAACAGCCGCACCGCAAGTGCAGCCAGCCCGGCGAACGGGAGCAGTTTAGTGAGCAGGGTGGAGCGAACCACACCCTGAGCGGCGGCTTGCGCCCCCGCGTCGATGAGCGGCTGGAGGCCGCCCGGTTTCTGACTCTGCGTTTTCATCCTTTTCCTTTTGTTTTGGTTTTTGCCCCCGGACCCGGGTCGGAGAAGTCCGACCCATCGCGGGTGCCCACGCAGAATATCCGAGGCGGGAAAAAGCGGGTATTTCATTTTTTTGAACACCCGTTAAAAATTATTTAACAGGGAGCGGGCGGCTGAACCAAAACCAGGCAATCGAGAGCGCGGGGTGAACGCTCGGAACAAAAGCACCTAAACAGGAAGTGAGGGAAACGGCATCTCCGACTCTCTGTTCTCCCTGGGCTCCGTAATACCATGTCTGAACATGATGTTTTGTTGCGTGGATCCTGCTCCAAGCGATTGGGCCCACGGAACACCATCACGGAACATGCGGAACAATACCAATCGCCCGGATCTTTTTGCTCCTTGTCATCGCGAGGTTAGCGAAGCGCGCCGTGGCGCTACAGCTGGATTGCTTCGGCGCTACGCTTCTCGCCCTGACCGTTTCATGATCAAGGGGCGTTGGTATCAGCTGCTTCCGTGTTTTCCGCGTGTTCCGTGGGCACTCCTCCTCCGGTCTTTGGCTGCGGCTCGGCCGCACTGGGTTCAAAGCTAACCGCGTGAAATCACCGCACGGTCGCGCGGCATGGACCATGATTTCCGGCCCAATTTCGGGTTGATTTTGGCCGTGGGCCAAACCATCTCGGGACGTCGCCCGTCCCCCACCCCGACGGGCGATCCGCCGTGTCTCCGCCCCCATGCGACTCGCCAATATCAGCACGTTCTACCATGTCTATAACGCCGGAGGCATCCACCCGGGTGCGCGGCGACTGCGCCGCACGCCCTCCGCCGTCAGCATCAGCCTTGCTGGACTGGAAGAGGACCTCGGCTTCACCCTCTTCCAGCGCAAGCCATGGGAGCCCCTGCCGGTGGCCCATGAATTTTACCACGCGGTGGCCGCCCCGGTGGTGGAGGGCGCGGCAGCGTTTGCCCGGCGCGCCCGCGGGATGGAGGGGCCGGTGCTGCGGGTGGCGGCGTCGGAGCACATCCTGCACGAGTATCTCGTGCCACTGCTCCTTCTCCTGCAGGAACACGCACCGGCACTGCGCGTGACGCTGCAGGCCGCACGGCGCGATGAAATCGCGGACCGCGTGCGCGAGCGGTCGATCGACCTGGCCGTCGTCACGACGGACGAGCCGCCCTCCGGCCTGTCGTGGCAGCCGTTCCTCACCGTGCAGCCGGTGCTGGTCGTGCGCCGGGACTCGGGCATCAAGAACGTGGATACCCTGCTCGCCGCCGGCGGGAAGCGGCCCAGACTGGTCTGCCCGCCCGAGGGCGAAGGCGTCTGCCAGCGCTTCGCGGCGCTCCTGGCCGAACGCCAGGTGCACTGGGCGGTGGCAACCGTCGCCAGTTCCACGGCGCTGGTCCCGTGGATTGTCTCGCAGTCGAATTGCGTGGGGCTGTCGGTGGCGGCCCGCACGCTCATCCATCCCGGCACGCGCGTCCTGCCCCTCCCCGTGGCGCCGCTGACGGTGGGTGC
Organism: Opitutia bacterium; assembly: GCA_947474365.1. GTDB lineage: Bacteria > Verrucomicrobiota > Verrucomicrobiia > Opitutales > Opitutaceae > ER46. Next base: position 11,746 of record CANJIU010000189.1, on the reverse strand, counting down.
GTTCTGGCTGGGCGAAGGCCCGCCGACGCTGCGCCGCATGCTGGAATTGTTCGAATCCGGAGCCCGCAAAGTGGCGGAATTGCGCGACCCCAACGGCCCCGCCCGGGCGAAGCCGGCAATGGCATCGCAACCACGTTGAGAATCGACGGCCGGGGGGTGGGTGCCAACATCGCCGGGCCGACCCAGTTGGGCGCATCCCGCTTTTTGGACAGGCGAATCATGCCCTGATCACCATCGTGCAACTGCTGGAACCACGCGACGAGGGCGTCGCGTCCCCAGTGTCCAGAAATTGAGATATGCCAGAAAAGCCGAATTGCCGGTGCCGCGCAAGTGCGGGCGCGTGCTGCTTTCGGACCGACGCAACACGCCAGTAAGCACAATCGCGTTGTTGCTGGAACCGCGACGCCCTCGCCGCGGTTTCGAACCACGCGACGAGGGCGTCGCATCCCCAGTGTCCAGAGATTGAGATGCGCCCGACCCAGTTCCGGCCCTCAAGGGGAATTCAGTCGAACGGTGCGGGCCAGAAGAAAGAATCTCATTTCGGAAAGAGCTCGCCTCCCATCTCCCGGTAAACCTTTTCGCCCTGCGCGACGAGCGAGGCGGGCACGTACCGAGCGATGTTCGAAATCGATTTCAAATCGGTCGCAACGTCCGCCAGCGCCGCCTTGACCTCGGCCGGACTGCGGCCCCCGTCGACGAGCGCCCTGATGCGGCGCTGCAGTTCGATGAAATAATGCTGCTGGTCCGCGAGCAGTTCCGGGCCACCGAGGGGGCCGTGTCCGGGGATGACTTTTTCGGGCCGCAGCTGCTTGGCCGCCTCGAGCGTCTTGATCCACTCCGTCACATCGCCGTCGCCCAAAAAATTGTGCGGGCCGTTCACGCATGCGTCGCCGGTGAACAGGATTTTCTCCTGCGGCAGCCACACAAACGCATCGCCTTTGGTGTGCGCCACGCCGAGCCACCGCAATTCAACCCGGCGCTTCCCGTCGTCGAAGAACAGCTCGCGCGGAAACAACAGCGTCGGCGGCTTCAGCTTCGACTGGGCAACATCGGGACGCCCCTTCGCCGCGCCCTCCCAACGCCCGGGTGCCCCGCCAAAAAAGCCCGTCTCGGCAGTTTTCATTTCCTCGAGCACCCCGTTGCTGGCCACAATCGTCGCGCCAGCGTCCGCCCAGAGTTGATTGCCATAGGCATGGTCGCCGTGGTGGTGGGTGTTGAACGTGAAGCGAATCGGCTTGTCGGACGTCTCCCGGATTTTCGGCATCACGACCTTCGCTCCGGACGGGAAGTTCGCCTCGATCACGAAGACGAAGTCCTCGAACACGATCCAGCCGTTGTTGCTGTGCCCGCGGCGAATGTCGCCCTGGTGGAAATAGACGCCGGGGGCGACGGTCTGGACGGTATCAATCTGCGCGCCGGCGGCGGACAAACCGGCCACCAATGCCGCGCACCAAATGCGAAGTGATTTCATGGGAGGGTATGCCCGCGAACATGAAGTACGCCGTTTCGCTGGCGAGCGAATCCCTAAACGGAGCGATTCCGCTGAGAGCGTGGCGCCCTTGAAACGCGGTCGGGAGCGGCGTCCACCTTCGGCTCCGATTCCACCCTGAAAATCCAAGCCGGCCCCGACCGGTGCACATAAGTCCTGGCGATAGTTTCCGCTCCGGGCGAATTAGTCGCGCCTCATTCGCAAGAATTGCGCCGCAATTGCCTTTGACCGTACCGCCCCGGCCATCTTCCATCATCCACTTACCTCTCCTTCCCTACTATGTCCGCGAAACCGACCATCATCTACACCAAGACCGACGAGGCGCCTGCGCTCGCCACCTACTCGCTGCTGCCCATCATCCAGGCGTTCACGAAGCACGCCGACATCGCCGTCGAGTCGCGTGATATCTCGGTCGCGGGACGCATCCTCGCCAATTTCTCCGACCTGCTCCCGCCCGAGCAGCGTGTTCCCGACGCGCTCGCTGAGCTCGGCGCCCTTACGCTCAAGCCCGAGGCCAACATCATCAAGCTACCCAACATCAGCGCCTCGGTGCCGCAGTTGAAGGCCGCCATCGCGGAATTGCAGGCGAAGGGCTACAAGCTCCCTGATTTTCCCGAGGTCGCCACGACCGACGCCGAGAAAGACGCCAAGGCCCGCTACGGCAAAGTCCTCGGCTCCGCCGTGAACCCGGTGCTCCGCGAGGGCAACTCCGACCGCCGCGCCCCGAAGGCCGTCAAGGCCTACGCTCGCGCGCATCCCCATTCCATGGGCAAATGGTCGCCCACTTCCAAAACGTCCGTCGCCACGATGGGACACGACGACTTTTTCTCCAATGAGAAGTCGGTCACTGTTCCCGCCGCCACGACCGTGCGGATTGAATTTGTGCCGGCACCCGCCCCGGCCGGCGCCCCCCCGGAAGCGGTCGCCAAAGCCTCGCAAACCGTCGTCCTCAAGGAAAAGACCCCGCTCAAGGCCGGTGAAATCATCGATGCCACCTTCATGAATCGAAAGGCACTCGGCGCCTTTTTCGCGCAGCAGATCATGAAGGCGAAAAAGGACGACGTCCTTTTCTCCCTGCATCTCAAGGCCACGATGATGAAGGTCTCCGATCCCATCATGTTCGGCCTCTGCGTGCGCGTGTTCTTCAAGGATCTCTTCACGAAACACGCCGCCACCCTGGCCGGGCTCGGCGTTGATCTGAACAACGGCTTCGGCGACCTTCTGGCGAAGATCGAAAAGCTTCCCGCCGACCAACGCGCGACGATCGAGGCCGACATCAAGGCCATCTTCGCCTCGCGTCCCGCGGTCGCGATGGTCAATTCCGACAAGGGCATCACCAACCTCCACGTCCCCAGCGACGTGATCGTCGACGCCTCGATGCCCGCGATGATCCGCACCTCCGGACAGATGTGGAATGCCGCCGGCAAGGGCCAGGACACGCTTTGCTGCATCCCGGACAGCTGCTACGCCGGCGTCTACCAGACCGTCATCGAGTTTTGCAAGAATCACGGCGCCTTCGATCCCAAGACGATGGGCACCGTCCCGAACGTCGGCCTCATGGCCCAAGCCGCGGAGGAATACGGCTCGCACAACAAGACATTCCAAGCGCCGGGCAAGGGAGTCATTCAGGTCGTCGATTCCGACGGCAAGGTGATCCTTTCCCACGAAGTGGACACGGGTGACATCTGGCGCGCCTGCCAGACCAAGGACGCCCCGGTGCAGGACTGGGTGAAACTGGCCGTCAACCGCGCCCGCCTCTCGGCGACGCCGGCCATTTTCTGGCTCGATGAGAAACGGCCACACGACGCCCAGATCATCGCCAAGGTCAAAAACTACCTCGCGCAGCACGACACCGCCGGACTCGACATCAAGATTCTCGCGCCCGCCGCCGCGTGCCTCGCCACGCTCGAACGCCTCAAGGCGGGGCAGGACACGATTTCCGTCACCGGCAACGTGCTCCGCGACTACCTCACCGATCTCTTCCCGATCCTCGAGGTCGGCACGAGTGCCAAGATGCTTTCCATCGTTCCGCTGATGAATGGCGGCGGTCTCTTCGAGACCGGCGCAGGCGGCTCGGCCCCGAAGCACGTCCAGCAATTCATCGAGGAGAATTTCCTCCGCTGGGACAGTCTCGGGGAATTCTTCGCCCTCGCCGCCTCGTTCGAACACCTCGGCATCACCCAGAATCACGCAAAGGCGAAGGTCCTCGCCAAGACCCTCGACGAAGCCAACGGCAAATTCCTGGAAACCGACAAGTCGCCCGCGCGCAAGGTCGGTGCCGGCATCGACAATCGCGGCAGCCATTTCTACCTCGCGCTCTATTGGGCCGAGGCGCTCGCCACGCAGCACGATGACGAGGAGCTCCACCGTCTTTTCGTGCCGGTCTACGCCGAACTCGCCGCCAACGAGGAACAAATCACGAAGGAACTGATCGCCGTGCAGGGGAAGCCGACCGACATCGGCGGCTACTACCAACCCGACGATCAGAAGGCGTCCGCCGCCCTCCGCCCGAGCAAGACGCTGAACGACATCCTCGCGATGGCGTGACCCGTTCCGCAGGTTCCCTGCGGCCGAAACCCACCACGAGTCGGGAATTGCCCTCCGGCCAATCGGGTCACCCAATTGACCCGATGCCCACGACCGCGATCGACCTGACGTCGCCCGACGTCATCGCCAACCCGTATCCGTTTTTCGCGGCCGAACGGGCCCGGAACGCTGTGGCCTGGCACGAACGTTCGGGGATGTGGCTGACCTTCGATCACGCCGCGGCCAACGCCGTCCTCCGCCACCGCGGGCTGGGGCGAATCTGGCAGGATCGCCAGCCCGCGGATTATCTTGAGCCGTTCAACCTGCTGCACCGGCACCAGATGATGGAAAACGAGCCGCCCGACCACACGCGGTTGCGCCGATTGGTCGGTGGGGCGTTTGGGCGGGGCCACATCGAACGGATGCGACCACGGATTCGCGAACTCGCCGCGTTCCTGCTCGGTCAGGTTGATCGCGCGGGCTTCGACGTGATCGGCGACTACGCCGAGCCGCTACCGGTGCTGGTGATCGCCGAACTGCTCGGCGTCCCGCGCTCGCTGGCGCCACAGTTGCGGCAATGGTCCCAGGCCATTGTGAAGATGTACGAGGTGGCGCCGCCGCCGCTGGTCGTAGCTGCGGCCGTGGCCGCGGCGACCGAGTTCAGCGCGACCCTCCGCGAACTCGCGCGCGAACGTGCCACCCGGCCGGCCGACGACCTGCTCTCCGACCTGGTCGCCACGGAATTGACGGAACAAGAAGTGGTGGCCTCGGCCGTGTTGCTCCTCAACGCCGGCCACGAGGCATCAGTGAACGTCTTTGGCAACGGGCTCGTCGGCATGCTTCAAGCCGGTGTGCGGCCGGAGGCCGAGCCGAGCGCCGTGCCGCTCTGCGTGGAGGAAATGCTGCGGTTCGATTCTGCGCTGCAGCTCTTCGAGCGCACCGCCAACGAGGACGTTGAAATCGCGGGGAGAAAAATCGCCCGGGGACAGAAAATCGCCGCGCTGCTCGGCGCCGCCAACCGCGACCCAGCGGTCTTTGAGGCGCCCGACGAATTTCGCCCGAATCGCGCGCCCAATCCGCACCTGGCGTTTGGGGCTGGGATTCACTTCTGCCTCGGCGCGCCGCTCGCGCGGCTGGAACTGGAGGAGTCGCTCGCCCATCTGCTTCGCGAGATGCCTCAGCTCCGCTTGGCAGGCTCCCCGGTGCCACGCGGCACGTTTGTCCTTCGCGGCTACCAGTCCGTCCGGGTCGCAGGATGACCACCCCGGGACAAATATCCGGGATTGCGACCTGATTCGAAATCCAAACCTTTGCGTGAGATCTTCATCCCCCAACCCATAAACCATCCACGATATGAATTTCGAAACCCTTCAATTGCACGCCGGCCAGGAGATTGATCCCGCAACTCGATCGCGCGCGGTGCCGATCTACCAGACCACGGCCTACCAATTTAAAGATTCCGCCCACGGCGCCCGCCTCTTCGCGCTGCAGGAATTCGGAAACATCTACACGCGGATCATGAACCCGACGAACGATGTCTTCGAGAAGCGCATGGCTGCGCTCGAAGGCGGCGTCGCGGCACTGGCCACTGCCTCCGGGCACTCGGCGCAGTTCATCGCGATCAACAACATCACGTCGGTCGGCGACAATTTCGTCACCACCTCGCACCTTTACGGCGGCTCGTACAATCAATTCAAGAACGCCTTCAAGAACATCGGCGTCGAGGCGCGCTTTGCCGATGGCGTGAACGTGGCGAGCTTCGAACCGCTGATCGATGCCAAGACCAAGGCGATCTACCTGGAAACGATCGGCAACCCCGGTCTTACGGTTCCGGATTTCGCGGCGTTTGTCGCCCTGGCGAAGAAGCACGATCTGCCGCTAATCGTGGACAACACGTTCGGGGCGGGCGGAGCAATTTGCCAGCCCTTGCGCCATGGCGCCCACATCCTCGTCGAGTCCGCCACCAAGTGGATCGGCGGGCACGGCACGAGCATGGGCGGCGTGATCGTCGACGCGGGAACCTTCAACTGGGGCAACGGCAAATACCCCCAATTCACGTCCCCATCCCCCAGCTATCACGGCATGGTGTTGAACAGTATATTTGGCATCGGCGGCCCGTTCGGAAACATCCAGTTCATCATTCGTTGCCGCGTCGAAGGGCTCCGCGATTGGGGTCCTTCCCAGAGCCCGTTCAATTCGTTTCTCCTCCTGCAAGGACTGGAAACCCTTTCGCTGCGGGTAGAACGCACGTGCGAAAACGCCCTCGCCCTGGCGCGGTGGCTTTCCACCCACCCCGAGGTGGTGAGCGTAAGTTATCCTGGACTCGAAAATCATCCCACCCACGCCAACGCCAAGAAGTATCTGACGCGCGGATTCGGCGGGGTGTTGTCATTCCAACTCAAGGGTGATCGCGACCGGGCGGAAAAATTCGTCAATCACCTCAAGTTGATCTCGCACCTCGCGAACGTCGGTGACGCCAAGACTCTGATTATCCATCCGGCATCCACGACCCACTCGCAGCTCTCCGCCTCCGAACAGCTGTCGGCCGGCGTGGCGCCAAGTGGACTGCGCATTTCGCTCGGCATCGAGCATATCGACGACATCAAGGCCGACATTACGCAGGCACTCGGCGCGTAATCGTGTGTGGCTGACGCCTGCCGGGGCCATCAACCCGGCTGGCCGCAAGGCGGCTCACGGCGCCTTCGCGGCGAGCTCCTCCGGCAGTCGTCCGTTGCGCAAATAAATCCGCGTGCCGTACCGGTGCGCGATCAGGGTGTAGTCGCGGCGAATCGCGTCGGCCAGTACGGCGAAATTCTCATGGGGCTGATTCGGTACGTCCGACATCAGGTTGTCGCCCCCGGTCGCATCGACAAATACCGCCGGCTGGCGGCGACGGAACTCCTCCCAGTAGACGCGGAGGAAATATCCCTGCGCCTTGCTTTTTAGAAATTGATACGCGGTGTGTCCCTGCCGCGTGCCTTGAGGCAGACCCAATTCAATGTAAAGCCCGCACCGGTTGCCCCAAATTGCCATCGAGTCGGCCGGCCGCAAAAAGGGCCGCGTCAGACCTGCCAATTCCTGATTTTCCCGCTGGTAACGGGCAAAGATCTGCCGAATCCACCCCGACCGATCCGGGCCGGCCATCCGCCACGCGGCCAGCGGCAGCATCAGCACGGCGAGGATCGCGATGCTCCACCGGACGCTGGCCGGCCGCGCGATCGGTCCCGGCTCCGCGCGCAGCCGGGCAACCGCAAGTCCGATGAGCACCGTCAACGGAGCGGCGACCACGTACCAGTAATGCAGGTACGGACGGCGCGGAGCGGCCACGCAGAACCACGAAACCGCCAGCCAGCCCCATACCGCCCACGTCAGGATCCGTGTTCGCCGCGCCCCCGCCCGGGGCAGAAGTGGCGCCATCAACGCGAGGCCGCCGCCAAGCACCAGGAGAATGCCCATCTGACCGTCCTCGAACAACGCCGTCCCAAATCCGCGCAACGCACTGAAGGTGCTGTACTGTGTCGCCGATGGATAAATCGTGTTGGAAAGCAGATAGGGAACGACCATATCCTCCATGATCCCGGCCGAAGCCACAGCCGCCACGATGACAACCGTGGGCAAAAGGGCGGCCCCAGTCATGCGAGCCGCGTCGCGCCAGCGGCGTTCGCGGCAGGCCAACGCCACGAAGGTGACGCCCACTCCGAGCGCAACGGGCGCCACTTGCAGTTTCGCCCAAGGGACCAAACCCAGGGCGAGGCCGATGCACGGCGGCCCCCAGCGCGGTGCCGGCACTCGGAGCTGAAACCAAATGGCCAGCACAACGAGGAAACAGGGGAGAAGTTCGGTTGAGGCGTGCTGGAAATCGGTCGACCGGGTGAACCCAAAGGCACTGATCGCCGCCAGCACGGCGACGGCCTCGGCGACACGGTCAAGGCGTCGAATGAACGTTCCGGCCAGAAAAAGCGTGCCGAGCAGGAGCACGTGTCCCGTCAATCGCGCGAAAAAATACCCGTGTGGCCCAACACCCAGCGCGGCCGGCATCAGCAGGTAGACATGCAGTGGCCCGGCAGTCGTGCCTTCGACGGAGCGAAAGAAGAGCGGATCGCTCCACAACGTGAGTGCCCCCGACAACGCCAGGCTTTCGTCGGGGCTGAATTCCTGTGGGCTCGTCCAGCTCGACCAACGAAACGCCGCGAAGGCCACGATCGCCGCCAACCGCCAGCGACCGTCCTGCGGAGCGGAATTGGTCCGAATCGCCCGAATCACTTCCGCCAGGGCAGCCACCCAGGCGAGCCAACCGATAATTTCCACCCAAATCGAGCCCATCAGGGTAAGGCCCGACGACAAACGCGGCGGATCAAATCAAACGGTCGAGCAATCACTGTCCTGTTTTCCGGACCTCCCGAGAACCTCGCCAATAAGAAATTCATCATGGTCAACCCGGAGCGTGAGCGGGCTGACCAAGCATGGAAAGACGATTACCGGCAATGCTCCGTCGCGGACTAACCCGACATCCGCGACACCCGACGCCGCTCGGGCGGCGCTCAGCGGAATTTGTAATCGACCCGCATCGTATAAGAACGCCCGCGGGGATCGGCGACACGCGGCTCCCAGCTGCTGCCGACCCCCAGGTTGCTGTCGTAATTGACCGAAAACGGTGGGTCGGTGTTGAAGAGGTTTTTGATGCCGGCAACCACCGTCACGTTCTTGATGCCGCGATAGGTGAGGCTGAGACCGAAGATGTCATAAGGTTTTACCTTCGGGTTCCAATTCGGCGCCTTGAACGTGCCGTTGGCGATGCCGGGGAGAACCTGATCGACGTAGCCACCGCGATAGAGCTGATTGATCATCCCGGTCCAATTGCCCCTTCGATAGCTGAGGAAGGCGGTGTGCTTCCACCGGATGCCAAGATCACTGGAGCGCGTGTACTGGCCGACTTCGCTCGGGCCGAAAGGCGCGGTGCTCAGCACGCGCGATTTCTTCGTGAGCAAATACGAAAGATCAAAACCGGCGGAGAACTTGCCGCGGAGAGCGTCGACGTCGCCCTTGAGGCCGATGTCGAGGCCGCGGGTCACTGTCTCACCGGCATTCACCCAGCGGGTATCCACGGCGACAAGCGCACCGGTACCCGTCTCCCGGATAAAGCGGTCCTGAAGCAGGGCGTAGTTCTTGACCATGTCGGTGATGCCAAAAAGCTGAATGGTGCCGGAACGCTCGATCGACCACCAGTCGACATTCGCGCTAAGGTGGCGGCCGGGCGCGACCACAATGCCCGCCGAATACATCGTGGCTTCCTCCGGTCCGAGATCAGGCTTGCCACCACTGTAAACCAAGGGGTGCACCGCCGGATTGTTCGCGCTTACGACCGACGTGCCTGATTTCGGATCGGCAATGTCATTGCCAACATACGTTGAGATGCTGAGGGGGTTGTTCAGCTGGTTGAAGGTCGGCACACGGAAACCCGTGCTATATGAACTTCGCACGAGAAATTTGTCAGACGGCGCGTAGCGCAGGGTGTACTTTGGATTCGTCGTGCGACCAAAGCCGGTGTATTCGTCGGCGCGTGCGGCGGCGTTAACGTCGAACCCCTTGAAGATGGGAATCTGAAGCTCGGCAAATGCGGCCTTGATCGTGCGCTTCAACGTCCCGGCGGTGGCATTCGCGTTGTCGAACGGGGCATTGAAAATTACCCCGGGGAGCGTATTGGCCTCCGGGCGCTGGTCGCCGGAAAAAATATATTTTTCAACCCGCCAGTCGGCCCCGGCCGCCGCCATGACCTGTCCCGCCGGCAGGCGGAAGAGCGGACCGGACACCGTGAAGTCGACATCGTCCGTGGTGAAAGTGCCCCCATAAAGTTTCACGCCGTCAGCCCTGACCTTGTCCAGCGCGGTCATGGCCTCGGGCGTCTGCGTATACGAGAACGGATTGAGTACGCCAGTATTGATCAGATTCGCGAATCCCTGCGTGTAAAAATAGCCATGGTTGAGCACCGAGGAACTCTTGCTTTTCGCTTCGTAGGTCCCGATGCGGTAGTCCCACTGCGAGAGAAACCCGAGCGGTCCTTCCAGCCCGGTCATGAAGCGTGTGGTGTCCGAACGGGTGGAGAGCTCGCGGTTGCCGGCCGGTATGGCGCGCCAGCGGATGGCCAGCGGCTGGCCCCGGTTGGGCGCGATATCAGGGAAAAAGGCGACGAGGGCGTTGAAGACGCGGTTGTAATCCGCTCCCGTGCTCGGATAGCCAAGGTTGGAAAACGGGTTCGGCACGAGCGAGCCATTGGGCAAGGTGGTGTTTCCCGTGGCCACGCTGGTAATCTGATTGGGCGAGAAACTCTTGGTGGACTCAGAACGCCCGACGACGACTTCGGTGATCAAGCGATGCTCGCCGAGCTTGAACGTCGCGCGCGTCACCGAGTTCGTGTTGCGAACCGGCTGCTGGAGCACCGCGGCCCTACCCGTGTCCCAGGCGGCCGCGTACTTGTTCGTGGGCGAGGCCCAGAGCAAATACTCATACGGCGCCATGTCCGTGCCAGTGAAGCCGGGGCCACCGGGCAGGTTGAGGATGTTGACGCCGCCACTTTGGCGCGCACCGGTGGGATTCTGCGGATCGATCGGGCCCGTGCTGCGACCTGAGTTGTCGATGTTGTCGCGGCTGATGCCGGAGTAGAGCGTAGTAATCGGAATGATTGTGGCGATCGGCGTGCCGCGCGTGTCGATCGACAGACCGCGGCTCGGCTGAAACCCGTTGACGAAGTCGCGCTGGGCGCCACGAAGCATCTTGCTTTCGGAAATCGCGTAGGACGTCACGATGTTGAGCTTGTCCCGGTTCAGGTCACCCAGTCCGCCAACGAGGGAATAGCGGAAAATGTTTCCACCTCCCTGCTCCGTCATGTCGGTGGCGGCGCTGACACTCAGTCCCTGGTAGTTCGTCTTAAGGATAAAATTGATTACACCGCCCACCGCATCGGTGCCGTAGGTGGCAGACGCACCGTCCTTGAGGATTTCGACGCGCTCGATCGCAGCGAACGGAATCGAGTTGAGGTCAACCACCCCACCGTTCAGGCCGTGGGCGGCGACGCGGCGGCCGTTGAGCAACACCAGTGTGGCACCTGCACCTTGCATCCGCAGATTGGCTGCCGTGGAGCCGTTGTTGCCACGCGCGGCACCGCCGACGACGTCGGCATTGCTCGCCAAATTATCCAGTCCGTTGCCGTTGATGTTGAGATGCATGATCATCTCCTCGGCGCTGGCGATGCCCTGCTGCTCGAGTTCGAGCGGCGAGATGGTCAGGACCGGCAACGCGCCTTCGCCGTCGATCCGCTTGATCAGCGAACCGGTGACGACGAACTTTTCCAGTTTCACCGAGTCCTCAGTTGTCGCGTCCTTGGGCGCCGGCGCCAACTGTGCCACGGCAATGGGAATCACGCAGAGAGAAGCTAGAAGCAATACCCGGGCAGCCGGGTTCCAAGGATAGCGGATGTTCATAGGTGTTGTGGTCCTGAGGTCCGTGCGGTGTAGTGGAGCACGGGGCTGGGCGAACAGCAGAGGGCATTTATTCAAGCCACCGAAAACGCGCAAGGACAATGCCGACGGGTGTGTGGCCGGAGAGTAACTGATTTTTGAGCAACGAGAGGAGGAGGTGTCTTTTGGAGTTGAAAGTTATATCTGTAAGGATATAACTAATGCATGGAAACCTCCCGCCCTGCTCTGCAACAAGAACGTGAACAGATCATCGAAG
>CANJIU010000188.1 GCA_947474365.1 Opitutia bacterium | reverse complement strand
TCCAGCTGCGCCGCCTGCACCTCCCATGGCGCCTCAAGGCCCAATAGCTTTCCATAATGTGCGACCACCGTCTCGTCCTTGCTTGGTTTCATCCTCCCAGCCTGCCTGCTCTCCCCGAATCCTTGCCACTAAGAAACCGGGAGAACCCTTTTCTCCCGACTCCCCGCCCGCGTTGATCATCGTGCCTCCCATGACCGGCGTGAGATCCGGATCCATCCGGACACTGAAGAACGAGTGATTCGTCTTTTCGATCGTCAACGCCAGCAACGGCTCGAGCGTGACCTCAAAATCGATTTGGCGCAGCGCCTTGGTCGGCGCCGAGATTACGATTCTCCGCGTGTCCCGGACGGGCTGGTCCGCGCTCGGTCGTTTCCAATGGCAGACATCCGTGATCACGACCTCCGAGCCCGTCGCAGTGACAATGATCGCGCCCTCGGAAAGAATCTGCCCCCGCTCGTTTCCCTCCTGCCAATAATTGCCGCCGTTCACCTTGTCGCAGCCAAAGAACAGCGACGAGTGATGCGGATACTTGCCGTTGCGCATCGACGTGACCGAGGCGCCGGACGGTCCGTTCACCGGGAAGAAGAAGGGGTATTTCTCGTCGGTCGAAAACCGGTAGCTGGTGAAAAAATCGCCCCCGACCGTGACATCGATCCGCGATCCGATCCGCGTCGCTTTCAGGTCTTCCGCCCACGCGGCTGTGGCGAGACAGAGTACTCCTGCGGCCAGGCTGCGCTTAATCATGATGTCGCCTCTCGATAGGTTAGGATGGTTTACGTTACATGGATCGGAAACTGCGGTGGGTTGGGGATGTGGGTGGGAATTTTCGGCAACGGCGGCGTTCCGCTCACAGCTTCACCAGGAATTTTTCAATTTTGCCTTCGTCGACCTCGACACCAAGTCCGGGACCGGTGGGCACGGCCAGTGCACCGTTCGCCACTTGGAACGGCTGCCGGAGAACCGAGCCGTCGATGAACTGCGGCCCGTTCAGCGCCGCGGGGTATTTCAGATCGTAGGCTCCATAGATAACGAGTGATGCCGCCAGGGAGGAATCGGGATCAGTCAGACCGCTGCCGAGAAACATCATGCCCGCATTCAGCACCATCTCGATTTGGCGGCGCGCCTCGGTCAATCCACCACAGCGCGCGGGCTTCATCGCGACGCCGTCGAGGCAGCCGAGCTTGATGAACTCCTCCAATTCCACCGAGGACACCACCCCCTCATCCATGATGATCGGAAGGGCTCCCTGCTTTTTTAGTCGCTGATAACCGGTGAGCCGGTTCGCCGGCAACGGTTGCTCGAGCACCGGCACGCCGATGTCAGCGAGCTTGGGGATGACGGCCAACGCGGTCGCCTCATCATAACCGCCATTGGCATCCGCCCAAAGAAATCCATCGGGCACCAGCCGCTTCACGATCCGGCACAACTCCAGGTCGAACTTCGGATCGGGCGCGACCTTGACGTTGAAATTCCGATAGCCGCGCGCCCGGCCCTGCGCGACCAAACCCTCGACTTCATCCAGCGTGCGCGGATTCAGCGTCCAGCTCAGCGTAATCGTGTCGCGGCCTTTTCGCTTCCACGCGTGCGCGGCGTTCTCGTGCCGCAAACGGCCATTGAGGTCGGCGAGCGCGAGGTCGAGGCCCGCCTTGCAAATCGGCTGGCCGGTGGAAAACGACGGGGCGATGTTGCTGTTCAACACCGCCTGAATCGCGGCGCCGTCCGCGGGATCCAGCCCGATGAGCTCCGGTCCGAGGTAGCGTGCGATGGTGCTGTGCACCGTCTCGAGCGTCTCGTAGCTCCACTTTGGAATCGGCACGCTCTGCCCCCAGCCCACGACCCCGTTCTCGGCCGTAATCTTCACGAGCACCGCCGGACGGCCCGTCGGCCGACCCTTGGGCCCTTCAAAAAACTTGAACCGACCAATCGTCGGATAGATCAGCGGGAAGGTTTCGATGCGTTGAATTTTCGGAGTCGCCCCCGTACCGGCGCGCGCGCCGGCCTGAAAACAAATCCCGGCCACGACGGCAGAGACGCCCTGCAGAAACTGGCGGCGGGTGAGTTTCATTCGCATCGAGACGCGGGGCGATCCCGCGCAGCATGATCCATTTCCAATTTCGTAACGCGCGATGGCCGGAGATGCGAACGTTTTTCCGCGGTCGCTGGGACCGGGCGCCACCACACATCTGACAACGGGGCCTCGCGCATCATGGTCGGCCCGTCGTTTTCCATTGGGCGTAGGCGGAGGTCAGCGACTCGGATGTCCACGCCGTCGGGCGAAACGCGACGCGGTAGTTGAGATCAAATTGACCACCTGCGCCGATTTTTCGCGGCTTGGGCGCGAGAATCGCCGCACACATGAAACGCATGTCGCGCTGGTTGATCAGGTACCACGGCGCATTTTCTCCGGCGTTGGCCGGATTGCTGAAAAGGGCGACCGCGCCCACATCTTTTCCGGCGAGGGAAAAATTGGAAGCGACGGCCGGAGCATTGGGACGATTGCGCCCACTCACGAACTCCGTGATCGCGCCCGCGGTGGAAACGAAGCCAATCGTCAGTGGGTCATTCGCCAGCCGGATGCTGAGCCCGGCGTAGCCTCCGTTGACCGCGCCCTTGGGCTCACCCGGCAACGGCGTGCGATCGAGCTCCGCGCCCTCGGGCCCGGCGGTAAAGTGCGCCCGCCAATCGATCGTGTAGCTGCCGTCGGAACGGGGCGCCGACACGCGCAACTCGCGCTGTTCGGTCAGATCCACCCTACCCTCCGGACTCGTGTACGTGAGTGCGAGCCTGAGGATCGCGGCACCGTCCGGTTGCGTCTCAATCGCAGGCGGGCCCCACCCCGTCTTGCCGGCGGACTGGCCGCTCTCGCGACTCTCCTCCCAATAGTTCACGTGGTTGATGTACTTCCACGAGAACCAGAGGCCGTAATGCCAGGGATGATCTTCAGGACGGAAATTAGTCAGGCTCGGGCCGCCGTTGAGCGTCACGGGATTGAAGAATACCTTTCCCTTCGCAGGATCGTGGGAGAACTGCCACACGACCTGGCCGCCCTTTTTCCACGTTAACGTCGTCGCGTCCCGCTGCCACTCGGCGCGCGCGCCGATGGAAACCAACGTCGTTGCGAGCACCAGAGCCGCAGTCGCGCGGCGATAACATGGAAGAAATCGGTTCACACAAAGGAAACCCGGACCACAGCCAACGCTTCGTGCGAGCAGGCGTCAACGGACGAGTTGTTTCCGCTCGCAAACGGCGACTCTCACGATTTGGAAAATGGGACACGGCGATGCCGGCGCGGATCGCTCGCAAACGGCGACGGGGGCGTCGCCGCTCCAGGTTCAATTTCCGGAAAAACCGTTGCCGCATCGAGGTGAAGGCGGCACAGCATCGTTCCTCCCAATCCCCTCTGGCTGCTAACGGCATGGGGCACATTTTCACCACACCCATTTTCCATGAACTCGCTCTCGTTCCGCAACGCGACTGCACTGCTGATCGCCGGGCTGGCGCTGTCGTCCGCCGCGGCGGAGAACTGGCCGCAGTTCCGCGGAGCCCACGGCCGCGGCCTCTCGGCGACCGCGGCGCCGACGACCTGGAATCCGGAGACGCACGCCAACATCCGTTGGGAAGCGGAAATTCCGGGGCTCGGTCACTCCAGCCCGATTCTTTGGAACGGTCGCATTTATCTCACCACCGCCGTTGTCCCCGGCACGGTCGCCGAGGTGAAGATCGGCGCCTACGGCTCGGGCGACTCCTACAAGGAAAAGGATCCGCACCAATGGCGTCTGCTCTGCCTCGACCAGACCACCGGCAAGGTGCTCTGGGACAAGCTCGGGCACGAAGCGATTCCGCGACAGGAACGCCACACGAAGGCCACGCATTCCAATTCCACGCCCGCGACCGACGGCCACCACCTCGTCGCCATCTTCGGCTCGGAGGGACTTTTCTGTTTCAACCTGGACGGGACGCTGCGTTGGAAAAAGGAACTCGGGAAAATGGACGCGGGACCGTGGGACTCACCCACTCTGCAGTGGAGCTTCGCCAGCTCTCCGCTGATTCATGATGGTAAGGTCATCGTCCAATGCGACGTCTTGAGCGAACAGTTTCTCGCCGTGTTTGACGTGACCGACGGACGCGAACTCTGGCGTACCCCGCGAAAGGAAGTGGCCAATTGGTGCACACCCGCCATCGCCACGACCAACGGGAAAACCCAAATTGTCGTCAACGGCTGGAAGCAGCTGGGCGGTTATGATTTCGAAACCGGAAAGTTGATTTGGGAATTGTCCGGCGGCGGCGACATTCCCGTGCCGGCTCCGCTGATTGTGGATGATTTCGCCTTCTTCACCAGCGCCCATGGTAAGAATCGCCTCTTGCGCGCCGTCCGGCTGCCGGTTGCCAGCGGTGAAATCACCCCGCCGGAGGTGGACGGCACCAACGCCGCGATCGCCTGGTGTCATCCGCGCATCGGCAGCTACATGCAGACGCCGATCGTCGTCGGCGACAAACTCTGGAGCTGCGACTGGCTCGGAATTCTGACGTGCGTGGATCGGGCCACGGGGAAAATTCACTACAGCGAACGCGTGTGCAAAGGCGGCCAGGCGTTCACCGCGTCGGGGATTGCGGCGGGCAATCATCTCTATTTCACCAGCGAAACCGGCGAGGTGGCCGTCGTGGACGCCGTTGAAAAATTCACCGTCATCGCCACCAACCAGCTCGGTGGCCAATGCCTCGCGACGCCCGCCGCGGCAGATGGAACGTTGTTTTTCCGCACAACCCGAAAGCTGATGGCGATCCGATCGAAGTAGCCTCTGGCGCACCGGATCCGGACGGCGAACGAAGTGTTCTGCGCTGTCATTCTGAGCGCAGCGAAGAATCCATCAGGATACTCGCCCTTGGGAAGGAGCCGCGAACATCAAGCTGGATTCTTCGCTGGCGCTCAGAATGACAGTCTTTTTCGTCGCGTGGATCGTAACCGCGACGTGAAGGAGGCGCAGTGAATCCGCGCTGCACGCTCGACATCCACGCCCGTTTTCGGATTTTTGGAAGCACCCCGGCGGAATTCCAAACCTTCGCCGCTCTCTCCGAGTGCCGGAAAAAATGCTCACCCGTTCATGAAATCTTTCCTTCGATTTCTCCCCGCCCTGTTGCTCGCTCCCCTCGCGCCGGCCTTGGCCGCAGGCGCACCCACCGCCAGTCCGCCCAACATCGTCTTCATCGTCGCCGACGATCTCGGTTGGGGTGACGTCGGCTGGCACGGCTCGAAACTCAAGACACCGCACCTCGACGCTTTGGTACGCACCGGTATCGAGCTTGACCAACATTACGTCTCGCCGATGTGCAGCCCGACCCGCGCCGCACTTCTCTCCGGTCGCTACGCCAGCCGTTTCGGCGTCACCGCCGCGCAAAACGGCCTCGTCTACTTTGACGACACCGTGACGTTGCCGCAGGCGTTGCATCAAGCGGGCTATGCGACGGCCATCACCGGCAAATGGCATCTCGGCTCCAAAAAAGAATGGGGGCCCAACCGCTTTGGCTTCGATCACTCCTATGGCGCCTTCGCGGGCGGCACCGGTCCCTACGATCACCGCTACAAGCTGGGCGAATACACCGCCAACTGGCACCGCAACGGCGACTTCATCACCGAAGAGGGCCACGTCACCGACCTGATTGCCCGCGAGGCGATTCGCTGGATCGAGTCCCGCGACGCCCGGCCGTTTTTCCTCTACCTGCCCTTCACGGCGCCACACATCCCGATTGATGAACCGCAGCGCTGGCTTGATCTCTATCCGACCATCGAGCCGCTCACCAAGCGCCACTACGCGGCATGCGTCTCGCATCTCGACGACGCGATTGGCCTCGTCGTCGCCGCACTGGAGCGCACCGGCAAACGCGCCAACACGCTGATCGTTTTTACGAGTGACAACGGCGCCCCTCCCGACGTTCGCAACAGCGATCCCCAATACCCCGGGACTTATCCGTCGGGTCCGACCGGTGGCATCAATCTTCCCCTCCGCGGAAAAAAGACGGAGTTATGGGAGGGCGGAATCCGCGTGCCGGCACTCGTAAACTGGCCGGCGAAATTCAAGCCAGGAAAATTCATCGCCCCGCTGCACGCCGCCGACTGGATGCCCACGCTCTGCGCCGTCGCCGGCTGGAAGCCCACCACGGACCTGCAGTGGGACGGTCGCAACGTCTGGCCCTGGCTTACCGGGGCCGACAAGCCGACGCCGCGGTCACTGTATTGGGCCGGCACCGGCTTTCGCGCCCGCGCCGTGCGCGACGGCGATTGGAAATTGATCGTGACGGAGAAGGGCGGCCAGTCGGAGTTATTCAACCTCGCCGCCGATCCGTACGAGAAAAACGATCTCGCCGCTCGCGAACCAGCCCGGGTCGCCACGTTGAAGTCCCTGCTCGAGAAGTTGGCCGCGGCCGACACGAAACCGCGCTCCGTCGGCCTGGAGTAGGCGCGGAACGGTCTGCGCCACGCAGCCACGATCAAGAATCTCCGCAGGTGAATCGCGGACTCTTTCGACGGGATAATCTTCGGTCTCGTCGTCGGTGGGTTCGTTGAACACCCTGACGGCGTCTGGCGTTTGCCATCGCCGGCGTGATGTACCCGATCGCTTTCTTTCTCCCCCTCGCGTCCGTACGGTGGGTCGCGCCGCCCACTCCGCTCTCCACCCTGCCATGAAAAAATTCGCTGCCGCGCTCACCCTGGTCTCGTTGCTCGCCTCCGCCGTTGCTCCCGTGCGCGCCGAACTCTCGCTCGCGCGCGCCGACTACGTTGACCGCGTGCAGGCGATCTGGACCGGCCAGATCATCGCCGTGCTCGTCGTGATTCAGTTCGAGCACAAGACCGCCTCCGTGATTCCGATCGAGAATCTCCCGATGAAGTGGCAGGGAAAACCGGTGACGGTCGCTCCGGTGGACGACGATTGGTATTACGAGATGGCTGCGGTGCGCGCCTTCGAGAAACACGGCATCGGCCTCACCGTTGAACAACTCGGGCAGCAATGGTTGGAAAACCGCTGCGGTTCCTGGGGCTCCAGCGAACAAGCGCGGCTCAACCTCGCCAAAGGCATCAAAGCCCCTGACTGCGGTCATCCCCGCTACAACAAACTTTGGTTCACGCTCGGCCCGCAATTCAGCAGCGACCTCTACGGCGCGCTCGCTCCCGGCCTGCCCAACATCGCCGGACGGCTGGCGCGCGAATTCGGCCACATCAACGGCTTTGCCGAGGGCACCGACGGCGCGGTGTTTACCGCCGCGATGATCAGTCTGGGGTTCACCACCCAGGATCCTCAAGCGGTGATCCGCCAGGCGGTGACGATTCTCCACCCCAGTTCGCCGTATCGCCAAAGCATCGAACAGGTCATCACGCTCGCCGACGCCGGAAAATCCTTCGAGGAGATCGTCACCGCCGTCGAGGATCGCTGGCATGCGGAATATCCCGCGACCAACAATGCCGTCTCGAACGGCGGTCTCACCGCGGCGGGACTTTGGTTTGGCCGCGGGGATTTCTGGACGACGATGAACCTCATCGCGCGAGCCGCCGACTTTTCCGACGCCGACTGCAACGGCGCCAACGCCGCATCGGTCATCGGCGCGATGCACGGCATGAAGGCGCTGCCGGCCGCACTCGTCGCGCAATTTCACGACCGCATCGTCGGCCAGGGCATGGGGAGCGTGAAGGAATTCACACCACCGGTCGACGAAAGCATCTCCGAACTCGCGCGGCGCACCGCCGCCATCGGCGCAAAAATCCTCGCCGCCGAACACGCCACGGTCACCGGCGAACGCTTCCTCATTCCGGCACAGACCGTCGCCACGCAACCGGCCGAGCGTTTCGTCCTCGCCGATTTAACGCGTTACTGGAACCCCGACTGGATCCTCGACCGCGCCGGCTTTGGCGGTGCCGGCGGCGGCATGGCAGGGATCCGCGGGATCACACACCTTGAGGGCGACATTCTCGCGACCTATCCGCGCGACGAGGTCCGCGCCTGCCTGCTGCGTCGCACCGCGAAACTCGGCGCGAAGCCCCGCCTCACCTTCGAGGCGGGGAGCGAACCCGGGCGCGCGTGGGAACTCACCGTCTACGCCGACAACACCGTTCTCTTGAAAGACGTCATTTCCTCCAACTCCTCGGAGCGCACGTGGCGAAGCCTCGATGTCGATCTGAAGGCATTCGCCGGCCGCGACGTGACCCTGCGCCTCTACCAGCGCGTCTTCGTTCCCAACCGCACCGCCGGCAACGCCCTCTGGCGAAACGTCCGGCTCGAGTGACCGCGCCCGTTACCGGAGCAATGCACGCGTCCCACCACTTGGAAATGCGGGAAGTGCGTTCGACTACATTCTTGGATTGCTGGAGCGGCGACGCC
The DNA here is from genome assembly GCA_947474365.1 of Opitutia bacterium. Classification (GTDB taxonomy): domain Bacteria; phylum Verrucomicrobiota; class Verrucomicrobiia; order Opitutales; family Opitutaceae; genus ER46. Next base: position 5,175 of record CANJIU010000188.1, on the reverse strand, counting down.
CCGGTCGCCGCAGAAACACGACGCGGGCGTCGCGTCCTCCGTTTCCTGAAATTGCGATGCGAGCCGCAGAATGACGGAAAACTTCACGTGAATGCGCGCTTCTCTCCCGCACAACAATCCTCCAACCTAGGCGATCGTCATGCCCCTCTCCTATTCGACCCGTCGTCGCTTTCTTCAAAACTCCGCGCTGCTCGCCGCCGCGCCGTTCATCCTTCCGGGCCGCGTCTGGTCGCAGACCAGCGCCCCCAGCCAGAGGCTGACCCTCGGCTGCATCGGCATGGGCAAACAGATGAAGGGCCATCTCGGCGCGTTCATCGGCCGCGACGACGTTCAGGTGCTGGCGGTGTGCGACGTTGACACGACGCGGCGCGAGGCTGCGAAAAAGCGCGTCGACACCGCCTACACCGCCAAAGCGGACGCCACCTACAAGTCCTGCGACGCGTACAACGATTTCCGCGAAGTGATCGCACGCAAGGACATCGATGCCGTCGTCATCGCCACGCCCGATCACTGGCACGCCTACATCGCCATCGCAGCGGTGAAAGCGGGGAAGGACGTCTATTGCGAAAAGCCCCTCACCCACAACATTCACGAGGCGATCGAAATCGTGAAGGCCACGCGCAAGGCCAACCGCGTTTTCCAGACCGGCTCGCAGCAACGTTCGTCGAAGGAGTTTCGCATCGCCTGCGAACTCGTCCGCAACGGAGTCCTCGGCCGCGTGAGCGCCGTCAATGTGTCCTTCGGCGATCCCGCCAAGCCGTTCCACGAGCCGACCGAGGAGATGGAGCCCGGGCTCGACTGGAATCTCTGGTGCGGACCGGGTCCGCTCGTCGGTTACAGCTCGGTGCTGAGCCCGCGCGGCATCCACGATCATTTTCCGCACTGGCGGAACACGTGGGAATTTGGCGGTGGCATGATCACCGACTGGGGCGCCCACCATATCGACATCGCACAATGGGGTCTGAACATGGACGGCAGCGGCCCGGTCGAGGTGCGCGCACCGCAAGGCTGGGAGTCCGCCAAACGCGGCGCACAGCTGGTCTACGCGGATGGCACCGTGGTCACGCATGTGAAGGGCAAGGGCGTCTCGTTCTACGGCACCGAGGGCACGGTCCACGTGAACCGCGGCAAGTTCGAGCTGATCATGGGCGACAAAACCGTGCACAAGTTCTGGGACAAGGAAATCGACAAGGGAACGTCGATGGAGCGCGAGGTCACGCTCACCGAGCGCGAGTTTCTGGCCGACGCGAAGGTCAAGCTCTACAACAGCAAGACCCACTTCCAGGATTTCCTGGACGCCGTGAAGAGCCGCAAGGCGCCGATCTGCGATGTCGCCATTGGAGCGAGTTCGGCCACCGCGTGCCACCTGATGAACTTCGCCTATCACTACGGGGCGAACGTAAAGTGGGACCCGACGCGCAACAAATTCACCAGCGGCGGCAGCTCGAAATGGCTGACCCGCGACAAATATCGCGGCGGCTGGGTGGTGTGAGCGGGAGTCGCCGTAGGGCGCGACGCTCTGGGAATTCCGGCAGGGCGGGGTCGCCGAACCCCGCCCTGCAATATCGGATCGACCGCTACGGTTGCTTCCGGTCGGGGGAAAGATTATTTTCCCGATTGGGGCTCAACTCTCGGACCTCAGCTCGATTCGTCACCACGCCTCCCGGTACAATCCCACGATTTCGCCCACCGTCGGCACGACGGGGTTGTTCTGCGGGCTCCCGGACGCGAGGGCGTCGGCCGCCATCTTCTCGACGACCTGATCGAATTTCACGCGGTTGACACCGCGACACGAACCAAGCGCCGGCACCTGCAATCTCGCGTTGAGCCGCGCAAGGCCGTCAAGCAGCGCCGCGCCGGCATCGATTTGAGAGGCGTCGGACGCACAGAGCCGCATCGTCTTTGCGATCGTCGCATAGCGTTCCGGCGCACCGGCGAGTGAATAGCGCGTGACCGCCGGCAAGAGCACAGCATTCGACAATCCGTGCGGCACGTGAAATACAGCGCCGATCGGCCGGCTCATCCCGTGCACGAGGGCGACGCTACTGTTGGCAAACGCCATCCCGCCGAGCGTGGCCGCCAGCATCATGCCTTCGCGGGCCGCACGGTTGCCGGGCTCACGCCACGCCGTTTCGAGATGCTCTGCCACCAGCCGGATGCACGTCAACGCGATCGGATCCGTGAGCGCGGTGGCCTTGCGCGAGACGTACGCCTCGATCCCGTGAGTGAGCGTGTCCACGCCGACGTGCGCCGTCAGAGCGGGCGGCATCGAAAGCGTGAGCTCAAAATCGACGAGCGCGACCGTCGGCAGAAAATTCCGGTCGAGCATCATCATCTTTACGTCGCGCGTGGTGTCGGTGATCACCGCCACCTTGGTGACTTCGCTGCCCGTTCCGGCCGTCGTGGGAATCACCACGAGCGGCGCTCCCGCCCGCGGCACTTTGTGATAGCCTTGGTAGAGGCTCAACGGTTCGGGATTGTTGACCAGGACCGCGATCGCCTTGGCCGCGTCGATCGGACTGCCACCGCCAAGGGCGACGATGGCGTCGCAACCCGCCGTGCGAAAGTGTTCGAGACCGGCGCGGACGTTGGCATCCGTCGGATCGGGCTGCACGCCGGCAAAGAGCGCGACGCCGATGCCTGCTGCCTCAACTGCGCCCACGAATCCTCCCGCGACACCGGAAGAGACCATGAACGCGTCCGTCACCAGCAACACGCGCCGGGCGCCGAGGCGCGCCAACTGTGGGACGAGTTCGCGCGACGCACCGGCGCCGGTAACGACGGTCGAAGGAATGTTGAACTGGGAAATCATGCCGAGAGGGTTCGTGTTTTTATGGAGGATGCGGGTTATTTCGCGCGCTTGTCGGTCTCGAAATCGGGCGGACGCCGCTCCGGCTTGAAATCGGCCCAATTGCGCCCGTCCGGTTTGCCCTCGAGCCGAGTGGGCCCCGACTCGCCGTTGTTGTCACGAAAGACCTGGTTCAGGCCGTTGCGGTTCATGAACAGCGAGTGGTTGGCGACGCCATTCACGTAATTGCCCGCCACCTCCATGTGGTCGCTGCTCTCATCCATGTAGATGCCGTGCGCCCAGTAGTTGCCGCCGCTGTCGCGCACGTAGTTCTCGACGATCCGGGTCCCGGGTTGTTCGCCGACCACGTAGATGCCGGCGCCGTCGCCGACCTGCCGCATCACCTCTTCGACCGTGTTTTTGGCAATGAGATTGCTGTGGCAGTTGGTGAGGCCCGGGCCCCAGCGCCAGCCGACGCTGATGCCAGTATACGGCAATCCCCGCAGATGATTGCGCTCGATGCGCACGTAATTCGCGTAGCCCACCCAGATGCCGACACTGCCATAGTCCAAGTGGCAGCAGTCCCGGATGGCATTGTCGGCGATATCGATTTGCGAGGGCGCCTCGGGCACGGTCTGGCTCGTGTGCTGCCAAATCGCGTTGGACGAAGGGAAAGCCTCCAATTTGTCCGTCCACGCGCCCCAACTGGAGAAATCGCGGTGCAACGGGTGGCGATCGCCTGTATACTCCGGCATCCGTCCGACTTGGATCACGTTGGCGCCAACGCGGGTGAACTCGCACTCCGCGACGCGGCCGGAGCGCGTGCCGATCTCATACGATACGCCGCCATCGCCCAATTCGGTGAACCGACATTTGATGACAGACGTGCCCCAAGCGTAAATAAAGCGCAGGGCCGCGCCGGGTGAATAGGTGCGGCTGCGGTCGAAGGTCCACGCGCCCGCCTGCACGCCAAGGCGCCCTTCGGCGGGATACTCGGGTTCCGTCTCGGCGAAGCCCAGTCCGACAAAGTGGACATTGCGGACCAGTTTCTTGGCGCTGCCTTGGACGACAATGAACTCGCGCAAGACCGGCGCGGAAAACTGGGCGTTGTTCGGATTCTCGTCGGCACCGGACCGGAAGTAGAGCAGGCCATCGGTCGTATCGAGAAACCACTCACCCGGCTGGTCTGCGAAAACGAGCGCGTTTTCGAGCCAGATCCGCTCGTGACCCTTGTTGCCGAACTTGGAACTGCTGGCCTCGGTGCCGATTCCACGGCGAGCGGTGATCGTGCCCTTCGCGGCATCGATCGCCGCCACCGGTTGACGAGCGAAATGCCAATAGGCCGTCGTATTGAGTTCGACTCCTTGCAGAGGGGTCCAGGCGCTGGGCAATGGCTCGTTCAGCGTCGCCGTGCGGCGTGCCGCATCGACCGACTTCAACGTGAAGTGTCCGCGGTTCGGCTCGCGGGCGCGCTGCTGCGAGACACCGTCGCGAAAGAGCTGGCGAAACGCCCATTTTCCGCCCGCCGCCTCCGGAACGGCGAGCTTCCAAAGGGTGCCTTCCACCCGCTCCCATTTACCGTAAAGCAACCGACTGCCCTTGAGGATCGCCTGTTCACCGTCGGCCGACTCGTAAGTGATCGAATGCTCACGGGTGCCGCCGTCTTCCGGCGTGAGCACCAGCGTCTCCGTCAGGCGATATGTTCCTCCCCGCAGGCGCACGATCACCTCATCCTTCAGGCCTGCACGCACCATCTCTCGCACCGCGTCGCGCGCGCGGGTCAAGGTGGCAAACGGCCGGTCGACCGTGCCCGTGGCATCCTCGAGGCCATCGGGCGCGACCCAGAGAACAGTCGCGGCGTACATTCCACCCTCAAAGGCCCAAAGCAACGCGATGGTGGCAAGCACCCGTCGAAGCACCGCGTTCATCGGAGACAAATTCCAAACGACTGCAGACTGAAATCGGGAAGACACCGAGGGTGCGCTCGAGGGAAAGTTCATCGCGTGGAGGGAGATTCAAAGTAGTTCGCTGCGCCGCAACCTGGCAAAACCAACTCGACAGACGACAGCTACAAGCGTCGGCAAATTCATATCGTGAGGTCGTCACCCTCTTTTCATTGTCCGCGGACCGTAGATCGAAAGGTCCGGTGGGGCTCGTTCCGGAGAGAACTTTACCGCCTGTCGGGTGGGCGTTGGGCCCGGTTGGCCGTTGTTGTAGTGGAAGAACTGGTTCGGCCCGTTGAAATTCGCCGCGATCGAGAGGTCGGCGACGCGGTTCACATAGTTTCCGGTTACTTCCATGTGGTCGCTATGCTCATCGAAATAGAGCCCATTTCCCCAGTAAGGTCCGCCGCCGACATCGCTCACGAAGTTTTCCACGATTCTCGT
>CANJIU010000187.1 GCA_947474365.1 Opitutia bacterium | reverse complement strand
TCACTCAGTTGCGGACATTGCACAACCGGCCTCCGCGTTTCTCATCTAGGCGGAGGCATAGAACTACACCGTTTGTCTTCCGATTACTTCCGCCTAATTGTAATCTTCACGCTCCGTAGCACGAAGTTATTTTTGCACGTACCCTTAGTGGTGCTCTTATTTGATTTTTTCATCGGAAAACTGCGTGCCCGTCGCCTCGGAAAAGACGACGGGGTCGCCGACGCACATCCTGAAATGTCTCACCAACCGCGGCGGCACTGGTAAAACGATTTGATCTCGGATCCCGACGGTCCAAGGGCCCCAATCGACAGACTCCCGATATGGCGAACATCCGTCGCCGGCGCGGCGTGGTTGTTCGGCTGCGGCGCCGTGCGGGTTAGCTGTGTGCTTCGGTTTTCGCATCAGTGTGTCGCGGCCAATACTTAACTTCCTCTCCAGAGGGGAATCCGAATAGCACTAGCGGTTCGATTCGCAGGTCGGTCATGCGGCAAATCTGGGCAAGCCCCAGCTTGAGCTGCCACATCCCGAACCGCTCATACAATTGGTCGACCGGCATCGTGCGCGGCTGACTGGGCGGCATGTTGTCGGTTAATACTTCATGCTGAAGGTGGCCAAACGCGAATACGGTCATGAAAAACCCGGCGGGTCGTGGTTCATCCCCTTCGTCCTCAAATATCCATTGGAATAAGAATTCCTCCGGAACGTCCATGTTCGTTGCATTGGGATGCGTTCGAACCCACGCAAGGCTGCGATTGAGTAACTCGCTCGGCTTTTTTTTCATTGAAGCTCGGCTAAACAGATGGGTTGGCCGAGAGCAGTTCCGACTGATGATGCGCCCACAGCTCATCCGCTAAACCAAACGCGACTGCATGGTCTGCGGCGTCGAGGCCAAAGATCCGATCGGCCATGACTGGAAATTCAACGGGCGACGGTGCGACCGCCACAAAGCTCACTTTGCCATTGGAGATCCGGACAAACAGTTCATTTGTTTTCGGCACTCCAAAGATCGAGCATTTCACGCCGGCGTATTCGGGATCGGGCAAATTCTCATGGTAAACGATGCAGGCATTTGACCGGAGGAATCGGTCCAGCCGCCCTGCGGCGGATTCTGGTTCTAAGAGCTGCTGCGAAACTAGGCGGTGCGTCATTCGCCGGCAGCATAGCAGATCGATCGGCGCCACGAATCAGCCGAAGGTGGGAAATGGCCCATTTATTCGCACCGTCAGCGGCGAATCGGATCGGCCACGTTCGCTTCCTTGAAAAGCCATGAGACGGACACGCGAAGAACGCTCGCGATGGCGCGAATCTCGAAATCCCGGAGATAGCGCTTACCGTTCTCGATTCTCGTCACGGAAGCACGGTCGAGCGCAATTCCCCTAACCGTCAACTTGGCAGCCAGATCGGACTGCGACATTTCCGGACGAACACGGAGGCGGGCCTCACGAATGTGGCTGCCGAGGATGTTGTGGCCACGTTGGGCGCTGCGTCGTTTCACGAGGTGTCAGGTTGACACTTCAGCTTAGGGAAATTTATTAGTGCTTGGGTGTCAGCCTGACACCACTTGCAATTTTTCAACTTCGAATGGCGAAAAGATGAATAGGCACCGATATCGCCCCAGTTTTCTTCGAGAGGGGCAAAGTCGAGACGTAAGGCTGAGATGCCTGGCGGTCGAGTCGCTCTGTCATGCTTTCCCCGCGGGCGCGATGGTCCTCGACGCTCGAGGTGGCTTTCTATTTTCCAACCGGGAGGGCGCGGAACTCCTGTCTCGATGGAATGAAGCGCGTCCCAAAACTGGGGTCCATTCGATGCGTCGGCGCCCCAACGTGCCGCCTGAAATTGTCGCCGCGTGCAATGGCCTGAGGCAGGGAGGCGCCAACGACGGAAGCCCTCGGGCCAGGCCAAACTTTGGCGGCCGTGTTCTGGTGCGCCATGCCAAGAACCAGAACTTGAGTGCGGTGGTAGCGCTGGAACGAAGCAGTAGGGATCGGCGGGTGGCGGTGTTTTGCATCCTCCTGCAAGATCGGCTCAAGGACAATCTGGTGGCAGGACGTAGAGACCAACTGGCATTGCTCACGATCGCCGAGCGGCGCGTGGCCAAACTTGTCGCCGACGGGCTACGGAATAGCGACATTGCCGAGGCCCTCGGTAAGAGCATCACGACGGTGAAGTCCCAGTTGGGGACGATTTTCTCGAAGCTCGACCTTCGTTCTCGGACACAATTGGCGGCGCTCCTGCGCTCCGTCTAATTTCGAGAGGGCTACAACTCGCGGTCGTCGGGTCGCGTTGCGGCGATGACTGCCTCGCGATGGGGCAACTCGTTATTGACGGGCTCGTTCGCGGCCCGAGATGGAATTGGGTCGGCAGGCCACCCACACGACTTCCCCCAAAGGGGGCTTTTCGACGCCGTCCGAGGGGAGAGGATGCACGGCGTGCGGGGTGCAATTTACGCTTAGCGCCACTATAAATGCAGCTGTTCACTGAGGATCAAATGCCAGATCATGCTCACTACTAGTAATAGCCTAAAACAGCTATTGAAACCTGTCTTAGCATTCAGCATATTACCTTGCCAAGTTGGTAGTGATATGCCAATACAAGCGCCATCATCTTTGTCGCAAAGACCATGTTCTACCTATCGCTTTGATGCGCCCAAAGGTTTCCAACTCTGATTCCGCAAAAGCGCTGCTTCGCCTTGTAGAAGCGCCGGCCGTCCCGCGTATCACTGCAGCCGCTCGCATCGTAGCACAGAACCGCAGGATGATCCGCAAGGCAATGCGATTGGGGCACGGATTGGATACGCTTTCGCGCGAATTAAAGCTACCGAAACGTTCGCTGCAAAGGCAGCTCAATGAAGTGGGCCTATTCTTTCGCAAGCCGCGCGTGAAAAAAGGGAGGGCAGTGAAGCGCAATCTTGCCGCCATTTCTCGCGCAAAAATGGCCGCTTTGACCAACGTCTGATAAAATAGGTTATCAGACGTTGACCGATCCCGCCAAAAAAATCTAGGGTGGGGCATGGAAACGCGCCTTTTGCCGAAATCGCCGGCGGCGCTGACGTCGGCCCAGTTTCAGGAGCTATCCGCCGTCCCGCCGGAGGTGGAATGGTTCGCCAACCTCACCAACCCGAATACCCGCCGGGCTTACAAGAGCGACGTTCGGGGATTCATGGCTTTCCTTGGCCTCACCCAGCCCGACGAGGTGCGCCGGGTCACCCGAGCGCATGTGCTCGCCTGGCGAAAACAAATTGGCGGACACGCGCCATCAACCGTCCGCCGGAAATTGGCCGCTGTGTCCTCACTCTTCGACTATCTCTGCAATGCCAATGCCGTCGCAGCCAATCCGGCTTCTGGCGTCGAGCGACCAAAGGAAGGAGCCAACCAAGGAAAGACGCCGGCGATCAGCGACCGCGACGCGCGGAAACTTCTGGATGCGCCGCCTACGGATACCGTCGCCGGAAAACGGGACCGGGCAATCTTGGCCGTTTTTTTATTTCACGGTCCACGCCGAGCAGAAGTAGCCGGATCGAGGGTAGGGGATCTGCAGGACCGCCGCGGGGTGCCGCATTGGACTTTTCGAGGAAAGGGCGGAAAAATTCGTTACCTGCCTGCTCACCCAGTAGCAGTGGCCACCGTTCGGGAATACCTCGCTGCGGCGGGTCATGGCGGTGAGCTTGATGGCGCGATGTTTCGACCGTTGCGGAATCGAACGTCGACGGCCGGCACGCGCGCCGCGTTATCGGCGGACTCGATGTGGCGGATCGTGATGGGCTACGCCGAACAGGTGGGAATTTCGGTGGCGGGCTTCGGGCCGCATTCACTGCGCGCCACCGCAGCGACCAATGCCCTCGAGCACGGCGCGGAGATCGCCGCTGTATCCGAGTGGCTGGGACATGCGAGTATTTCCACGACGCGACTCTACGACAAACGCGTGGTGCGCGTGGAGAATTCGCCAACATTCCGCGTTAGCTATTAGTCGTATCGCTCCCCGAACCCATTTTATTCACGCCGGAAAGGGGATGGGTTTTCGGTCGCGTGACAGAGGAGGCGAGGGGAGGACAGGCGGAAGGAAAACGAGACGAAACTCCCGGCCGGAACAGAAAAAGACGGCCGGAAGAAAACCGCACACCCTGCGAAGGCCCGAGGCTCAGGCGGGGCGGAAAACTTTAACGCGAAACCGGGCGGGCTGGTTCAACCAAGCTCGCGCGTAAATCGGGCCGGTGATCTTTCGGACATCTCGGCTCCGAGCTGATTGGAAAAAACTGAGCCCACAAGACAGTGGTCCTCGATCTCGATTTTGCCGCTTGGCGTCAGCCGCAATAAGACGGCCCAGATCCCGCCGCCGCTGAAACCCTTCATCGTGGACGGCACGTCGACCCTATGAAGGTAGTGCGCATTGAAGGTAACGTAATCCCAGCCCTTCCGCTCCATCAACGTGGTGCGCGTGAATATAAGCAAATAATAGATCTGATGAAACCCACCCTCTCCCTCCTCACCGCCTTACTGCTTGCACCGCTGGCCGCACTGCATGCTGCCGACCACGCCACTTTCGTGAACGAGGACGCATGGCATTATTTCACGGCCGCGCCGGAGGTGAAACGCGGCCCAGGCGACGATTTTGCTGAACCGATGCGTCCTGAATTCACGGTCACGAAGAAGGGGCTTGAAAATTACATCGACGAGATCGCGCGCGGACACCTGACGCATTTCGTCATGAATCTCAACTGCCAGCGCGCCAACTTCCCCTCGAAAACGTTCGAGCCCATCTGGAAATCACTCGACGAACCCGAACGCGACCACCCCGATTACATTCGCGCCATGAAGACGCTCTACGAAAGCGGCGTGGACCCTTACAAGGTGTGGATCGACCGTTGTCGCGTGAAGGGGATACAGCCCTGGATTTCGATCTGCATGAACGATCTCCACCGTGTGGACGAACCGAAGAGCCCGAATATCTCGACGTTCTGGCACGAACATCCCGAATACCGCTTGAGGCCCGAAGGGTGGAATAGCGGGCTCGACTACACGCTTGAACCCGTCCGCAAGCGCATGCTCGCTTTCATCACTGAGGTGCTCGACCGTTAGTCCTCGACCGTTACGACCCCGACGGACTCAAACTCGACCTCATCCGTTTCCCGTTCTACCTTCCCAAAGGTCGCGAAAAGGAATGGGCACCGATCTTTACGGCGTATATGCGGCAAATCCGTAAAGTCGTCAATGCAGCGGCGGCGAAACGTGGCCACACGATCACCCTCTCCGTTCGACTCCTGCCGAAACCCTCCGAATCGCGCAACCTCGGCATGGAAGCGGACGTCTGGGCGAAGGAAGGCATCGTCGATGTGATCGTCACATGCAATCACTGGGCGTCCATCGATTTCGACATTCCGCTCGCCGAGTGGCGCACCTGGACGGGTCATAAGGTGCCGATCGTTCCCGGTGCGGACTCCGGCATCGCCGAAAACGGCAAACGCCGGTTCGCGACCTTCGAGGAATACCGCCGTTGGGCCCGCATCATGCACGAACGAGGCGCGAAAGGCCTCTACCTTTTCAATCTTTTCCAACATCCACAGGACGGCCCCGTCTGGAACGGCGTCCTTTCGGGAGGTCTTGCACCGCTCTAGGGCTTTCGAAAAACTAATCCAAGCGGGTGTGGCAACAGGTCTCACCAAGCCGACGATTCGCATCTTTGCGCGGAGTTTACTGGAATACTTCGTCCACCTCGCTCACTGGAGCCAGGACGGCATGAAATCCGGGGTCGGCCGCTTGCCTCGCAGCCAGCTGCTGCCGGGAAGCCAACCAAGAAAGACCCCACCTCGTGAAATCCAGCCTCTCCCTCCTCACTGCCCTGCTGCTCACGCCGCCGGCCGCGCTGCACGCGGCCGATAAACCGGCACAACCTGTTCGCCCCGACATTGTCATAGCCGATTTTGAGCAAGGCTACGGCCGATGGGTTATAAAGGGCGAGGCATTCAACCATGCCACCACGCCAGTGTCCGGAGCCAAGGGGTTTGTCGGCAAGGGGCTGGCCGATAGTTGGGATGCAGATCGCCGAGTGCTCGAAGGATCATTAACTTCGCCCGAGTTCACCCTTGAGCGGAATTTTATCCGTTTCCTCGTTGGCGGACGCGGCTTCAACGCCGCGACCAGTTTACAACTTCAGATTGACGGTAAACTCGAGTTCTTTGCTTGTGGTATCGGCGACCAGGAACTCCGCTCCGGAGCTTTCGATGTCTCTTCCTTCCAAGGTAGGAAGGCACGGTTTATCATCCGCGACGAGGGCATGTGGAACTTCATCCTCGTCGATCAACTCGTCGCCAGCGATTCGCCCGGCGAGCGAGCACGCATGCTCCAGCCACGCTCCCAGTGCGTCCCGCTGGACAAGCAAATGGACCTGGCTGGCATGCGCTACCTTGTCGTGCCAATCAATAACCAGGCTCCGATGATCCAGTGCCTGTTGGAAGTGGACGGACAGCCGAAACAGGACATCGCGGTGCATCTGGCGATTGATTTTCCCGTGGACTTCTGGGCGTCTTATCCGCTGGGCGATTGGAGCGGTCGGAAGCTGCGTCTGCTGAGCATCGAAGAGAAGGAGTTCCGCCTCCAGCGCTCGGCTGACGGATCGGTCTATTTCGAGGAACCAACGGCGAACTGGAAAGAGGTGTCCGCGCAGGGATTGGCCCGGGTGTCACCGGCGCCGATCATTCCCAGGGAGCGCGCGGAGGATTTCATGAGGCTGATCAGCCTGTCCCCGAAGCCTCGCGACATGGAGGGCGTCTATTCTGAACCGGGGCGTCCACAGCTGCTCTTCACCCAGAAACGCGGCCACAGTATGGATCCAGACGGTCTGCTCTACTACGAAGGCCTTTACCATATCTTCTACCAATACAACCCGCTGGGCCTGGATCAGGGCAATAACCAGTGGGGGCACGCCACCAGTCCGGATCTGTTTCACTGGACGGAGCAGCCCATCGCAATTCCGGCCGGACTTGGCTGGAGAAACTATTCGGGTGGCGGGGTCGTGGACGTAAACAACGATTCCGGCCTGAAACAGGGTGCGCATCCGCCGATCCTGCTCTTCCATGGGCAGGACGGCCGGGCCGCGACTGCCATTGCCTACAGCGTGGACGGTGGACGGACGTTTCGGCAGTATGAGAAGAATCCGCTGTTCCAGACCCGTCATCCCTGGGGCCATGACCCGAAGGTGGTATGGTATGAGCCCGAAAAGAAATGGGTGATGATCATCCATGATATGAAAGACAAGGTCTGGGGATTCGACTTCTACGAGTCCAAGAACCTCCTCGACTGGAAATACCTGAGCACCTCGCCGGGATGGTTTGAAACGCCCGACTTGTTTCCGCTCCCGCTGGATGGCGATCGCGGCAAGATCAAATGGGTTGTCCGGGATGTCTCCACCACCTGCCAAGTCGGGAATTTCAATGGTCGCGAGTTCATCCCAGAAACGGAAAAGCAGAGGAGTTTCCATGGCCATTTCGCGCCGCAGACCTTCAACAACGTGCCAGACGGCCGATCCATCACGCTGGGCGCGTTGTCTGGATTTCCTTATTACAAGGCCGATCCCAGCCTCCACGTCGCTGGCGGACAGAGCATCCCCGTGGAGGTCACGCTTCGCAGCTCACCGAACGGACCGCGCGTGCATCTGAATCCGGTGAAGGAGATCGGGACGCTGGTTTCCCACCGGCACGACTTCAAGAATGTCCCGCTCGGCGAGCTCGCCAGCAAACTTGCCGGCATCCAGCCGGACTTGTTCGACGTCGAGTTCGAGTGGGACGCAGCGCAACAAAAAGATTTTCACCTGAACATCTGGGATAGAAATATCTTCGCCTTCAGCGCGAAGGACTGGACCTGCAGCGTCGATGGCCAGAAGCAAAAGGTCACCCCGGTGAATGGCACGATCAAGGTCCGGCTTATCTGCGACCGCAGCGTCTGCAGTTTCTACATCAACGACGGCTACGAGGCGGGAAACCGCTACGTGGCCAAGTTCCGTCCCGAATGTAAACAGGCCCTGAGCCTTCAGGGCGACGGCGGAACGATTTTCACGACATTTCAAGTCCGCGCCCTGCGCCCGACTTGGATGAGGGCGGCTCAATGAACAACTCTATGTCCATGAAACCCACCCTCGCGTTTCTCGCCGCCCTGCGGCTTGCGCCGCTGGCCGCGCTCCACGCGACCGATAGACCGGCGCAACCCACCCGCCCCGACATTGTCATAGCCGACAACCCCCTCCCGGATCAGCCCCCCGACAAATCCAGTTTCCTTGACGGCCTGAGCCAGGCCGGCGGGCACTTTTCACTGCAATACATTATCACGGGCCTCGTGATTCTCGGGGCGGTCTGCCAGCGACGCCCGGCGCCGTTGAACGAGAGGCAATACGACGTGATTTTTCGTCGGACCGAGGATATGATGGTGATTATCTTCGCGCGGCCCAAAGTTCGGCGATGGGCACGGCAAACATCTGCTGACCGAAAGACAAGGCCGAGTCGCCATCGTAGAGGACGATACCGCAGCGGAACGCCTCGCCGGTCGCCTCTCGCAGCCGATTGAGTCCACGAAAGTCGCTCTCACCGACGGTGGATGACGCCTTGACCTCGACGCCGCTGATGAGGCGGCCGTCGCGTTCGAGCACGATATCAACCTCCAGTTGGTCTTTATCCCGATAGTGAAAAAAACGATGGCTTCCGTCGGTCCAAGAGGACTGGTGACGCAGTTCCTGATAGACGAAGGTCTCCAACAGTTGGCCGAAGAGCGACCGGTTTTCCTTCAATGAGGCGACATCGGCTCCGAGCAAGGCGGCGGCGAGACCGGTGTCGGCGAGGTGTAACTTCGGCGTCTTGATGAGCCGACTCAGCCGATTGTGGTGCCACGGCGGCAGGATATCGATGAGGAAGACCTGCTCCAGCAATGTCAGATATTCGCGAATCGTGGGTCGGCTCAGCTCAAAGGGGCCCGCGAGTTCGCTCGCATTGAAGAGCCGGGAAGTCTGACCGGCTGCAAGTTCCAGCAGTTTTGGCAGCACCTCGAGGGAGCGGATGCGCGTCAGGTCGCGCAGGTCGCGTTGGGTGATCGCAGCGACATATTGCAGTTGCCACTCCCGTCGCCGTCGCTCGGTGGTGCGGGCCAGAGCGGCTGGAAATCCCCCGCCTGCGACCCGCTGCAGCAACGCCTCGCCCAGCCGGCCTCCTGCCGTAATCGGGAATCTCCCGCTAAAAAATCTATCGATAATACCGGTCCCTGGCTCCCGCCCCCCCATCTCCACCTGCGTGAGCGGCCCCAAGCGCAGGACCTCCATCCGGCCCGCCAAGGAGTCGGCAAGTTTGGGAAGCAAGAGCACGTTGGCCGAGCCCGTCAGAATCAGTCGTCCGGGCCGGCGGTCGCGATCCACCAGTCCTTTGATCGACGTAAAAAGCTCCGGGATGCGTTGCACCTCGTCCAATACGGCCCGTTCCGGCAACTCGGCGCAAAATCCCACCGGGTCCGCCCGCGCCGCGCGGAGGACATTTTCGTCGTCAAATGTGAAGTAGGTGTAGCCATGTTTCTTTGCCACAGCTTTGGCCAGGGTCGATTTGCCGCATTGCCGCGGCCCATGGATCAACACCACCGGGGTGTCGGCCAAGGCCTCCTCCAAGCGGGCCAGTGCAAACCGGGGGTAGATTTCGAGGTCACCCATGGCCGGACAACCTGCCGCTAGACCGTCCAAGTGAAAGAATAAAAGCGTCTATTCGAAAAAATGGAGCCGTCTATGTGAAAGCTGGGATCGTGTGCGCCATCGAACGCCTGCCTGCCACGGCGGTGGCGCGACTGGCCGTCTGGCTTGCCGAGCACCGCCTGAGTGGCCGCCCGCAACGACGGATGTGCAACACGAAATGGATCTCGGTCACGTCGCCAAATGGAGCGTCTGCTGACGCGGGCCAGTATTTAATGGTTGGCCGATTAGGACGCGAATTCACCTCCGCAAGTTCTGGTTTTCGATCCGCTGAAAATTTTCCGCGGCTACTGGAGCGACTCGGAGGATCAGCGATGAGCCTAGGGGGGCTTGGAATCACGAAATCGGGTCACGCACCGATTTCCAAAGTATGCGGCAACCGATTAGCGGCACTTGCCGCACCGTTGGCAAACGCCCGCGACCAGTCCGTCGTTTTATCCTCGTTATCCTGCAGATCCTGCCCGTGGGGTTCGTCGGCCGTTTCTCGCGCGGGCTTCGACCACCGTTTATTGGAGAACTTCCCAAATCCTACAGACTGCAAACCAAGCTGAGCCAGATGTTTTCAAGAATTCTTAAGCGACGCTTCGTAAGTGATGTTGACAATGTAATATCCACAACGCAAACCCACGTCGCACAACTATATTTCGATATGGTCGCTCCCGAGCTCCTCTCAAAGATCAACGAACGGCGCGTGCTTGAGTTTGTTCAGGCCAGTGGCCCGTCCTCCCGGGCCGGGATGGTGAGAGCATGTGGGATGAGCGCTCCTACGGTATCGAAGGCAGTAGCGTCGTTAATTCGGCGCGGATTCCTCGAAGAAAGTGGCGTGAGCGAGGGGTTCGGTCGGCCGGGAAAGCTGCTGCAGCTTTCGGTACGAACCGCAAACGTGCTTTGGGTTGTCGTCGATGCCGGCACTTGTTGGGCAGGCAGCGCCAGGCTCGATGGCGACGTTTCGGAGGAAAACGTCCGGTCGTTTTCGACACCAGAAACTTATGCGGAGCTGCTGTCGGCGATTGAGCGGCACCTCTCGGATTTCGTCGGCGGCGAAGTCTCCACCTTGGGTTCGCGCTTTCGCGGCGTGGGGGTGAGCGTTCCGGGCCTGCTGAACTCGCGGCTGGACCGGACCGTCATATCGCCAAATCTGCATCTTCTCGACGATCAGTCTCTGGCCTCGGAACTGAGCCGCCGGCTGGGATTGCGATGCGTGGCTTTGCAGGAATCCCACGCCCTTTGTGTCGGGGAGCGGATGTATGGCGCCGCCCGCGGGATGGATGATTTCGCGATGCTGGATGTCAGCACTGGGCTGGGTCTGGGCATTTTTAGTGGCGGAAGATTGCTGACCGGCAACAGCGGCATGGCCGGAGAACTCGGTCACATCACCGTGGAGCGCGCGGGCATCCGCTGTGGTTGCGGTAATCGGGGCTGCCTTGAGACCGTTGCCACCGATTCCGCCTTTGTCCGGGAAATGTCTCGTATCCTCGGAGAATCAGTTGGAATCAATGAAGCCATCGATGCGATCCGGAGCGGACGGGTGGACGCCTCGGCCGTGGTCGAGCGCACCGTCGATTACATGGCGATCGCGGTCGCCGCCGTGATCAACGTCTTCAATCCGTCGACCCTGTTCCTTCATGGAAAGCTGCTGGGCTCGGACCAGGCGATCTTCGATCGCGTGCTCGCGGAAGCAGGGAGACGGACGCTGAAGCCCTCCTTCGCCGACTGCCGAATCCTGCAGTCGCAGGGAAACAAGCGGCTCGGAGCCGTGGCGGGGATCATCCGAAACCTGGCGGACGAAATGGCGCCGTCCATGGCTTGGTTTGAACCGGGCGGGGCGAAAACGACCTCCGCTCCCGAAGGCGAATCAACGCCATGAGACGCAACCTCGCACTCTTCAGCGCGCTACTGGTGACGCCGCTCGGCACCCTCCGAGCGGCGGAGAAGCCGCCCCGGCCCATCGCGACTCTCATCGAGCAGAACTGCCTCGACTGCCATGACGCAGAGACCAAGAAGGGCGCGCTCGATCTCACGGCGCTGACGTTCGATCTGACCGATCCGAAACGGATGGAGCGCTGGGTGCAGATATTTGACCGGGTGGAAAAACAAGAAATGCCACCGGAGAACGAGGAAATGACCACCGACGACCGGAAAGCGTTGCTGGCCGCCTTGGAATCCCCGTTGCATACGGCGAGCGCAGCCGCCACGGCGGAGAAGGGACGCGGACCCATGCGGCGGCTCAATCGCATCGAGTTTGAGCAAAACCTGCGTGACCTTTTGGAACTTCCGCATCTCGACGTCCGCGACATGCTGCCGGCGGATCGCGAGTCGCATCATTTCGACAAGATCGCGTCCACGCTGGACGTGTCGCATGTGCAGCTCACGGCTTACCTGGATGCAACGGAGACGGCGTTGCGCCAGGCCGTGGTGACGTCACCCGCGCCGCCGAAGTCGAAAAAGACGCGAGTGGTGGGTCGCCAAATCGGTCCGCGTGGTATCGTGGGTGGCGTGCAGTCGATGTTCTATGCGCGGGATGGCAAAGGCCTGGCTGCACTTGACCAGCAAGCGGACGAAGTCGCAAAAGACAGGGATGATCCCAGCCTTGAGTTAGCCTTGTTTCGCTCGCCGGGATGGCCCTATGCGGTGTATCCGAAGAACATCATCGCCAGCGCCACGGGTGAGTATCGCGTGCGGTTCTCCGCGCGGTCGGTGCTGCAAACGGAGGGATTGATTTTAAAGCAAGGCACGCGGCCCGTGCCGATGAACTTCCGCGCCCGCAAGCCCACGAACCACGACATCGCCGAGGACGTGCGCGCCACCGGCGGTATCATCGACGTGCAACCCGGGGGCGGCGTATATGAAACGACGGTCTATCTGCTCGCCGGCCAGACCATCGAGTATGGCCTTCTCGGCCTGCCGGCGCCGCAGATCGATGCGCAGGGCAAGGTGGGCTACTACCGTTATCCACCCTTGCCGGAGGGTGGTCAGCCGGGCATCGCGTTTCAGTGGCTGGAAATGGAGGGCCCTTTGGCGCCAGCTTCATGGCCGCCCGCCTCGCATCGCGCGCTGTTTGATAATCTCGGTGCCGACCTAAAATCGGTCAAGCCCACCGAGGACGCGAAACGACTCCTGCGCCGCTTCATTGCCCGCGCCGCACGCGAGCCGGTGTCGGAAGACGCGATTCCGCCATTTGAAAAACTGGTGCTCGATGCCTTGAAAAACGGTGCGCCCCTCGGCGAGGCGTTGCTCGTCGGTTATCAGGCGTTCCTTAGCTCCGATCTGTTTCTGTATCTGCGCGAACCCCGGGCGGCGGACGGTCATTTCGCCCTCGCCAACCGGCTCTCGCATTTTCTCACCGATTCGAGACCCGATGTGGCGCTCGCAACGCTCGCGGCGCAAAAGAAGCTGCGCGATCCGTCCACGCTGCGTGCGGAAACGGACCGGCTCATCTCCAGCGCGGCCTTCGAGCGCTTCGTGAATCACTTCGCCGACTGCTGGCTCAATCTGCGCGAACTTCGCCGCGATGATCCCGACATCCGGCTTTATCCGGAGTATCGGCTCGATGATTATCTCGTCGAGTCGATGGGCATGGAGACGCGCGCATTCTTCACGGCGATGCTGCGCGAGAACCTGCCCGCGACTTCGCTCATCCAGAGCGACTTCGTTTTCATCAATGACCGCCTCGCGCGACACTACGGCCTGCCCGCGGTGAACGGCGCGGCGCTGCGCCGCGTCGAATTGCCGAAGGGCAGTCCGTATGGCGGACTGCTCACCCAGGGCGCCATCTTGAAGGTATCCGCGAACGGCACCAGCACTTCGCCCGTGCTGCGCGGCGTGTGGATCATGGAGCGTCTCATCGGCGACCCGCCACCGCCGCCGCCGCCCGGTGTGCCGGCCGTGGAGCCGGATAT
>CANJIU010000186.1 GCA_947474365.1 Opitutia bacterium | reverse complement strand
GATACAACAGCGGGGCCCGGATCCCGAGTTCCGCGGCCACTCGGGCCGCGCTGCGGCCACTGCTCTTCCAATGATCAACGCTCTCTTGCTTGTACTCCACGCTGTAGCGCGACTTTCCAGCGGATGGTTTTCTCATCTGGGTCTTCATGGGGGTCTTTCGTTTTTGACCCCAAACCCGTGTCCGTCAAATCAGGGCAACCCCATCGGCACACTGTTGGGACCGATCTCAATTGGCGCACCGATTTTGCTCTTGAGGTTCGTCAGCAACGGGATTGTTCGGCCGGGGCTTTTCACCTCGAGCGAGGTTACAGAAATTAGGTTGGTGACGCAAAACTCGGTCTATCGTGTCGAAATTGTGCCCGACGCGATGGTCCCACCGAATATTCACTCGCGCCAGACATGAGCCAAGCGTTCCAATCTCTCGTGCCGCCGCCGGTCGTGGCCCTCGCGAAGCTCGAAGCGGCCGCTTGTCGTGATCTCGCGGCCGCTCGCGTCACATTGGGGCTGTTCAACACAATCGTCGGTGATGAACCGGCTCTGCTGTTCCCCAAATATCGCTGGCGCCTGTGCGACGTGAACTCGTTGGCACGTGCACTTGCAGCAAGTGCGTCCGAGATTATGACGTGGGGCGCGCAACGGCATGTCATTTTGAACCCTCTGCTCGCGAGCCGCGCAACGATTGCTCGCGCCGTTTCAGCGCAACGCCGGGAGTCCCCGCATGGTCGCCGCCAGAGAGCGATAGCGAACCGCTACCGGAAAATGTATCCGCAGGTGAGGCCCTGCGCTCGGCCAGTTCGCGCCCGCACGCTTAATTTGCATCAGATTGACATTTTGTCCGATGAAATTGGAAGGCCAGTCGGTGAGGGTTTGCTCCGTCTAGCGCGTGCCTTCCGGCCCACGCAGATAGAATTCATCGCACATGGCGACGGCGAATATTTGTCCGCGCGCGCCGGAACTATCAGGATTCGCCTAGGCGAAGACGGCTACACGGTAGTCTCGATAAGCCTGACCTTGGAGACGCCGGCGGCAAAGCGGCCGAGGATAGTAATGGGGTTCTTGGAAGATTTCTTCGAAACGGGAACCGAAGGTGTAATCTGGTCGCTCATTAGTGAGGAAGAACGTGGCTACGATGCGCTCTTTCCTATCGAGGAAGGGGACCACCTCACCATCCAAGACCAACTTGGACGCAAACTCTGGTCTGGAAAGATACGTTGCGATCGCAAATCAGGGTGGCGCCGATATCCGCTGAATTCCAAATACGGACAGCCGAGTGCGCTTGGTCACTGGGTTCATTGGACCCAACGCGGGTTCAAGCCGGACGATTGGGCCCGGTATTTTATTCGGCCAGAGCATGACCGCATGCGCGGTATCTTGCGAAGAAACCCGCCAGCGGGGTAGCCATTCTTTCCGACCTTCGGCTGATTCGCTACCGAAGCGAATTCAGTATTATGGCGGCGAATGCCCAGATCTCACCACTCGAACGAACCATCGCAGGAATCTGTAGAAGCGCGCCTGGAGCGGCTGCTCCGTTCGAACGCTTGCATCGTCTACCATGAAAACCTGCCGGATTGTGAACACCCGCAGGTGAAGTGTTCCATCTACGGTGCGCCCAAGAGCAACGAGTTGTTCGTTCGCATTTCAAACGGCCGTGTGTCGTTCGTAGCCGTCGCGCCTTCGCTGGTGAAATTTCCTGTCATGGCGGATCGCGTCTTTGGGCTCGATGCGGCCGATCACACCGTCGCGTTCGGCCTAGCCGATCAGCTCTGGTTGAAACACTGCGCCGCACTGCTTGCTCGGTAACACCCATGCGCGGTCCTTCATTCAAAAGCTACACCGTCTGCCTCTATTGGGATAAACGCGCTGGCTATTACGTTGCCGAAATTCCTGACATTCCCACCGGCGCTAATGGGCGAACGGCGGGAGAGGCGCTCGCAAAGCTCGAGACTACGTTCACCAAAACGAAGAAAGCCTACGCCGCCGCAAAACTGAGCTTCCCGAAACCGAGTGCGTCGCGCTAAGAGGGGTCGCGGGACGAAACGGAATTAAACACACGCTAAGTGTGGGACGAGGTGAACATTGGACGGATTCATTTTGGCTGCCCGTTACGGAGTTCATCTAAGAAAAGCATGTTATGCGGAATAGATAAATCCACGGGAGAAAAAGGTCCAAAGAATTACCTTCAGAACTTAAGAGGGTAAGAATCTAACTCGGAGGACATGCGCGTCCTCAATCCATTTCCGACTAAAGTCATTTGTTGATCCCTCAAGTAAAGATGAATGCGAAAGCAGTTTACGCTGGAAACTGCTCCAGTCTTTGAAGTTTGCAGGAGAAAGGAACCGTCCCGCCATATCGGGCGTCCATCGGTGAAGCCGCTCTGCGAGCGATACGGCTCACGCCCATCCTCATGCATCAATACCCGCCGTCCGACCCGTCACTAGCGCGACTCGACCACGCCGGTGCTGCCTTTGTGAATGCTGTTATCGCGGTCGGCCGACATTCAATGAGAGACTACGTCGATTGGAAAGTGTTACCGGCTGAACTCCAATTTGAGGCCGCGGAACTAGGCAAAGCGACAACCGCAGACGTGGAAGTTCGCAAAAAACTTCGTGAGTATGTCACGCGGTTCGAGGAGCAGCTTACCGCGATCATGCCGGACACGGAGGCCGAGACGGAACGACACGGATTTCTCTCGGATCATGTGCGTGCGCTGGCGCGTCAAGTTGCGTTTCTTTGTGGCGAAAAGGTTACGTTCGACCAAGAAGCCAGAGATTTCTTCCGGATCTCACCGCCTCAGGATGCTCTCAAAAAATTCGAAAATGTCCGCGATGCGGTAAGAGGGATTGTTCCGCAGGGCGGGGGAGATTTCTATAAGCAGGCCATGCACTGGCGTGAAAAACACCGCGTTCCACCGGGACGCCTTCGCAATGTCGTCCGGGCCGCTCTGCGGGAAGCGAGACTCCGTGCTCGCGCCCATAACACCGACGCTCTACCACCGCGGAGCAGACGACAAATCACCAACGAACGCCCGACGATCAAAAATTGGCTGCCGAGATAGGTGGCAGCACGTGAAATAATGTTATTTAACAGGCCGATCTTGGGTCCAATTCCAAGCGTCATCGCGATTAGTGATGCGTGGATGAGTCTCCTTACAAAGATTCTGCTTCAAAGCTAATTGAATCGCCGACCTACCGGGCGGACGAAGGCCACGGGAAACTTGGCTTTCCGCCTGAATCGGCTCATTCGCCCGCATTGTTGTAAGGAATGACACTCTGCAGTCACTAATCGGGCATGACACATCCGGTATTTACAAATCCAAAGGAGCGAACGGCGATGACCTCTCGGGCGACTCTTATGCCTCGCCGAACCGAATTGGTCCCGGGTTTCGCTGTAGTCTTTTTCCTCAGCCTTGGCGCGATCACTGTTACCGACGCGCAAGATCGCAGCCACGCGACCGAACCGGCTCCGACGGCACAACAATCCCTTTCACCCGACGACGCGATCGCCTACGACGGCTGCTACGTCACAGACTCGGTCGAATACAGGGTGACCCACGAAGGAATTCAGGTCTACGTGAGCTTCGACGGAAACGCCCGGGTCAAACTTCTCCCGGTTGGCCCAGACCGGTTTGTCTACCAAGGTGTGCGTGCGACGATTGCCTTCGTGCGCGGACCGGACGGAAAGGTCGCGGATCTTTACCAAAATTTCGGCGGGATGAATGTCACGGCAACCCGGAAGGACGCGGCGAGCGGCTCCGTCGTTCCGCCATCGCCCGTCGCGCTAAAGCCTGCGGTTAGCTACAACTATCATAAACCGATCGAGCCGACATATCGCGATCTCGCGTATGCCACGGAGTCGCCAGCCGAGACGCTGGATCTTTATCTTCCAGCCGCAGCCGAGCGTCCCTGTCCCGTCGTGATATGGATTCACGGAGGAGGATTCATGGTGGGCGACAAACGATCCATGCCTCGGCGCGACTTTGGCCCGCCGCCGCCGCCGATCGCGCTGATGGGGCCATTTCAAATCCAAGTGCCCGATGCCGCCGCGCTCACGGAGAAAGGTTATGCAGTCGTGAGCCTGAACTACCGCCTCTTGATGAAACTAGGAGAAAGATTTCGCGTCGTCGCGACGGCCGCCGTCCAGGACGCCAAGGCAGCGGTGCGTTTCCTGCGGGCCAATGCGGTGAAATATAATCTGGATCCAGAGAAGTTCGCCGTCTGGGGAAATTCCGCCGGAGGATATACGGCGGCGATGTTGGGCGTCACCGGCGATCAGCCGTCGCGCTTTGACGCGCCCGAATTGGGCAACCCCTCGGTCTCCAGCGCAGTTCAAGCGGTGGTGGCCTGGTATGGTGCGATCGACGATGACTCTCTTTTGGACGCAGTTCGATTTCCTCATTATCTGGGGACGGCCAAGGTGGTGCCCCCGTTTCTCATTGCCAATGGAGACGCGGATCGAAGCGTCAGCGCGGCGAACGCGCAGCAGTTCGACAAGCTGCTGCGGGAGCATGGACACCATTCGACTTTGACGATCCTGCGTGGTGCCGCCCACGAGGACCCGGCTTTTATGGCCACACAAATGGAGCCGACATTTCGCTTCCTTGATGACGTATTCGGCGTGGCCCCATCAGGGGCTTCAGGGCAATCTCACTAGCCTTGGCAACGCATGGAATCCGCCGGACACCTTGAAGCGCAGTTTCTGGAATTACTCCGGGACCACCGGGGCATCCTGCTCAAGGTCGCCAGCTCGTTTGCGCAGGAGCCTGTCGAGCAAGCCGATCTCTTTCAGGACATGGCGGTGGAACTGTGGAACTCTCTGCCCGGATTCGAGGGCAGATCCAAGCCTTCGACCTGGATCTATCGTGTCTGCTTGAACACCGCCATGGCCTGGCGACGCTCACGGGACCGGAGGCGACACTCGCATATGCCGCTGGAGCTCGTGCCGGAATTGGGCTGCCCGTTGGATCTGCCGGGACGCCAGCAGGAGGAGAACGAACTGTTGCGCAAAATCTACGACTCGGTGCGGGCTTTGCCGACGAGCGAGCGATCCCTCGTCATCCTGCTCCTCGACGGGCTTTCTTACCGGGAGATTGGCGAAATCACCGGCCTGACAGAGAATCACGTCGGCGTGGCCCTCACCCGAGTCAGGAAAAAATTGGCCGAGTCATTAAAGGAGGTTCGCGATGAACTTTGAAGAGATGCAGAATACCTGGCAGGCGCAGTTCCGAGCGAAGATCGGAACGAAGCCCGCGTTGGTGAACGCGAGGCTGCTCGAGCGAATCCTGCGGAACCAGCGGGGCTATGCCCGAACCGTGGTGCTGATGGCGCTGAAGGATGTGATGGCCCTCGGCGGCATCGTCGCCTCGCTCGTCTTCCTCGCAAATATAGGTCCGCGCGCCTCCGTGCGCTTCATCATGGACTACAGAATCTGTTCGGTGGCTTGGGTGGCGGTCCTTTTGATTCTCCAAGTCATCATCATCCGCCGCATGCCGGGCATGCTTTCCATTCGCGCTGATCGTTCACCGCTTAGCCTGGGCGGCCGCGTCGACCGCGACGCTCGACGATTCCGGCTGCAAATGGTCTGGAACGAGGCCAAACAGGTCGTTATCTCCGCGCTCATGGTGGCATTCGCCGTTGTCTTGACTGATCGCACCGGCCTCCAAGGGCCGCTGCGTTGGATCGCAGTGGGACTGCCGGCCATTCCCGCGCTCACCATTCTGACGCGCCGAATTCTCCTCCGTTCGAATCGCCCTGCGTCCGAACAGAGCATCTCCGAAAGCATCGATCTCGCGACCCAGCAAACTGCCGACCAGATACGGCAGATGAAACGCAGCAGGTGGTATCCGCCTTTTTACCCGGTCGGAATCTATTTGAGCCTGGAGCCGATGTGGCTGCGCGACGGAACCATTCAGCCCGTCGGCTGGGTCCTCCTCTCGATCTTCGCCGCTTTTTGGATCGTCGGTGTGATCGTCAATAACTGGGTAATTCGCGGTCTGCTTCGGCCCCGGCTGGCGGAGTTGGAAGGATTGCGCGCCGGGTTGCTTCCAGTCGACCCGCCCGCGAGTTGAAATTCCAAAATAGTGTATCTTGATCGTCCGGTTTTTTTGGGATGACGAATTGCTTCGTCGCTATGCCCATGAAGCCTCCGAGGAAGACACCGTCTGATTATCCATCGTCTGATCCTCACACGCGTCTCCAGTCCCAAAAAACCTTGGATTTGGGAACAGCAATTTAGGGAGCATTTTCCCTGGCCTCCACGGTCAGTGGCGACAAAGGGGAGGGCTATCACACCGCCCAGTCACGCAAGCGTTTTGAGGCGGTGCGGCTCGCGGTGATTTTCGCGCCATCCTTCATCCGCACGAACGACTGCGAGTTGTCGAATGGCTCGATGGCTTCGACGAAGTCCAGATTCACCAAATGCGAGCGATGCACGCGCACGAAACGCGCTGGGTCGAGCCGCGACTCGAAATCGCCGAGCGGCAGATTCACGAGCAGCGTTTTCCCTTTGGCGCGCACCGCGGCGTAGTCGCCATCGGCCTCAATGCGTTCGATGTCGCGCACGGCGACTGGCACGATGCGCCCGCCGTCGCGAATGAGAATCCGCTCGAGCGGCCCGGTGCCGAGCGCGGCGCGACCGCTGGCAACCGCCGGCCGGGCTTCGTTTTGTTCGAGCGCTTCTCTCGCGCGGGCGAGCGCCTGCTGGAGTCGCACGCGGCCGAAGGGCTTCAAGAGATAGTCGAGCGCGGCCAGCTCGAAGGCGGCAATGGCGTGACGGTCGTGCGCGGTCGTGAAAATCACCGCGGGCTCGTGCGTGAGCCGTTTCAGCACGTCGAGGCCGGACAGCTCGGGCAGGTTGATGTCGAGGAACACGAGGTCGGGTTTGCGCGCGTTGATGAGTTCGACCGCGGCGAGTCCGTCGGCGGCTTCGCCTATGACGTCGAGCCAGTCGGCGTCGGCGAGCATGACGTGAAGCGTCTTCCGCGCGAGCGGCTCGTCTTCGACGACGACGGCGGTGCGTTTCACGGAGCACCTCCCGTGGAGTCGCTGATTTCAGCCGGAAGCGAGAGCGTGGCGCTAAAGCCCTTTCCCAGTGCGGTGTCGATTGTGAGGATGGCGCGCTCGCCATGTCGCAGGCGCAGCCGCTGTCGGATCACGCTGAGGCCGACGCCTGTCGCGCCGACGACCGCGGCAGGATCGGCGCCGGGACCATCGTCGTGAACGAGAATGTCCAGCCGGCCCGCGCGCACCGCTGCGCGAACGGTCACGTGGCCGCCGTCGCGGCGCGGGGCAATGGCGTGGCGAAGAGCGTTTTCCACAAGCGGTTGCACGCTGAACGCCGGCAGCCGGCACGCGCTCGCCTCGGCGGAAATTTCGCACGTCACGCGGAGCCGTTCGCCGAGTCGGAGCCGTTCAATGGCGAGGTAGTCGTCCACGAATTTCATTTCGTCGGCGAGGGTGACTTCGTCGGTGGCGTCGCGCTTGATGGCGAGCACGCGGCGGAGCAAGGCGGCGAATTGCAGGAGGGCCTCTTCGGCACGGCGCGGGTCTTCGCGGACCAGCGCGGTGATCGAGTGGAGGCTGTTGAAGAGAAAGTGCGGATCGAGCTGGCCGCGCAGCGCGAGCATTTCCGCGCGCGCGCGCGCGGCCTCGGCCTCGACGGTGGCGAGTTCCTTGGTTCGCCGTTCACCGATGATCCGCACGGCGTGAAAGACGGTGGAATGGATGGCCACGATCAGCACTGCCATCAGCGCGGCCCACCAGAAGTTGGCGTCGACTCTGGCATCCGCGGTGGCGAAAAGCGCGAGCCACGAATTGGCGAACGCCACCTCGCGGCCCGCGAGAATCCAGAGCAGGGCCGCGAATGCGCTCTGCCAGAAAAGGACAAAACCTACGCTAAATGCGAACTCCAGGGCGGCGAATTTCACCCCGCTTAGTTCCCGCCATCGCACGCGGCGCGCCAGCCGCCAGACCGCGCCGCCAATCGCGATCGCCGGAACGAAATAGGTCGCGGAGTAGAACAGGGCGATCGGAAAGCTCGCCACGGCCTGGCGCATCGCACCGGCGTAGAGCAAAATCAGTGGCAGCCAGGCCGCCACATAAAGCAGCGGATGCGGGGCGCGCGGGATTGTGGACTTTGCCATCGGTGGCCTTGGATTACCGGCCGGCGATCCCCGCGGCAAGGCTGCGGTCGGCGGCGGCCAGGAATTCCAGCATCTTGGTCGCGGAGGCGGAGTGCGCCGCGCGATTACCCTCGGGCGTGCCTCCGATCAGATAGTGCTCGTCGAGCGTGTGGCCGGCGTCGGGATAGCTGACGTGCTCGGAGGCATAGGCGAATCCCCGCGCCGCGAGCCGCTCGCGGATCGCGTCCGCCATTTTTGTGGAGGGCCACAGCGCATCATCGCGCCCGGACAACAGCAGCACGGGGCCGTGAATCTTTTCCACCTCGATTGTCGCGGGCGCGACGGCCTCCGCCTGTTGGAGCGACCGTTCGTAGAGCTTGAAAATCGCGAGCGGATCCGCGCCGTCGAAACGTTCACCCAGATCATACGGCACGAACGCGACCGGCTCCCCGTGGACGCTCCAGCTCGACTTGGGGTTGGGTGGCCAGAAACTTTTCGGCAAGCCCTGCCATACGACCGAACTCGGCGAGATCGCGATGACGCCGCCGATCCCGGGATTTCGCGCCGCCAGCAGCAGCGCCAGCTCGGCGCCCTTTGAGGCGCCCACCACCACGATGCGCTCGATCGAATGGCCGGCTTGCTGCTTCAACCGCGCGATGGCGCGATCGCCAAACTCGAGCGGAATCAGCTCGAGCGTGTCCGGAAGACCCCGCGCCTTGAAATAAGCGGGCGCGAGGACCGGATAGCCGTTCGCAGCGAAATACTTTGCCCACTGCGCGGCCGGCTTCCCGCCTTCAGAGCCGCCGAGGAGCAGAATGCCCGTTTTTTTGGCCGCCTCTTTCGCGAGGTAAAAATCGGCGACCAATTCGGATTTTTCTGCGGACGCTTCTTTCACCGATGTCTTGCCACCGAGTGAAGGCAATAAGCCAAACTTCACCCAGCCGTAATCCGGCTCGAGCACGAGCGCCTGTTCCCACGCGTCGCGGGCGGCGGCGGTGTCACCGGCCTTTTGCTTCGCGATGCCGAGCCACGTGAGCGCGTCGGCGCGACCCCAGTGTGGGCCGGGCGCGGCGGCGTCTTTCGCCGCCGCGAAAATATCGGCGGATTGCTGAAGGAGCTTCATTCCCGCGGCGGCGTCACCACCGAACAAAGCGGGTGTGCTGAACAGCGAGGTGCCGCGGAAGAGGAGCACGCGCGGATTGTCGGGCAGCGCCTTCGCGGCTCGGTCGAGCAGCCTGCCGGACTTCGGGCCGAGGGTCATCCCGGACATGCCGCCCTTGAGGCCGATGATCTCGCCGAGAATGCTCCCGTGCAGCGCGGCAGCCTCGGCTTCCCACGGCTGGCCCTTAACGCGCTCGAGGAGCGCGATGGCTTTTTCGAACTGGCCCAGCATCGCGTCGTTGTTTTTTTTGATGCGCAGCGGCGGGATGGCAGCGAAATACGCGAACGCGCGCGTGTAGAGCAGCGCGGGATTTTTCGGGTCGGCGGCGAGTGCGGCGTCGAGTGGCTGCACGGCTGCGGCGAGCGAGGTTTCGCTCGCGCGGAGATAGGCGCGCTCGATGGCGCGCTCGGCGTCGGCGGCAATGGCCGCGGCGTCCGGAGTTTGGGCGCGCGCGCCGGTGGCGATCGCGAGGAGGATGAGGAGGAGTTTGGTTTTCATGGTGGGAGAGAAATTTTTTACTGCGCCAGTCTTTGACTGACGCCGGTCAGAGACCGGCGCTGCTTCAGTTGAATTGAAGGCTGAATCCGAAATAGACGCTGCGCCCGAAGAGGCTCGCCGTGGGACTACGCGTCGCGAAGTCGCCGGAATATTCGTAGGTGTAGACGTTGCGGCGGTTGAGGACGTTGGTGACGGAGACGTAGAGCACGAGACCGAGGTGGTCGTTGACCCACCGGTAGCGGCTCGCGCTGAGATCGAGGCGCAGGAGCGGCGGCAGGCGCTCGGAAAACGGCGCGCCGTAGACGGGGTCGAACCCGCCGCGACCGTTCGCCGTGCCGCCGTTGATGGGCGTGATCGGCCGGCCGCTCGCGTAGCGCCACGCGGCGCCCGCGACCCAGTCGCCGAACGCGCGCTCGACGATGAGCGCAACTGTGTGCGTGACGTCGAACGGTGCGCGCGCCACGCTCCCGCTGTCGGGATCGGTGCGACGCGTGTCGATGTAGCTGTAGGTGAGCCGGCCGTTCATCGCCCACGGCAGCGACGATTTCAGGAGCACGTCGAGGCCGTCTGCGCGGCCCGTGCCGCCGGCGACGGGCCGGTATGTGCGGTTGAGCGCGACAAGGTCGGCGTAGTCCTTCGTGTAGATCTCGAGGCGCGCGAGCTGGTCGCCGTTGCCGACCTGCACGGCGCCGAGTAGCTGGTTAACGCGCATCGGCGGCAGCGTGAGGCGGTCGGTATCGCCGAAGAAATTGTAGGCCTCGGGAATCTGATGATAAACGCCGCCGGCCAACGAAAACGTCACGGCCTTCCGCGGCTCCCACGAAACCGAGAGACGCGGGTCCGCGGTCGTCCGGTGCGTGAGCGAGGAGGAGTCCGTGCGCGCTCCCAGCACGGCGCGCAAGTGCGGCGCGAGCGCGGCATCGGCCTCGACGAACGCGCCCCAGCGCGTGCCGGGCAGCGCGGCGGAAAAGATTCCGCCGGCGAAGGAGCCGCTGGGCGGGATGAGTTTCGCGAGCGTGTTGTGTTCGCGCGCACCGTCGAGGCCGGCGGAAAACTCAAGACGCTCGCTCCCGTCGTAGGCGATGCGGCCGACGAACTGGCGGTGTTGCGTGACGGTCTGCACGTCGACCGGGCCGGCGATCTCGCGGCGGTCGAGCGTGCCCCCGCCGGCGCTGGCGTTGAACGACCACGAGCCGAATGCGTCGGACCACGTGACGGTGCCGAGGCGGTTGAGGTTGTTGCTGCTGAAAAGGCCGCGCAGCGTGGGGAGGTTGACGTTGAGTGCGAGGTGCTGAAGTTGCTCGACGGCGAAGATGCGCACCTCGGCACCGGGGCGATATTCCCACGCGCCGGCGGCGGCAAGGTCGTGGCCGTTGGGCGGCTCGGGATAGTCGCGCGCTTCGCCGTTCAGGCGGAAGATCGGGGCGGTGCTCGTGCGCGTGGCCATGAGGCGCACGCCGGCGTGGCCGTCGAATGCCGCCGCGGCGCCGAGCGAAACCGCGCCGAGCCCGCCGCCGAGCGTGACCGCGCTGGCGGGTGGGACGCCGAGCGTGTCGAGATCGACGACGCCAGAGAGGGCGTTGCCGAAGCGTGCACCAAATCCGCCTGACGCGAAGGTGATGCGCCGCGCCTCGAACGGATTGAGCGTGCCGGCGAAATTTCCGGCTGGGGCGTTGAGGCGCGTAGCGATGGGGTAGCGCAGGCCGTTGACGAGAGTTGCGGTCTCGATGCTGTCGCCGCCGCGCACGAAGAGGGCGTTGCCCTCGTCGGGAATCTGGACGCCCGGGAGCGTCTGGAGGGCGCGGTTGATGTCGGCGGCGGCGCCGGGCGTGCGGACGACATCAAGGGAGCTGAGGACGGAGCCCGGCAGTTCGCCAGTCGGATACTGGCCGGCGAAGACGGTGACGGCGGAGAGTTTTGCGATCTCGCCAGTCTGAGCGAACGTGACGCTCGCGAATACGGCGGAGGCGACGGTGAGGCAGAAGCGGCGTTTCATGCGCCCGAATTGACGTGACACAGCCCGCGCGGCGAGTGGCGTTCTGCGAACGGTCAAATGAGACCGGCGAACTGTCGTGGGTGGCGACGGACTGCGTGGTGCTTACTGTGAAAGCCCCCACGGCGCCTTGCTGATGGGAGGGGTTTGGCAATATGCTAACGGCACGGTGCACGACGTTAGAATTGCCTTCCGCCTCTATCCCGACGGATGGAAGCCGACCGGCGCGTTGTTATGTTCAACTTAGCTGACCCTCACAGCGGGGCGTTATGTCGATCCGATTGATCAGTTACGGTCATTGAAGCCTCTCTGATCGTAAGACATGTCACTGGCCCGCGCCGCTTGCAGCCTGTAGAGTATCGCGCACCTTCATTTTTTTTGTCCAGTTATCGCGTGTGACGGTTACCATGATGTTGGACTCACACTATGGAAGACACCGCATTACTCCGCCGTTATACCGAAATCTGCGACGAAGCGATACGGCCAACCTTGAAATTTCTGCGAAGATGAGGACGAAGATGCTTTTAAAGACGCCGCTGGTCGCAGCGATTCTGACCGCCGTGTTTTTCGGCGTGTCCTCCCTATTTGTGAAGTTCGGACCCTGCGGCCCCGCCGACGGGGCGTCCGCTGTTTTCTTCATCATCCTCCTTCCGGCAGTGCTTGCCGCAGGCAAATTCGGAGCGTCATCACCGTTTGTTGGTTGGGCGGCAATGATCGGCTGGGTTTTCCTCCTCAGTTGGAGCACGACGGGAATTGTTCGTGCCGCATTTCAACGAATAAGAGCGGGGCGGTATGAAACGAAGGTCAACGCAATCGTCTCGACCGGCCTTTCGCCGGACCGGGCGGCGACTTTGCGCGTGATCGCGGCCAAGACCGGGTTGTCCGAGCGTGACCAAATCTGCATAGTCGAAGCTTTGAAGGCCACCGCGGGATTTAGCGGCCGGAAAAAGGAAATCCTGATGTCGCTGCTGGAGAATCAATCGGTCACGCCGGCGGTTAGAAAACAGATTTCGAATTCTCTGCCGGCACTCGACTTGATTGACGCCGACGCACGGATGGTAGCCAGCGCCCTCGCTAAATGAACTTCGTTCAACTCGGCAATTCGAAGGGAAAAGCTGACTAAGCCGGGGCCGCCGTCACGTGGGACGGCGCCGTGGTGCAACATGCACCGGCTCCGCACGCATCCTCCGAGGTTCAAAAGTTTCACTCCGCACGGTCATGCGGTGGGCGCTGTTATGTAGGGGAGCGCCCTCTTTTTTACGTCAGCTTCGCGCTTTGGACTCGACCATTACTTTCCAGGAGATGCCAAAACGATCAATTACGATTCCGTATTGCGCGGCGAAAAACGTTTTCAGCAAAGGGATTTGGATCTGACCACCATCGCTGAGAGCCGAGAAAAAGCTTTCGGCTTTCTCCGGACTTTCAACTCGGAGAGCAAGTGAGAAGCCTGTAAATGTTGCTTCGGTTGGTGGCCGCTCGCAACCGCAGTCTGACGCCATGACTTCAGTGGAGCCGATGCGAAATGTAGCGTGAAATACTTTCTCCTCCATTCCAGGCCTCAATTGGGAGCCAGCCGAAAGGGTCAGGGCGAAACCTGCAACCACGCGCGGCACGCCGGCCTCCGGCGCCAGTGCGATTGCGTCGCCGCCCGCGGTTCCGCCTCAATCCAATCAACGCCTCGGCTACCCCAGATTTCCCCTCCCATTTTTGCGTCGCGCCCAGCCGGAAAAATCGAGGGAGACATCGGATTCCGGCATAAAACGAAGCCATCCGAGGCGTGGCTGGCGGACGCGAAATCAGCAACGGTGGCGCGATTGCAACAGGGGTCGCCGGCGACCGGGCGGCGGGCGGGATTGCCGGGG
>CANJIU010000185.1 GCA_947474365.1 Opitutia bacterium | reverse complement strand
GGGACAACAGCGGCGCCCGGATGGAGTACGATCTGACGGTCGACGGCGCGGGCGACCTCCCGGGGAAGATCGTTCCAGTAGGCGCTGCTGCTGCCGGCGAAGAGGAGGCGGACTGGCGCGGGCTCGGCAGCCACACCTGACACCAGGGCGAAGACAACGGTCGCAAAGCAAACGCGGAGAATGGGGAGTGGCTTTGGTGTCATCGGATCGTGGAAAAGGAGTGTAAGGAGTTAAGGCGTGATGCCGAGGACGGTGGCCGGGTTGCGGCGGACCATGAGGTCCAGGTCGGTGGCTGGGATGCCGGCTGCCGCCAGAGCGGTTAGGAACGCGCGCAAACCTTCTGGCGGAGGCGGGTTGGTGGCCTGGCCGAAATCGGAGGAGAGGACGATGTGCCGGGCGCCGATATTGCGGATGACTTCGACGGCACGCGCGAGCGGCACCATTGGTCGGGCGAGGGCGGTCGGCAGGCCGGAGCCAGGCTTCGGCGTGTGGTGCATGAGCCACGCCAGCTCGATCCACGCGCCGCGTTCGGCCATCGCACGAAGGTCGGCGTCGGTGGCGTGCAACGAAGGAAACAGCGCATGGGTGACGACGATGTGCTTCACGCCGGCGGCGTGGGCGGCGGCGATCAGCACCAGGCTTTCGGCGGCGGACGAGTGCCCCGTGGCGAGCACTAGATTGTGGCGGGCGATCACGAGGAAAATTTCCACGAGCGCGGGAACCGGCCGGCCGTGGGCCACGACCGAGACGAACGGGCGGGACTCCGCGGCGGAGCGAACGGCGTTCTCAGAGTCGAACGTAGGGAGCCAGACGAATTTTCCCCGATGGCCGTCCATTTCGGTCATGCGGAGGACGGCGTCGGGGTTAAGACCGCCCACGGCGCGATTAAGGACGATGCCGCCGAAGACTTCGATCCCCGGAACGGCGACGCTCGCGAGCTGCGCGCGAGCGGCCGTGGCGGTGTGGTGGTTCTTAATCACGACAGCGCGGAGGCCGGCAGCTCGGGCAAGTTGAGCGAGTTCGACGTCGTTGACGGAACGTGGGACGGTGTCGGGGCCGGAGTGACAATGGAGGTCGATCGCGCCGCGCAGCAAATCGGGTTCGGCGGCGCGAGCGCCGGAGGTCGCAAGAGTGACGGCGATGAGCGCGCGCCAAAAAATCGCGGGCCGGGTAATCATGGTCTGGCAGACGGAAGATCGCGGTTTCGGGTATGGCGGAACGGATACGAAAGGGCGATTTCGACGACGATGCGGCTCAGGCGATTTCCGTCCGCGGCGGCAGCACGTTGAATTTCCTGCACCGCCGGGAGGTCGTAGAGTTCGAGCTTCCGGCCGAGGCCGTAGCTGAGGAGGTGCTCGGTAAACCCGCAGGTGAATTCGCCGGGGTCCCGCAGCAGCGCGGCCTTGTAGCCGGCGGGACCGTCGAAGGCCGTGCCGTTCCACTCGCCGCGGGCATCGACGAGCTGACCGCCGTCCGTCTCGCGCCAGCGGCCGATGGGATCGAAACGTTCGAGGGCGAAGCCCGGCGGATCGAGCCGCACGTGACACGAGTAGCACGCGGCCTTGTTGCGGTGCGCCTCGAACTTCTGGCGAATGCTCTGCGCGGCCGCCGCCTCCTTCGTGTCGTTCTCGATCGCGAAGGCGACCTTGGGTTCCTGGGGTGGGCGGTTGAAAATAGTTTCGAGCAGCCAGGCGCCGCGTTTTACCGGGCTCGTACGAAAGGGCAGCGACGTCACAGTGAGCGGTCCGCCCATCGCGATGAAACCGCCGCGCGCCGGATCGGAGAGCGCGGTGCGGCGCCAGGTGTTGGCCACTTTGTTGGCGGCTTCGCGCACTTCGCGGTTACTGGCCCCGGCCACGACGGCGGCCCCCGGGACGGGCGCCCCGGCTGCCTGAGCGAGGCCATAGGTCTTGGCGAGGCGCGGGTTGAGCCACGTATAGTCAGCACCGATGAAGTCCAGGATGCTGCGGTCCTCGACGAGGACGGTTTCGAACAGCAGCAGCGCTTCGGTGAGCATCGCGCCGTGCAACGTGTCCTTGCCCTGCGGGCCGGCATAAAAACTCTTGAAGAGATCGGTATCCGGCTTGGCGGTGGAGAGTTGGTCGAGACGGAGCCATTGGACGGCGAAGGACTCGCTCAGTTCGCGGACCTTCGGATCGCGGAGCATGCGACGCGTCTGGGCGGCCAGCACGGCCGGATCGCGGAGGTTTCCGGCCCGCACGACCCTCATCAGTTCGGCATCGGGCATCGAGGCCCAGAGAAAATACGAGAGCCGCGAGGCGAGTTCGAAATCGTCGAGCGAGCGGACCCCGGGCAGGGAAGAATCGGCGGGTTCGCTGAGGAAGAGAAAGCCGGGCGAAGACAGGACCGCTTGCAGGACGACGCGCAGCGCGGCGGCGTCATCCTGCCCGGCGGCTTTGCCTGCGTTCAGCAGGTCGAGGTAGCGCGCAAACTCGGCCGCCGGCACCGGGCGGCGGAAGGCGCGCTCGAGAAATGCGGCAAGCCGGTCGGGTAACGGGGCAAGAGGCTTGGGCGGGGCCGACGTGGCGGCGGTGAAGGACGTGGCTGCAGGTGCGGGCGCAATGGCGGCGGCGATCGGAGCGGGCGCCTGCGGCTTCCCGTTGGTGATGAAGGCGAGATCGTCGAGCAGCACGTAGTCGCCGCTGAAACCCGAGCCGTCAACCTCGAGACGCGTGATCCGCTCGCCGGGCACGGCGGCAAAACTGAAAAACGTGGTGGCGTCGGTGCCCTCGGCGAGCACGGCGGAAATTTTCGTCTCGGTGGCGTCGGAGAAACGCGCAGTCAACGTGACGCGGCCGCTCTGGCCTTTGCGGCCGAGTACGCACACGGCGAGCGTTTCGACGCCCTCGTCGGCGTCCTCACCCTTGACAGCGAGGCTGAGTTCAAAGGATTTCGCGCCCTTGGTCTTGTTGGTCAGCAGGAGCGACCCCGAGGTAGCGCGCGCGGTGGCGAAGCCAACGAGCCAGAGGTCAGCGTTGGGATTGATTTCGAGGACGCGCCGGCCGAAGGGCGTTTTGATGAGGCCGCCTTTGCCCGCGATCGTTTGGTTGGCGAGTGAGGCCGGGACATCGAAAACGCCAGCGCGTCCCTCATGCAGTGCGGCGGCAAGTTGGGCGCGGAATGGCGCGAGGCCGACGGCGCTGCCCGGTGCGACCGGCAGCGTGGGCGAATTCGGCGCGAACTCGACCGCGGCGGGCGCGGTCGACGGACGGGCGGTGGGCAACGGGGGCGGCGTCACGCCGAGGAGCGCGGCAAAAATCGGACTGCGTTGCGGCAACTCCGGATGCGCGACGATCTCACCGGCGAGCGCGACGTATTTTTCGAGGAGAAGCGGCGAGAGATTGTTGGCGTCGCCGCGATTGCGGTAGCCGTGCTCGGCGCGGTTGTCGGCGGGGAGGCCGGAGGCGGGCAGCAGCACGGGATATTTGGCGCCGTATTCGCGGAGACGGACTTCGACGCTGTCGCCGAGGCGGCCGGTAGCGGATTGGAAATAGGCCTTGTCGGCCAGCGGCAACCGTTCGGAAAACATGAATACGTCGGTGCCCAGGCCGAGGAGATCGCGGACGGTGTTATTGTATTCGAGGCGCGTGAGGCGGCGCAGGAGAGGCTTCCCGGGATCGCGCGCACCGAGCGTGGGATCGGGGAGCCCTGCAAGATGGTCAATCCAGGCGACGAGTTGCCGACGCTCATCGGCGGACGGCCGGTTCTCCTCCTTCGGTGGAGGCATTTGATGCGACTCCACTTTTTCCAGAACCGCGCCCCAGACCAGGCGCTGGCGCTGCACGGAGGAAAAATCGGCGAACTGCTCAAGGTCGAGACCGCTCTTGTGCGTCGCCATGTCGTGGCAGTCGTAGCAGTATTTTGTCAGGATCGGTTTGATGTCGCGGACGAAATCCGCGGCGGCGACCGCCCCCGCCGGGGCGGCGAAGATGAGCGCGAGGGAAACGGGAAAACGCATGGGGGATTTCAGAAACGCAGCGTGGTTGAGAACACGATCTCCCGCGGGTCAGTGAGGGCCCAGCGGTCGAGAGTGACTCCGTCGGTCTTGAAACGGCGCAGCGAGATTGACTGGTCGTCGAGGAGATTGCGGAGATTGCACTGCGCGGAGACGCGCACGTTGCGGCCGAGGAAGTTTCCGGAACCCTGCCAGCGGAGCATGGCGTCGAACAGGAGGCTGTCGTTGCCGAAGACGTCCGGGCCATGGATGTCGTTGGCGACCGCGCCGGCGGCGATGCTCGGCGGCACGCCCGGGGCGGTCGCGACGCGGCCGGCGTAAATGCGGCTCTGGTAGCGGCCGCCGAGTCCCGCGGACCAGGCGCGCAACGCCCCGGATTTGAAACTGTAGTTGGCAAAAAAATTCGCCTTGTGCGGGCGGTTGCCGTAGGCGCCCTCGAAGTCGAACCGGCGTACGTCGAGATCGTCGACCCGGGTCTGGCGGATCGATTCGAGGGTCTGCCCCTCGGTGCCGCGCGCGCCCCGTACATTGACGCCCGGACGAGCGCGCTGGATGTCCGTCAGGAACTGGTCGAGCTGCCCGTAAAGCGGGTAGGTCTGCTTGTAGACGTTGGATCGCTCCTGGAAGGAATAGGAGTAATTGACAATGAAGCGGAGGCGCTCGCCGACGTTGGCAATGACGCGGAACTCGACGCCGTGATTTACGTTGTCGAGCGTGTCCGAGTTGGCGGTGGCGACCGGCCGCAGTTGCGGATACTTCGCCATCTCGGAGGCGGTGTAGAGGCGGTCAGCCGTGTTGCCGTCGCCATTGGGATCGTTGAGGATGCCGATGATGCGGTTGTAGTCCGGCGTGAAGGCGCCATCGACGCCCATCGTGGCGGCTTCATCGCGAGAATCGGTGGTGAAGTAGCTCGCACGGACCACGACACGGTCCCTGGCAAAGCTGAGGTTGAGCCCGGCGTCGAAGCCGCGGCCCTGGGGCGCGGGCGGCGTGACGCCGTCGGGACCGTAACGCAGCGTGTAGGAGGGCAGGCCAAGGTTGCGCGAGGCGTTGCCGAAAAGCGACAGCCACGGCAGAGGATGAACCACAATGCCGGCAGTGGTTGTGCGGCCGGTGAACTCGAAGCTCGAGTTCGGGGAGGAGGCGTTGAACACCTGGATACCCTGCGTTCCGGCCCAAATTCCACTGGTGTCCCGCACCGTGGTCGTGCGCGTCTGCAGCGCGACATCGCGGCGAAAGCCCACCGTGGTCACGATCCGATCACGCCACCACGAGCTCTGAAGCGCGGCCATCTGGCTGTCGATTTTGCGGCCGGTGATCGTCCCGCCGCCGTTGGGGATCCAGCCGTTGGTCAGCGGCGCGGCGCGGCCGGGAAAATTGACCGAGAGCGGCGGCCCGGCGAGGGGATCGGGCACGCGTTGCGAATGCGCATCGCCAAGCGTGACGTAGGCGCGGCGCCAGACGGAGTTGTTGTCGTTGGCCGGATCTGCGTTGAAGGGTGCGCCCATCCAGACCTCCCGTTCGGCGTAATTGAGCCGGCGCTCGTCCTGCCGCGAAGCCAGCACGGCGGTGCGGTGGCGGCCCCAGCGACCAAAGTCCCCTTCGTAGGCGAGTGTCGCCCGGTAGTTGTCGCTCGAGGTGCTGCCAAAACGGCGCTGCCAGGCGGTCTCCATGTAGCTCTGGCCCGCGTTGGGATTGATCAAGTCACCCGCCGCGTTGGCCGCGGGGCGAAACGACCCGAGGGCGAAGACATTGGCCGGGTTGCGGAGGAGAGCGTTGGGATCGCCGTTGATGATGACGTTGGTGCCGCCCACGTCGTAGTTCAGCCACGAGCCCTTCTCGTGGTAGTAACCGATTTCGCCGACCAGATTCTTGGTGAAACGCTGCTCGACGACTAACGTCGCATTGTCGAAATCGTGCAGCGTCCGGCCACCGGGGCCCGTCGCCACGCCGGTGTACGGCACCGCGTCGGGCTGGCGAAGGATGCTCGGGAGGTAGGGCGTGTCAGCGACGGTGCCGAACCAGTTTTGGACGTTGACGACCATGCTCTGATTCTCGACGACGACGAGGCGCGCGGCAGTCAGGGGTCGGTTGATTCCCACGGCAGTCTGCGCGGCCGTCGGAGCGACGGTGGAAGTGGAGGCAACAACCGGCGAGCCGCTGCGCCACCAGCGGGTCACACCGTCGTTGGCGGGATAATTCCGGCCGATGGTGCCGCGCACGCGGCCCTTCTCGACGTCGCCGCGCACTTCGGTCCGGGCAAAGGGACGGTAGGTCGCGACGAGATTCGCCGCGCGGCGCCGCGAACCGAGATACTCGCGCCAGTGGGCCTTGTCCTCATCGAGGAGATTGAGCCGCAGGGCGAGTCTCTGCGCAGGCAGCGGCACATTGTAGTCGAGCGTGAAGCGCGAGTACTCCTGATTGCCGGCCTGCGCCCCGAGTTCGCCGAAGGCGCGGCCGAACTGCGCGCGCTTGGGCGAGTTGTTGACGATGCCACCGGCGGAACCGATGCCGAACAAAACGGAGTTGGGCCCGCGTGCGTCGTCGAGCCGCTCAACGTTGTAGAGGTTGGTGCCCAGGCGAGTCTCGAAGTAGTTGCGCGTGCTGTTGCCGAGGATGCCGCGTGAGCGGAAGTTGAACGGGTTGGCCGCGGCGAGCTGCGTGTTGCCGGAGTTGACGCGCTGGGCGTCGCCGTCGTCGATCTGGCTGTTGTTGGCATAGACCATTGCCTGCTCGAGATTCGTTGCGCCGATGTCGATGAGAAATTCTTTCGTGAACACATCGATGATCGCGGGCGTGTCCCGCAGCGAGGTATTGAGCCGGCTGCCCCCGAGGGTGTTGGTGGCGAGATAGCCGAGGTCGCCCTCTGTCTTCACCTCGAACGGCGAGAGAACGATGGCGGGGTTGCCCGATGACGGTGGCGGCTTGGCTGGAGCAGCCGGGGACTGCGCGAGGGCGAGCGGGATGGCCAGAAGGGTGCCAACGAGCGTGGCGGCGGTTTTGATGGCGGGGTACACGGGAGTCGGGGCGATTCGCTACAGGGGGGAAATCGGCTGAAGGAGCGCTCAGACTCTTCCGAGTTCGCGGAGCGTGTCGCCGATGGCGCGGAGGTTTTCGATACGCATCTCGTCGTATTCGCGGGAGATCACGATGCCGGCGGCACCAGCGACAAACGCCTGCGTGACCGCGGCACGGAGGCCGGCGGATGAACTGCGGACCGTGCTGGCGGGAACACCGGGTGGTCGCGCGATGTTATCCGGTACATCCACGCCGATCCCGGGCACGACGGCGCATTTGCCCTGGACGACGTCGACGATGCGGCGGGTTTCTTTCGCGACGTAGTCGGCGCTAAGGCCGCGGCGGTCGAGATCTTCCAGGGCAGGTTCCGCCTTTGGGTCGTAGCCGCGCAGGGCGTAAAAAAGATCGAGCGACTGCGCGAGCGAGAGTTCGGCGAGCGGGCCCTGCTTCAGACGTTCGAGGTGCCACCAACGCAGACGGGGACCGAGAATATCGTGGTAGAGGATCGGCTTGATAAAATCGGTGTACGGCGCGACGTCGGCGTAGCTGAGCTGGGCGAGAAAAAGCGCGTCCCACGAGGTGTTCTGATGATCGAAGTGGCGGCCGACCAGCGCGGTCGGCCGGGCGGCTTTCACGAGGGCGTGGGTGCGGCGGCCCTGTTCCTCCAGCGCGAGGCGCCACTGGTAATCCCAGGCGAGCACCTCGGGAAATTTCATCAGCAGGCGAAGCACGTGGGTGAAGACACCGTCGGGCGGGCGGGCGCCGCCGGCGCGCAGACCCGTAATGAGGGCGTGCAGTTCGGTGAAGCCCTGGCGCGCCCGCGCCACGTTGATGCCCTCGCGTTGGGCGCGCGCGGCGCAGTGCGGGCAGAAACAGAAGGGCATCGTTCCGCGCCACAGGAGTTCGGAGAGCGGACCGACGCGCTCGGCCCCCCATTGGTAGCCGTCGAGCGGATAGGTGCGGATCGTGTCGCCGACCAGGGCGTCCCAGAAGCCCTGCCACTCGGGATTGTTGCGACAAGGCTGGGCGGACAGCTGGCCGTCGAGGCCGACGCTCATCGCACGCTCGACGTGGGCGACCCGGCCGCGAAGCTCACCGGTGCCCGGTTCCAGGATACGGGCGTAAAGCTGGAGACCGCGGGCGCGGCACACCGGGGCGAGTTCGGCAAAGAGATCGCGGTCGCCGTACTCTTCGTCGGCGGCGGGGAGCGGGAAGCGGAGCGAGGTGCCGCGGAAGCGTTCGTCGTGGTGGCGCACCCAGAGACGGGTGATCGTGCGCTTCCGCTCGTCCTTGAGCGGAACGCCATGATCGGCGTAGACGGAGGGCGGGCGACCGTGCGCGGCGTAGTGACTGTGGCTGTAGAGTAAAAGCGCATTCGCCCGGGCCGTCGACTGCACGAGGTCGAGGCAGCGATCGACGCCTTCGTCGAGCAGGCTGTGGCCGGCGATTTGGATGCCGACGAGGGTCTTTGGTTTCGGCTCGTCCCGGCCGGCGCCGATAAGCCGGGGCGCGGCGATGGCGAGGGAGGCCTGCGCGGTGCCGTTGAGAAAAGCGCGTCGCTCCATGGGCCCGGTCAGGCGAGCAGTTCCTTGAGCGGGCCGGAGCTGTCGGCGAAACGCGGGCGGCGCGCGCCGCCCTGCTGCGCGAGTGTGAGCCAGAGGTCGGCGAGCGGGCGATCCCCTTCGTAACGGAGGTGGCCGCGACGCAGGCCGCCGCCGGCGAGGAGAACCTGAAGGTCGCGGTAATTGTGCGAGTCGCCGTCGCTGATGCCGCTGCCCATCGCGAGCACACAGGAATCGAGGAGCGTTCCCTCCCCTTCCCTGATGCTCTTCAGGCGCGAGACGACATGCGCGTAAAACTCGATGTGGAAACGGTCGATCTTCGTGATCGCAGCCCTGGCCTCGTCGCCCTTCGTATGCGTAAGGACGTGGTGGTTTTGCGGCTTGTCGAAGACGTCGTGAAACATGCGCGGCGAGTCCCAGCGCTCGGGATCAACGACGAGGGTGGCGACGCGGGTGAGGTCCTGCTGGAA
This sequence comes from Opitutia bacterium, assembly GCA_947474365.1. GTDB lineage: Bacteria > Verrucomicrobiota > Verrucomicrobiia > Opitutales > Opitutaceae > ER46. The sequence continues at coordinate 4,730 of CANJIU010000185.1, read as the reverse complement.
GGCGAGGACGAACATTTCGGCCTGAAGGCGGAGGTAGTCGCCGCGTTTTTCGGGAATGCCGGCGGGCTCGGCGAAAGGCGGGCGCTGGATACGGTCGGCGGCGCGCTCCGCCCGCTCGATGCGCTGCTCGGTGCTGCGCACACTCGTGAGGTATTCGTCGAGCTTGTGGCGATCGTCGCGGCCAAGGCGTCGCTGGAGATCGCGGGCCTCGGCGAGGATGACATCGAGCACGCTGCGGGTGGAGCCGGAGTCGGGCCGGCCAAAGAGGCGGCGGAAAACCGCGCGCGGATCCTTTTCGGTGTTGGCCGCGTAGCCGGGACCGACCCACGAGATGCATTCGAAGTATTTCGTCTCCTTGTTATCGGCGAAATCGTTGCAACTCAGCTCAAGCGACGGGAGCATGGTATCGCGGCCCTGCTCCTGCGCGATGACCTGATCCAGCGTGATGTTCGTGGGAAACGCGCCGTCGAGCGTTTCGGCCGGCGGAGAACTGGTGAGCCAGCACGCGCCGCATTGGGCGTGCACGCCGGTGCCGCCCACATACGTGCGGTCGAGGCCAGTCACGAGGGTGATGTCGGATTGGACGGGTGCGAGCGGCTGAAGGGCGGCGGGGAGAGACCACTGGAGACCGGTCTGCGTGGGGAGGAACGTGGATTGGTTGTAGCCGTTTGGGGTATAGATAAACGCGAAACGCTTCGGCGGGGCGGCGGCCGACGACGAGGACGCGCCGCGGAGGGACGAGGGCATCATCGCGTTGAGCAGGGGCAAGGCGACGGTGGCGCCGGCGCCACGAAGAAAGGTGCGTCTGGACAACGGACGCGATAGGGCGAGATGCATAGGAGTGGATCGACGCGAACGAAGCGCGTACGGGGTGGCTCACACTCTAGCGCGGGTGGGGCCGGACCGATAGGTATCCATTAGTATAACGGCGCCCGGAGTGCGGTCAGACGCGATGAAGGGCTTGCCTCACGGCCTGGGGTGCGGTGCCGTCATGGGCCCCGATGAACTGTTCCGCGTCATTCGTGCTCTGCGTCGCCTGGTGCGGGGGAATCCTGTGCCTGCCGGCACCGGCACAGACGGCGGAGCTGCCGACCCTCACGACGGTGCGCGAAGTGCGCCAACTCACACCCGATGAGGCCGCGCGCGGGTATCCCGTGAGACTGCGCGGAGTAATCACCTATTGCTCCAATGGTCAGCCCCTGCGTTTTCTTCAGGACGAGACGGGCGGCACATATTTTTCCGGTCCCGGCCGCGAGGTGATCGGCGAGAATCGCGAAGAATTAGAGCCGGGCATGGAAGTGGAAGTCGACGGCGTGACCGTGCCCGGGCGATTTGCGCCTTATGTGCGCAGGCGCACGGCGACTCCGGATTCGATTCGCGTGCTGGGCCGCAAGGCACTGCCACCGCCGCGGCGCGTGTCGATCGGAGAGTTGTCCGATCCGCAGTTTCACAGCGACTATATCGAGCTCTCAGGGGTCGTTCGGCAGGTACATCACCGAGTCATGGACTACGCAAAAACCTCGGTCGTTTGGATCAAGGTCGGCACAAACGCCTCGTCCTTTACGGTGCAATATTTTGATCCGCGCGGGTTGGACCGCCTACCGCCGCGCTTCATCGGATCACAGGTGACGGTGCGGGGAGTCTATGGTTCAACCTTCAATGATCGCCGGCAGTTGGTCGGTTTTCGTTTGTTCGTCGATCCCGAACTTGGTCTCACGGTGGGACAACCCGGCCCGAGCGATCCGCTGACGGAATTGCCTCTGACACCGGTGTCGGCCTTGATGCAGTTTCAGGGAGAAACGAGGGATTATCCGATGGTGCGGATTGGCGGCACGGTGACCCAGATAGTGCCCACGCGCGGCTTCTACGTCGAGAGTCAGGAACGCGGCGTCTGGGTTGAGCACGAGGCAGAGGAAAATCCACCTCGACCGGGCGAGCGCGTAACAGTCGCCGGTTTTCCAGCGTTTGGCCCTTGGAATCCCATATTGAAGGACGCGCTTTTCAGCCGCAACGGCGGATCGACCCTGGCCCGGCCGCCGCTAATCGACTCGGCCGAGGCCGCCTCAGGCAGCTTCGACTGCCGCCTGGTAACCATGCGGGCGACCCTCGTGGAAGTATTCGCCGGCATGGAGGCACCGAGTGCGCTCCTGCAGCAGGCTGGCGGCACTTTCGTCGTGGAGTGGATCCGGGCAGAGGCGACCACCGAACTGAGGAAGCTGCGACCCGGTGCGCTGGTGGAAGTCACAGGCACATGCCTTAACAAACGCCCCGAAACCCGGTGGGCGGCGTTTGAGTCCGGGCCCTACACGGCGCTGGCGCCTTCGAATAGGGTCGGATTTCGGCTGCTCGCGGCGACGCCGGCCGACGTGAAGGAACTACGGGCGCCGGATTGGTGGACGCCGGATCGGATCTGGAGTGCGCTGGGCGGTGTCGCTTTGCTGGCGTTGGCATTTCTCGGTTGGAACATCCTGTTGCGGCGACGCGTGACGTCTCAGACCGAGATCATCCGGTCGCAGGCAGCCCGCGAAGCGGTCCAGGAAGATCGCACGCGAATTGCGCGGGAACTGCACGATACCCTGGAGCAGGAACTCACGGGTATTGCGGTGCAACTCGATGCGGCGAACGACCGATTGCCGGAGTCACCACCGGCGGCGGCGGTGGCGCTCACGACCGCGCGTGCGCTTCTGCGCCATACCCGCACGGAGGCGCGACGCTCAGTGTGGGACTTGCGTGCGGCCTTGCTGGAGCACGGCGATCTCGCTTCAGCGCTCCACGGGACGGCGCGACAACTCGAGGGTGGAGCGGAAATTGTTTTTTCCGTCGCAGGAGAACCGCGGCGACTCCCGTCAGTCGTGGAAAACAACCTGTTGCGCATCGGCACCGAGGCGATGACGAACGCGGTGAAGCATGCCGCGGCCCGACGGATCGAGGTGGAAATCGTGTTTTCTCCGGACGATCTGCGGCTCACGGTCAACGACGACGGCAAAGGATTTGATACCTCGCGAGCGTCCACGTTGACCGGTGGGCATTTTGGCTGGCTCGGCATGCGCGAACGGGCGGGACGGATCGGGGCAATTCTCGTGTTGGAGAGCAAACCTGGAGCGGGCACGCGGGTCGCCGCCCAGATCGTGAACGCAAGGATGTATGCGCACAGTGAGACGAGCGGCGACGGACGGCCAGACGGACATTTTCCTCATGGGCGCGAAACCTGAAAAAATTCGGCTGATGCTGGTGGACGACCACTTCGTGGTGCGCGCCGGCCTGGCCGGATCGCTCGGTCTGGAGCCTGACATCGAAGTCCTCGCGGAATGCGGCAGCGGAGAGCAGGCGATCGAAGCCTACCGGATGTACCGACCGGACGTGGTACTGATGGACTGGCGGATGTCCGGCATGAGTGGCGTCGAAGCGACTGCCGCGATCCGCCGGGAATTCCCGGACGCGCGGGTCGTGTCCTTCACCGTTTACGAAGGGGAGGAGGACATCACGCGGGCGGTCGAAGCGGGAGTGTCCGGGTATTTCCCCAAGTCATCGAGCCGGCAGGAGATTCTCGCTGGCATCCGGGCGGTGGCGCGCGGCGAAGCCGTCTTCCCCCACCCCATCGCAGCGAAGTTGGCGACCGGCAAGACAAGAGGGAGGCTGACGGAGAAAGAATTGATCGTGCTCCGGGAAATTGCCCGCGGGCGGTCGAACAAGGAAATCGCCGCGGACTTGAAACTCGCGGAAGTGACCGTGAAATTTTATGTCGGACGAATTCTGGAAAAACTCGGCGTGCTCGACCGAACGCAGGCGGCGACAACGGCGCTACAGCGGGGGATTATCCATCTCGAGTGAGGGCCGGGCACAGCCAATTTCGAACACGCGCCCATACGGTAAACAATCTGTCTTCGAGTTTGTCTTCGCCCGAATCCCGTGGGCCCACCTCTATCGTTCCTGTAGGTCGGTTCTTGAAGTTTTTATCGCCCCGCCTGCTCCATGGATTCCTGGCGACAGCGATCACGGAAAGGCCCTCTACAACAGAGAACTGACGCGGGCATGCTCAGGTGAGAAAAACAAGGAATTCGTTCACTCGTAATTTCTCCACGCTTGAGAGATAAATGGCACATTGTTACGCGGGTGCACTGGTCGAATGGTGCGCACACCGGCCTGCTCCAAAGCTGCCATGCAGATGCGATCATTGAAGAGTGCGGGCCGGCCGGAACCGGTCAGGATCAGCGCCGCGGCCTGTTGGCGAAGTTTCTCGGGCGTGCCGTCGTGCCAGCGCAGGGACAGGGACGGCTGGGTGAGGCCGCGGAAGCACAGGGTTGCCGTCGGCTCCAGTCGTCCCCGCCTGCGACAAGGTGTTTAACAGTTTGGGAGCGAGAGCCCCGGACTCACCGAAATCGAGGCGACCACGAGCCCAATTACGAACTGGCGCAAAACTGCTAAACACGCTCGAAATTCGTAACTGGCCAAAACATGCCCCTTACATGGTAGTGTTTGGCACTTTCTAAAAAGTTCGGACTCCATCCAAACTGGCTGCCCGGCGTGGATCAAATCGAGAACTTTTGAAGCGAATCCTGCGTTTTCAGAGGGAGGCCCGCAGGGGAACAAGAAGGTAAGTCAAAGTATGACGCCGATCTGATGGGTCGGCAACCGGGTTTCTCGTCATCAATTCGCTTCATTCGCTTCAACCGCCGTGGATGAAACCACGAACTTTTGAAGCGAATCAAACGCGCACAGCAACCACGGGG
>CANJIU010000184.1 GCA_947474365.1 Opitutia bacterium | reverse complement strand
GGAACCTCTTATTACAAATATATTTCGAACAGACCGGCACACGATCCCCGAAAATGCCCCAGGCATTTTCATTTAGCAGCCTGTCGGTTCCGTTCGGCCAACATTCGTTTGCCCCAGATCGGACTTCCTAAGTCCGACAGGCTGCTAGCATGCCTCACGAGATTTCGGTCTCGGATTATCACCTCAGCGACGATCCGGCACGCCTCGACGCCCGCGCGGTCCACGCCTTCCTCACGCGCAGCTACTGGGCCGAGGGAATCCCCCTCGCCACCGTCGAACGTTCACTGGCCAACTCACTCTGCATCGGAATCTATGCACCGGCCGGTGAACAAGTCGGCTTGGTTCGCGTTATTTCCGACTTCACGACCTTCGCCTACCTCTGCGACGTCTACGTCCTGGAGGAGCACCGGGGCCGCGGATTGTCCAAGGCGGCGATGAATTTGGTCATGTCCCACCCGAGGCTGCAGGGCCTGCGACGCCTGCAGCTTGTCACCCAGGACGCCCACGGGCTCTACGCGCAATACGGGTTCAAGGCGCTCGAACTGCCCGAACGGCACATGGAGTTGCGCACGCCTCAACCCTATCGGCGATCAGGATATGTCTGAACTGGGCGCCGAGCCCTTGACCGCGGCTCACTCCCCTCCCGACCACTTGAACACGAATGCGCTGAGCGGAGGAAGCGTGACTTTGATCGACTGACTGAAACCGTCGCGTTCGATCTCCTCGGCGCTGCGGCCCCCTTCGTTGCCCAGTCCGCTGCCGCCGTAGAATTCGCTGTTGGTGTTCAGGACCTCGCGCCAGAACCCGCGGCGCGGAACGCCGATGCGGTAGTCCCGCTGGGCTCCCCCGAAATGGCAGACCACCGCGAAGAGTGCCTGCTCCGCCGGATCGCTGCGGAGAAACGCGATGAGGTTCGCGTCTGCATCGTGGCACGTCAGCCAGCGGAATCCCTGAGAGTTGAAATCGTTCCGGCTGAGCACCGGTTCCCCGGTGTAGAGCTTGTTGAGATCCCGCACGAGCAGTCGCACGCCCTCGTGGTCGGTGTACTGGCAAAGATGCCAATCCAGACTCGAATCGTGGGCCCACTCGCGCGATTGCGCAAACTCGCTCCCCATGAACAGCAGCTTCTTTCCGGGCCACATCCACATGTGCGCATAAAGCGCGCGGAGGTTCGCCGCCTTTTCCGCAATGTGCCACGCGCCCATCTTGAAGAGCATCGACGCCTTGCCGTGCACCACTTCGTCGTGGGAAAACACCGTGACGAAGTTTTCGGCATACTGGTAGAGCATGCCAAACGTGAGATCGCTGTGGTGGTGGCGGCGCACGATCGGCTCCTTGGAAAAGTACCGCAACGTGTCGTTCATCCAACCCATGTTCCACTTGTAATCGAAACCCAGTCCGCCGTCCTTCGTCGGCTTGCTCACGCCCGCAAACGACGTGCTCTCCTCGGCGATCATCGCGACCCCGGGATAATACTGGTGCACGAGGTCGTTGACGCGGCGCAGAAAATCGATCGCCTCAAGGTTTTCCCGTCCGCCGTGTCGATTCGGCACCCATTGCCCTTCCTTGCGGGAATAATCCAGGTAGAGCATCGATGCCACGGCGTCCACGCGCAGCCCGTCAAGGTGGTAGCGATCTAGCCAGGCCAGGGCGTTGGCAATCAGGAAGCACCGCACCTCGTTGCGCCCGTAGTTGAAGATGAGCGTTCCCCAGTCCATGTGCGCGCCTTGTCGGGGGTCGGCATGCTCGTACAGATGCGTGCCGTCGAACTCGGCAAGGGCAAAACTGTCGCGCGGAAAATGCGCCGGCACCCAATCGAGAATCACTCCAAGTCCCCGGCTGTGCAGATAGTCCACGAACCACGCGAAATCCTCCGGCGTCCCATAGCGGTGGGTCGGCGCGAAAAATCCCGTGACCTGATATCCCCACGAGCCGTCGAACGGGTGCTCGGCGAGCGGCATCACCTCGATGTGGGTGAAGCCCATTTCCACGGCGTAGTCGGCCAGTTGCGTGGCGAGTTCGCGATACGTCAGGGGTCGGTTCGCATCCGCCGGCATCCGCTTCCACGAACCGCAGTGCACCTCGTACACCGACATCGGACGATCAAGAACTGACGCCTGGTTTTTCCGGCGCTCAATCCACTCGCCGTCCGTCCACTTGATCCGCCGCGGATCAAAAACGATCGCGGCATTGTTCGGCGGCCCCTCGAAATACGTGCCATAAGGATCCGTCTTCAGCAGAATGTGCCCGCGTTGGTCGCGGATTTCAAACTTGTAGAGCTCACCCTCGCCCAATCCCGGAACAAAGAGTTCCCACACACCGGACGCGCCCAGGGATCGCATCGGATGAAAGCGACCATCCCAATGGTTGAAATTGCCCACCACCGAAACGCGCGCCGCCGCGGGCGCCCACACCGCAAACGAGACGCCCTTGACGCCGCCAAGGTCGCGAACATGCGCTCCGAGCTTCTCATACACCCGATGCTCGTTTCCCTCGTTGAAAAGATAGAGATCCTGGTCGCCCAGGGTCGGCAGGAAACAATAGGGATCGAAGAACTGCCGGTATTCCCCGTTGGCATAGGCCGCGCGCAATTGGTACCGGAAGAGTTCCTTTCGCTTGGGAATGAAAACCTCGAAGAGGCCTTCTGCTGCCAGCGCCTTCATCGGGTATGACTTCGGCGGACGCGCATCGAGTTCGATCACCTCGCACAACGTGGCATCGCGCACGAACGCCCGCACGACCACGCCCTGGCTCCGTCGGTACGTGGTCGAATGCATCCCCAGGACAGAGTGCGGCGTGGCGTGTTTCGCTTCAACAATCGCAACAAGATCGGCTTTGGAAAGAATCACGCGTAATTTGGTTTTGACCCAAGGTGGGCCATGACAGGCATGGCGTCTAGCCGCGAATCTCCGGATGTCCCACCGTCCGCGACACCGGATGCCCAAGCCCGAAGCTTGCTTGCGCACCTGCCGGTGCTTTGGTTGCGGACGTGATTCGTCGTCTCATCCTCCTCTTTTCCCTGTGCGCGATCATGACGCTGCACGCCCAGGCGCCGGCTGCCGCCACCTCCGAAATCGTCGCCGATCGCATCACCCACAATTCAGCGACAGGGGAAACAATCCTGCAGGAGAATGCCCGCTTCACGGATGGTGCGCTGCTCCTCGTCGCCGACGAACTCCGCAGCAACAACGAAACCGGGGTCGTCACCGCAACCGGCACCGTGGTTCTCACCCGAGGCGAAATCCGCCTGCTCGCCGATCGCCTGGTTTACACGCGCGCCAACGGTTCGTTTACCGCCAACAACATCAGGCTTGGCGCCCACCCCTATTTCGTCGAGGGCGTGTCCGCGGCGGGCAACCGTGAGGAAATAACTGTCAAACAGGCGCGCGCCACCTATGGCGAACCCGGCCCGTGGCAGCCTACCGTTACCGCCGACACCATCGTTTACGCGCCAGGGAAGCAGCTTCGATCCGAAAATGCCTCCGTCGGGATCGGCCACGCCCAACCGGTGCCGATACCAAAATTCGATCATAAAATCGGAGCTCCCTTCTTCGGCAGCGCCACCCTCGCCGGCGGATTCCGCCGCTCGCTCGGACTGTTTGCCGACGCCAGCCTGCAGGTGCCCGTCTCGTCGGATGTGCGCCTCGGCGCCGACCTCGGCATCTATACCAGCCGCGGCCTGATGATCGGCCCCTCCGGCCGGTATGCCAATCCGGAGAAACCCGAGGACCTGCGCGGGTACTTCCGCAGCGGCTACATCAACGACCATGGCGACAAGAAGACCGATATTCTCGGCCGCCCCATCGCCGAGGATCGGGCGTTTGCCGAATGGCAGCACCGACAGAGGATCGGCGACAACCTCACGTTGAATCTGCAGCTCAACTGGTGGAAGGATTCCGAGGTCCTGCGCGACTTCCGCCCCCGGGCGTTTTTCCCCGTGCAGGAACCCGACACGTTTGTCGAATCGGTCTACACCGGGGAAAATTACTTTGTCTCGGCCTTCGCACGCTTTCAGCCCAACGCGTTCCATCGCGTGCAGCAGCGGCTGCCGGAGTTTCGCTTTGATCTGCTCCCCACCAAAATCGGGAACGGCTTTTATGAGCGATTCAACGCCAGCGTTACCGTGCTGCGGGAGGAGTCGTTAGCGGACGGACGCATCCCGGCCTTCGTCTTGCCCCTGAATCCGGTGCAAAGCATCCTCTCGCCGTCGGCGGTCGCACTTCGCGACGGAGGTCCGGACCGACGCAGCACGCGATTCGATGCCTATTATTCAATCGAGCGTCCTCTGCCGGTCGGAGATTGGTTCGCGTTCACTCCGGTCGCGGGAGCGCGCCTTACGCACTACGCCCAACCCAAGGAATCCCGACTTATCTCGTCGCCAGTGGTCAGTTCACCTCCGGCTCTGCCCGTGCGAACCCTATCCGCTGAACTCCAGTCCCTCGGCGCCTATTCGCGGGCTCTGGGCGAACTCGGTTTCGACGCGGCACTGCGCACGAGCGGGACGTTCGACTACAAAAACGAGCAATGGAAAATTGATGGCCTGCGGCACCTTTTCACACCGCGCCTCAGCTACCGCTATATTCCCGAGGCCAACAAGGGTCTGCCTCATATCCCGCCAATCGATCGCCAGACCTTCAACACCTACCTCCAGCCGCTCGGACTCGGTGACCAGCGCAACGTCGATGATCTGCATGCGACCAACACCCTGCGGCTCAGTCTGGACAATATTCTCCAAACGCGCGACCGCACCCAGGGCGCCCGCGATCTGGTCGCTTTCAATGTGGCCAATGATTTTCGCTTCAGGCGCGGCCCGGGCGAGCGCGACGTCTCGGAAATTCACGCCGACGTGAGCGTCACCCCCGCCCGTTGGTTGCAGCTCGATCTCTACCAGAGTTTCGCCCCGCGAAACTTCACCCTGCGCGAACTCAACTCCTCCTTCACGCTCCGGGACGGTCGCGCGTGGTCAGTCCGTTTCGGCAACAACTTTCTCAGCCAGCAGCTCCAAGACTACTCCGTCGACGCCCGCGTCCGCATCAACGAGCGGTACGAGGCGCTGTCCCGGCTGCGCTATGACGCCCGGAAACGGCGATTCAACGAACAGGAATACGGCGTCTCGCAAAATCTCGGCAACACCTGGCTCATCTCCTACAGCGTGAGCGTGTACTCGGGCCGGAAGCGCGAGAGCAACTTCGGGCTCAACGTACAGATCGACACCGTGCGGTTCTAAGGTGCGGACGCAGGCGTCTCGCCATGCACATTTCGGCCAATCAAAAGCGCACGTTCCTGCAGCTGCTCGCCCAGCTGCGCCCGCACTGGCACCGCGACGCGGCCCTGCCCGCCCGCATCCAATCCCTGCTGGCGGCGCGCCGGGAGTTCGGTTCGCGCGACCGGCGCCTGTATCGGGAACTCATTTACACCACGGTGCGCCATCTGCCGTGGATCGAGCCGTGGCTTGACCCCGCTCCGGACGAAGCCGTCCGCCGGGTCGCGTGGCTCGCCACGGAGACGCCTGCGACGAAGATCTTTCGGGGCGAATTCGCTACGGGCGACGCGCCGACGGGTGACCGCACGGAATTGCTCCCGGGTTGGTTTCGGGATCACTGCGATGCGGTGTTTTCCGGCGCCGAACTCGACATGCAACTCCAGCGCCCCCCGCTCTGGCTTCGCGGCCAAATCGCGGATCCATCACGGGCGATGGCAGAATTTGCCTCGCTCGGCTGGCAGGTCCGGACCTCCTCCGTCCTGGCCGGTGCGCTGGAAGTCATCGGTGATGTCGATGTCACGAAAACCGATGCCTGGCAGAACGGTGCCGTCGAAGTGCAGGACCTCGGCTCCCAATTGTTGCTCGAAACCGTCGGACTTGTGCCCGGCGGCCGCTGGTTGGACGCGTGCGCCGGCGCCGGCGGAAAATCGCTGCAACTCGCCCGGCTGCTCGGACCGGCAGCGACGATCACGGCCCACGACGTTCGCCCGGCAGCGCTGGCCGAATTGCGCACGCGCGCCACGCGCGGCGGGTTCAAAAACATCCAAACCTCGACCGAACTCAGCCCGGAGACGTACGACGGCGTGCTGGTGGACGCGCCCTGCAGCGGCTCGGGCACCTGGCGGCGTTCGCCTCACTTGAAGTGGGTCACGACCCCGGCCACCATCGCCGAACGCGCCGCGCTGCAACTCACGTTGCTCGGACGCTTCGCGCCGCGGGTCCGAACTGGCGGCAAGTTGATCTACGCGACGTGTTCGCTCAGCCGGAAGGAAAACGAGGACGTTGTCGCCGCATTTCTCAATGTGCACCCTGGATTTTCGCTGCTGCCGCCAGCGCAGACGTTTGGTTTCTCCGCCGGCGCCAGCGGTCTGACCATCCTGCCGGCCCGCCACAATACCGACGGGTACTTCGTTTCCGCGTTACGACGCAGATAAATTCCCTTGCCGCGACCCGCTCCCGCCCAACCATCGCGCCGTGGTTCCAGACGCCGACTATCGCATCAAGCTGCAGGTCTTTGAAGGCCCGCTCGACCTTCTGCTCTTCCTCATCCGGAAGAACGAACTCGATATTTACGACATTCCCATCGAGTCGGTAACGCGGCAGTACATCGACGCATTGCACACGATGCAGCAGCTCGACCTCGACGTGGCCGGCGAATTCTTCGTCATGGCCGCGACGCTGATGGAGATCAAAAGCCGCCTGCTGCTGCCCAAGGGCCAGCACGCCGTCGACCCGAATGCGGAGGACGAGGAAGTCGATCCGCGCTGGGAGCTCGTACATCAACTCCTGCAGTACAAGAAGTTCAAGGAGGCGGCGGTGAAACTCGCCGAACTGGTCGAGACGCGCCAGAACCTGATGTCCCGACACGTGTCGTCGCTGACGAACGAGGAAACCGATCGTCCGCTCAAGAACGTCGACCGGATCGAGCTGTGGAACACCTTCAACATCGTGCTTCGCCGCCTCGCGGAAAAGCTCGTGGTCGGCGAAATTCACGACGAGTCCGTGACCGTGGCCGACCAGATGGAGTGGCTGCTGGCGCGCACCCAGACGGAGAAAACGTTCATCTTTTCCCTGCTGTTTCCCGAAGGCGTGACCCTGCGGCGGCTCGTGGCCACGTTTCTGGCCATGCTTGAGCTCACCCGGCTGAAGAAACTGCGTCTGCGCCAAAGCGAGGCGTTTGCGGACATCATCATCGAGGCGGTGGAGGATCTGCCGGCGATCGCCATCGCAGAAAACCCGCTTGAAACCTCCGCAATCCCACCCACGGTGACGGCGTGAGCAAAGATTCAAGCAAGCCCGCAAAACGGAAGCGTCAGCCGAAAATCGGCGGTATTCTCGGCGTCGGCCTCGACAACGAGGACGGCCACAAGCGCATCACCAGCGGGGAGAAATTTGTGCTGGTCGGCGGATCGCAGGACACCCACGAACGGATGACCGAGACGATGATCAAGACCTTCGAGGAGCTGAAACGCCGCGACAAGCCCCTGGAAAAGGTCGACCCGCGCGAGCTCGCGGAGATTATCGACAAATCTCAGCCCCGTTGATCGCGGTGCGGGCCCCCGGCGATCAGATTGCGAACGAACGTCCGACCGCCGGCGATGACGATCCCGTGCCCGTTCCCTCGTGGGTGATCGGCATTTGCGGTGTGGCCGCAGTTGCTTCCGCGTTGTTTTCCGTTCTGATGTTTCTCAACCGCTAATTCCCATGTCTGAAAAGATCGCTCAACTTACCACCGACACCTTCAACAGCGCGGTCACATCCGCCACCACTCCGGTCCTCGTCGACTTCTGGGCCCCTTGGTGCGGTCCCTGCAAAGCGATCGCCCCGATTCTCGAGGAACTGGCCACGGAGCTGGACGGGAAGCTCGCCATCGCGAAGGTCAACATCGACGACAACGACGCCATCGCGGTGCAGTACGGCGTCCGGGCCATTCCGACGATGATTCTTTTCAAGGGGGGCAAGGTCGCGGAGACCCTCGTCGGCATGATGCCGAAGGCCGCGCTTAAGGCAAAGATTGCCGCCCACGTGGCGTGATATCCCGTGGGGCGCCAACGGCGCCCCCGCTACAGGAGAAGGCCACCGGCGAACAGGATGGCGTAAAGCGCCAGAAATTTCCCGGTGGCTCCGAGGAGCTGGATGAGTTCGCCCGCTGCTTTGCTTTCACGCAAGCGGCGGGAGTGAACCCACCCCAACGGCCCAAGCAAGATGGGCAGCAGACATCCCGCTCCGAGCCCCCTCGCCACGAAGACCACCGGAATCGCAAACGCCACCAAGAGGGAAAGGTTGAACTGCGCGCGGGCGGCCGCCCGGCCAAAGCGGACGACCAACGTGCGCTTGTTGGCGACGGCGTCCGTCTCGACATCGCGATAGTTGTTTACGACCAGAATGTTTGCGGCGAGCAACCCCACCGGCACGCCCGCGAGCACGGCATCAGCGGTCAAACGGCCCACCTGGACAAAGTAAGTTCCGCCTACGGCTACCAGACCGAAGAAGATGAAAACGAAAATGTCGCCCAGCCCCAGGTACGCAAGCGGCCAGGGCCCACCGGTGTAACAGATTCCACACGCGATGCTCGCGACTCCCACCCCCAGGAGCCACGGTCCGCCCCATGCAATCAATCCCAACCCGACCCCAAAACTGGCGACGAACACCGCGACCATCGCCCGCCGCATCGTTTCCGGTCGGACGAGACCGGCCGCCACGGCGCGCTGCGGCCCCACACGCTCCGCGGTGTCGGCGCCACGAATAAAATCATAGTAGTCGTTCGCAAAATTGGTCCCGATCTGCACCAACAGGGCAAAGCCGAGACACAACCCAGCCGCGACGGGATGGAACGCGCCACTTTGCCAAGCCAACGCCGAGCCGACCAAGACCGGTGCAATCGCCGCCGGAAGCGTTCGTGGTCGCGCGGCCCCAATCCAAATCCTGGCGGCTGATTCTCCCACGGCCGGCACCCTATCCGCGGGTGCCCTTCCGCGCGTAAATCATGAGCGGCTTTCGGGCCAGTAGACTCAGCAGGACTGGCAGAAAACATAAAACCCCGGCGTAGCCAGCGTACAGGTCACCCATTTCACCGAAATAATGTCCGAACGCTACGATCACCACTGCGTAGACGGTGAGGAAGAGCTGGGCGTCGCCCAGCAGTGGAATTAACGCCCAGATGAGCACAAACGCGAGCGCCGCGCTCCGCCCGTCACAGAGTCCAACCGAAAGTCCCCCGATGAAAAAAATCGGGGGATAGAACGACACCCTCGATTCGTCGAATCGCACCGCCTGACTGAGCAGTGCAACCAAAAGTACAAACCAACGCACCCCCATCACCAAGAGGCCTGAACCGGACGAGCCATCCGCGGAGACCGCGATGGCCGCGGGCATCCCAAGGCCTCCGCACAGCATCACGCTTCCGGCCGCCGCGCGGAAAAGGTCGAGGTAATTACGGAACTTCAAAAATTCCGTGACAAAATTAATCCGCGGGCGTCCCGGTTCGCGATCCTTCCACGGTTCAGTGATTCGACTCGCCTCCGCACTGCGGCGACGCCGGCGAAGCAATGCCATTCCACGGCGCATCCAGTGCCGCGGAAACCACAGCAAGAGGAGGCCTACGATGAAGAATTTCAGGTCAACGGTCATCAGGAAGTGCGGTTGCGAAAATGTGCAACACAACCCGACTCAAAAGAAACGGTATTCTTTCCGCAACACTCATCGCGGCGCGCGATAAGCCTGCTCCGGGGAGACCTTTAATTCGCGTTCCAGATCACGGATTCGCCCCAGTACGATTTCGGCTCCCGCCCCTTCATCGCCCGGAGGAAGGGTCGGATGCAATTTCACCAGCCACTCCAGAGCTTCGGGTTTTCGGCCGGCCCGCCGCAACAATTCCGCGTGCATCCTCGCCGCATAATACGGGGCTCGCGGCTGCTCCCAGGCACGGCGATAACTCTCCGCCGCCCCGTCGAGATCCTTCAGCCGGTTCAACTGGATGTTGGCTCGCTCGATCCAGAGATCCGCACTCGCCGGATGAAACGCCATCGCCGCACCGAGGTGGCGCAACGCCACCTCCCCCTGCTGCCGGAAAAACGCTTCCTGCTCCGAAGCTCCAACGACATCAAACCCTCCGGCCGCCTGAATTCTCCAAACGGGAAAATCGTAGGCCAGAATTCGCGCGCCGTTCAGCCAGAAATAAACCGGTCGCGGATCGATCGTTGTCACGAGCCGGATCAGCGTCTCGGTCGCGGGCAAATCATGGGTCTCCCACAACACGTACATGCGGATCCACGCCCCATCCGCCACCAAGGCCCGAAAACCGCCCAGCAGGGCCAAAGTCACCCCCTGCCCCGCCGCTGCCATCGCGGAGTCAAGCCGCAACGCCGGTTGACGCTCGCGGGCCGACTGCCACACCGGATCCGCCCATCGCCCCAGCAGCAGCCCCGAAAAAACCAGCGAGCTGACGACCACAACGAAAGTGACAAACCTAGATTTCACGCTGCCGAAAACTGAGCACCGCCAAACCACACGCTACCCCAACGTATCCCAGGGCATAAACCGCAATCCGCGCCAGATGTGCCCAGGGAGGTCCGTCCGCCGGCGTGAGCGAATCCGCAAGGGAAAATAACTGAAAATTGGGAAATACCGTGGCGACCAACGCGCCGACAACCTGCGTCCAAAGCGACGCTGCCCGCACGTAGGAATCCTGCGCCAGATATTGAAGATGGCCGATGACCAGGATGAAAAATCCCGTCACGACGGTGAAAAGCTGGGTCTGGGCAAAACTCGCCACCAGCAGTGTAAACGCCACCAGCACGGAAAGCTTCATCCATTGGAGGGCGCCGGCAAATGCCACATTGGAGTAGCTGACGATCGAGCCCATGCCCGCCGAATCAGGAAACTCGCGCGCGAGCTGCGCTTCCCGGGAAGCCAGCACCTGCATCAGCAGCAACGTCACTAAGGCACAAAAGACGGCCGCCATCGCGGCCAGACCGAGGAATTTCCCGAGGATGAACTCTCCCCGCCACACCGGCTTCGCCAGGAGCGTCAATACCGTGCGGTTCTCAATTTCGCTGAAAAAAAGTTGAGCCGTGGCCGCGATGACGAGCGCCGCGCCGAAAAACGCCATCACCCCGAATCCGCAATCGGCAAGAAACTTCAGCTCGGGGGCGCCAAAATTAAAATCGCGCAGGGAACGCGCGCCCAGGACGAAGGCCGCCGAAAGGATGATCACGAAGCCGTAAAGCTTCTGCCGCGCCGCCTCCCGCAACGTGTTCTGCGCAATCAACAACGTCCGCCGAATCGAAAATGGCACGCCCTTCATGGTTTCTTCCGCCCAATGTGTTCGAGGAAAATTCGATCCAGCCTCGCCTTTGGCATCTCCACCGATTCCAGCGTCCGTCCCCGCGCCTTGAGCCAGAGACGGAGCTCCTCCAACTCTGCGTCCGACAACCGCTCCACCGTGAGAGCCTGCCGGTCGGCGCGCCCCACCAGATCCAGCATCGCCCCCTCAAGGATTAGTTTGCCGCGGTCGAGAATCGCGACGCGATCGCAGATGTCCTCGATCTGACCGAGCAGGTGCGACGTAATTAGCACCGTCTTGCCCTCTGACTTCAATTTTAGGATCAGTGCGGTGATGTCCGCCGATCCCACTGGATCAACACCGGCGGTCGGCTCATCCAGAATCAACAGGCGGGGATCGTGCACAATCGCCTGGGCCAGGCCAATCCGTTGCAACATACCCTTGGAATACGTGCCGATCCGACGCCCGGCCGCCTCCGTCAATCCGACCAAGGCGATCACCTCATCCACCCGGCCGGGCAATGCCGCCCCGCGCAAACCACACATTTCCGCGTAGAACCGCACCAGTTCCCGCCCGGTAAGGTGACGGTAAAAATATGGCGATTCCGGCAGATACCCCACGTCGCGCCTCGCCTCGACTCGATCGCTCGAAACCCCAAAGACGGTGCACGTTCCCGCCGTCGGGGCGAGCAGACCAAGAACCATCTTGATCGTCGTGCTCTTGCCTGAGCCGTTTGGGCCCAGCAGACCATAGACATGGCCGGGCTCCACCCGAAGATCGATTCGGTCCACGGCGCGGAGCTTTACCCCGCGGAGTCCGACCGGGAAATCCTTGATCAGGCCGTGCAGTTCAAGTGCGGCGACTGACGAATTTGCGGATACGCCGTCAGCCATTGCTATTTGATCACAAAGCCACGGAACTGCGGCTCCCGGCGGCGGTTCGTCCGTTCCACCTTGCGAATGTAGCCATGCATCCGTTCATGGATGGCCTCGACAAAGGTCGAGACGTCACCAGCCGAACCTTCAGCCTCGAGTTGCACGCGCCCGTCCGAAAGATTTGAAACATAGCCCGCGACCTCAAACTCCTTCGCGACCTGCAGGACCGAATAACGAAACCCCACCCCCTGCACATGGCCGCTGAAAAAAACTGTTTCGTGATGCACGTCTGCCATTGGAGGGTGAAAGCGTAGGGAGCAGCCTCCCACGTTCAACCTGCAAAACGCGGGGTTGGTCGCCGCGCACCGAATCGGAATTATATTTGCATTTAATCCCGCTACCCACTCAGTTTCGCCCCAACCGATGAGTAACTCTGACTCTGACGGCGGCTCGGAACACCAATGGGAGGATCGTGGCGATCTGGTTTGGAACGAGTTCGACTGGGAGCGATACCTGCGTGAGCAGGATGAGGCCATCAAGCGCTACCTCCATTTTTATGAAGGCTGCAAGATTTCAGCCGATCGGATCGATCTGGTCGCTGAGAAAATGAATTGGGGCCACGATGATTGGAGTGAGGAAGCCGCCCTGGATGAAGCCGACAGTGCCGAGTCGGAGGAGGGAGCAGCGGACGAGACCGACGAGGTCTACACGCTGCACAAAAACCCGATTTTCATCGCCACGAAGGCCATCTACCTGAGCCTGGATCGCTCGTGGCAGACGCTGGCGTCGGATCCGGCGAAAGTGCCACAGCCCATGGCCGTGGCACTCCTCGCCTCGTTCCACCGCGGCGAAGAGCATGCGGTTCAGGCGATCCACGCCTTGGATTTCGGCGATTATGCGATGGCGGTGAGCCTCTTCAAACGCGCCCTGAGTGCCCTGAACAGCTCTCTCTCATTGCTGACGGATGATTCCGCGGGCCACCACCGCCACGTGCTGGCCTGGCGCGAGGACGCGCTCGCGCGCTGCTTTGATTTGCGGGAAGTATGGCTGCGGGTGATCGCGGAATGCCGCGACGAGCTTGAGCGGCCGGTCGACGACGAAGACGAGGATTAGGCCGTTGGGGTCGATCAGCCCAGTCGTTTGCGGAATCAAATCCGGCGAGAATGTGGGCGCATCCCACTTTTTGGACAGGCGGGTTTTGTGGGTGTGGTATAAGGGAGGATGAACCCGTGCTGCCCTTGTCCTCCTGCGGAGCGGACCACCGAGTCGGCTCCATTACCCTTGGCCGAACTGCAAAGTGAGCTGCCTGGCTGGACGGCGCGCCTGCAGGCGGATTTGACCGCGAGCGTGCGCGCTAGCGTCGAGAACGTCGGGCACCTCGAAGAACGCATCGCCGAGCGTGTCCGGGAAGTGGCGCGCCTGGCGCTGGAGGAGGCCGCGCAGGCTAAAGCGGATGCCACGCCCCTGCGCTGCCCGGTCTGCGGCCAGCCATTGAGCCGAAAAAAAGGCGGTGCGACGCGCACCTTCGAAAGCCGCTTTGGCCCGATCACGGTGTGCCGCGCCCGCGCGTGGTGCCGGCGTTGCCACGCGTGGCGTTGTCCGGCCGATGCGGCGCTCGGCTTGGGGGACACCTCGGGCTACTCGCCCGGAGTGCAGGAAATTGCCGCCTTGAGTGTGAGCAAACTGCCCGTGGCGGAAGCCAGCGCGGTGATCGAGCGGCTGGCGGGAGTGAAGCTGCCGCGCGCCACCCTTGACCGCGAGGCGCGCCGCCAAGGCTTGCGCGCGGAAGCGGAGCGCACGCAACTCGACACGCAGATGCATACCGCGCAAGGCCGCGCCCAACAGGTGCGGGAACTGCAACTGGATCTGCCGCTGGAGCCGTTCACGCTGGTCATGGAGGTGGACGCCTGGAACATCCGCGAGCGTGACGAGCACTGGGGCAAAAGCACCGAGCTGCGCGCGGCCGGCACCGAGCCGGACCGCTGGCACTGGGCCTACGGCGCGACGTGTTTCCGCTTGAGCCAGCGCGCCCAGACGGCCGCCGGCCGGCCCGTGATTTTGAGCCGCGGTTACGTGATGACCCGCGGCGGCATCGACGCGTTGCGCGAACAACTCTTTGCCGAAGCGAGCCGGCACGGCTTGGTGTCCCGCGTCACACTAATCTCTGAAGACGGGTTCGGTTGCAGTCACGCTGGAGTCGGAGGTGGTCCCGAAAGTGTCGTGCGAAGTGTGGCGTCAATCTCCGGCAG
>CANJIU010000183.1 GCA_947474365.1 Opitutia bacterium | reverse complement strand
CGCCGGACTCTACTGGGAGCAGGTCGGCACACTGGTCGGCAAGGCCATCACGCTCGGCTCCGGGGGCTACCTCTACGTCAACGGCACGAACAACGCCCTCACACTCGGCCCGACAACCTCTGTCACCGGCGACCTCGGCATCTATTCCAGCGGCAGCGCTGGCACCGCGATCACCAACCAGGGCACGCTCACCCATACGGGCGGGAGCAGTTCGATCTATGCGCCGACGTTCACCAACTCCGGTTCAATCTCCGCCACCGCCGGCACGCTCTACCTCGGTTATCCGAACACCTACAACTCGACCAATTCCGCCACCGGCACCGTCACCGCCGACGGCGCCACCGTCTACTTGCGCGGCAACTTCGCCAACAACGGTGTCCTCACGGCGAAAAACTCCGGCGTGCTCTTCTTCGACGGCACCAACACCACCGGCAACCTCGGCAACGTCCAACTCCAGTCCGGCGGCCGCGCCCGGCTCAACGGCACGCTCACCAACACCGGCGGCAACCTCAACGCTCCGACCGGTGGAAGTTTCGAACTCTACGGCGGCACGATCACGGGAGGGAATGTCGCCGCGGGGGCTCTCACCTATTCGAGCTCCGGCGGTTATCTCGACGGCGTCGCTCTGGCTGGCAATCAGTCGTTTCCGGCCAGCAGTTACGTCCGCTTCCTCAACAACACCACACTCGGTGGAACTTCGGCCACCTTCGGTTCCAGCGCCGGAATTTATTGGCAGCAATCCGGCACCCTCACCGGCAATGCGCTGACGTTTGGCTCCAACGCCTACCTCTACGTCAACGGCGTCAACAACACGTTGACGCTCGACGCCACGTCATCGGTCACCGGCGATGTCAGTCTCTACACCGATGGTAGCGCCGGCACCGCGATTACCAACCAGGGCACACTCACCCACAACTCCGGCAGCGGCACGCTATACGGGCGAACATTCACCAACTCCGGGACGATTGTCGCCTCCGCCGGGTCGCTGAACCTCGGCTCCAGTTCCACTGGTTACTCGTTCGCGAATACCGCCAACGGCAACATCACCGTGGCGGGCGGAACGATTTCACTCAATGCACCCACCGGCAGTCCGATCGTGAACCAGGGCACGATCAACGTGCAAAGCGGCACGCTCTTCACGAACAACGACCTCACCAACGGCACAACCGGAACCATTTCCGGCGCCGGCACAATCAACGGTGGACTCACCGCGGCGGGAGGCCGGATTGCGCCGGGCAATTCCATCGGCACGCTCACGCTCACCAGCGGCGCGTTTGCGGTGACAGGCGCGTCGACGTTTGCCGTCGAACTGGGCGGGGCAACGGCGGACCAGCTCGTCTTCCAAAATCCGATCGGAACCGTGAACCTCGGAGCTGGGCTCCTGACCCTCAGCCTCACGCTGTTGAGTGCGCCCACCGACAACACCACCTACAATCTCATCCGCATTTCAGCGGGTGGCAGCGGTATCTCGGGCACCTTTGCCGGTCTGCCCACCTCGGGCAGTCTGATTAGCAGCACGTTCAATGGCGGCGGCTACACGTTTGCGGTCAACTACCAGACCAACCTCGTCTCGCTCAGCTTCACCACCGTTCCCGAGCCATCCACCTGGGCGATGCTCACTGCCGGTCTTGCGGCGGTCGCAATCGCCCGTCGTCGGCGGCACCCGTGAGAGGCTTCCGACTGGACGTGGTTCGAATCGTCCACCCCACCCTAGTCCGGCGGTAGATGCTCCCGACTTGCGCGTCGCAACCTCTGCCACTTCGTCGCGTCTGCCTCTCCAACCCTTTCGCATGCCCCGTTCACTCGTTCTGTTTTTCGCCTGCCAATTGCTCGCCCTGGGTGGCGTTGCTGCCGAAACGCTCCCCCGTGACTGGACGGATCCGAAGACGGGCCACCGCGTCATCCGAATTTCGCCCGATACCGGCGGCGCCAACCTCTATTTTCACCAGCGCAGCTACACGCCCGAGGGTGACAAAATTGTCCTGCGAACAAACGCAGGAATTGTTGCGGTCGACCTGAGAACCCTCGGCACCACGCCGCCCGTCAGCGAATTGATCCTCGCCGGCGCCGCTCCGATCGCGACCGCGTGGCGCTCCCGCGAAGCATATTTTTTTGATCGCGCCGAGAAGACGCTCAAAGCCGTCCACCTCGACACCAAGGCAGTCCGCACCGTCGTCAAACTCCCATCGGAGGTTCGCAGTTCCCAGTTCGCGATCAACTGCGACGAGTCCCTTCTCGTTGCAATCGGAGCCGATCCCGACGGGCAAACCGTTCCGCGCTCCGCACCGGCCGGGGGTGCAGGCGGGGATCTTGAGGCCGAATGGGCGGCCGGTACGCCCAAAATGATCGTCACGATCAACGTGAAGACCGGGGAAATGAAGGTGATTCACCGCGAGAACGACTGGACGAATCACCTCCAATGTTCGCCCACCGATCCCCAGCAAATTCTCTTCTGCCACGAGGGTCCGTGGCACTTCAACGATCGCACCTGGACTATCCGCGCCGACGGCGGACCGGCCCGTCTCCTGCACGAGCGCACGATGAACATGGAGATCGAAGGCCATGAATTTTTCGGGCATGACGGCCGGATGGTCTGGTACGATCTGCAGACACCCCGCAGCACCGTGTTTTGGCTGGCCGGCATCGATCTCGCGAGTGGCCATCGCACCTGGTACAACCTCCGGCGGGACGAGTGGTCCGTGCACTACAACGTGTCGCCCGACGGAAAGGTCTTCGCCGGCGACGGTGGATATCCCGGCAGTGTCGCCGCCCAGTCTCCGGGCGGTGAACGGCTTGATCCACCCGCCCACGGACAGTGGATCTATCTTTTTCGCCCGTCCCTGGTTCGAGGGAGCTCTTTCCGCGACAAGAAGGACCTGATCGACATCGGCTATCTAAAGTCCGAGCGTCTTGTCGACATGTCGGCCCACAACTACAGCAAGGTGACCGGCGTCGAGCCCAACCTCACGTTCACGCCCGACGCAAAATGGATCATCTTCAGCGGCAACTTTCACAGTCCGCGCGAAGGCCGCAATCGAGCCATCACCCACACCTACGCGGTGGAAATCGCGAAAAAAGGTGCCGGCCCATGAAATGAACGGCCGGCAGTTACGTTTTTTCGGAGCATCGTGCGTCGCGCTCATCGGGCTCCTGCTCCCGACGGCGCAGGCCGATATCGAATTTGTCGGGATCCTCGCAACGCCGCACCTGGTCCGTTTTGCCCTGACCGACACCTCGGACGGCCATTCTGCCTGGGTCGAACGCGGGGCGCAGTTCGGAGGCTACACGATCGCCGCGTACGAAGCCAAGGGTGACCTGCTCACGCTCCAGAAAGCAGGCCAGGAACTGCGCCTGCGCCTGAAGGACGACGCGAAGATCAAGTCCGCGCCGCTCGAACTCACGGGCGAGATCACGTTTGGCAGTGGCGAAAAGTTGGACGTTTCGCGGGCCACCCTGCGGTTTGATCAGGAAAACGTCTTCCCACTTCGCGACGGAATCACCTTCCGGATCACACCGACCCGCCGGGAGGATGGCACGCTGCGCTACGCCATCGTGATTGAGTCACGGCAGTCGGACAACAAAGTCGACCGCATCTCCGCACCCAGTGTGATCGTCGCACCCGGGAATAAATTTTCGCTCCGTGTCGGCGATCTCGCCTTTTCCTTCACCCCAATCGCTCCCTGATGTCCTCCCTAAAACCTAAGCCCACGCTCGGTCTTTTTCTCCTGCTGATCACGCTTGCCCGCGCCGGATTTGCCGCCAACGAGCACCCCGTTGTTCCCCTCTGGGCCAACGGTGCACCCGGCTCCGAGGCCCGCAAAGGCGAGCCGGAAAAAATCGTCGGCAACAACGTGTCCAACATTCACCACCCGAGCCTGACCGTCTATCTCCCGGTCAAAAGCCAGGCAACCGGCGCCGCCGTCATCGTCGCCCCCGGCGGAGGCCATGCCCGGCTCTCGATCCAAAATGAAGGCTACGATGTCGCCCGATGGCTCGCCGACCACGGCATCGCGGCCTTCGTCCTGAAGTATCGACTCGGGAAGGACGACGCGAATCCCTCCGGGACACCCCAGCCTTACGCTTACGACGTTCACGGGCTCGCCGACACCCAACGCGCCGTTCGGGTCGTCCGGGCCCGCGCCGGAGAATGGGGCGTGAATCCCGCGGCGGTGGGCGTAATCGGTTTTTCCGCCGGGGGCGAGGTGGCCTCGCTCGCCGCGATGCGACCCGAACTCGGCAAGCCCGACGCGGCCGATGCGATTGATCGCCTCAGCGCGCGGCCGGATTTCCAAGGTCTGATTTACCCTGGAAAATCCGCGTTGATCGTCCCGGAAAAAGGCGCGCCCCCGGCTTTTCTCGCGGCCGGCTATGGCGACCGCACCGACATCTCCGAGGGCCTCGCCGAAGTCTATCTCCGCTTCAAACGCGCCGGCGTCCCCGCCGAACTGCACCTCTATGCCGGCGCCGGACACGGATTCGGCATGCGCGAAGTCAACAAGTCGCCAGTCGGCGGATGGACCGAGCGCTTCTGCGAGTGGCTCGTCGATCGGAAATTTATCCGAACCCGGTAGCTGCAGCGGCAGGTCAAGCGCGGGACCCACAGCATCTTTGCTTCCCGGCGCCTCCGTGAGCCGCACGCAAAGGAAGATCCGCCAGCCGAAATCAGGCACCGAATCGGAGCCCGCTTGTCTCCGGATAGTTTCAGCCCACGTTCACCCACATTGAAGCCCCGCTCCTTTGCCATGCGCGCAGCCCACACCACTCCCACGGGTCTCAGGAGATTGCTTGGTCCTAGCCGGAATTCATGAGACGACTGACCCAGCTCAGTGCCGTTCTGCTCACCATCGCGACCGTGCTTTGGTGGATCCGGGGAACTCGGATGAGCAACCCTCCCGACGGAAGCGTTGCTCACCCCATCGCTCCGCGTTACCAACCGGGCACCCGGCCGACCCCTGCCCCGGACGTAACTCCGCCCGTAGCATCGAAGACAAAATCCGCGGCTGGCGCAACAGCGGGATACCGCTCCCCCGCCCTTCGGGCCCTGCTCTTCGGCGAGAACGGCCCGGTAACGATCGGTGACGTTCCCGCGGGGCGATTTCGCGACGAGTTGCTGGCGCTGCCCCTCGCCGCCCGGGAGCGTGCCCTGAACGCACTCGGTCAGCTCCGCATCCCGCTCAACAATGTCGCGTCACTCCACGTCGACCACGAGGGCATGCTCTACTTCGCCTGCGCCCGGACGCCAGAGGACGGACGCGAAACAACGAGCGGACTGCATCGGGCGGACGCCGCTTTCCCCGACGCCGGCGCCGGTGACACCGCCCGCGCTGCCGCGGTGTTTGACGTCGCGGTTCCCATCTCGACGCCACCGGTCCGCCACAGCCGGCCAGGATCACCCCGCGTCATCTATCTCGATTTCAACGGTCACACCGTCACCGGCACCGCCTGGAATTCCGCCGCCAACGCGCCGGTGGCGTACGTCTGCACCCCCTACGACGTAGACGGAAACCCGAGCTCATTCAATCCGGCCGAGCAATCGTCCATCGTCCAAATCTGGGACCGTATCGCCGAGGCCTATCGAATGTTTGAGGTCGACGTCACCACCGAGGAGCCGGCGACCTTCACCAGCCAGACCGCACGCGTCCTCATCACCAAGGATCGCGACGCCAACGGCGTGCTCAACCCCGATTCCGTGGTCGCCAGCGGCGTCGCCTACCTGAACGTTTTTGGCACCGCCGGCTATCCGACTGCTTCAAACGTGGTCTTCGTCTATTATCAGACGCTCTCCGAAGGCACCATCGCGGCGGTCGCAGCGCACGAGGTCGGGCACAACCTGGGACTGAGCCATGACGGGACCAACACAGTCGAATACTACAGCGGCCACGGCAGCGGCGAAACGTCCTGGGGGCCCATCATGGGCAACGGCCGGCGCAACGTGTTTCAATGGTCCAAGGGCGAGTATTTCGACGCCAACAACCCGCAGGACGATCTGGCGATCATCGCCGCCAAGCTGAACCCGCGACCTGACGACTACGCGGGCACGGACGCCAGTGCCACGTTGCTCACGGCCAACGGCCCGACCGTGCAGCAACGTGGCTTGATCGAAACGACGGGAGACGGCGACACCTTTGCCTTCAGCACTGCAGGTGGGCCAGCGTCACTCCGCATCACGCCGAACCCCAACGAACTGACGACGAACAAGGTCGCGCTCGATCTCGCCGCCGAATTGCGCGATGCCACGGGGGCACTTGTCGTTCGTTCCGAGCCACCCGACGTCACGAGCGCCACGATCGACGCCACGCTGCCCGCCGGCACGTTTTTTCTCCGGGTCTCCGGCACCGGTGTGGGCACACCGCTCGCCAATCCACCCAGCGGATACACCAGCTATGGGAGCGTCGGTTCTTACGTCATCACGGGAACCCTCGTGCCCGCCGCTGCAACGGTCCCCGCCGCAATCGTGCAGCAGCCCGAGGATCAGGCGCAGTTCCCCGGAAATTCGGCGGTGTTTTCCACGGTGGCCCGCGGCAATCCCGCGACGACGTTCGCCTGGCAGCGCTCCACCGACAACGGCGCAACCTGGACCAGTCTCGCCGACGATGGCACGTTTTTCGGGTCGGCCACCGCGACGCTCACCGTGTCGAAACTCACGCTCGCGGCGAACGGCGAGAGGTACCGCTGCATCGTCACCAACGCCGCCGGGTCGGCCACCAGCACTACCGCCGCGCTCACCGTCACCACGCCTCCACCGCCAACCCTGCCCGCGTTCGGACCGTTTCCGATCGTCGGAAATTTCGGACGCGGCATTCCCGCCGGCACCAGCCAAAACCTGACCGTCAGTGTGACCGCCGGGTCGGATCCGATTACCTACAAGTGGCAGCTTGATGGCGTGGATGTTCGGGACGGCGACGGACCGACCTACTTTCTCCGCACCTGGCAGACCGCTCAAAGCGGCCTCTACCGCGTCGTCGCCACCAACGCCGCCGGCTCCGTGACGTCCCCGGCCTACACGCAGTTTGTTTCCCCCGAGGGCGGTTGGCAGTGGCGCAACCCATTGCCCACTGGAAACGGACTCACGCGCGCCTCGTTTCTCAACGGCCAGTTTCTCGTCGGCGGGCTGAGGGGAACGCTGCTCACGTCGACTGACGGCACGAACTGGACTGTTCGCACCGTCCCCGCCGCGAACAACCTCTTCAGTTTTCATTATTTCAACGGGCTCTACATCGCACTCGGCAGCCTCGGTGCCGTCTTCACGTCGTCAGATGCGATTTCCTGGACACCCCGCAACTCCGGCACGGTGCACCGCGATTCGGGAAGTGGACTGCAGGATATGGCGCTCGGTGACGGCCGGCTCGTCGCCGTCGGACTCGGCGGACTCACGTCGACCTCGACTGACGGGATCAACTGGACCCCGGGCACGGCAGGCACGACTGAGGACTTGAGCGGGGTAATCTTTGGTTTCGATCGCTTCCACGCGGTGTCGTTGAACAGCGGACGGATTTACAGTTCGGCGGATGGCGTGACCTGGACCTCGCTCAGCACTCCGAGCTCCGGCTTGCGACGAATTGCATTTGGCGCCGGCCGCCTCGTCGCCGTCGGCAACACCGGGGAAGTTCAGACCTCAAACAACGGCCTGAATTGGACAGCGGGCTCGGCCGGCACCGCTGAATCCTTCCTCGGTATCAACTTCGTCAACGGCCAGTTCATCGCCGTCGGAACGGGCGGTGCGATCCGCACGTCGCCCGACGGAGTGACGTGGACCGGCCGGGCCTCGGGAGGAAACCGCAGCCAGTTACAGAATGCGACGTTTGGCAACGGCGTGTACGTCATCCCCGGCCAATCCGGCACTTCAGGCCGCACCCTGCTCGTCTCCAACGACGGAGTAACGTGGCGGGAGACCGTCACCGGTGCCGGCGGGGTTGGCATCACGTTGCGCGGCGTGACCGCCGGCGCGAACGGTCTCGTCGCGGTCGGCTCGCTCGGCACCATCCTCCAGTCGACGAACGGGCCGCGCTGGGTGAATCGGACTTCGGGCACCTTCGCCCAGCTCAACGATGTGGCCTTTGGCGGCGGACTCTACATCGCCGTCGGCAACAACGGCGCGATTCTGACCTCGCCCGACGGCACCTCATGGTCGGGTCAACCGGCTCCCGCCAATGTTGCGATCAACGGCATCCACTTCGACAACGGACTTTGGGTGGCCGCCGCCGCGGGCCGCATCTTCACCTCGGCCACCGGCAACGGCTGGCTCCAGCGTTTCACCAACGGCGCCCTCACCCTCAACAAGTCCGCCTTCGGCAATGGCGTCTTCGTAGCCGTCGGGACCTCGGGCACGATCGTCACCTCGTCGGACGGAACAAACTGGACCACAGGAGCGGCGCCCACCCGGGAATCGCTCAACGGCGTCACGTTCGCCAACGGAGTTTTTGTCGCTGTCGGCGGCGGCGGCGCTGTCCTGACGTCGACGAACGGCACGGCTTGGACCGATCGGAGCTTTTCAAACGACGCCCTCTCGAGCGTGAATTTCGCCTTTGGTCAGTTCGTCGCCACTGGGTCGGGCAGCTCGTACTACTATTCCGCCGACGGCTCCAAATGGAGCGCCCGGTTCACCGGTTCATTCGATGCGGTGCTCGACGCCGCCGTCCTCGACAACGAACTCCATTTCGTGGGCGAGAACTCGTCCATCCTCGCCGCCGGCGCGCCCGTCGTCGGTGTACCGGGCTCCCAGGTGCAATTGGTGGGCACACCGGTGGCGCTCATCGCGCCGGTGTCCGGCTCCGCCTTCCCCCTCACGTATCAGTGGACCAAAGACGGCGTACCGATCCCGGGCGCGACCACCACGTCCTTGGTCGTCTCGCGCGCCACCGAGGGCGATTCCGGAGACTACCGCCTCGTCGCCTCCGGTCTGCAGGGAACGACGACCGGTGGAACCAGCCGCGTCACTGTCGCTCCGCCCGTTCCCGGTCGCATCGTCAACCTCTCCGTCCGCGCCAGTGTCGGGGCGGGCGGTCAGACCCTCATCACGGGGTTCTTCGTCAGTCCCGGCGCCACGAAGACCGTGTTGATCCGGGGGGTCGGCCCGGGGCTCACCACGCTCGGCGTTTCCGGTGCTCTGGCCGATCCGCAACTGCAGCTTTTCTCCTCGCAGTCGGCGGCGCCGCTCGCGGTCAACGACAATTGGGGCGGCGGGCCGCTCATCGCGCAGTTTGCTTCGGTCGGAGCATTTCCCCTCGATGCCGCCAGCCGCGATGCCGCGTTGCAGCAAGTCCTCACCAGCGGCGGCTACACCGCCCAGGTTTCCGGAATCGCCGGCACCAGCGGGGTCGCGTTGGTCGAACTCTACGACACCGACTCTGCTACGACCGCCGCGCCCAGCCGGCTCACCAACGTTTCGGCCCGCGCCCAAATCGGCACCGCGGGTAACCTCCTAATCGCCGGTTTCTCGATCTCCGGCAACGTCCCGAGGACCGTTCTCGTGCGCGGCATCGGGCCCGCCCTGACGGCGTTTGGAGTCACCGACGCGCTGGCGGATCCACAATTGGAACTGTATCAGGGCCCCAACCTGCTCTACGCAAATGACAATTGGGGCTCCACCGCGTCGGCGGCGGGAGTAGCGGACCTCACCGGGAGGTTTGCCCTCGTCGGGGCGTTCCCGCTTCCCAGTCCCGCGAGTCGCGACGCCGCCCTGCTCCTCACATTGCCCCCGGGAAGTTACACCGCCCAAATCAGCGGCGTGAACGGCACGACCGGGGTCGCGTTGGTGGAAGTGTACGAAGTGCCCTGAAAAGATTGACGCACCCGCGCAACGGGCCGTCACCACCGGTGGCGTGGATGCTCCATCCTCGTGTACGCAGGTATGCGTATCCCCATTCCCGTCCGGTCAGAGTAAGATCACGTTGCTTCAACCGCTTCAGCCATGATCCAATCCTCCCTGTTTCAGCGTTTTCTTCCGATCGGCGCGCTGCTCGCCGTCTCGTTGTTTGCGACCACCCAACTACGGGCCCAGGCCCAATTCGCCGGCACCTACACCGGCACGATCAACACCAAAATTACGGTGCCCGTCGTGGGCACCATCGAGTCAACTTCGGGCGGTTACATCGCAACCGTCTCGGCCGATGGCACGATCAGCGTAGCCGGGGTGCTCACCGGCACGGTCTCGGCAACGGGCGCGGTCACGTTCACGGGAGGCAGCGGTCTCACCTCGCTCGGAATTCGCTCCGCCACCATCGCCAACAACCAGCTCACCTCCAACTACGGTGATGTGCTCGGCAACGGCACCACGCAGTTCAAGCTCAACGGCAGCACGGCCTTCACCGCCGCAGCCGGTGGTGGCACGACGGGTGGAGGTACCACCGGTGGCGGCACGACCGGCGGAGGAACCACGGGCGGCGGAACGACCGGCGGAGGCGGGGCCACCACGGGCGATCTTCTCGTATATTACTCTTTCAACGACGCCAGTAACCTCATGAAAGACGACTCCGGCCGCGGGTTCACCCTTACTCCGGTCGGCGGCACGGTCACCGCAGTCGCGGGGCGCGCCGGCGGCGGCATCTCCACCAACGGCGTGCGACTCCGCGCCGCGGTCAACCAGACCTTCAGCGTTCGCGCCTACACGATTTCGTTCTTCGCCAAGGTGCAGGGGCCAGGCAATTGGAATCCCCGTCTCGTCGCCGTACAGGTTCCTGGCACCTCGACCCATCAATACGGCACGTATCTCAATGGTGCGACGCCAGGCAACCGAATGTTCGCCTCCTATCATCTCTCGGGGCGCGCCGCGCGCATCACGCTCTCGAATCCCAACGGCGGCACGCTGCCCACCAACACGACCTCCGACTGGCAGCATGTCGCCGTCACCAACGACGGCACACTCGTGACACTCTACCTCAACGGCACGCAGGTCGGCTCCCAGAACAACGCCGGCGCCATCGACCAATTCAGTTCGGCCATGCTGATGATCGGCGGGTCGGACAACGGCCTCGACCTGTTCCAGGGCCAGCTCGACGAGATTCGTATCTACAACCGGGCGGTGACGGCGGCGGAAGTCAGCACCCTCAGCACCGGCGGCAGCGTGGGTACCGCCGCGACCGGCGTGAATACCGCCGCGGCGATTCCCGCCACCGTCGTCGGCGCGCCTTTCAACCTCACCGGCTACCGGACCCGCGTCGGCCAATCGTTCGAATTCGCACTCACCGGCGCTCCCAGCGGTGCGATTTGGGGCACCGATGTCTACACGGATGACTCCAACCTCGCCGCCGCCGCCGTGCACGCGGGTGTGATCGCGCCAGGTGAATCCAAGACGGTCACGGTCTCGATTCTCCCAGGTCAGAACAGCTACACCGCCAGCACGCGCAACGGCGTCACCTCCGGTTCGTGGGGTGCCTGGACCGGTAGCTTTTCTTTCGCCGGTTCCGTCGGCACCACCTTCACCACCGCCGCCAACGCCATCGCGCCGGCACTGCCATCCGGATACATCGCCGCCGCTCTCAACGTGATTCCCGGCGGTCGCTTCGTGATGCCCATCTCGGTCACCGGCACTGGGCCGTTCACCTTTCAGTGGCTCCTGAATGGCAACGTGATCGCTGGCGCCACTGCCAACCCCTACGTCGTCAACTCCGTAACCGCGGCCAACGCCGGCACCTACACCGTGCGCGTCACCAGCCCGGGAGGCACCCAAACATTCAACGCCGGATCGCTCACGGTTCCCGCCAATGCCGGCGCCCCGCAAATCATGCTGCAACCGTTCGACAAGGTCGTCTCCCCGGGCGGCACCTTTGCCCTCGCCACCGCGGCCGCCGGCAACGGAGTGACGTATCAGTGGCTCCGTAACGGCACCGTCCTGGCGGGCGAAACCGGCGCGATTCTCCTGCGCCAAAACGTCAACGCCGCCGACGCCGGGCAATACACCGTCCGCCTCACGGCCAATGGAGCCACGGTCAACACGACCGCGTCGACCGTCACGCTCAATCCCGACGCTTCCCGCCTCGGCAACCTCTCGGGCCGCATCGCCATCGCCGGCAGCGACCGCGTCATCCCCGCGGTCTTCATCTCCGGCACCGGGAAGAAACGCGTGCTGATCCGCGCCGTCGGCCCCGGGCTCGCGGCGTTCGGCGTCGGCGGCACCATGGCGGACCCGAAATTCGAGGTCTACGACGGCGCCACCAAGATCTCCGAGAACAACGACTGGGCCGCCGACGTCGCTCCCGTGTTCAGTGCCGTGGGCGCCTTTGGACTGCCCGCCAACAGCCGCGACGCGGCGGCGGTGCTCGAACTCGACGCCGGCAAGGGCTACTCGATCCACGTCTTCAGCAACACGAATCAAGGTGGCATCGTGTTGTTCGAAGTCTACGACGCGGGCAACGTCACCGGTGCGAGCAAGTTCACCAATGTCTCGGTGCGCGGCCCCACCGGTACGGGTGACAGCACGCTGATCCTCGGGCTCAACATCGCCGGTCAGGGCAAACGCACGCTGCTCACCCGCGGCATCGGTCCGCAGCTGGCGTCGTTCGGCGTCACGAACCGCATTGCCGATCCCAAGCTCGAAATCTTCGACAACAATCAGCGTTCCGTGCTCTCAAACAACGACTGGAACGGGGCAGACTTCGTGGGTGAAATGCTGCAGGCACGCGAGTTCGTCGGCGCCTTTGCGCTCGACGGCGGTTCCGCCGACGCGTCGACCCTCGCGCTCCTCGATCCCGGTAGTTACACGATGCAAATCACCGCCGCGACGGGCACCGCGAGCGGCGAAGCGCTCGTCGAAATCTACGAGGTGCCGTAAACGCCCTCGGAACACTTCGTTGGCGCTCTCAGCCGGCGCCGGACGAAAACTGAAGCGCCCCCGGCATCGCAAGGTGCCGGGGGTTTCTATTTCCCGCCGTTCAACTGGCGGGCGAACTTCTCCACCGCGGCATCGGGCAGCACCATCTTCCAGCCATCCACCGAACGGTGCATCAGAAAAGTGTCGTCCTTGGTCTTGCCCTCATTGCCGGCGATGCGAACGCGGACCCCGACATCATCTGGACCGATCTCCTTCTGACCAAGCACCTGCATGCCGGTCAACGACGCCGCGTCGCGTGCGACCATCAGCGCAATCACCTTTTCGGGGCTGCCGTACTGCTGTTTCGTGCTGTCGGTCAGGCCCGCAAACCACGCATCGGCCTTGGCCTTCGCCGTCGGCGTGAACACGAGCGAACCGGCCAGCGCGTCGACATCTCCACCCACCGCCGCCCACAACGCCGTTTCGGTCGCCGATTCGGGCGACGCCTTGCCGGCGTTCTTCAATTCGCCCGCGGGAATCAGCTTCGTCGCGACGGACTCCGAGGTCTTCGCCAAAGCCTGGGCCGCCTGGGCCGTCTGCACGAATTGGGTGAGTACCGTCGTGCTCTTGCGCAGGGCGACGATCTCATCCCGCAGCTTTTTCAGATCCTCCCCTGCCGATGCCCCGCCCGACTGCTCCGCTCCAATCGGTGTCGTGTGAACGACCGCTTCTCCGGCGGCATTCACTTTGGCGGCGAATGAAACCCGCTGCACATCATCCCGCAGCCCCGCAATCTCGCGCCGCAGGGCTGCATTGGCACGGTCCTGTGAATAAAAAGCCGCACCTCCTGCGGCCAACAGCAACGCCCCCACCACAACGACTGATTTGCTCATGGGACCACGATGGCACGATTTGCCGACAGCGTCACGTCCCTTGACGACAGCGCTCGTCAGCGCGAAAGTTCGAATCGATCCGCCGTCAACTCGTGGGAGAGTGTCCCGACGACTGGCAACGCCACCACCGCGAGCTTCAACTCGTCAAACCAGGCCGACGGCTGCGACTGCCACGCCCCGGCTCGAACAATCCGGGGAGGACTTATATTGAAGCTCCTGCGACTGAGCATGACACCACCAACAAAGAGAAAGGGTGACGACGAGCGGATATTCGGCACGAGGTAGCCGGTGCTGCGCTGCACTGCGACCACGGCGCACACGTCGTTGCCGCGAAACAGCGGAGCCCCCCTCCGTAGTTCTCGGAGAAAAGAGATCGGCTCCGAGAGGAGAAGCTCAAAATTCAGGTCGAAATCGCGCGTCGACTTTTCAATCACGCGCACGCCGTGGGCGTCACGTGCCTGCCAGTCTCCCAGTTTCGCCGGCAGTTCAAACATCACGGTCGGCCGCACGACGTCGACCGAAAGATTCGCGCGATAGGATGGCGGCGTTTCCCGCAGGTGGGCGACCACGGAATCCGGCAATCGAAGACCGGATCGAAGCCGCAATCGGTCAGGAGTATCCAGCAACGGGTCCGGTTCCGCCTGTTTCCGGTCCGCTCTCATTTTCTTCCACCACGCTTGGGTTTCAACGTCAGGAATGAGTTCTGGAACTCCAAGCACCGACCGCAAGGCCGGCCGCGCGTCCATCGACCCGTATATCCAAGTTTCCCGCGCAAAGCTGGAGTTCGCGGACCATGACCACCGATGCGTCACCCTCCCCTCACCCAGCGAATAACCCGCCGGAACTCCAAGCACCGTGTAAGAGGGCGTCGAAAAAGGGTCATCGAGCCAGTCGGCGGAGCATGATATGAATCATCGCAATATAGACGAAGGATTCGGACGACGACACGGAATGCTCATAGTCTTTACTGAGTCGGCGAAAACGGCCGAGCCAGGCGAAGGTCCGTTCG
>CANJIU010000182.1 GCA_947474365.1 Opitutia bacterium | reverse complement strand
CCACTGCGACCGCCCGCCCGGCTTCGAGTGCTTGTGGAAGGGATACGCCATCTTGAGCACCATGGTGCAGATCATGCAGCGATATCATGACTCCAACCCGAAACCCCGCCGCCCCATGCGTCGCGGCAAATCTGTGGGCCATGCGCAGGACTAGCCTGGTGGACCCTGTCGCCGGATGGAGGGGCGACGCCCAAGGAAGATTACGAGGCCAACATGGTGGCTCCGTACAAGCTCGCCAGTTCCAACAACGGCAAGCCACGCTCGCAGGTCCGCGAGTGGCGGTGGAATGCGATCACCAACTACACGTTTACCGAGGGTCGGTTGAAGGCCCTTTCCGTCGGAGGGGCGCTGCGCTGGCTGGACAAGGGCGGCATCGGCTTCCTCGGCAAGCCGCCGGAAGCAGACGGTGTGATTCGAGAACTCGATGGCAGCAAGCCGGTCTTCGACAAAGCACGGCTCGCCGTCGATCTGTCGGCCACCTACCGCCTGCGTTTCGTGCGCGATCGGGTGCGCGCCCGGGTGCAGCTCAACGTGCGCAACGTGCAGGAAGACGGCCGCCTGCAGGCCGTTGGCGTCAATCCCAACGGCACGCGGTTCGCCTATCGCATCATTGATCCCCGCCAGTTCATCCTGAGCACGACGTTCGATCTGTAAGACGGCGTCGCACAGGTCCACTTCCTTTGTCATTCTGAGCGCGGCGACGAATCCAGCAGAATGGTCGCACCCCAAAAACACCCCGAAGATCGAGGTAAATTCCTCGCTTCGCTCCAAATGACAGAACGCTTGGACCCGCGTTGAGGAAACGCACCTCATGAACTCC
The DNA here is from genome assembly GCA_947474365.1 of Opitutia bacterium. Taxonomy (GTDB): domain Bacteria; phylum Verrucomicrobiota; class Verrucomicrobiia; order Opitutales; family Opitutaceae; genus ER46. The sequence goes on along the minus strand of CANJIU010000182.1, from coordinate 13,926 downwards.
TTCACCATCTCGGCTCGCCGGTTGTTGGCGTCGCTCGGCGCACTGACCCTCTGCGCCATGTGCGACGCCGCCAATGTCGATTACTTCGCCGACAACGGCTACGGCAACCCGGTCAGCACGATGCAGCATCCGGCCGCCGAGCACTTCAACGGCGTGACCTACGTCGCCTACTCCGGCCCGCACGAAGATCCCTACATCGCGGCCTACGTGCACGCCACCGGCCAATGGATCGGTCCCGTGCAGGCCGGCATAAACACAATGGGCAAGTCGCCCGATCAGGTGGACGCCGGCGAACTCGACAACCACGGCCGCCCCGCGCTGGTGGTGGACCGTCAGGGCTACATTCATCTCGTTTTTGGCGCCCATGGCGGTGATCCGTCCTTCGGTGAAAACAAATTTGGCACTCCGGGCAAAGGCCGGCTGACCCATGTCGTCTCGCAAAAGCCCGGAGACATCACCGCCTGGAAGACGCTGGAGAACATTTCGCCGTTCGGCACCTACACGCAATGGGTCAAGCTCGCCAACGGCGACCTGTATCTATTCTACCGCCACGGCTCGCACCGCAGCGACTGGGTCTATCAGAAGTCGACGGACGATGGCCGCACCTTTACTCCCGAAGTTTCCGTGATCAAACACAAGCAAAGCGCCGGCAAGCCCACCGTGGACGACTCGTGGTACGCTTGGTTCGACAACGGTAATGGCGACACCATCACCGCCTCATATGTCTATCATCCCTGCGCCAACCCGGGACACAGCAACCTCCGCATCAACACCTATTACATGCTCATGGATTGCCGCGATGGCTCCTGGACAAATGTGCAGAGGGAGCAGTTGACGCTCCCCGTGACAAAGGAGTCGGCGGACAAACTAACCCTCATCCAGGCCACCGGCACCGAGAAATCCCAACACGGCACCTGCCATGTCGACGCCGATGGCCGGCCGCACGTTTATTTCCGCTTTCCCCATGGCGGCGTGCGCTACTTCCGCTGGGACGGGAAGGCCTGGCTTCAACCGACGACGGTCGCGGACGCCAGCGGGGGCGGACATGACGGAGACTTCATCATCGATTCACCGCTGAAAATCCGGATGCTCCTGGACCAAAACCAAGAGGGCACCGGTGCAGTGGGCTGGTGGAACACCAACGACGGCGGGAGGACCTGGGCGAGAGGCGCAAACGTCTTCTCGTTAAAGGACGCGGGGTTTGAAGTGACGACACTTGTGCGCAATGCCCATCCGGATGCGCGCATGTTGGTGGCCGGGAAAATGTCCGATCAAGAGCACCTCTATCATCACATGTATCTCATCGGCGACCATGGTGCGCTGGGCCGCCCGGAGGCCGAGGCGAGCCATTTGGGCGACCGGCTCGAGCTGATCAAAGCGATGGCCAAAGGCTCGCCCAAGAAGGATGCGAAGCGGAAGAAAAAGGCGGGACTGAATGACGACGAGCCCTGAGCGGCGGGCGCCTTTCTTTTGGGCGATTGCGGTGGCGCGGCTTGAATCCATTGTGCTCACCGCGGCACCCACAGCCTCAAGACAGCGACGCCGTGAAGACCTCAGCTTGAAATCTCCTCGCAGCATGAAATCCCTTTATGTCTGGATGGCATTCCTCCTGACCGCGCTCGCAACCGCGGCCGCTGCACCGGCCACCCGGCCCAACGTCGTCATCATCCTTGCCGACGACTTCGGCTGGGGCAGTTCCACTCCCTACGGCGCCAATGGGCTGAACACGCCGAACGTCGACCGCCTCGCTCGCGAGGGCCGTCGCTTCACCCACGCTTACGCGCCGGGCTCGGTATGTTCGCCCTCGCGTTACGGGCTGATGACCGGCCGCTACTACTGGCGCACGTCCATCAAAGACGGCGAAGTGCTCACCCCGACCGCGCCGCTCCACATCGAGCCGGGTCGCGTCACACTCGCCTCGCTCTGCAAATCGCAGGGCTATCGCACCGGCGCCGTGGGAAAATGGCACCTCGGTTTCCAGACGGGTGTGGCGGAGACCGATTGGAACCAACCGCTGCAGCCCGGCCCGCGCGCCGTTGGCTTCGACTACTTCTATGGCCTGGGCGGCAATCCCGGCAACGGCCCGCACGCGTTTATCGAAGACGAAAATATCGTCGGACGCATCCCGGGGGAAAAGATCGTCGTCGCCAGCGCGGGAGCAAAAGGCACGACAGCTGGCGTTCGCAAGCAGCGGGTGGTGGACCATATCATGGAAAACATTACCGCGAAGGCGACCGGCTGGCTGGAGGCCAATCACGCGGCCCCGTTCTTCCTCTACTTCGCGCCCAACGCCGTGCACGGCCCCATCGCGCCGAATCCGCGTTTCACGGGCAGCAAGTATGGCAGCTATGGCGACTTCATCCACGAACTCGACTGGAGTGTCGGCCAGGTGCTCGCAACGCTCGATCGGCTCAAGCTGACCGAGAACACCCTCTTAATCTTCACCAGCGACAACGGCGGCATCGTCGACCCCTCCAACGGCAACACGGGCAAGGCCATGGACGCCGGGCTCGCCATCAACGGCCCCCTGCGCGGCGGAAAGCACACCGAATACGAGGGAGGCTTCCGCGAGCCCTTCATCGTCCGCTGGCCCGGTAAGGTGCCCGCCAACACCGTGAGCGATCAGATGGTCGCGCTGCCCGACGTGCTCGCCACGCTCGCCGCCGTGCTGAAGGCGCCCCTGCCCAAAGGAGCCGCCGAAGACAGCTTCAACGTACTTCGCGCCTTCACCGAGTCGGCACCTGGTGCGCCCGTGCGCGATCATTTCGTGATGCAGGCCGCTGACGGCACTTACGCCCTGCGTCTCGGAGACTGGCGGCTCGTCGAGCGGGTCGGTGCGCCGAAATTCGAGCGTCGCCCCGACGCGAAGACGGGCAAGAAAGCCCACGACGGCCCGAAACACGATGAGCTCTTCAACCTCAAGGATGATCCCGCCGAGACCAAAGATGTTTCCGCTACGCACGCGGACCTCGTGGCGAAAATGAAACGACTCCTCAACGAGGCGCGCGACCGTGGGTTCACCCGAAATGACGCGGGAAAATGAACATCCGATTTCCCTCCCAGCGCCTGCTCCTTGCCTTGCTTCTGCCCTTCGCCGCCGTTGCCCGCGCGGCGCAATCGCCACCCGCCTCCGCCGCGCCATCGGTAGCCGAGGTTGCCGTCGCTGCGGCCAATGGCCGGCTCGTGCAGGAAGGGCTCAACCGCTGCAACCGCTACCTTCACGCCTGGCTCGCCACCGCTGAGTCGACCACCGGTCTCATTCCGCGCAACCTCACGGACAGTCCCTATTGGAACGGCAAGGACAGCGCGGCCGACAACTATCCGTTCATGGTCCTCAGCGCGGACTTCACCGAGCGCGCACTCCTCGCCTCCAAACTTCGCCCGATGCTGGAGGCCGAGCGCACTCTCACCGTGCGGTCGGGTTGGTTACGGCTCACCGATGACTACAACCTCAAAGGCACGCCAGGCCTGCGGCAGCCGGCACCCAACGCCGAGCGGATATTTTTCAACTCGGCCGAATACGTGAAGGATGGCCTGTTGGCGCTCACCGAGTGGCTGGGCCCGAGTGCGTGGAGCGAACGAATGTTCGAACTCATCGACGATTCGTTCGCGCTGGCAGCGGTTGAGACACCGTTCGGCAAGATTCCGGTCCTGGACTCCAACAAAGCCGTCGGCGTCGAAGTGAGCGGCGATTACCTGCAGGCGCTCGCCCGCATCTATTGGATGAGCGGACGCGACGAGAAATATCTCCGCTGGGGCATCCGGCTGGCCGACAATTTTCTTCTCCCCGCGGGTCGCAATCACCCGACGCGCGACTTCGCCACGCTGCGCCTCCGCGACCACGGTTGCGAAATTATCAGCGGCCTCTGCGAGTTTTACGCGACCCTCCATTTCGCCGCCCAACTCCCGGGCGGCCACGAGTGGGCGGAAAAGAAAATCGCCTACCAGCCGCACCTCCACGAAATGCTCGACCGCATCCTGGCGGTCGGCGTCAACGCTGACGGCCTCTTCTACAATGACGTCAACCCGCGCACCGGCGCGGTCGTCGATGCGAAGCTCTCGGACTCCTGGGGTTACGTCTACGACGCGTACTACACGATCTTTCTTGTCGACGGCACCAGGGCCTACCGCGACGCGATCGTGAAGCCCCTCGCCGCGCTCAATGGAAAGTATCGCGGCTACAACTGGGAGCCGCGGAGCAACCTGCAGCAATTTCCGCACGGCAGTCAGGACGGCTACGCCGATTCGATTGAGAGCGCACTCAATCTCTACAATCGCTTCGTCGGTGATCCGCGCGTCGGCTCAGTCGCCAAGTGGATGGACGCGGAAATCCGCGTAATGTGGTCGATGCAGCAGCCCAACGGCCTGATCGAGAGCTGGCACGGCGACGGGAATTTCGCCCGCACAACCATCATGTATTGCCTCTGGAAAACCCAGGGCGTGACCGCGCAACCGTGGCGTGCCGATCTGCGACTTGGCGCCGTGCGCGACGGCAACTCCCTGCACGTCGTGCTTTCCGCCGACCAACCGTGGACCGGCAAACTCGTCTTCGATCGCCCGCGCCATGCGGAAAACCTGAAGCTGCCGACGGACTGGCCGCGGATAAACCAGTTTCCCGAATGGTTCACGGTCGAGCGAGACCGCGACTACTCCGTCCACCTCGGTGCCGCGACGCAGAGGAGGCGTGGCGCCGAGCTGGCCGCCGGGCTGGACGTGACGGTTGCACCCGGAGCGGCCGTGACGCTCTCCATTGCTGCCCCATGATTTCGAAACGGAAGATCACGGTCTAACCGCGCAGCGCGCTCCGCCGCTTCTTTCGCTCGCGTCTGGACGGTCGGAGTGACGAGAGTTGGGGGCACAGTCCGGGCCGCCCTCCATTTTACTCCGTGCAGTTGCCAAGATTCCTTCTTCGCGTTCGCGAGCTTGTCGCCCTTGGGGCGGCTGCGTCGTTCGGTTTTGCGGCCCAGACTCCAGCCCAACCAGCGCCGCCGGCGCTCCGGCCTGCGCCGAATTATCCGCGCGATGAGGCAACTCTCAACCAGGGGCGGACGCTCTTCACCCAGCTCTGCGCCTCGTGCCATGTGCTGGATCGCGATGGCATCGGCCCGCCCCTCGGCGGAGTGACCCGCGTGCTGACGCAGGCCGAACTCCTGCGCCACGTCCGCGATCCGGCGGAGGTCATCGCATCGGGGAACCTGCGCGCGAACGCACTCTTTCGGCGTTACAAAGTGGTGATGCCGCCGTTTGGGGCTTTGCCGGAGGATCAGATCGTGGCGGTTCTGGCGCATATCGACCGCGAGACGGAACGATCGAAACTCACTCCCTTCGCCGTCGATCTCACGCCGCCGACCGGCAAGGAAGTCCGGCTGATTCCGCCGGTGGAGAAATCCTCGCTCGTGATCGAGCTCGAGGACTGGGTGCAAATCCCGCTCGCGCCGAATCGCCGGCCCGACAAGGGCATCGCCACGCTGCGCAGCAGTCCCCGCAAGGACGGTGCGCTGTTCATCAGCGATCAGATGGGTGTGGTTTACCGCGTGCAGGACCGGAAGGTCGCCGTGTTTCTGGATATCCGCGGCCAGTTCCCCGCCTTCGTTTTCGAGCCGGGGATCGCCACGGGTTTGGGCAGCTTCGCGTTTCATCCGGATTTTTTGCGCAACGGCCGGTTCTACACGACGCACGCCGAGATCACGCCGAGCAAGCCCGCCATCAATGATGCGTGGTATGAGCAAGTCGTCATCCCGGACAAAGGCACGCCGCCGCTCTATTGGATCGTGTCGGAGTGGCACGCAGATGACCCAATGGCCGACCGGTTCGCCGGCACCCGCCGCGAAGTGCTGCGCCTCAAGACCCCCACGACGGCGCACGGCTGCCAGGACATCGCGTTCGCCCCCGTGACCGACCGGAACGATCCAGACTATGGCCTCCTCTTCATCGGCGTCGGCGACGGCGGTTCGGTCAACTTAAAGATGCCGGAACTCGCGCACACCCCGCGCTCCCTGCTCGGCACGTTGCTGCGGATCGACCCGCGCGGGACGAACGCCCCCGCCGGCGGCTATGGGATCCCGGCCGACAATCCCTTCGCACACAGCTCCGATCCGTTGGCACGTCCGGAAGTCTGGGCCTACGGATTTCGCAATCCGCACCGCATGTGCTGGGACCTCTCGCATGGAAAACGGCTCATCTTGTCCGACATCGGCGAATCCAATGTCGAAGAAATCAACCTGATCGAGAAGGGTGGAGATTATGGTTGGAACAAGATTGAGGGCCCGGCCCGCGTCGATGTCATGCGTGACGCCAAAGTCGTCCACCCCGCGACCACCGCCGAGCTGGCGCCGTATCGCCTGCCTTTCGGCGCCTACGATCACTCCGATGGCCGGGCGATCTCCGGCGGATTTGTCTACACCGGTCCGATTGAAGCGCTGCGGCACCGCTATATTTTCGGCGATATCGTGACCGGCCGGCTCTTCTTCATGCGGATGGATGCGAAGCCGGCAGATACCAAGGTTTACGAGCTGAACGTCGAGCGGGCAGGAGTTGCCACGAGCATCGCCGCGCTCTCACACACGAAGCGGGCGCACCTCCGGATCGGTTATGACGAGCAAACGGGCGATCTGTTTTTCATGACCAAAGAAGACGGCCGCGTGCGCCGCGTCACGAAGGCATTTACCCGATGAACCGATTAGCCCGAGCTTTTTTGTGCGTGCTCATGCTGGGCACGAGCGCCGGTACCGCAGCGGTGGCGGCGACCGCACCACGCTATTCGTGGCACGAAACGACGACCGCAGAAAAAATTCCGCTCATCGTGTTGCGCGATGAGATAGACCGCATCGAGATCGCGGTTGCGCCGACGCAGGGCGGGGAGTTGTCCGGCTTGGCGGTGGAGTTCAATGGGCGCTGGGTCGAGCTGCTCTATCGCGGGCGAGACTACCGGCCCACCTCCGGATTTCGCGGCAAAGCCTCGATCCTCTGGCCGGCGGTCGGATCGAGCGTCCCAGCGGGAGCGACTCCGGTGAAGGGCAAGGTCGAAAGCGCCTACGAATACCGAGGGAAACGCTATCCGATGCCGCAACATGGCTTCGCCCGCCTCAAACCGTGGCAGGTGGTGCGAAGGTGGGCGAACGAGGAAGAAGCCGCGGTCGAATTGGTCCTGAAGGATGATGCTGATTCCCGCGCCCAGTATCCCTTCGGCTTCGCCGTGCACGTGATCCACCGCCTCCGCGCCGGTCGCGTCGAAATTCACCACGAGGTGAAAGCGGCGGCGGACAACGCGGCGCCGATGTTCTTCTCCATCGGCAATCACATCGGCTTCGCCGTTCCACTCGTCGCCGGAACCGCGGTGGAGCGCATCACGATCGAGAGCCCGTCCCGTTTCGAATATCTCCGCGGGAAGAACGGCGCCCCGGACGGCACGACGCGGGCGCGCAGTTTCCCGCCTACGACACCGCTGCAGGACTTTCCGCTTGTGCCCGCGATGTCGGTCGGCGGCTACGCGGGCGACCCGTGGTTTCGACTGACGGATGCAGGAGGACTCGGTGTGAAAGTGACCCATCACGCGGAGTCCACGCCGGCACCGCCCGTCGTCCAATTCAATCTCTACGGCGGCACGGCCGAAGGCTTTTTCTGCCCCGAGCCCTTTGTCGGCCTGCACAACTCGCTCAACACGCAGACCGGCCAAATCAATCTCGCACCGGGGAAAAGCTGGACCTGGCTGATCCGCGTCGAACCCGAACGGGCCCCGGGCAAATAACGTCTTTCTGCCGAAGGCTGCGGCGGGATCAGTCCGGATTTCAATTTCGCATGTTCGTCCAGCCCCTGCGCCCGGCCAGCTCTCGTAACGCACATTGCGATCAGTGCACCCGCCGCCGGGCCACCGAACTAATCCGTCCCGGTCAATACCTCCCGCAGTTCACTTCTTAGCGGGCGCAGCCGGCTTTTTCGCCTTCTCCAGCATGCTGCGCACCCGGGCATTTTCCTTTTCCAGCGCGGCCGGTGGCACCGGCATCGGCCGGAAGGCCGGGTCAGGGGCGAGCTTTTCCGCCGCCGGAATTTCCCGCATCCGCAGGTTGCGGAACGCCACATCCTGCCCGTGATCCTGCAGGAGCAGCTTCCCTCCGCGACCGGTGAGATCGCCACCCCGGATCGTCAGCAGCTCAATTTCCTTCGCCCACTTCGGATCCGTGTAGTCGAAGGAAATGACCCGTTGCTCATTGAGCCAGTGCTCGATGACGGTGCCTTTGCAGACGATGCGCGCCGTATTCCATTCGCCGAGCGGACGCGTGGCGCGCTTGCTCGGTCCCATGCAGAAAAACAGCGATGCCGCCGCCTGACGCGGGTTCTCGCCATAGGGACTGTTCTCGTCATCGAGTACCTGATACTCGACCTGGCCGGGACGATAATAGACGCCGCTGTTACAACCCTTCGAGACCTTCCACTCGAACCGCAGTTCAAAATCATCCGGCACCGTCCGTACCTCGTAGGTCAGCTGACCGCTGGGTCGCACGCGGGCAAAGGCCCCATCCTGAATCTCCCAATTGCCTGGGTGTTTCCAGCCGTCGAAGGTTTTTCCGTCGGAAAGCGCGACGAAGCCGAGACGCACCTCGTCCGGAGGAAGCGCCACCGCGGACAAAGGAAGCAGCAGAGCCAGGATGAGGAGCGGGGATTGTATGCGCATGGGATAAGGCCAAGAAATTCGGCGGAGAGCCCAGAGTCCAGAGCTGAGAGTCCAATTCCAGGGGAAAGGGCACGTCTGCTGATTGACGGTGGCAGCGGATTGATGACGTGGAGGTCGTCCTCATCTGACCGCACCGTAACCGGCGCGGCTACCAATACAAATCGCACCGGTTACAGTGCGGAGGGGAACCGGTAATCGGGAGTTCGGCCCTCGGGAAAAGGACCGCGGCTCATTTCGGTTTGGACGCCTTGACGACAAATTTCACGAGGTCATCGAGCTGCGCCTCCGTGAGGGTGGCGCCGATCGGCGGCATGATATTTTCGGGATAGCCGTCCGCGACCAGCGCGTTCGGATCGAGGATCGATTCGCGCAGGTAGGCGGCGTCCGCCAGCACTTCGCGGGTGGTACCGCTGGCCAGATCGCGAACCCGGCGTCGAGATCCGGCGAGACCGAGGAATGACGGACCGACGAGTTTGTTGCCGTCGAGACTGTGACACGCGGCGCAGAAATTTTGAAACAGCACCTTCCCCGGATCGCCGCCGGCGAACCGGAAAAACGGAGCCGCCACCGTCAGCGCGCCGTGAGGCGCCACGGCCACCGCGCCGGGCGTGTCGCGCGGAATGCGGTTGACCGAATACCACAGTTCACCCGCCCACAGCGGCTGGCCGCCCGTCGCCGCGAGCGACTGCGGCAAACGCACGTGGACGACTTCTCCGGCCGCGAGTCCGGGCAATTCCAAGAAAACGCGGCGGCGATCGGTCGACACGCTGGCGGAACGCACCTCGGAACGGCGATGCCTCACCTTGGCGCCGCCGTAGGTCTGCGTCGCCTGATAACCCCATTGCGTGACATAGTAGCCCGCGGGATTCCATCCGACGCCCTCCGCCAGCGGCAGCGTGAACTCAATCTCGATTCCGTTTGACCGGAGCCGCGCCGCCAACGGTTCGAACACGTCCTTGCCCGTGTAGCGGAGGTACGTGAGTCCGCTCACGCGTTCGATGAACTCGCGGTCCTGCCCGCGCGCGATGCCACCTGCCAACAACTCTCCCTCGGTCGTGAACGCGAGGCGGTGAAACAAGTGGCGAAAACCCTGCGAAAAGGGAAACGCCGCTCCCTGCATCGCGCCGTCGACCTCCTCCAGAAACACGCGTTGCAGGCCGCCAAACGTCGCGTCGCCAAAAATCACCTGTCCGGCATACGGCCCCCAACTGGCCGGGAGCAAAATGGGCTCGGTGGGAGACGAAGCAATCTCACCGTGCGGCAGCCACACCGCCGGCGGCGTCGGCTGCGGTCGATCAAACGGATGCCAGGGCGGGCGGCTGCGAAACTGATAAAACGCGTCCTGCTGCACCTGGATGAGCTTGTTCGCCGGAAGCCATTCACCCTGGTTGTCGGTGACGAGAATGGCGCCGCGCGGGCCGAGTCCGATGCCGTCCGGTGTACGCAAACCTCCGGCCACCAGTTCGGTTTTTCCCGTGTCGATGTGCACCTTGAACACGCTGCCGCGCAGGGGAGCCTGGCGGTTGTCCGTGCCGCGCTGGCCCATCGCGACGCTCGCGGAAAAATAGAGATGCGCATCCTGCACCACCGCCCCGAACAGATACTCGTGGTTGTCCATCGTGCACGGCCACTCATGCGAGAGGCAGCGGTAGGTCTCAAATACTCCATCGCCATCCGCGTCGATCAGTTCGGTGACCTCGTTCTTTTCGGTAACGAAGATCCGTCCCGCGGAAATCGTCAGTCCCATCGGTTCCGACAATCCCCGCGCGATCCGGCGAAAGGGCGGCGGGCCATCCGTGGGAATCGCATCCAGATCAAGCGCGAACAAATCACCCTCCCACGTGGTGAAGATCAATTCGCGCGGAGCACGCATCGCCATCCCACTGATCCGCAGGGTGGTTCCCTCCCAGCGGAGATCGCGGGCTGCGAGTGCCGGATGCAGCGCGTCCAGTTTCTTGCCGAACCCCGGGGCCGCGACCGGCGCGGCGGGAATCTCCGGTGCGCTCATCAGCTCCAGGTTTCCCGGCGTAGCACCCTCGATGACCAGTTTTCGAAAGCGGAACGGATGCTCGTATTTCGGACCAGACGGCGGCACCAGCATCATCAGCACGGGCAGTCCGGCACGCAGTCGGTAATTGCCCAGGTTTTCCCGTCCCCATACACCTTCCGCTGTCGTCGTCACCTCCCAGAAGCTATCTACTCCGTCAAAGGAAAGCAGATACTCCTGATTCAGCGGCTTCTCGCAGGAGTACTCGATCCAGACGGTCACGTCCTCCTCGCGATTCGCCCTCACATACCAGCCAAGGTTGGCGCCGCGGCCCTTCGTGATTTCGAGGACGTCATGATCCCATTGGTTCGGCCCCCGGGAAAAAATCGCGGTGGCCGGAAGGTCGAGCGAACGGGACGGCTCGGCACCGCAGCACCGCGATAGGGCGATTCCGATCAGCGCCACGCCCAGCAGGACAAATTTCGAAACGAACGCCCTCATGGCAGCGCCAGACGATGCCACCCGCTGCCGGTGAGGGCGGGCGCGGCCGTGCCGGCTCCGGTGGACGATTTCCATTTTTCGCGCGCCGGAACCGGCAGCAGCAGCACTTCGCCAACGGCGAGCGACTCCACCCGCAACTCCCGTACCGCCCGCCCGCCGGCGGGCGCGGTCGACCGCGGGATGCGTTCCCACAATTTCAGGGAGCCGGAGCCATGCCGGAGTTCCCACGTAAGTTCGAAGTGCTCAGCCCGCTGCGAACAACCGAGATAACGGATGGTGAGCGGCACCCTCTTGCCTTGCCGCTCCAATTGCCACGTCTCGACCGAGGCATCCTCAAACCAAGTTGTGCCCGTCGATTTCGTCACGAAGCCCGTCGTGATCAGCCCAGGTTTTCCCGCCGGGGCCTGCCACACCTTGTAAACCTTGGCGCGCTCCAGATCATAGCCGAGCCAGACGTCGGCCTCCTGTCGGATCGAGAGTGACCGCGGCAGGTGATCGAGGCTGTAACGATTGATGAACTCCCGATCAAACGGCAGGTCGGCGGCGGCGAGCCGTGTTACGGCCAACGCGCAACCGAACACGATGACTGGAATCAGGAGTGCGCGCCGGCTCAAGGTCGGTCCTCCCCGTCCGCACCGGGTCGCGCGGCCGCCGATTGGCCCCGACATTCTGGCCGCGGTGTGCCTCGCTTAGAATCCATACGTCGCCCGGACGGTCCACGAATGCCGCACACGGGGCAGCAGGTAACGGAGGATGACGCCGGGCGCGGTGGCGGAGTACGGAAGGCGAGCTTCCTGGCCGAAGACATTTTCGACGTTGAGCTGGAGGTCGAGCGACTGACCGCGGGGCAGCGCGAGGCGTTTGCCGAGCATGCCGTTCCAGATGACGGAGCTGCGGCCAAGGATGACGGCGTCGCCTCCGGCGGCGTCATAGCCAATGACCGCGGGGCCGCGATAGTTGGCGCCGAGACCGGCGCGCATGCCACGGACGAGGCGCGGGGCGTCGTTGGTGAAGCGATAGCTCGTGAAGGCATTGTAGGTCTGCTCGACGTGCGCGAAGGGGGTCTTGCCCGTGCCGCGCAAAAACGGATCGGCGGCAGAGAGACTGTAGGCGTAAACGTCGGCGAACGTCGCCGGGGTCGTGACGAAGTCGCGCTGCGGCGTGCCGTCGCGGGTGCGCACGAAGGTCGCGACGGCGGCGGGCGTGTCGTCGAGGCGCGCGGTGCTTTTTTCCCAATCCGCCTTCACGCTGCCGAGAAAGGCCATCGAGTTGGAGAGGATGTTGGCCTGCTTGAGCTGGTTGCTGGCGACGTTGAGCGTGACGCTCCAACCGGGCGCGAGGCGGCCGGTGATCTCGATCTCGGAGCCGCGGCCCTTGAGTTCGGAAGAATCGCGCGCGCCGTCCCCGGACCCGCTGAGGAGCGTGACGCCGGCAGCGGTGACCGATGCGGGGAGCGGCTGGCCGCGGGCCCGGAGCGTCGCGAGCACGGCGTTCGCGGCGGTGGTGATGTTGTTCATCGGAGCGTTGAGCGCGGGCTGGAACTGGTTGGCGCCGTCGGCGCGGTAGAGGTTCACGTTGGCTGAAAGGCGGCCGCCGAGGAGGTTGAAGCGTACGCCGTAGTCGCGGCCATCACCCACGATGGGCGAGAGAACGGACGCGAAGATGTCCTTGGTGTTCCCCTGCGGGAACACGCTCTGCGACTGGTTGTAGGAAAAGCCGAGCCACGGCAGCGCGGTGACGACGGCGCCCAGCGTCTGGGTCGCGCCGGTGTTGACGGTGCGGAGCGCCTGGTCGAAGCGATAGGGGCGCACGCTCCACGCGTTGGTGGAATTGGGCACGCGCACGCCGCCGGCGTTGGCGTCCATCACCTCGGCGCGGTCGCGGCGGTAGCCGCCGGTGAGCACGACGCGGTCGCCGGCCCAGTGGCTTTGCAGCGCGAGCATGCCGCTGGAGTTTCTCTGCGCGACCCACGGGGAAAGGGAGTTGAAGACGAAGCCGGCCTTCATGCCCGGCGACTCCGGGATCGGGTTGGCCCACGGATCGAGGCCGCCACGGACGCCGCCGGGTTTGTCAAACTCAAGGTAGGTGCGGCGGAGAATCGTGTTGGTCGCCGAATCGATGGGCTGCGTGTTGCCGGGAGCGAGGTTGTATTCGGCGATGACGCCACCGCCGAAAAGGCCGCGATCCTTCTGCCACGCTGCGGCGAGACTGTGTCGCCCGAGCCACGCGCGGCGGCGCGAGAGATCGAGTTCGTAACCGACGGTGGCGCGCCACGTCTGCACGCGCTGATCGGAGATCTGGCGTTGCGCCTGCCCCTGCACGTAGGGCAGGCCAACGAAGGCGTTGGCGCGTGCGATATCGGGCAGCAGCGTGCCGGGCAGGCGGCCGGCGGCGATGACCGAGTCGCCGTCGGCGAAATACGCGCCGGGCAGGACGGGGTTGGGATCGCCGACGGCGTTCAGGTTGGGCTGCGTGAAGCCGCGGACAGAATGCGTGCGCGCCCAGCCGAGTTCGACGCTCATGGGGCCGACCCGCTGATCGATGAAAACGGAGGCGAGCGTGTAGTCGTTGTTCGTGCTGCGGCCGGGCCCCGGGAGGTAGGCGTTGGCGGGGAACGCCCGGCCCCAGAACGGATCGTCGATCGTGCCGCCGGAGGGCGCGGCGCCGGCGCTGATCGTCTCGAAGAAACCCGGGGCCTGCGTGCCCGCGAGATCGGGACGCATGTCGGCGCCCGTGGTGGAGAGGCGGAACGGCTGCGCGCGGATCT
>CANJIU010000181.1 GCA_947474365.1 Opitutia bacterium | reverse complement strand
AGTTGCTCGCTCGCGCTGGGTCGGCGAAATTGAGCTTTGGATTTTGCCATCGGCACCACCCAAACAAAAGCCGGGAAGAAAGTCCCGCGAAAAATAGCAATGCCCTCCGCGAGTGAAAATTACGGGGGTGAAGAAATCCGCCCTACCGACGCTGCGGCATGAGAACTCAGCGTTCGATTTCCTAGTTGCCCACCCTCCCTCGCCCTTACTTGCTCTCCTCTTCTTCATCTCCGGAGCCACGGCACGACAAGCAACGGCCCCGCGAAATCCCCCCAAAAAACCATGTCCACCTACACCCGCCGCGACTTCGCCAAACTGGCCCTGGCCGCCCTCCCGGCCGCCGGTCTTTGGTCAACGGCCAACTCTCTCCAGGCGGCGCCCGCCGCTGCGAAACCAAACTCCAAGGTTTCCGGGGTACACATCGGCCTCAACGTCCCGTACAGCTTCAGCAATCCGACGATGAGCGGCGACGACATCATCAAGAACTGCCTGCAACTCGGGCTGAGCGCGGTGGAATTGCGGGCGCAACCGATCGAGGCGTTTCTCGGCCTGCCCGCCATCCTCGTGGCGACCAAGGGCGGCGGCTCCAAGGGCAAGGATGTCAGTGCCAATGCCGAAAAGATCCGGCAATGGCGGCTTTCCGCCCCGATTGGATCGCGTCAAGGAGTTCCGAAAGAAATTCGAGGATGCCGGGATCGCGCCCGAGATCCTGAAGGTCGACGGCATCTTCAACATGACGCCCGACGAGCTCGACTACAGCTTCACGATGGCCAAGACGCTTGGGGCCCGCGCCATTTCAACGGAGATTTCGAAGAAGGAAGGCGACGAGGACCACAAACGCGTCGGCCAGTTTGCCGACAAGCACCGCCTGATGGTCGGCTACCACGGCCACGCCACCACGACTCCGGAGCACTGGGAACACGCGTTTTCCCTCGCGAAATACAACGGCGCCAACGTCGACATCGGACATTTCACCGCGGGTAACAACATCTCTCCCGCCGCCTTCATCAAGAAACACCACGCGCGGATCACCCACATCCACGTCAAGGATCGCAAGAAGCACGAGGGTCCCAACATGCCCTTCGGCGAGGGCGACACCCCGATCGTCGAAATCCTCCGTCTGATCCGCGACAACAAGTGGAACATCCAGGCCACGATCGAGTTTGAGATCAAATTGCCGCCCGGCGCCGACCGGATGGCGGAGATCGCCAAGACGGTAAAATACTGCCGCGACGCCCTGGCCTGACGGGTCGCGGACCGATGGTCCCCGCTCTGTTCCTTTGAAAACCGCCTTCGCCGCCGTTGCCACTGTCGCGTTGTTTGCCTTCGCGCGTGCGGCACCGGCCGTGCCGGACAAGCTCGTCGTCCTGACGTTTGACGACTCTTCCGCGTCGCACCACGCGAACGCGCGACCGGTGCTGAAGCGCTACGGCTTCGGTGCGACGTTTTTCATCACCGAGGGGTTCACGTTTTCGACCAACAAACGGGACTACATGACGTGGCAGCAGATCGCGGAGCTCCACCGCGACGGCTTCGAAATCGGCAACCACACGCGCGACCATCTCGGAATCACCGAGAAGACCGTCTCGCGGCTCGCCGAGCAGCTCGAGGTGATTGCGCGGCATTGCCGCGAAAACGGCATTCCCGCGCCCGTGAGCTTCGCCTGGCCGGGAAACAGATTCCATGTCACCGCGCTGCCCGTCCTGCAGCAGGCCGGCATCCGGTTTGCCCGGCGCGGCGGCGAGCCCGAGGTGCCCTACGCCCAGGGCGGAGGCGTGGCTTACGAACCGGACGGCGACCATCCACTGCTTATCCCGACCACCGGAGATGCGCGACCAGACTGGACGCTCGATCATTTGAAGCGCGCCGTGGCCCGAGGAGGCAAAGGTCGAATCATCGTCTTGCAATTTCACGGCGTGCCGGACGGCGAACACCCCTGGGTGAACACGCCGCGGGAGCGTTTCGAAGAGTACATGGCATGGTTGCACCAAGAGCACTACACCGTCATCGCCCTCCGCGACGTCGCTCGCTACGTCGATGAAAAACACCCGCCCGCCGACCCACTGGCCATCATGGAGCGAAGGAAGAAATCGGCAGCGGGCGCGACCGAATCATCCTCGACCAAGCGCTAGCCGCGCCCGGAATCACCGCGGCGCAAAGCCCGGGATCAGAGTCGCTTCAACCGGATGTCGCGTACGGCGGCACGTGTCATGTAGGACGCGATGCCGAGCGGCAGTGATTTTTGAATGTCGCCCGGACGCAGCGAAATCGTCCGCCCCTTCCACCCCAAATCGACCAACTGCTCGTCGTCGATCCACGCCTCGATTTTCTCCTCGGTCACGCGGACGCGGATCCGGTACCAGCGCCCGTCGGCGAATTCCTTCCCCTGTGAGGTCTCGTTGTCAGAGGCATCGGAATGATCGACGTTGGACAGTCCCACCACCATGCCACCCCACCCGCCCACGACGAAACTGCAGGCGGATTTGCCCACCGGAAAGGTCAGGCAACAGAAAAAATCGCTTCCTTTCAGCCGCATCGCCTCGAGCGAGACCTCGTAGTTCGTCCGCGGCAGACTTCCGCCACGTGTCCAGGTGATGCCCGACAACGTCGTCCCCTGTTCCAGCACGATGGCGCCGCGGCCGTCGCGGAATGGGTTCTCCACCTTCACCGCGCCTTCACCCTCAAAATCGGACTGCATCCAACCCGCGAGCGTCTTGCCGTCGAACAGGTCCTGCGTCGCTGCTGGAGTGGCCGCGGGAACCGGCTGAGCAACGACCGGAAGCGAAAGCACCATCGCCGCACAGACTCCCGCTAAAATGGAGAGCCCGCGACAAACGCGAACAGAACTGGAGGATGCTTTCATGGTGTGAGTGGTGACGCCGTTCGCCGCCCGTGATCAAGGACGGATCGTGACCTTCTTCATCACAACCGGTGCGACCGGCTGGCTCATCCCGCCATCCATGCCCATCGTGGTCGGCGTCGCGGCGAGGGCGTCTACCACTTCAATGCCCTTGGTGACCGTACCGAAGATCACATACGCGGGAGGCAGCCGGTAATCCTGATGCATGATGAAAAACTGACTGCTGTTGGTGTTGGGACCGGCATTGGCCATCGCGACGATGCCGCGCTTATAACCCGCCTTGTAGAGCGGGGAGTCGGCCTTGATGTTGTCGGCAAATTTCCCGCCCCACGCACTCTCGCCACCCGTGCCGTTGCCTGCCGGATCGCCGCCCTGAAGCATGAAGCCCTTCACGATCCGGTGAAAAGTCAGTCCGTTGTAGTAGCCGTGCTCCGCGAGCAGACGAAAGTTTTCAACCGCCTTGGCTGAATCCTGCTCGAAAAAAGTGATCTCGATGGAGCCCTTTTCAGTCTCGATGATCGCATGCGCGCCACCGGAACTCTTCGCGCCGGCGGGGACCTTGGGGTTGCCAGGAGCGGAGTCGGCCGCGGCGGCGCCTCCGGAGGGAGACTTGCGACAGCCGACGACCAGCAGGCCGAGAAACAACGGGAGCAATAGTAGCGAGAGCGCACGACGCGTGGGTGAGGTCGGAAAATGGCGTGGAGACATGCCTTCACTTGTCACGTCCGGGTTTCGGGAGTCAAGGGAGAGGAGTGCAGGCCGGATTCTGGCAAAAGAGGGTTGCAGCGACGGTAGGGCCTCGTCCAACCGGTGCGGAACGAACTGCGGGTGATCATGTCAGCTGAAATAAGACGCTATAACCGCGTCCGGGTCCGGCCGGAGGGCGGCGCGTGAAGGATCGAACAAGGACCAAACAAGGATCAAAGAAGGACCGAAGAAGGACCAATAACGATCCCAAGAAGGATCAATCTAGGCCTGAAGAAGGATCAAAGAAGGATCATGGGGGATTCACCCGACTCCCGCCCCTCGAATCGTCTCCCGCCTGCGGACCGACAGGCTGTTCCAACCATTGATCTCATGTAATCCGGCAAATTCCGTTGTCACCCGGCTCACTTCGCGCCTTTTTTCCCTTCGCCAGGGCAACCCTGCTCTGCTCGCTGGAGCCCCTCCCAACCCTCGCATTCCGCACTCGAGGAACAGCAGTCCCACCCATCCCCATGTCCACCTCCGCCCCGGTTGCGCGCTCGAATACGAAACTGATCCTGTTCGCCGTGTTTCTCGCTTTGACGGCCTTCGTGACGTTCATGAAGAATCGCCAGGCGTTCGACGGTAAGTCTGAAATGGCGCTGCACTACGCGCCGGCGAACGTCTTCCTGATCCTGCACGCCACGTTCGCGAGCGTCGCCCTGCTCGCGGGCGTTTTCCAGTTCTCAAACCGGCTGCGCGCACGTTACCTCACGCTGCACAAGATCGTCGGCTACGGCTACGTCGTCTGCGTGTTCATCGGCGCCCCACTGGCGATCCCGATTGCGATGAGGATCGAGACGCCGAGCCTCATCGCCTCCACCTTCATGCAGACATTCGGCTGGATCGTGACGACCGCCATCGGACTTTACTGTATCCGAAGCGGCAATATGGTGCAGCACCGCCGCTGGATGATCCGCGGCTACCCGTTCGCGATGGTCTTTACCGTGACCCGGCTCATCATCCCGATTCCTCCCATCATGGCCCTCGGCTCCACGGGCATCGAAATCGTCGTCTGGTCGACGGTCGCGATGGCGGCCTTCCTGCCGAGCATCCTGCTTGAGTGGCGGGCTATTTTCCCGCGGGGCGGAGCCGCGAAGGCGGCTACGACGGGAGTCGCAGCGACCGCGTCGTAGCGGCGGCCGTTGGGGCCGCACCAAAACCTACGATGCGCCACCGGTGCGCGGCGACGGAGCGTCGCCTTTACTCCCCGCGACGAATGTGCAAAACCGTCTCATGCCCCTGCCCCGCCTGCTTCGACTGTTTTTCACTTTGGCCGCACTCGGAGCGCCGCTGTTTTGCGGTTCCGCCGGTCACGCCGCACCCAGCGGCAAACCGGCCGTCGATCTTGGAACGCGCTGGGAACTTCTGATCGACGACTGGATCGTCGATTCGGCCAAGGGCTCCACGCTCAAATTGCACGAACCCCGTCGGGCGGAGATCGTGCTGGTGAACGACGTACCGTGGGAAGGGCCCACCAGCGCGTACTACTCGGTCATGAAGGACGGCGATGTGATCCGGCTCTACTACCGCGGTTCCGTCGGCGGTTCGGATCATTCCATCGATCAAGTGACCTGTGTCGCGGAAAGTCGCGACGGTATCACGTTCACCCGACCCAATATCGGCCTGATCGAAGTCAACGGATCAAAAGCCAACAACGTCGTCTGGAAGGGCGTCGAATCGCACAACTTTGCCCCATTCATCGACCGGAATCCCGCAGTGAAGCCGGATGAGCGCTACAAGGCGCTGGGGGGATTGAAGGAGCCGGGAAAGAACTGGCACCAGGGCGCGACGCCGGGCGGACTTTATGCCTTTGCGTCGCCCGACGGGATTCACTGGCGGAAGCTGCAAGCGGAACCCGTGATGACGCAAGGAGCCTTCGACTCGCTCAATCTCGCCTTCTGGGACACCATGCGCGGACACTACGCGAACTACAGTCGGATCTTCCTCAACAAGGTCCGCGCCGTGCAAAGCTCCACGTCCGCCGACTTCCTGAAATGGAGCGAGGCGACTCCGAACCGTTACGGTCCGGACGTGCCCTGGGAACAGTTCTACACCAGCGCCACCGTGCCGTGTCCCGGGGCGGAGCACCTCCTGTTGGCGTTTCCGAAACGGTTTATGACGGCGCGCAAGAAAATCGACGCGCACAAAACGCCCGGCGTGTCGGATGCGATGTTCATGTCGAGCCGCGACGGCGTGACGTGGGATCGCCCGTTCCTTGAGGCGTGGCTGCGCCCCGGCCCGGACCAGAAGAACTGGACGGATCGCAGCAACATGCCGGCGGTCGGCATCGTCGAGTCCGCCCCGGGGGAATGGTCGATGTACATCTCCGAGCACTACCGCTGGCCCGACAGTCGCCTGCGGCGACTGGCAATGCCGAGGCACCGTCTCGCCTCGATGCACGCGGCGGTGGCCGCCGGTGAGTTTACCACTCGACCGCTCACGGTTTCGGGGCGGAGACTCCAGATTAATTACGCCACCTCCGCCGCCGGGTCGGTCCAGGTGGAAATCCAGGATGAGTCGGGCCGGCCGATCCCGGGATTCGGGCTCGCGGACATGCCCCCGCTTTTCGGGGACGAGTTGGATGCGCCGATCGGATGGAAACAGCGCGGCGACCTTTCCGGCCTGCGGGGGCGCACGGTTCGTTTGCGGTTCAGGCTGCAGGACGCCGATCTTTTCGCCCTCCGTTTCGCCGAGTAACCGGCCGAACTTCCCGCGCACCGGCCAGACCGCGAAATTCCCACGTTGAAAGGTTGGATAACGTAACTCAAAACCGACACATGGGATCCCGCCCACCCGAGCCCCCGCCGTTCCCGCCCGAGGAAGAACTGCGTTTGCAGCGGGAACGGCTCGAACTCGCGCTCACCGCTTCGGACACCTGCACCTGGGAGGCCGATTTCGTGAAGAACGTCCTGCGTCTCGACGCCCGGTGGTCCGCCATGATCGGCGCCGAATTTCGGCCGACCGAATCGATTTACCATGGCCTCCTGCGCCACGCCCACCCCGATGACCGCGCCGAGTCGGTCCGCGTCTTCCGCGCCTGTTACGAAGGCGGAGACGGCATTTACCGCCGCGAACAACGCGTGATCACCCAACGCGGCGACTGCATCTGGGTGCTCAGTGTCGGGCGCGTCGTGGCGCGGGACGCCCGAGGGCGCGCCCTCCGCATCCTTGGCACGAATACCGACATCACCCGGTTGAAGAAGGCCGAAGCCAACCTGCGGGAGGCCAACGCCCGGCTCGAGCGCACCGTCCATGAGCGTTCCCACGCGCTGGCCGAGGTCGATCTGCGCCTTCGCACCCTTTTCGATCACGCCGCAATCGGCGTGATCGAAGCCGATGTCAATGGCCGACTGATTCGGGCCAATGCCCACTACTGCGGGTTGCTCGGTTACACGGAGGAGGAACTGCGCGTCAGGACGGTTTCGGAGATCAGCCATCCAGACGACATGCCGGCGAACCGGATACTGATGGACGCATTGATCCGCGGTGAGCGGCGTGAATTTTCACTGGAGAAGCGCTATATCCGGAAAGATGGCCGCCACGTTTGGACCGAATTGAAGGTGGCGGCGCTGTGGGCGCCGGGCTCGCCCCCGGACGGTGTGGTGGCGATGGTGCAGGACATCACCGCCCGCCGTCAGGCGGAGGAAGCGATGCGGGAGGCGAGTCTGGCCCAATCGCACGCCATGCCCGGCATCTCCCGGGTCGATCCCAACGGGAACTTTGAAAGTGTGAACGAAGCCTACGCCGGCATGATGGGCACAACGCCTGCCGCATTGCTTGGCCGCCCGTTCGGCCCGACTGTTCATCCCGCCGATTTGCCGATCGCCCACGCCGCGTGGGAAAAATTGAAGCGGGAGGGGACCGCGGAATACGAAGTGCGTGGGGTGCGCGCCGACGGTTCGATTTTCGACAAGCGGGTGCTGCTGGTCCGCCGTTCCGGTCCGACGGGAGAATTCGTTGGCCATCATTGTTTCATGCGGGATATTTCCGATCGCAAGGCCAACGAAATGGCCCTGCGCGAAAACGAGGAGAAATTCCGCAGCGTCTTCGACCGGAGCCCGGTGATCATCTGCCTTCTGACCGTTCCCGACGGCAGGCTCGTCGAGGTGAATGAGGCAGCCGTCGCCGCGTTTGGGTACACGCGGGAGGAAGCGATCGGCCACACCACCCTCGAACTGGAGGTCTGGGCCGACGTGGCGGAGCGCAACCGCTATCTGGAAGAGCTTGCGGCGCGCGGAGCCGTCCAGGGATTTGAGGCGCGCATGCGACGCAAGGACGGCATCGTTTTCACCGCGCTCTACAGCGGGAGCATCGTCTCCATCGGCGGCCGGCCGTTCAGCCTCAACCTGCTGCAGGATATTTCCGCGCGCAAGGAAGCCGAGCGGGCCCGGGACGAACTGCTCGCCCTGACCATGTCGACGATTGAATCCACCACCGATGGCATCTTGGTGGTCGATGCCCACGGTCGTTTTCAGACGTTCAACCGTCTCTTTTGCCAGATGTGGCGCGTCCCGGATGAAATCATCACCGCCCGGGATGATGAGCGGGCGATCGCCTGGGCGATTGAACAACTGACGTCCCCGGAACAATTCCGGGAGAAAGTTCAGGCGCTCTACAACGCTCCGCTCGCCGAGAGTTTCGACACGTTGCAGTTCAAGGACGGACGCGTTTTTGAACGTTTCTCCCGTCCTCAGATCGTCAACGGCAAACCCGCCGGACGGGTATGGAGCTTTCGAGACGTAACCGAAAGGGTCCGGGCCGAACGCGAGCGAGCGGCATTGGATGATTCCCTTCGCCAGGCGCAAAAAATGGAGTCGCTCGGAACGCTCGCTGGCGGCATCGCGCATGATTTCAACAACATCCTCGCCGGGATGTTTGGCTCGATCGAACTCGCCCGGATGGCGCTTTCCCCGTCCCACCCTGCGCTGAAATGGATCAACCAGGCAATGGCTTCCGCCCAACGCGCCCGTAGCCTTGTCCGGCAAATCCTCGCCTTTGGCCGGCACGGGGAAACCGAGCGGATTCCCGCCGCACTGGGCGCCGTGGTCAGCGAGGCGCTGTCGCTTCTGCGCTCCACAATTCCTCCCGGCGTGAAACTTGAGGCCCGGCTCGATCCCACCTGCGCCCCCGTGCTGGCCGATCCGACCCAAATCCACCAGGTCGTGGTCAACCTCTGCACCAACGCCTGGCACGCACTGCCGGATCGGGGCGGTCGTATCGTCGTATCCCTTACACCCTGTCTCATCGCGGAGGAGCAGACCCGTTTTCACCCTCAGCTCCAGCTCGGTCCGGGAGTGCGACTCTCGGTGACCGACAACGGCCACGGCATGGATGCGGCGACGATTGCCCGCATCTATGATCCGTTTTTCACCACCAAGGAACCCGGCCGGGGCACCGGGCTGGGACTCGCCGTTGTCCATGGCATCGTGTCAGCCCATGGCGCCGCCATCACCGTCAGCAGCAAGCCCGGCGAGGGCACCACCTTTGCGCTCTTCTTCCCGGCAATCACCGCTCCCGCGCTTCCGCCGGAGAGGCCTGCACCGGAGCACCAAATGGGCCAAGGGGAGCACATCCTGCTGGTGGACGACGATGTGGCCGGAGCAGAAGCAACCGCCCAGATGCTCCGGACGCTCGGCTACCGGGTTACCAGCTGCACCCAGCCCGCCATTGCGTTCGAAACGTTTCAGAATGCACCCGACGATTTCGATCTGGTGTGCACGGATCTCGCGATGCCGGAAATCAACGGCGACCAACTTGTGCTTCTCATCCTGCAAATCCGGCCCGAGCTTCCGGTCGTAATCATCAGCGGACTCACCGAGCCAAGCCGACCGAGCATTGTGAATCGTCGGGGAGCACGGGAGACCCTGCTCAAACCATTGACGTTCCAGGAACTGTCAGCCGCGATGGCGCGAAACTTGGGAAGGCCCGGAGAATCCCCCCATGCGTAACGACCTCGCCAAGTGAATCGCCGAGGAGCCATCCGACGACCACGCATACGGCGCGCCCACCGTGAACAGGATGATCGACATGGTGACCGTCCCGAACCAACCCGCCAAAATCGGGCGCGATGCGTTCTTCCGCCAGACCTCCCCCACCCGACGACCGCACTGATCAAATGCCGCAGGCCGACCCAATTTGCACCACCGCCGCTCTTCATCATGACCACCGCCTCAAAATTCATCACCACCTGCGCCGTCCTCTTCGCCGGATCACCCCTCATTGCCACCCCGGAACCCACCCTCGGCAAAAAGGGTAAACTCCTGCTCGATGAAAAATTCGATGCCGCCGCCTTGCCCAACGGATGGACCAAGAATACCGGCAGACTTTTCGTGACCGACGGCTCGCTACACGCCAGCGAGGTGGCAAGCGACAAACATGTGGGCGCTTTCCGCAAGGCATTGCCGCTGCAGGACTGCGCAATCCAACTGGACTTCAAATTTGCCGGCGCAACGACGTTTCATCTCGGTTTCGATCCCGCACCGGGTGAACTCAAAAAACAGGGGCACCTCTGCTCGCTGATCATCACACCGGATTCGTGGACGGTCACGGAACATTCCGACAAGGCCGACCCGAAGTCGAAGAACATCGCCCACGCCAAGGCGACGACGCCCTTCGCCAAGGGAGAGTGGTACACCCTGCTGCTCGAGTTGAAGGGCAACGACCTCATCGCGCACGTCAGCGGCAAGGAACCGCTCCGCGCAACCGCGAAGGATTTTCACGTCAAGAAGCCGGGCCTCGTTTTCCGCGTCGGCGGGAAGGACGGCCAGGATCTCGTCGTCGATAATGTGAAAGTGTGGACGCTGGAGTGAGAACTGGGTCCTGAACGAGTCCCAGCGCACCACTCCCAGCCACGGTCAGGTGGCCGTCATGGCGCTCACCGACCGCGCAGCCGATCGGATTAACGACGGCTTTCCGCCTTGGTCGGCGGCATGCGGTCAACAAACTTCGCGTCAGTCCGACGGAGTTCGGCAATCGCCTTGGCGCGCAATTCCCGCAGGCGCCCCGCGTGTTCGGGACGCGAGGCGAGATTCGTCAGTTCCTCGGGGTCGGAATCGAGTTCGTAGAGTTCCTCCGTTTCACCGGCGACCAGATTGCGCACGTACTTGTAGGTGCCATCGCGCAACAGCGCGTACCACGGCACTCCGCTCGACGATGTGAGGCTTTCGTCCGTGGGAATCACATCGGTTTCCGCGCCGTAATTCCGCGACGTATGCGTCATCAGCAGCGGGGATTTCCACTCCTTCGTTTCGGGATTGGACAGAAGCGGCCGGATGTCACGGCCGTGCATCTTCCAGGGAATGGTCACGCTTGCAGTCCGGCAAAAATAGTCGACCAGGTCGGGCGCATTGACCGGATGTTTACACACCTTACCCTCGGGTATCTTCCCTTTCCACGAGATGATCAGTGGCGATGAGACGGTCGCGTCGTAGGGAGCAACCTTTTGATTGAAACCGTGCTCGCCAAGTCCGTACCCTTGATCTGCGGCGTAAACCACGAGGGTGTTTTCCAACTGGCCCGAAGCCTCGAGGGCGGCGAGGATGCGCCCCACGCCTTCGTCCACCGCGGCCATGCATTCGTTCACCTGCTGGATCCAGTCGTCGTATGGCTTGCCGGGAACCAGCGAGTCAAAATTGCCCGCCTTCCGCGCCTTGTTGGCCATGGCCGGCTTGCCATCCTTGCCCAACATCCAGGCCTTCGTGTTTTCCAGGTAAGCCGGCTTGTCGGCCCATGGACCGACGATATCCGCGGGGACCGGGGCGTGCTTGCCCGCCAGCGTGCCGCGGTGGCGAGCCGACGGCGTAGTCGGGCCGTGAATCGCGCCGTAACACAGCCAAAGATACCACGGCTTGCTCGGATCCCGATGCTGTCCTTTCAGGTATTCGATCGCCCAGTCAGTGTAGTTGTCGGTCGAGTAGCCCGGCGTCGGCCGGTCCACGCCATTGAAGGTGAGAATCTGGTCGGTGTAATAATTTCCGGCGTTTTCAGGATGCCCGGGGCGATTCCAGACGATCTGATAGTCCCAGTCGCGGCCGAACCCGGTGTCGGTCCCGGTGTGCCATTTTCCGATCTGGGCGGTATGGTAACCTTGCTTCCGAAACTGAGCGGGCACAAACGGACACTGCGCGGGATCGTACCGACTGCCGGGATACTGCCCCTGCATCGTCATGCTCATTACTCCATGTTGGAGCCGGCCGGTGAGCAACGACGAACGCGATGGCATGCACCACGCACCGAGATAACTCCGCTCGAACCGCACTCCCTTGTTGGCCAAGCGATCGATGTTTGGCGTGCTGATCCACGAAGGTCCGGCCCCGTAACACCCCAGGGTTTTGTAGGACTGATCATCGGCGAAAATGAAGAGGATGTTGGGCCGCGCGCCGCCGGTTCCTGCGGCGGCGGTTGCCCGGCCGGAAAAACAAACCGTCGCGACAAACAACAAAACAAGGGTGCGGGATGTGAGAAGCATGGATTTCTTGGGGAAGGCGAAAGGGAAACCGCTCACTGGGCGGGACGCCCGACCGCGGGGTTACCGGACTAATTGGAGGCAGACTATGATCGAACCGACGCTGTGCGCGAAAGCCAAAACATGCGAAAACTTTGAGTCCAGCCGAAGGGCGACCCGCGTTGCATTTGGGAGCGGGTCCGATCACGGATGCCGGCAACTTCGGCAAAATCGACGACTTGGAAGCTCCGCCCGCTCATTCCCACCGACGAAGCCGCGCGGGGCGCCATTCTTCGTTCGCTCGACGTGCTCGATACGCTACCCGAGCCAGATTTCCGACGATCTCACCCAACTTGCGGTCCAGATTTGCCAGGTCCTGATTGCGCTCATCTCGCTCGTTGATCAGGCTCGGCAGTGGTTCAAGGCCCACGTCGGGCTCGCCGCGAGTGAAACCCACGCAATTTTTCTTTTTTGCGCCACGACCTCGCCACCTGGCTGGGCAGCATGCTGCGACGCGCGTAAACTTGATCGCCCCATCAATTCGCCTGAGTGCGGAAAGTCCGACAGCGGTCCGAAATCGTCGCACGTCGCCGGCGCGAAATCTGTGTCGACGGGGTATTGCGGGGTGGTTCACCGCGCCAGCAGCGACAGCGGGTCATCCTTCGCCGGTGCGGTCGCCGGAGCCTGTTTCTTCTGGGTGTTCGTAATGAACGGAAGCCAAAACTTACCCATGTTCGATTGGGCCAGTTGATGCAGGAATGGGTCATTTTTCCGCAGGTAGTTCAGCGCCGTATTTAGCATCGCGTCGTCTTTGGCGTAAAGTGCCGGGCAAATCAGCGCGTAGGCGAGAAAGGCGTCAGGCCGGTGCTTGAAGCGAGCATTGAGGGCGAGGGTGAGGGTCCGGCGCGTACTCGAATTATACACGAGCGACGAGCGACAGGGCCAACCCCCGTGACGGTCGGGATCAATCACCGACGCCTTCACCTGACCGAGGTAACTCTCGGCAATCGCATTACCCAAGACGGAGGAATCCTTGGCCAACCGAGCCTGAATGGCCCGCTGCGCGGCGTCCGCGTCGGCGACACCTCCCTCGTTCCTCATCCCCTGCATCAACCCGTCGAGCGCATCGGCCGCGCAGATTGTCGGCGAAAGGATCGCCTGAGCGAGGAACCAGACCGCCCAAACCAAATTCTTGATCCAAGCGGGCTGGCAACTTGTCGGCATCGGGGAGGAGTAGGGTGAATTTCTCATCCACGGCAGTGCGTAGTTTCGATTTCGTTCAGATCACCGTTCGAGAAAAAAAACGCCGGCCAACCTCCAAGGCAATAGACGGAAGATCAGGGTTTCAACGCGGCGCAGAACCGGGCCAGGCGCGTGACACCCTTTTGGATAATCTCGTCGCTGGTGGCGTAACTGAGCCGGAGGTAACCCTCGGCGCCGAACGCACTTCCCGGTACAGCGGCGACTTTTTCGATATCGAGCAACCGGTTGCAAAAATCAAGGTCGGTGAGACCGAAGCTGGAGATGTTGGGGAAGAGGTAAAATGCACCTTCGGCCAGCAGACACGTGATTCCGGGAATTTTGTTCAGTTCCGCGTGGAGGAACTTCCGCCGCCGATCAAAGGCGACCAGCATCGTCTTGAGTGCGGCCGAGGTCTTTTCCTTTTCCTTGAGCGCCGCCAACGCACCGTATTGCGCGAACGTGGTGACGTTGGAGGACATCTGGCTCTGCAGTTCAGAGATTGCCTTGGCGATCGGAGCCGGGGCGAGGGTTGTGCCGATGCGCCATCCGGTCATTGCGTAGGTCTTGGAGAAGCCGGCCACGGTGATGGTGCGCGCCTCCACCTCCTTGCTGAACGTCGCGATGCAGGTTGGCTTGGCACCGTCATAAATGAGATGTTCATACATCTCGTCCGAGAGGATGTAGAGGTTGTGCTTGAGGGCGACCGCGACGATCGCCTCCAACTCAGCCCGCGAGTAGACCGCACCGGTGGGATTCGAGGGGGAATTGATGATGAGCAGCTTTGTCTTCGGGGTGATGGCGGACTCGACCATTGCAGGGGTGAGGCGGAATCCGGTCCGGTCGTCGGCCAGGACAAATTTTGGCACCGCACCGGCCAGCTTTACCATCTCGGGATAGCTCACCCAATAGGGGGCGGGAACGATCACCTCGTCGCCGGGCGAACAGGTGGCCAGCACACCGAGGTAGCAGTTGAACTTGCCGCCGGGCGAGACGATGACCTGCGACGGTGCGGCCTTGAGGCCGTATTCCGCGGCATAGCGATCCACGATGGCCTGACGCAGGGGCTCGATGCCGGGGGTTGGGGCGTATTTCGTTTTGCCGCCCCGGAGCGCGGCGATGCACGCCTCCTTGATGTGTTCGGGAGTGTCGAAGTCGGGTTCGCCGGCGGCGAAACCACAGACATCTTCACCCGCAGCTAACAGGGCCTTGGCCTTGCCGTCGACGGCGAGCGTCGGCGAAGGCGAAACGTTGCGGGCCCAAGTGGACAGTGGCGCAGGAGGATTGCTCATGGACAATTCTCCCGACGAAAGTGTCGCGTCCCGCGAAAGGCAAGCCGCGGGTCGCCGTCACCCAGAAAGACCCATAGAGATCCTGACCCGGGTAAACTGAAGCCAGCGCTGATCGAACTACGTGTGTTGGGGAGCCGAGGTGTAAGGTGGGTGCAGCAGAGGATGAAGGAGGCAACGGGCAGGCTGCT
>CANJIU010000180.1 GCA_947474365.1 Opitutia bacterium | reverse complement strand
CCAGCTGCGCCGCCTGCACCTCCCATGGCGCCTCAAGGCCCAATAGCTTTCCATAATGTGCGACCACCGTCTCGTCCTTGCTTGGTTTCATCCTCCCAGCCTGCCTGCTCTCCCCGAATCCTTGCCACTAAGAAACCGGGAGAACCAATAATTGTAGCGGTAGTAGGTCGAGCCGCCGAGATCCGAGGACGCCGTAAAGGCATCGCCGGTCTGCTGCCCGGTTGCCCGCTGGCCGAGCG
Source organism: Opitutia bacterium (assembly GCA_947474365.1). Taxonomy (GTDB): domain Bacteria; phylum Verrucomicrobiota; class Verrucomicrobiia; order Opitutales; family Opitutaceae; genus ER46. The sequence continues at coordinate 14,645 of CANJIU010000180.1, read as the reverse complement.
CGTTGTAGGTGTAGTCGTAACGCGTGCGCGAGACTCCGCTCCACAGTGTGTCGATTTTTGTCAGCAGATCGCGGTTCGGCTCGTACTCGCGGCTCACGGCCAACGAACTGCCGACGACATTCATCGCCGACACCAGCCCGCCGCCGTTGTAGTCATACGAAAAGCTGCGCCCGGTTTGGGTCCCGCGCGCGCTGACGAGGCTTTCGAAACGGCCCAGCGCGTTGTAGGTGTGCGTCTGCGTCAGGTCGGCGGAGAGGCTGGCCGCGCTTCCGCCGGTGCCGAGGAGGAATCCATTCGGCCGCTTGAGCCCGTCGTACTGCCGCGTCAGAACGCGGTCGGCGTAGAATCCACCATGCGCGACCGCGTCGAGTTGCACGGGCTGATCGGCATTGTAGGCGAAGTTGCGTGCACCGGTGACGCCGTCGTTGACCGAGTCAATCTGCCCGGCGCGGGTATAGGTGTAGGTCACCGTGGGAGTGGTGCCGTCGGAATAGGTCTGCGTGTGCAGTTCCCCGGTGAGGTCGTAATAATTGTAGGTGGTCACGATCCCCCGCGCCCACGTGCGCGTGGCGGTCTGGCCCCGAGCATTATAGGTGTACGATACCGTCTTGGGGGTATTAAGGCTCGGGTCGGACGAAGCCGGGTCGGCGGCCGGATAGGTCTTGGATGTCAGCAAACCGCTGGGAGGGTCGTAGTTCCACGTCGTCTGGTCCGCCGATCCGGTATTTGACGGCCAAACGCCCAAGTTCCAATTGGAACCGGCCCGGAAGGTTTTCAACGACGTGCGTTCGCCGAAATCGCTGTAACCGTATTCGGCCGGATGAACGGTATCACCCCAGCGGCGGATCACCTGATCTCGGGTATTGTACTCGGTGCGCTCCACTTTGTTCGCCGCGTCCGTCACGGCGACGACACGGGCGGCGGCATCGTAGGTGTAGGTCGCCACGGTGTTTCCGGCCGCATCACGCACCCAATCCACAAAGGTGGAGCCAGATTTGTAACTTGTGGTCGTGAGACCGGTGCGCGGATCGCTGCTCGTGGTCGGTCGCTGAAGGGAATCGTAACCGGTGTTGTAAGTCAGCCTGTCGAAACGTTCGACCCGAGTGGCTAGTCCGTTGACGTAAGTTTCGGTCTGCGCGTACTGGAATCCGGTGCGGGTCGTCGAGACCGTCGTCGTCTTTCCCGGGCGATCGATCGCAACGGTTCGCGTCGTCGTCACGTTGTCGACGTCAATCGCGACCGTCTCGCTGCGGAAACTGCCGGTGAACCCCGTCAGTCGCTGCCGGGTGGTCGAAACGCGCAGCGGGGTATTGTCGCCCGTTTTTGGATAGGTCTTACCAATCTTGGTCAGCCACCACTCACCGGCGATCTTCTCGAAATACTGGTCGTTGTCGCCGACCCGATTGCTGCCGTCGGGTTCGGGCGTGTTGTTGTTATTGAGGTCGAGGCAACTGCGAATGAGCTGACCGAGTTCGTCGTATTTGTAGAGCGTGGCGGCGTAGACCGGGGTGTCATTTACCTTGCGAGTGGAATTCTTAATCCGGCCGGAGGTATCGTAAAAACTGAAAGCTTCGACCAACGCACCCTGCCCGGTGAATCCCGGCCGCGAGGTTTGGGTCGTACGACCGAGCCAATCGCTCCAACTTTCGTTGAGGCGGGCTGAGTTGGTGGTACCGAGATTCACCCGCGCATACCGTGCGCCGTCAGAAAGGATCTGGCGGTTGAAGTACTCCGGAACGACGGCGGTACCCGTGATTTCCTGCAACCCGCCGTCGGCGTGCTGGATTTCTGTGCGGTTGCGTCCCAGCGGTAACGATACAGTGGTCTGGCGGCTCGCCGGAACGTAGGAATAGGTAGCGGTGATCGGGCCGTTGGGCCCCGGGGACGATTCACTCTGAATCCGGCCCGCCAGATCGAACACCCGCGAGGTGACCAACTGTTCCGTCTGACCCCAGCCGACCCGTTGCTCTTTCACCCGACTGGCGGCGTCGTACGTAAACTTGGTCGCCAAAGATGTGGTAGCGCCAAATCCGTCTTTCGTGACGGTTTCCACGCGCCCCGCGGTGTCATAGGTGTATCCGACCACGACACCGGATTCATTGGTCTCGGAGACAAGATATTCTCCGTCGTAGTTCGCGTCGTAGACCGAGCCCGCAGTAAGACTGTAGGTCGTGCTCTCGTTGGTCGCTCGTTTGATCAGTTGGTTGGAGAAATTCCAACCGTAGTTAACCGCCCCGATCAACTCCCACGAGTTGCCGGAGCGGACGTACGACTCGGTGCGCACCACCCGGGCGAAGTTGTCGCGAATGGTGACCTGCATGGTCGATTTGAACGTATGCTTGGTCGGATCGGAGTTCGAGGTATCGTAAACCAAATAGACGTCGTCGATGTCATAGCCATCGTGGGTGTCGTAGAGGGTTCCGGCCGTGCTCAGGCCCGAACCCGTGATCACCGAAATGCGACTGGCGAAGGCTCCGCTGGGCACGTCGAGTCCGCCATTACCTGACCGGGTGAACGTCGATCCGTTCCAGGTGCCGCGCTGATAGGCGTACGACTGTTTCACCCCATCTGACCGCTGCACCGAGTGAACGCGGGACCGAAAGAAGTCGTCCGTGGCGATCCCGACCACGCCGGCATTCTCGCTGAAATACTTCGTGATCGACGTGAGGTACGTCGCGCTGGCGCTGTAGTCCTTGCGGGTGGCGGTCACAAGGGTGAGAGCGGTATGGCCCGAAAAATTGCTCGAAGCCTCGGAGTATTCGACCCTCGCCTTCGCCGTGGTGACCCCCGCGACTTTCGTTTCGACCAGGGCTGGGCGGGTCGCGCGGCCAAACGCGTCGGTCATCCATTCGTAGGTGGTGATTTCGCCGTTGTGGTTGGCGAGGTCCGGCACCGTGGTATCCGTGCTGTTGAACGGCCGGTGGCGGCGACGGAGCGCGCCCGCTGTGGCCAAACCGTCGGCGTAGTCGTAATACTCGTACGCCTCCCAAGCGCCGTGGCGGATCTGGGAGCGGACTCGCGTATAGGCGGCGGACTGGACCGCCACACTTTCCCAATATCCGTAGCTCGTGACCACCGGGTCGGTGGTGCCGAGCGTCTCGGTGCCAACTTCGTCGCCCCAAGTCTTCCTGCTGTAGGTTCGGGTAAGCTGGGCGACAATCGTCGGCGGTGATTCGGAATCGATCGATTCGCTTGCGACTGCGAGGGATTCCGCAGCACCGTTGCGGGTGCGAAGGGACAAACTTACCGTGCTGCCGCTTTCCGGGTGCTCTGGGTACCAGTCGCGAGCGGCCCACGTGTGGTTGGGGGCATCGCCCGTGCGCACGAGGTCGGTTACCTTTGCCCGCACGACCGGTTGCAGCGGAGGCAGGACGATCATCTGGCCACTGCTGTCGAATCCCGTGGTGTTCCGCAGCCCGCACGTGATCCGCACGGCGTTGGGTTGCTGCCCCTCCTGATTGAAAAAATACCAGGAAAACGGATCACCGGTGAAACTGTAGATACCGCCGGACTGAGTCCCCAGCTGAGCCCGACTGTAGAACTTCAGCTGACATTGATTCGTCGCATCCATGTAGATGTCGACACAGACTTGGGGGGCGATGATTTGCCGCAGGGTGCCCGCGATATACGGAGCCACGGCGTTCGAGCTGTTCTCGATTACCTGGACTTCGGAGGACGGAGAGTCGTAAAGCAGGCCGGATGGCGAAAAAATCGAAGCCACGTTGACGGGTGCGCCGACATCGATGAAGGAGATCGTCCCGGCAGATTCGCCGTTGGAGAGAGCGCCAAGGGAAACCTGCCACAGGGTGCGTTCGGTGCCGAGCGCGGTGGCAACTCCGGCGCGCGAGGGAGCAGCGTCCAGCGGCGGGCGAACCCGGAGTCGCACACTTGGAACGAATGGCGTCGCAAATTCTTCCCGCGGGACGCGCTCGATCTCCATCACATACCCGGCGGGAGGCACGGCCAGAACGGTGAGGTTGTTCAGACCCGAAGCGCTCAACAAAAGATTGTAGGTTTTGCCCACGGCCAACCGCGCCATGACTTGTGGAGTTTCGGTGTTTTGCGCGCCCGCGTCCGAGGCTTGGGTGCCGTTGAGCGCCGCAACCGTCACGTCGACGTGGTTCCCTGAACCACCGGCCCACGTCAGGCCGACGAGCTTGATCGCCACGGATACGCCCGTTGAGCCGTCGGCGACCTGGGCGCCCACACGGCAGCAGCACAGGAGGGCAACCCAAACGGCCGCAAAACGGCGAGCCGGCCGGTATCCTAAAACGTACGATAGAATAGCAGAGAAAAATTGCATGGGTCAGTCCTTCCCTCCCTGCTGACGGACGACTTGATCTTCCGTCGCCTTGATCCGGTCCAAACCCGCCTTGGCGGCCTTTGAATCGGGCAGTTCACGCTGGGCTTGGGTGAACGACGCCTTGGCCGATCCCGGATCGGCCAGGAGACGCTCGTAGATGAAGCCAGCCGCTTCGTGAGCCTGAGAGCGGCGCTCGGGTCCGGCGCTCGTGAATCGATCGGACGGGATCGCTGCGAGCAAAGCCAAAGCCCGCGCAGCCGCCACATTCGCGGTCTTGTAATCGAACCGTTCACGCAGGACCAACGCCGCATGGGTGAGCCGGGTGGCGCACTCCACATCCGACTCGATGGTGCCGGACGGTTGCACGTTGTCCTTGAACAAAGCCGCTTCGGCGGCCGCGAGATTGCCGCTGCTTAACCGGACCAACGCCGTCTCGAAATTCCCCGCCCGGGCGACCGCGCGCGCCGTCACTCCGGCGGGCGATCGATCGATTGGCTGCGCTTTCACAGCGGCCACACAGGCCAGGACCAGAGGGATGGAGACAAGCCGCCACGACCCATAGCGGTTTCGGAACGCGGGAACGCCAACGTGTTTGACTGGGTCCATCGCCGTCACGCCGCGCGATCCAAAAAACAAATCTGGGGTTGAAGACTTCATAGGGACGCCGGAAGGTGAATCTTTAGCTGGTTTTGTTCCGCAGAGTCGGTTTCGACCGCATTGGCAATCGACAGCGCGAGCGTGGCGACGGGGCTGGTGTCGACGTCGTTGATGGCGGTGAGGGCGACGTAGAAAACACCAACGACCGTGGGCGTGCCGCTGATCACGCCGGTCGAGGTGTTGAGCGACAGCCCGCCAGGAAGGTTGGTCGCGCCGTAGCTCGTCGGGTTGTGCGTCCCCGTAATCGTGTAGGAGTACGCGGTTCCCCGCACCCCGGACGAAGTGAGGCCGCTGGTGACCAACGGAGCCGCACTCGACATGGCAACGACCAGCGCCACCGAATCGCTCAGCGTCATTCCCATGGTGTTCGACACCGCGACCCGATAGCTTCCGCCATCGCCCGATTGCGGATTGTCGATGATGTAGCTCCCTCCTGTCGCCCCCGCAATAGCCGTTCCGTTCCTTTGCCACTGGTAAGTGAATGGACCAATGCCGCCCGGCACGACGGAGAACGCCACGGCCAGCCCGGGAGGGACGAGCCGGGCCACGGGCTGCACGAGAATCGAAGGCGGAAGACCGGTAACGGTCAGAGTGGCGGCATTGCTGACCACGACGTTATCGTTGTTCCACACCGCGACCGAATAGTTGCCGCGATCGCTAAAGAGTGTGTGGTCGATCGAATAGGTCGCATTCGTCGCACCGCTGATCGCGACGCCGTCCTTCCTCCATTGATACAAAATGCCTCCGGTGCCTTCCGCGACAACCTTGAAAAATGCACCTTGACCGCCGGCAACCGTTTGAGAGCCCGGGTGCGTTGTGATTGTGGCCGAACTTTGGTTCATCACCGTCAACCTGACGTACGCATAAACTGGATTTTGCAGGCTTCCTGCTGCCGCCTTCGCCCTGAATACCACGGTGCCGGCGGTCGCGAACGAAATGGATTTGGATGCCCACCACGACCAGCTGTCACTGGATGAGGGAGTATCCCATCGCGTGCCTTGCGCGGGCGTGCCGAGGACCCACGTCAGGCCGTTGTCGGTCGAGTAGTCGAGTTGCTGACAGGTCAGCGTCCCCGAGTAGGTCGTGGCCAGGCTCAGCGTAAACGCCTCGTTCTTCATGACCGCGTACTTGTTCGACATCAGATACGTGCGAGGCAGCGGGCCGCCGGATGTGGGCCACCAACCGGTGTTCACCACCGCCGGACCGTTGCCCATAATAACGGTGGAGCCAACGAGATAGCCAGGGCCATTGATCCACCATCCCATGAATTCGTACTGGGGGCCGGGACTTGTGGGCCAGATGGCAATTTCCGTGCCGGGGACCCCGCCAGGCGCACTGGCGGCACTGCCCACCATCGTGAGACGGTAGCCGGGCACGAAGTTCGCGGTAACGGTGGTGCCGGTCGCACCGAGTATGAAGTTGGTCGTCCGTGAGGTGGCGTTGGCAATGGTGCCAGGTCCACTGGTCGACCAATTGCTGAACATCGTGCCGTCGCCATCCGGGTCGGGAGTGAGCGCGATGGTCGCACCCGGGACGCCTCCCAAAGGCGAAGAAATGCCCCGGACGACCGTTACCGGAATTCCCGTGATGTAGTTCGCCTTGACAACGGTGTCGCCCGGTTGGTCGAGGCGGACGACCGTGGTCGCGAGGTGACTATGGGCCACGATTCCCGGTCCGCTGGTCACCGTCCAGCCATTGAAAATCGAATCCGCGGGGGCGGGATTCGCCGAAATCGGCGTCGTCGATCCGACAACGAGATTGGAGGTGCTACCGGCACCATCGGTGACGTTCAGGTTATAGTTGTCCGCCGGATATACCGTGATGAGCACTGCCGCGGTACCGATTCCGGCAGAGTTGGTGGCGCTGACGGTGAGTGCGTATTTTCCGGCCTGCGTCGGTGTGCCCGAGAACTGGCCGCTGGACGTGTTGAACGTGACCCCGGGAGGCAGACCGCCCTGGAGGGAATAACCGGTGGTCGAGTTCGAGGCATTGAGATCAATCGTCATCGCCACGCCGACCGTCGCCGACCGGATGAAAACACCGCCGGTGGATGGAAAACCCGGGCAAGCGCCATTGCGCGCCAGGATGTTGCTGAGCGCCCACCGCGAGCTGAACACGTTGGTGCCAAAAAGGGTCGCGGCCGCACCCAAGGTATGCATGTACAATGTCTGGGGCGTTGTCGGCAGCCAGACGCTGAACCAGAGTTGCGTGGTTTCACCGGAAATCACGCCACCGGGAGACAAGGGTTGAGCGTATCCGACGATGTTGCCGGCCGCGTTATACACACTCACCCCCATCGTCGGGCTCCACGGCGCGGTTCCGGTATTGGTCACGAGGGCGGCGAACCGCATCACCGTGCTGCCATCCTGATTGTCACCCGCCGTCACCGTCTCCGGCAGATTGATCCCGTTCCACGTGATGGCGTAATTAAGCGGGGTCGCCACCCAGGTGGCCCGCACCGTGGCTCCAGTGGACCCCATGATGAAATTGGAATTCTGGGTGGTGACGTTCGAAATGGATCCGGTGCCGGAGTCCTTGGCCCAGCCGGCGAAATACTTTCCGCTCTGCGGGGTGGCGGAGATTGCAACATAGGCGCCGTAGTTCCCGCCAATCCGGTCGGCCGTCCCGCCGATGACGGTGAGGACGTGTCCGTTGGGCCCGAGTTGGACGTTGAACGTCTGGTCCTCAGTCGGTGCAGCAAGGTAACGTGTGTCGCCGGCCTGTGAGGCGCGGAGCGTGACGGTGCCGGTGCCACCCAAGGTGACGATATCACCCGAAACACTGGCCGGACCGGAAACTACTGCGTAGGAAACGGGCAGGAACGAGGACGCACTGGCGTAAATTTGAAAGGGCGCGTCACTGTCGGTGTGATCTGGAATTGAAACGAAGCTGATCGACTGGGACGATTTGGTGACAGTAAACGACTGTGAAACCGTGGTGGCGGGGCTGTACGTGGCGTTGCCTGGCTGGCTGGCCGACAGCGTCACCGTTCCGGCTCCCGTGATCGTGACTACGGAGCCTGAGATCGTCGCGTAACCCGAAGTGACGCTGTAGCTGACCGGCAGTCCGGATGACGCTGTGGCCTGGAGGGCAAATGCCGGATCGCCGAAGGCATGGGTGGCAATCGTCGGAAACGAAATGCTCTGTGATTGACCGTTGACGGTCGTGAACTGCGAGTCACCGGCGTGGCCTCGCCGTACACGGAATTGCCATTTTGCGACGCCTGAACCACCACGGTGCCCGCGCCGGTCACCGTCAACATGTTGCCGGAAAGGGAGGCGGGACCTGAGACCAACGTATAGGTAATCGGCAATCCCGACGAAGCCGTGGCCGTAAGCGGAAACTCGGGCTCGCCCCACGAGTGGGTGCCGATCGTGGGGAAGGTGATCGTCTGCGCCGTACCGGTGGAAATGTTGAAGGTGACGTTCCGGGGCAGCATCTCCTCCAGGGTTTCGATGAAGCCAGTCTCCCAATAGGAGTCCACCCACCAGGACTCATCAACCACCCAGGTGTCGCCACCTTCGCTCTCTGCCACCCAGTGCCCGATTTCCTCCCAGTGGCCGGCGACCCAGCCATTGTTATATGCCTGATAGTGCATCGCCCACGGGTGGACCGTGTAGGTCTGTATGCTCGGAGTGAGGACCCCACGAGGATCGGACCATTGCGCGCCGTAGCTGCCGGCGTTGGGTGTAATGGTGGGGAACCAGCCGTAACTGGGGTTGAAGATTTCGAAACTATCGAGCCGGTCGGTGCGGGTATTGCCGTACGCATCAGTTACGGTCTGTGGATTGGACAGGCTCGAACTGAGTGTGAATTTCGGTTGAGCCGGGGCGGCGATGTTCGTCAGTCCGTTGAAAGGAGTGAGCGTCGTCGCCCCGGCCGTCGAGGTGATGTAGAAACTGATGCTCGCCGTACTGAAGACCGTGGGCGTTCCGTTGATGCCGTAGTCCCAATACCCGTCCATCCACCAGGATGTGTCGTGCCACTCGTCATCCTCCCAATAGCCGTCCTCGACCCAATGCCCGTCGATCCAGTTGCTGTAAGTGGAATAGGTGGCGCCGATGGCCCGAACGAGGTAGTCGTACCGTCCCGGCGGCAGAACGCCCCGCGGATCGGACCACAGGCTGTTGTAGCTGCTGACCCAGATATTCGGAAACGTGATTATCCCGGGGCAGGACACCTCGATCCGCTGGATCGAGTCAGTGGCAGAGTTGCCATTGCCGTCGGTCACCGTCGGCGGATTTACGAGCGCAGGCGTGGTGATCGTAAATTTGGGCTGGCCGCTCGGACTCAAGGCGACGACCCCGTTGTAGGGCGTGAGTGTCGTGGCGCCAAAGGCCGACCACACGAACACCGCGAAGACCGCGCCGATCATCCAGGACGGAAGGCGTCGGGAGGCGGTAGGAACTCTCCAGCGCGGAGGATTTCCGAAGCACATGACAGCGATCGGTTGCCGGTTGGATCAACCGATGGCTTTGGAGAGGAGGGCGGGAAGTTCCCGGAGTCGGCCGCACGCCACCACCTTTCCAGCACGATTGATCACGTACACAAAAGGCACGGGCGCTTTTTGCAGTTGCAGCGCGGCGGTCAGAGACTTGGCGGCGGCGCCGGTCGAGACATAGGAATCGCCGGCGACACCGAGCACCCGGTTCTGGGCGCTCGCCAACTGCTGCGACGTGCCGCCGACCGCCACGTAGACAACCTGAATTCCGGAGGGAATCGTCTTCTCGACCGCTCTCAGCGCCTCGGCGTTGCCCGGATCGGCGGGAGACCAGACGATGACCGCAGTGATCTTGTTCTGCTGCTGCCCGAGGTCGATTTCCCGGCCGTCCGGCTTCGCCACCCGCACGTTCAGCGGCTTTCCGATCAGGGCCGCGCGATTGAGAATCGATTGGGCCTCGGCCTTGTCTGCGGCCGACGCGGCCGCAGACCGGACGATGCTGGTCGCGAGGCCACTCGCCGTGTCCGTGTCGGCGTGGCGGGCGATTTCCAGATAGTATTTTTGGAGCCCAGGCTGGTCACCGAACTCTTTCCGCAGGTCCTCACCAATTTGGACGCGCTCCGCGGAGGTGCCCCGGGCGGTCTTGCTCTTCAGTTGCTTGGTGTATTTCAGCCGCTCGATGCTGAGCGCAACTTCGAATCGATCGGAACTCGGAGCCGAGCGGCTATCGCGCACCAACCCGGCGATGGTCAGGGCCGACTGCTCCTGCGCGGTGTCACCGTCCGTGACCGCGCGGAGGGAGGTGATCGCTTCGATTTTACGCGCCTCGGCCGCCTTGGAATGACCTGGAAACTGGGAATAGAAATCGTGGGCGCGCTTCGACACCACAAGAGACTGGTCGGCTTGCCGCGTTATCTTCGCTTTGGCATCCGTGGTCGTCAGGTCGTCGCCTTGGCGGATTTTGAGGACCGTGGGCACGGTGTTCAACGCCACCAGTTCCGCCCACGCTTGATCGCCGGCCGCCAGAATGGCCGCGGCACTGGACGGTTGGGCGTGGGTCGAGACGATCGCCGACAATGCGACGCCAAGGAGGAGGATGGAACGATGCATATTCGGGATGGTTTATTCGGCTCTATTGTTGAAATGTGGATGTATATTCGCGCAGCGGGCCAGCCGTGCTGGCGGACGGCATGAGCGCCTATTTCCCGAGGACCACGACGGGGTGGCAGGCAATGGAAGCACTCGCCTCGTTCGCATCGCAGGTGACGTACTTCCGATATACAGAGTGGCTAGACATAACGCGGCACCTCGCGGACGAAGTACAGAAGATCACTATATCATGACCTTGCCCGGGCCGCTGCGCAGTTATTGGCGGTTGTGCCGCGTGAAACTCTATTTCGCGGGACTGCCCCGACCGATTGGAGAGATTTGTACGACAACGACCAGCAGCCACTGTGCACGCGACCGGGAGCAACAGTGCCAACCGCACCTCCGAGCAAGGAGACCGCTCTGATTGTCGTTGGTCACAATGCGAAGAAGCGATCCTGCCAGACTGCTGTGATAACTCACCTCCTGGGCGCGGCACTCGCGGATGAACTCGAGGTGAGGCCGCAACTTCGACTGAAATGGCGTTCTGGTCATCAGACGTGCGAGGTGATTCGAGCCGATTCGAGGTTATTCGAGGAATCCGCCGCCATGGCGTCGCCGGCCTCGAACGCAGCTCGGATGAAGCTCGAATGGTTTCGCCGCGCCGTGGCGGCTCCGCCCAACGTCCAAAACGGCTTTAGGGATATTGCGTCTCCACTCTTCATGATGGGGATTTCCGGGTGCTTTTTTGTGGAGGGAGGACTTTGAACAGTTCGCGTGCCGCTGGAGGATGCTCAGTTCGTTCCGGTGCAGGGTTGCAGGTCGATTACCTTGCCTCGGAGAATCGTCGTTGTCGCTGAGCCGTGCTGGATTTTGGCGGTGGTGATGCAGGCAGGTGCAGTTACTGACGTGCGCGTTGATATTTGCATCGGGGGCCTGGGGTGGATGCGAGTCAGCCGTCCCCTCGTACTGAGAAAGTTCGGAAGCTGGTGGCGGGCTCCGAGCACGGAGTCCGCCGCCAGCGTGGGTTCCGGTCCGGTGGCGGCCTGCAGTCGCTGCGGTACTGAGGACGGCGGTGGCCGCAAGAGCCGGAGCAGCCGGAAAAACCGCAGCGTCTGCACCTGCCGTACCTGTAATCGTCGTGTGCCAGTGGTCGAGGCCCGTCGGCCCGGTCAGGTCATCGTCGGGGCAGAGCCGCATTGCGCAGCGGCGTTCGAGGTTGTTCGAGGAAATCCGAGGAAAGGCGGTACTCCTGAGCCTCCGGCGGAGCGAAATTTGAAAAGTCTGAACAGACTTTGAACGCACAGACTTCAAACTTTGAACCACTTTGAACAGCCTTGAAGAACTTTGAACCGGCGCGATCGGTGGCTCCGGCTATTGGGTGCCTTCGCCGCCGCAGCGCCTCGTCGGGTACGGGAATCTTAAGGGACCGCTGTCTATGGCGGCCGAGAATAACGATCGAACGGACAACGCACGCGGGCGGCCAATTCACCGACACTCGGCCTGGCTCGGTTCGGCGCGTGACGCGCCGTCATCTCGCCAGCCGAGCGACGGCGCGGCCGGCGAGCGACGCTGCGTCCAACGCAGACTCCGGCTCCGTCCCTTCGCCGGAGACTGCTTCCGGCCGCTGCTACCTGTATGAGAACTGCAGGGCGTCCTCACGACGTACATTCAAGCGCCAGAAACTGTCCCGATGGGGGCAAACCGTGTGTCACGGGTGGCATAGGCACCGGTCTTACGTCGCCAGATAGCGCGAAAAGTTCCCCTCTGGCGCAAGTGATCACCTCGGGAGCAACGGCAGACTCTAAAATCTCAGAATGCTCCACCCGGCGAACCTCCGACCAGCCCATTGTAATCCAACTCCAAGGGAACCCCATTGCCCAACGAAGCCTCAACCTCCCCAACTCGCCAACTGTCACCGACCCGATGAAGGCCATCGATTGGCCAATCCAAGCAACCCGCCGAGCGACTGCCGAACCTCATCAGCCGAGGAATCCAGCACCGGCAAGACGTCGGCCCTCAAATGCACCCTTACCTCAGCATACTGACGGCCATCCAAGTCGAATTGGTCACAGCAAATGAGCGGCAAAAGCCGCATCGCCCACCTATACAAGTCGGAACACGCCGCCCCGAATGAGATTTGGTCAATTGCAGGAGACTGCTTGGGTGCGCGTTGAATCCGAGGTCCTATGCCGTCGAGTGAGGCCGGAAGCAGTGCACGGCGCGTGGGCGGCATTTCTCCGGATCGACGGCTTGCTCGATGGACGCGTGGCGCACCGCCGCCTCGCCACCACCGTAGTGACGCCACGTCCAAGCAGTGTTCCCGCCGTGATCGTGGTCTCGGACTTGAGCCTTCCGCCGGAGACTGCATCTCGCTACATTTTTCTGCACTGGGATCATCCTGCCAACTGCGGCGAATCTCAGGCCGATACCTCCAGCCGTTTGATCCGGACTTCAGTGACGTAGGCTGGGGTCTCCCGTTCTGTCAAGTACTGGTCGTCCGTACTGCTCTGCCTGATGACGGTGCAAGTGGCGTCGCGCACGCTCTCGTAGATCTCCTCCAGCCGTCCTCCTTTCACCAATACCTCGTAGTGGGAGAAAACCAGTTGCAGCAGGCAGGCGTCGGAGGCCATCTCCACCTCGAGCAGCAGGGTGTACGGCAGCGCCCGGCGCTCATGCCTCGTTTCCAGCGACAGAAAGATCTGAGGCGAACGGCCTTTGGCGTAGCAGCTATTGCGGGCCACACTCATAGGCGGATTCGCACCGACTCCGTCTGCTGGACGCGGACGGATCGATGTCTTGACGTGCTCTCTGCCGGGCCGGGATCCCGACTCAAGCGTTCGCGCACCAGGGCAAAATACCGTAGCGACAGGCGGAGCGGCTGGAGCCACCGCGGCAGCCCATGAGGCAACAGCGGATCGCGCAACTGGGCGAACTCCAACGCCGACATTCTCGCTTCTCTATGGAGGCCCGCTCCAGTGAGAAACTCCTCGCGGTCAGGCACGAAGATCCTGATCCCCAAGCGACCGCGGGTGGCGGACACGTACAAGCCTTCCTGAGACGCGGCGCCGGCGACAAAGACATGGTCAACGGTGAGCCCCTGCGCGGCGTGCGAGGTGGTGGCATACCCCAACAGGGCCTGACGACCCTGCAGCGTCGAACCATTCGCGAGTACGAGCCTCCCGTCGGCATTGACCGACTGCACGACCACCGTGGTGCCGTTGGCCAGTCGCTGGCGTTTCCCATCGACCGCCATGGTCTGACCAACTTCCCGCAGCCGGATCCGGTCGCCCGCTGCCACTGCCAGCGACCGCTCTTCGCACACGACCCACGCGCGCCCGGACTGTCGCGGCGATACCGAGAACTCCGCTTGGCCCCGCGCCACGATGAGCCGGCGCCCGTCCCGACGCACGACGCGCAATTCGTCGTTCTTCTGAAAATGTTTGGTCGCCGAGTGGGCGACGAGTACGTCTCCGGGTCGGTAATGGCGCGCCTCCCGTAGCTGTGCCCGGGTCAGGTCTCTGCTGCGCAACGAGACGAACGTTTGGTCGGTCCCGCTGATCTCACCGGTCTTCCGTAGCATGGCACGAGCGCAGGCGTTCAACGCGTCGATTTCATGCCAGGTCGGGGCGATCATCAGCGCAGTCTGGGGTTGCGCCTCTACGACGGTTTGGCCGACGGTCCTCTTGCCCCGAATCGTGGCGTGCCAAAGTTCCACCATGCGCGTGCGCCGGGCGACGGGATCGGCGATTTCCACGACGGCTCCCATGGCGTCTAGTTTCTTCAAGGCCGAGGTGAATTGCCCCGCCGCGAGGTCCTGGGCGGCGGCGAGATACACGGGATTGGCGGCCTGCCGGCGAAGGGTGCGGAGTTCCGCCATGGTGACACGGGTTTCCTTTTCCAGGATCCGTGCGCCGTCGCCGGCCTCGACGCTCTTGTGTTGCGCGGAATCGCCGACCAGCAGCACTCGGGCACCACGTTTGCTGGCGATTTTCAACAGAGAGTTGAGCTGGCCGGCGGAAAGGAGCCCGTATTCGTCCACGATGAGGAGTTTGGCGGTGATTGAGTGCTGCAGGGCCTCATCGACGAGTAGTCGCTGCACCGTCGTGGCGTTGGCGAGCGCCTGAGCGGCGGCGGTACAGCCGGCGCGGAGCTGGT
>CANJIU010000179.1 GCA_947474365.1 Opitutia bacterium | reverse complement strand
TCGTTCCACTACTTGCCTCGGCTCGGTTCGGCTGGCTGCCCGCCGCTCCAAAATTTGCCGATCATCCTCACCGCACGTAATGAGAGAAGCAGTTCGTGACATCCACCCGATCTGCCATATATCGCGTATCATTGCAAGTAAGCACTAGTAGGGGGGCCTTGTGTATCTAAGCGACTTTATCAAACAAATATGACAATAACATCCAAACTGGGGGGGGGCGGCGCGGTGTGTGCCATCTCATGCGGGACCGCCCTCCTGGGGTGGGGTCTCAAGTTTGATGGAATGCCGTATTTCACGTTTGCGCTGGCGTGGATTACGATGATGGTGGCGACCATTCCCATGTATGCTTGGATCCGCAGCGGAAAGCGCACGGTGCCCATGACTGCCTTGGTATGTATATTCTTCGGTGTCTACGCAGGTTTCGGCGCAATCACCCAGCCAAACTCAATTAGAATCCTGAATGTCGATTACGAATTATCATGGGAATCCATCAATAAAGCGGTGATGCTTTCCTTTTTGGGCATTGCGACTCTCGTTCTCACTTTGATGGTTCTCGGGCGGTTTGGATGGGTGCCGAGATCTTCCATTGATCTAAGAGTCGATCCCCGGCGAAGGATCCTTTCTGTATTTACTATAGCCGGTCTCGCATTGGTTTTTCGTTTTCTGGCCTCTTCCGGATGGTTACCGCTAGGTGGGCACGTGCAGCTTAGCCAAGTTCTGCTCTTGCTCAGTTCAGTTCTTGCGGCAGTTTTTTACTACCGGGTCGGAGACGCGAGCAGTGCAATGAAAATTGGCCTAGCGGTGCTTTTGGTCTATATTTCATCGGTAGGCCTTACTACTGGGATGCTTGAGGCGGCCTTCCTTCCTTTAGTGGCGGTGCTGATCGTCAGGTGCGCGGTGAAACGCCAATTGCCAGTGATGCTTACGATCGTGGGCTTGCTCGGCGTTTTCATGGTGAACACCGCCAAGCATGATTACCGCAATCGAGTTTGGTATGGGGATGAAGACTCTGGGACAGCCCAAAAGCTTGCGGTCTGGCAGGAGTCGACAGCGCGAATTGATTTCCGGGCCTTCTTCCTTGGGACGACCCTTGCAAATGACAAGACTATCACTTGGCGGGAATCGATCGGGCGATTTTCAATCGTCGCCAGACTCGCGTGGGTTTGCCAAAATACGCCAAGCCGCATTCCGTACCTTGCGGGTGATAGCTATAAGCCATTCATATATGCACCAATTCCGCGCTTGATTTGGCCGGACAAACCGATATTTTCAGATGTACTTACGCAAGTGGATCAAACATATGGTTTCGTTGGGAGTTCGGTAACGGCGGCGTTCGGTATCGGATACATCGGTGAGTCGTATGCCAATTACGGAGTGACCGGCGTGTTTGTTATCATGGTGTTGCAAGGACTTTTGTTATTCTTTCTTGATTCCGTGTTTAATGGTCCATTCAGCGAGGGCGGGGTTGCTATTTTTGTTGTTCTGCTTGTGGCTATGCTGAATGGTGTCGGTTCGGCATTGATTATTATCTACGGGAATATACTTCAGATGGCAATTACCTGCGCTTTGGTTGTCTTCCCCTTCACGGTTCGAGCGCCATTTGTCGGTTCAAGACCGGACCGTCGGCTTTTCAACTCGCCACTCCCGAGTCTCTCGAACCGCCCACGGGTCGGTTGATCCCTGTGCTTCGATTCCGCAAACGGATACTACTCCAGCTGCCCTTTTCCAGCAGCTATGCCATGCTCCTCTAGGTCATGCAGAACATTATACTAGGAATCAACGCCTTTCACGGTGACTCTTCAGCTGCGCTGCTCGTTGACGGGCGACTCGTTGCCGCGGTCGAGGAGGAGCGCTTTAATCGCGTGAAGCATTGGGCCGGGTTTCCGGCAGAGTCGATTCGCTGGTGCTTGGGGCAGGCGGGGGTCGCGGCCGGCGATATTGATCATGTCTCCGTTTCCTTCAATCCCCGGGCAAACTGGCAGGTCAAGGCGGGTTTTGCTTTGCGGAATTTCGTAAGTGCGCGCGATTACATCCTGGCGCGGGCGAAACGACAGGGGAAACAGCGGTCCTTGCGGCAGAGTTTGGCAGATGCGCTCGGTTGCCCAGAGGCGACGATTCGGGCGCAATTCCACTCGGTGGAGCACCATCAAGCCCATGTGGCCAGTGGGCTACCGGTTTCTCCCTTTGACGATGCTGCGGTGTTGTCTGTGGACGGCATGGGCGACTTTGTTAGCACGATGATGGCGGGAGGCGGTGCCACGGATTGGCAGGTTTTTTCCAAGATCTACTACCCGCACTCGATCGGGCTGCTGTACAGCGCAATGACGATGTACCTTGGGTTTCTGAATTATGGGGACGAATATAAGGTGATGGGCCTGGCCCCGTACGGCAAACCCAACTATGTCGACCAGATGCGGCGAATGATTCCACTGACCGCTGACGGTTTTCGTCTCAACTTGGATTATTTCCGCCATCACCGCGAGGGCATCCGCCTCGGCTGGCAGGGCGGCTCGCCCGATGTGGCGCCTTTTTATTCTCAGCGATTGGTGGCTGAACTCGGACCCGTCCGCGAAGCTCGGGCGGAGGTGACGGAAAAACATCAGGATATCGCGGCTTCATTGCAAGTCGTGACCGAAGATGTCATCATGCATTTGCTGAAAATTCTCCACCGCATGCACCCATCCGACAATCTGGTGATGGTTGGCGGAGTGGCGATGAATTCGGTGGCGAATGGCAAGATCACGTCGCGGACGCCGTTCAAAAACGTCTATATTCCCCCCGGCGCTGCCGACAACGGCGGCTCCTTTGGCTCTGCCTACTACGTCTGGCACCGGATCCTGGGTCGGAAAGAGCGTTTTCATCTCGACCATGCGCTTTGGGGTCCGGGCGTGGACGATGCAGCCTGCGAGGCCGCGATCCGCGAGGCGAAATTGCCGGTGCGGAAATTGAGTGAAGCGCAATTGATTCAAACGGCGATCGACACGATGGTGCGAGGCGAGATTATCGGCTGGTTTCAGGGCCGGATGGAGTTTGGGGCGCGGGCACTGGGCAGCCGTTCCTTGTTGGCCGATCCGCGGCGCACGGACATCCGGGACATCGTGAATCTGAAGATCAAGTTCCGGGAGAAATTTCGCCCCTTCGCTCCCAGTATCCTGGAAGAATATGCCGCCGAGTATTTTGAGCGCGACGAGCCGGCGCCTTACATGGAGAAGGTGTTCAAGATCAAACCGGAAAAACGTGCGTTAATTCCCGCCGTGACCCACGTCGATGGCACCGGCCGGCTCCAGACCGTGAGTAAGCGGACGAGTCCGCTCTACTGGAAGCTGATTGATGGGTTCCGCGTTCGTACGGGCATTCCGCTGGTGCTGAATACCTCGCTCAATGAGAACGAACCAATTGTGAACACCCCAAAGGAGGCGTTGAGTTGTTTCCTCCGGACGAGAATGGATGCGATCGCGCTCGGTAGTTATTGGGTCACCCGGGAGTGAGGCGGGATGGGAAACGCACAACGTTTAACCCTCAACGCTCAACGTTCAAGTGCGGAGGGCCTCGCGCAAACACGTGAAAACGCGAAACAGACCATCTCTAGTCCGCTGATCACCGTAGCGCGGTCAACCTGACCGCGCTTGTAATCCGAGTTGAGCGGGTTTCATGTTTTTGACCCCATTTTTCTGACTTATTCACTCCGTAAAACCGGCCGCCTCAACTTCCTTGGTTCGCGCCTTTCGCGGCTTCGCGTGAGCCAAGCCTTGGTTTGGGGCGGCCCAAGGTTTGTTCAGCGTCCTGTGGCCCAATTTCAGCATTCCCTTGTGCTCAATTGATACAAGCGCCAGTGGCTCACGCGAAGCCGCGAGGGACGCGAAACCCAAACCAGACGTCAGCGGTCAGATTTTTGTGGTCGGCAATTGGCAACCCCTTCTCGAGGGCGTTGGTATCGACTTCGCGCTTGCGGCGCTCTCGCTTGACGAGTTTGAACGCAGACGTCATCTTACCGTCCATGAGCGCTAGTGAAATCATTGCCGAACTGCCCCGGCTAAATCCGGACGAACTGAAGTTGGTGCGGATCAGTCTCGAAGAGGTATGGCAGAAGCGCCGACCCGCCCCGGATCTTTTCGGTGATGATTTCTTGCTTCGAAATGCAGGTACCGCTGAGGGACTCCCGGCGGATTTGGCGCGGAATCATGACCACTATCTCTATGGTGCTCCACGCCTAAGTGCAGTATGAAGGCGGTTTTCGGTGACAGTTTCTACTTCCGGGAAAAGTTTCTCGGTCGTACGCCACGAATGTTGACCACACTTCCCATCGGCAAATAGGTTTTCGCGTCCCTTGTGTTGTCTGCGCTCTTTTGCGGCTAAAAACCAGCAGGGGTTTGAACGCTAATCTGCGCTAATTTTTCGGATCAAGGGCGGTCAGATCACGTGCGTGCCCCGCCTAATCGGCGAGGCGCGAACCCTTCACCGGCGGTTTGTATTAGCGACGTCTAGCGGTTAACCTAACCTGTCCGGGGAATTTCCGCGTACCGCGTGGGGATGCTGCGAGACCGCAGAACGAAGGCATTTTTCCCAAGCAGCGCCTGCGGGATCGCGTGATACAATGGCCAAGCACCGAACCCAGCAGACACGCGCCTTTATTCCTCTATCCCGATTCCTCTGTCCCGGGTTGAGCCTTTTGGCAAAGTGTTCCCCGTCTGACCCGCGGAGATGACTCTGAAATTTCAAATCTGGCATTTTTGATCACGCGAAGCCTACTGAACGCCAAAGGCGGGACCAAAATCCAAAGCTGACCAAAGCGTGCTTTGACACCACGGTACAAGTTCTCCACCTTCCAACCATGCTAACGGCTGAGCCAATTACCCACATTTTGCGAGATGCCGCTGGCCTTGCGTGGATTGATCGTACTCGCATAAAGGTTTTGGAGGTTGCGTTAGATCATGTCGCATATGGTTGGAGTGCGGAGGAAATTCATCGTCAACACACGAATTTGTCACTGGCACAGATCCATGCCGCACTGGCTTATTACTACGATCATCAGGCTGCTTTTGACCAACAGATGACGGAAAGCCTGATTGAAGCCAACCGTTTGGCCGCGGCGACGATTGATTCCCCGCTACGCCGTCGCCTGCGACTTCTTCAACCTCCGGTTTGAGCCTGAAATTCTATATGGACGTTCACGTCCCCCAAGGCATCACCGATGCATTGCGGGCACGAAACGTGGATGTTACGACTGCACAGGAAGACTCCTACGCGCAAGCTGAAGATCCCGCCGTGTTGCTCCGTGCCACCGCGCTGAATTCGGTACTATTCACCCGTGATCAGGATTTCCTGCAAATCTGCGCTGCTTGGCAACGCGAAGGAAGATTCTTTTCCGGTGTAATCTACGCCCATCAACTGCGCGTGACAATCGGCCGGTGCGTCCAAGACTTGACCGTGATTGCCGAGGTTGGAACCTTGGAAGACTTGGCAAATCGAGTGGAACACCTTCCCCTATGAATGCCAGTTGTGACACACATGGCCATTCGCTTTTTAGCGTGAGTATATCCTTGGCGCATCCTGGCCATTGAAATCCGGAGCTAACCGGTTTTATGTTTTTGACCCCATTTTTCTGACTTATTCAATCCGTAGAACCGGCCGCCGCGACTTCCTTGGTTCGCGCCCTTCGCGGCTTCGCGTGAGGCATGTCTTGGTTTGGGTCTTTATTCGCCGTCAAATTCAGCGAGAAGGTGGCTCACGCGAATGCGCGAAAACGCGAAACAGACCATCTCTAATCCGCTGATCACCGTAGCGCGGTTAACCTAACCGCGCTTGTACTCCGAGTTGGGTGGGTTTCATGTTTTTGATCCCATTTTCTGACTCCTACCCATCGTCCACTTCTTTCAACAACTGTTATCGCGAGGTGTGCGAAGCGCGCCGTGGCGAAGATATTCCCCTGTCCCAATTCCTTTGTCAAAGATTGATGTTTGTGGCCAGGTTCTCATCGATTTCGACAGATTGATGACAGAGGAATGGGGACAGTGGAATAGAATCCAAGACCCAGGCGCTTACTCATTCGAAAATCGACCGCAGGACCTTCAACTTCACCCTTTAACTTCAACCTCCCGAGCTGTGCGAGGAGAACTTGCGGCTTCGCGTGAGCCACGTCTTCGTTTGGGTCCCGGGTTTTGTTTGCGGTTGGAAGCGGTGCGTAACCAGTCGTAGCTCGGTCAGTCTGACTGAGGCGGACACGCCTGACCGTTTTCGACAGGCTTGCCGGTCTTCCCGGCGGCGTTAGCTTGTGTCACAGATAATTTTCTATACCTCGGCCTAGAATAATCATGCCAAAACTCAAATCCCCACTGACGGTGACGGTGAAACGACCCAGTTTGGGTCGGCGCTTGGGAATCTCGGGCAGCGTCCGGCGTACCATCAAACCGAGCGCTGGTTTGGGCGAAATAGACATGGTGGCAGCGATCGGTGGAGACTTTGGGTGCGTACAAAGCAAAGATGTTCGTACTGTCAGGGAAAAGCTTGTTTCGCTGGGCCGTGGCATCGATAGTTGATACAGGTTTTCTGGTCGGCTTGCTTGACGGCTCGGACCCGTATCATGAATGGTGTTTGAGTGTTGCGCCTGAAGTAAAAGGACCTTGGCTGACTGCCGAGGCGTGTATTGTGGAAGCGGTTCATTGCTTGCAAGGGAAGGCGTTGCCAGCCCGATCCAGGCTGTTCGACTGGATGGATCGCGCGCTTCTGGTGAGTCAGCACTCGCTGCCCGAGAGACGAGGGATCGTCTTTGCCGAAATGAACCGATACCGTGGTCGAAACGTGGATTTTGCCGATGCATGTCTCGTGTCCTTGAGCGATGAATACCCACGGATGCCGCTCGTTACGACAGATGCACGGGATTTTTCAGTTTATCTTCGCGGTCGTACGCCCCGAAAGTTGATCACACTTCCCGTCGGAACATAGCTCTTCGGGGCTTCGCGTGAGCCAGGCCGTGGTTTGGGTTCTTGCTCTCTGTTATTTGTCCGGGTAGTTCGGCAGTACCTGGTGATGTCACTGGCGGGGTTTACTTCAGGGCAGGAGAAGCTCACGCGAAGCCGCGAAAACGCGAAACAGACCATCTCTAATCCGCTGATCACCGTAGCGCGGTCAACCTGACCGCGCTTGTAATTCGGGTTGAGCGGGTTTCATCTTTTTGACCCCATTTTTCTGACTTATTCAATCCGTAGACCCGGCCGCCTCAGCTTCCTTGGTTCGCGCCCTTCGCGGCTTCGCGTGAGGCAAGTCTGGGTTTGGGTCTTTATTCGCCGTCAAATTCAGCGAGAAGGTGGTTCACGCAAAGGCGCGAAAACGCGAAACAGATCATCTCTAGTCCGTTGATCACCGTAGCGCGGTCAACCTGACCGCGCTTTAGGCCCACGAAAACCGAACATCCATCCCGGTAATAGTGCACGCCGAAGACGCGCCCACCGCTGGTGGCTCGATCGTACTACGTCAAAGGGCGCCGGTTACACTTGGACTCTCAACCCTCAACGTTCAACTCTCAACCGATTGCCCCGACCCTTCACGCCGAATTCTGGTCGTCCGTTGAATATTCCACGTTTGGGCGCGCCTTGGCGGCCGAGCTCACCCAACGCGGCCTCGCGACCGAGCATCGTTTCGAGCGGACGCAACGTGAGTATTGGGCCGCCCGCGGTCGGATAACCCGCTGGCGGTTGCGAGCGGCGGCGTACGGAATCTATCCTCTCCGCCTCCTTGGGCACTTTGTCCGGGCCGAGCCCGGACTTGTCGGCGTCGTCTGCACGAACACGTTTTACGCGCCCACCGTCGCGTTGGCCGCGTCGCCCAGGAGCACGCCGATTGTCCACTGGGTATTGGATTTGTTTCCCGACGTTCTTACGGTGGCGGGAAAGCTTCGTCGCGGAGGATTGGGCGACCGGGCGCTGCGGTCGATGGTGCGCTGGACGTTTCAGCGGGCGGCGGCGAATGTGTTTTTAGGTGAGCACCTGCGGCGCTACGCCGAGGTTCAGTTCGGGGAAGTTCCCCGATCAGTCGTGATTCCCGTCGGCGCCGATGGGGCGCCCTTTCGCGGCACGCCGCCGCAGCCGAGTACGGGTCCTGCACGGATTCTATATTCCGGCAATTTGGGCCGGATGCACGACATCGACACGGTTGCTGCCGTGCTGCGTAACCGACCGCTAAGCCCCTCCGGCGCGCAATTCCATTTCCGCGGTAACGGGGCCGGGTTCCGCGAACTGCAGACGAAAATTGGCGGTCTTGGGGCTAAACCGCGGGACGGAGTTGTCTTTGGCGACAATCTGCCAGAGGCCCAGTGGCGCGAGGCCATGCTCGCAGCAGATATCGCCCTCGTCACGATGAAGCGGGGCGCCGAGGGCCTCGTGATGCCGAGCAAGACCTACAGTGCGTTGGTCGCGGGACAGGCAATCCTGGCCATTTGCCCGAGTCAGTCCGACCTCGCGGACACCGTCCGCCGTCATCAATGCGGTTGGGTCGTCGAACCGGGTGACACCGGCGGTTTGTCTCGCGCGCTGGACGAGATTGAGGCCAACCCGGCTGCCGTGCTGGAGAAACGCCGCTCCGCCTATGCCGCCGGGCATTCCACCTACGATCAACCGGTGATTGCGGCGCAATGGGAGCGCTTGCTGAGGACTGTCGCAGCGGAAGTAGGTCCGGCCTTTTGAACTGCTGAACCCTCGCGAAAGTTGTAGCCGTATTCGTTATCTCAAATATTTCCTGGGGACGCGACGCCCTCGTCGCGCGGTTTGCGGCTCGAAACGCTTTTGTACTCAAAAGCAGTATTGTAAACCTGCTAATATCGATCCCCATCGTTTATGTTTACGACTATATCCCAGCGTCGAACTTTTTACCGCGGATTGCGCTGATGACGCGGATAAAGGCATAAAGCTCTCCGACCATCCGCACTATCCGTGAAATCCGCGGTTAACTGCCTTGCCGTTCATTCTCTTTGGGCCCGATACCCCGAAGCTTGCTTCGGCTTGGTTGTAGCCGGGCTCGCCGAGCCCGGGGAAACCGGAACGAAGATCGTGATTGAAGTTCCCGGGGTCGCCGACCCCAGCTACATGGTTCGGCTTTGGGAAAATGCCTCGCGCCTTGACCCGAGAATGTTCACTTGGTTGCGGCATCAGGCTGCGGTGTGAAATTGCCGGGTTAGCTTACAGTGCAATTTGCGCGCAGGTAGGGACGGCTCTCCGAGCCGTCCGCAAACACGTAAAATTGAACGTCCGAACTGCAGCGACTTCGGAGATTCGTTACGATACGTAACTTCAGCGCAGGCTCGTCACATGTCACTCGTCACATGTCACTCTCCCACCACTTCCTGCCTCGTCACCGGTTCTTCCGGGTTTGTGGGACGCCATCTTGTCCAGCACCTGGCGGCTAGCGGTCACTGGGGTATAGCCGTTTCACGCAGCGAGCGGTATTCGACGCTTCCCTCCGGTTGGCAGTCGAAAGTCCGGGCCGATGTCCTCGGCGAGGGCGGGGAAACAGCCCCAGTCGATGCGGTCGTCCACCTGGAGGTCAAGCAGCATGTCCCGCAGCCCACGGGCGCTGATGTGGCGGAGTTTCACGCCGTCAATGTCGAGGGCACGCAGGCGTGGCTCGACTGGTGCGCATGTCGGGAGGTCAGGCGTTTTGTCTATCTGAGTTCGATCAAGGCGGTCCAGACTTTGGAACGTGGTGCGACGGATGAATCGGCCGCAGGGCCCCATCCGTCGGCCTATGGGAGTTCAAAATGGGCCGCGGAGCAACGCGTGCGCGCGTGGGTGGCGGCCGATGCGCGCCGCAGCGCCCTCATCCTTCGTCCCGCGGTGATCTATGGCCCGGGTAACACGGCAAACGTTGCAGCCATGGTGAGTGCAATTCGCCGCGGGCGTTTTTTTCTGGTCGGCCGCAACGACAACCCCAAGTCCCTCGTGGGAATTCGGAATGTCGTATCCGCCGTGTCGCACCTGTTAGAGCGGATGGTGCCAGGCACCTGCGAGGTATACAATCTGGTGGACGCGCAGACCTTGACCGTGCGCGAGCTTGACGCCCGGATTCGTCAAAAATTCGGGAAGAGCGGGAATTCACCCAGTCTACCGCTCTCGATCGCGAAAGGGGCGGCGTGGTTTGGGGATTCGTTTTATTCGATTAGTGGGCGGCACTTTCCGATCAACTCTACTCGCCTGCAGGCGCTGCTCGAAACGACCCATTTCTCAGGCGAGAAATTGAAACGGACAGGATTTGTTCATCCGCAATCGATCGACGATGGGCTTGCGGAGATGATTCGTGCTTCGTGAGGTGGCAATCGAGTATACGGTTCAAGTCTATATGAAAGGCAGGCGGCCCACGAAAAACACGAAAACCACTAAAAGTGAACCCGCGAGCCGCCTGCACCTAACGCGCAGGGGTTAATTTCGTGCCCTTGGTGTGTTTCGTGGGCGCCTTTGTTGAATCCATACCTTCGTTCCCCATTCCACTGGGGACGCGACGCCCTCGTCGCGTGGATTAAAACCGCGACGAGGGCGTCGCGGCTCCAGCAATACCCGTTTACAGTCGATAGCGGGAGAATCCAGAGGAACGAACACGTTGCGAATTTCACGCAACTCCCAGTTGCGCGCTTCCGACCCCACGATTGAATTTCTACGGTGTGGTCTCGGCTTTCATTACCCTGGGGACGCGACGCCCTCGTCGCGTGGATTGAAACCGCAACGAGGGCGTCGCGGCTCCAGCGATACCCGTTTACAGTCGATAGCGGGAGAATCCAGAGGAAACGACGGGGTGCTATTGCAGGGTGCTAACTTCACCGACCTCAGTTCCGCGCTCCACGCTCCCTGCCTCATTCTTCGCGCCTTCGCGGCTTTCGCGTGAGCCACGGTTTGGGCTGCCGGCCCTATCAGGATCGATTGGTGTCTATAAATGGTCGTCCTATGATCTCTGCCGTTCTCTCGCGTCATCTGGGCCATCCGCAGTTAATGACGGTGGAAGGATCGATGGCTAAAAACAACCCGGCACGCTCAGATTGCCCGTGCTACGGTGCTCCTCGTAGCGCGGTCAACCTGACCGCGTCTCAAGCACACGGATTTTCGATGCCGCGGTTTCGATCCAGCACGGGCAGGTTGCCCGTGCTACGGGCTCCAAGCTCCTCGCTTTCTCCACCCTGCTGCCTTCTCCGTCTTCGCGCCTTAGCGTGAGCCAAGGTTTGAGATGAACTCCTTCGCCACCAGCGTTCGAACACTCGCCAGTGGCACTGCGTCGGCGCAGGTGCTGACGCTGCTCGCGGCGCCAATCATGGCGCGGATTTATACCCCGCAGGAATATGGGGCCTTTGCCTTGTGGTCGATGGTCGTGGTCGTCTTTGCTCTGATTGGCGGCGGAAAATATGACGCTGCGATTCTGATCCCGCCGGACGAAGTATCCGCCCGTGCGCTCGTCTATCTGTCGCTTTGCACGACGTTGGCCAGCGCGTTTCTGCTCGTCCTGGCTGCGCTGTGGGGAGGCGGGGCCTTGGCTGCCAGCATGGGGGTGCCGGAGCTGACGCCGTGGATCCCGCTCTTGGCACCGGTGATCCTCTCGGCCAATCTCACCTTGAGTTTGGGGGCGTGGACCAACCGCCACCAAGCCTATAACCGCTTGGCGGTGTGTCGCGTGATTCAGGCCGTTGTCCAAGTGGCGATGAACATCGGTCTTGCCGGCTTCGGAGTCCTGGGATTGATTACAGGTATCTTGGTCGGGCAATGCGTGGGCACGGGGGTATTGGAGTGGTGTTTTTGGCGGCGGGATCACCTGGGGGATCCTCGGGTGGCATGGTCGGATCTACGACGGGTCGCGAGCGCGTACGTGGCGTTTCCCAAGTATACCCTCGGAGCGGACCTCCTGAACCACCTTTCAAATCAATGGGTCACGCTGATTCTGCCCAAATTCTTCGGGGTGCCGGTGTTGGGGGGGTATTCTCTCGGCCAGCGGGTCATCGCGGTGCCCTCTAATGTGGTTGGAACTGCGATCGGAGACGTTTTTCGTTCGCGGGCGAGTCGCGATTTTGAGACGGATGGGAATTGCCAAAAAACGTATCGGCAGACGGTGAGCTATCTGGTTCTCGCCGGTGCGGTTCCGTTTGGTGCGCTGATGGTGGCGGCGCCCGCGCTCTTTGCGTGGGTTTTTGGGGAGAGTTGGCGGGCGGCGGGTGAAATCACCCGCGTGATGGCCCTGATGAATTTTGTCCGCTTTGTCGCGAGCCCGCTGGCCTTCACGTTCTTTCTGGCCGGTCGGCAATATGAGGACCTCGTGCTACAGGGCTGGATCGTGGTATCCAGTCCCATCGTGTTGTGGCTGGGTTATCGTTATAGCGGTGAGGTGACGACGACCTTACTCTGCTTTTCGGTGAATTATTCCGTCGTGTACCTCGTGTACCTTTGGAGGTCGGCGGCGCATTCCAAGGGGGATGCGAAGCGGACGGCGGCGTGGAACGGACGCAGGTAGGGACGGCTCTCTGAGCCGTCCGCAAGATCGGTGCGACGACCGTGTAGAATCGGACGCCTTGGAAAGGCGTCCCTACCCCAGTGGGGTTTTCAATTTTTCGCACCCCACATATGCAGGTCGCCGATTATCATTATGGCCAGCATCACTCATGATCTGCAAATCTCAGGATGGCTGACGCTGTGACCGGTTCAGTTTCTCTTGAACTGCTTCTTTCGTTGGCCGCAATGGTCGCTTTGCTCTCGGCCGGCGCCGTCCGCGTAGTACGCTTGATTGCGCTGAAACGGGCGCTGCTTGACCAACCGAATGATCGCAGCTCGCATACGGCTCCCACCCCGCGATTGGGTGGTGCGGCCTTTGTGCCAATCGTCATCCTTGGCGTCGTCCTGGCTTGGCCGGCAGGACTCCCCATGACTGTGAAGGTGGCCTTTTCGGGAGGGATGCTGGGGCTTTATCTGGTAAGTTTAGTAGATGATATCCGTTCATTGCCCACCGGAATTCGTTTTGCGGTTCAGTTTGCCGCCGCGGGAGGTTTCCTGGCGGCATTTTACTTTGCGTGTCCTGCCGGAACCGTCGCCGGAATGGTTCATGCGCTACCAATTGTCCCATCGAATCCTGAGGTTTTGTCCCCGCCGGCCACGGGCGAATTTTGGTCCCTCGGCACCTTTGTTTTTTGGTCTCTCCTGACTTTCTGGATCGTCGGGGTCGTAAATGTCTATAACTTCATGGATGGAATCGATGGGCTGGCGGGGGTGCAGGCGGTCGTAGCCGGAAGCGCTTGGAGCGTGATCGGAATCGTCGTCGGTTCACCTGCGGTCACGGTGGTTGCGACGATAGTTGCCGCCGCCGCGGTGGGCTTTCTGACGCTTAACTGGCCACCGGCAAAGATTTTTATGGGCGATGCCGGGAGTACGGTCCTCGGTTTTGTCTTTTCGACTTTGCCTTTGATCGCGTGTCTCGAGAGGCACGGACAGCGTAAGCCCTTCCTTTTCCTCTGCGCGGGTGGATTGATCCTTTGGCCGTTTTTGGCGGATGGGACCTTCACCCTTTTGCGCCGACTCTCCCGGCGGGAGAATATTTTTCAGGCGCATCGGTCGCATGTTTACCAACGCTTGGTGATGTCCGGGCTTGGCCACCGGACGGTAACATTGATCTATGGCGCACTGGCCTTGGTTGGCGGAATCGGAGGGGTATTGTTGCTGCTTGGGTTTGAAATTTCATTGGGTGGGATTATAGGGTTGGCCATTACAGCTTCTATTTCAATTTGGCTTTGGGCGGTTCGCCGCGAGTCATCTCGTGACTGACAAGACTTGTTGCCATGCGACACTACGCTACACTTGTGCTTTTGGGCCTACTGGTTGCTGGTACAATTCTGCAGGGTTACGGCCGCTCTGCCAGGCGGAAAAGTGTTTCAAATCTGCAACTCGACATGGCAATTCCAGCACAACTTGACGGCTGGGTTGTTCAAAACGAGTCATTGGGCCTGACTGAGGCCGGTTCCGCCTATGCAGCGAAGGAACTGCAGTTTGATGATTGCGTATATCGATCATTCTCGACTCCTGCGGTATCATTTTCGATTTATGCCGCGCATTGGTCGCCTGGACGTATGTCGTGGCAGGATGTTGCCACTCACACGCCTGATACGTGTTGGACTGCGAATGGTTGGACGTGTATCGAGCGAGTATCGCGGTATGCGCTTGGTTGGGACAATGTGGAGTTCGCGAAGGGAAAGTGGCGGAAGTTTATTCCGCCACAAGGGCGATCGATGGAGGTGCTTTTTTGGCATGTGGCGGGAAATCGGGTGGTTGCCTACGATGCCGAAGAGCGCCTAAGCGGTTTGAGGGAGTCGGTACGGCAGCTGTTTTCTCCGAAGACCGACCAGTACTTTATTCGTGTTTCGTCAACAACGGCGATCACCGAACTGAAGAAGGACCCCGGCTTTAGACGTGCCTTTTCTGGCTTCGGTCAGTTATTACAGCGCCAAAACTTCCAGTAAAGGCGCTTGCGGTATGATGCCTTCCGTAGCGCGGGCAATGGGGTAGCTCAAGGAGCAGGCGTAGTACCCGGAGAATTGATAGTCCGCGTCCTCGGTGTGTTCCATGGGTAAAATTTTTCTGGTTGTCTACTGTAGGGTCGTTCTGGCTGTCAACTCCATGAGTGATTTCTGGTCGCGGCGATAGTTACCAGTTATCCAAGCCGATCAATCAGGTGGCCCACGGAGCACGGGCCACGCGGAAAGTCAGAATTCTGGGGCAGTGCTACGGAAAAAGCTCGTTGCCTGATATTCGTGCGTTTTCGTGCCCTTTTGTGGGCAACGTAGTTCACGCTTCGTTTGCGACGTTAACCGCAGGGAACGCAAGGCTCGCAGAGAAAATCACGGGCAATCGATCAGGTAGCCCACGGAACACACGGACCACACGGAAAAATCAGAATTCCGTGTCTTCCGCGTGTTAGGGCGGATTTCTTCACCCCCGTAATTTTCACTCGCGGAGGGCATTGCTATTTTTCGCGGGACTTTCTTCCCGGCTTTTGTTTGGGTGGTGCCGATGGCAAAATCCAAAGCTCAATTTCGCCGACCCAGCGCGAGCGAGCAACTTG
>CANJIU010000178.1 GCA_947474365.1 Opitutia bacterium | reverse complement strand
TGTCGCTGGTTTCTTACCAGCAACTCAGCGCCTATCAGGAAATGCTCAACGAGCGTCCCCGCAAAATCCTCGGTTGGAAGTCCCCTGCTCAATGTTTTAGTGAACTCCTTATATCAAGTCGTTCTTCGAATTGATCCTTGAATGTGCCGTTCTTTCAGCTGCTCGTCCACGCCTGGCGGACGAGGCTTCGCCTACGTCTGCACTCCGTCATGCGAGATAGTGTGAGGCGCCCGGCCGAAAGGAGACGGCTGCGCTGGCGCGACTCGCGGCCCCGATTATTCGGGAGCGGAAAGCGACAAGGTGCGCCAGTCGATGTTGCCGAGGCCGTTGTCGCGCCAGCCCTGTACGGTGGGATGCACCAGTGCGGTCTTGGCCGCGTGGAAGAGCGGGACGAAGGGCATCCCGGCTGCGAGCAGTGTTTCCATTTCATCAAACGCCGCACGGCGTTCCGCGTCGGTCGCCGCCTCCTCGGAGCGGGCAAACGCGCGATCATACGCGGCCTCGCTCCAGCCCGACTGGTTGCTCGGGTAGGTGGACAGGGCGAGGAGGTACTGGTCGACCGGGTCGTTGATGTCGTAACCCCAATTGTTGAGGCTGAGCTGAAAATTTCCGGAGCGGAGATTCTCGAGAAACACCACGCCGTCGTTCGAGACGATTTTGATTTCGATCCCAAGTGCCTGCCGCCACATCTGCTGCAGCGCCTCGGCGATCGCGACGGTTTCTCCGTCCTTGTTGGGAAGCAGGAGTTCCACGGACGGAAACCCGGTGCCGCCGCCGAAACCGGCCGCGGCCAGCAATTCCCGTGCGGCAGCGGGATCAAACCCAAAGAGATTTGGTGGCTGGTAACCTCCGGTGCCGGGCGCGGTCAACGAGTGGGCGGGCGTCCCAAAACCGGTGAGTACATTCGAAACGAGGCGCTCGCGGTCGATTGCCAGGGAGAGTGCGCGTCGCACTCGCGGGTCCGTGAACGGCGCCTGCGTGGTGCGCAGCCGGAGGTACCGGGTGCCCAGACCGGTCACGGTATGCAGATCGGGCGACTTCTGTTCGCGATAGGCGGCGCGTTTCGCGACCGGCACGACGCTGAGGTGCAGCTGCCCGGCCCGGTAGGCGCGTTCACCCGTGGCGCTGTCGTCGATCGGATGGAAATGGATCGCGTTCAGGCGGACGCGGGCGGCGTCCCAGTAATGTGGGTTTTTCGTGAGAACGAGCACGGCGCCGGACCGCCACTCCGCGAGCTGAAACGGTCCGTTGCTCACGAGGTTCCCCGGCCTGTCCCAGGCGGCGGCGCGCTGCTGGCGGCCGCCAAAGCGGTCCACCGAGGGCAGATGGACGGGGCGGACTTCGCGCTCCGAGAGACGGAGCAGAAAATACGGGCAGCGATGCGCCAGCGTGATGACCAGCGTCCGGGCGTCGGCGACCCGCAACCCGACCGAATTCGGATCGGGGTTCCGTCCTTCCGCGTAGTCCTGGGCGCCGGCGATCATGAAGAGATCATTGGCGAACGGCGAACGCAGGTGCGGATCGAGGAAGCGGAGAAACGATCCCAGAAAATCCGGCGCGGTGACCGGATCACCGTTGGACCACCGGGCGCCGGCGCGGAGGTGAAACGTATAGGTTTTTCCGTCGGGTGAAATGTCCCAGTGCTCGGCCACCCCGGGAAGGATGGTCGCGCCGTCGTTCGCCAGGTTCACGAGTCCTTCGAAAAGCGCGTTGATGATCTGCGCGATCTCGCCGCCCGCCAGGTGGGGATCGAGCGAACCGGGGTCGCGGTTCACGAGCGCGTGCAGCGTCTGGGTGCGCCGTCCGGCGGCGACGGAGGTCTCGTGACGCCCGCAGCCGGCGAGCAGGACAACGGCGGCCAACGCAACGGCAATCGGGCGCATCCGTCCCCGTGGTCAGGGTTTCAGAAACTTCCCGAACCAGTCGAACGTCCGCTTCATGCTGTCGCGGGCTTCGGCGGTGTCGGCGAAAAGATATTCATGGCCGCCGGGGGCGAGCTCGTAGAGGTGTTCGTCGTAGGTTTTCCCATACGCCTTGAGCGACTCGATCACGCGCTTGCCGTGCAATTGGTACGGAACGCTGGCGTCGCCCGTGGTGGAAAGGAGCAGCAGGGGCGTCTCGATTTTTTCGACGAAGAACGCGGGCGAGACGCCGATATAGGCGCCGAGATTCTGATTCGGGAGTTTGCCGCCGAACGCCTTCTGGCTGGCCATGTCCTGCCGGCGCGCGTCGGTCTTGTAGCTCATGAACGCGACCAGATCCATCACCCCGGCGATCTCGACGGCGGCCTGAAAGCGTTTCGGTTCCGTTTCGATCGCGCGGACGGTGAGCATACCGCCGCGGCTGTGGCCGAAGATGCCGAGGCGGGCGGGGTCGACGAAGTCTTTTTTGCTGAAATAGGCGGCGGCGGCGAGCACATCGGCGAGGTCGGTCACGCCGTAGCTGTTCTCGTAGATCGTTTCCTCATGGCCGGAGCTCCCGCGATATTCGGGATAGATCACCACGTAGCCGCGGCGCACGGCCTCCGCGATCCACGGGAACCAGGAGGCGGTGAGTTGAATGTGATTCCCGCCGTGCACCATGACGAGGCCGGGGAGCTTTTTTCCCGCGGCGAGTCCGACCGGCGTGAAGACATATCCGGGAACGGCCACCTTGTCGGAGGTGTTCGCGGCAAACATCACCCGCTCCATCTTGATGCGGTCGCCATATTCCTGCCGGAAGTTGAGGACGATGAGCTCGGTCTTCAGGAGGAACACCTCCTGCGTGAGCCGCGCGACCTGCGGCCCGACCTCCTTGGAGTTGCGATCGAGGTAGTTGATCAACGTGCCCTCGACGGGAGCCTTGGCCGGCTCCTGGGCGAGGGCGGCTAGGCCGATTGCACCGAACAGAAGGCCGGACCGAAGAAATGGGTTCATTCGTATGGGGCCGTGATGGCGGTCAGAAGTGGGTGGTGAGCGAGAATTTCACGAGCCGCGGGAAATTCGTGGCGAGGAATCCGTTGCTGGCCGACCAGGCGGATCGGTTGAAGAGGTTCTCGCCTGTTACGCGGCCGATCATGGCGCGGCCGCCGGCGGTGAAACGGTACGAGACGCCCCCGGTAAACGTGGTGTAGCCGCCGATGAACGCCTGGTTCGCGTCGTTCATCGGGCGGCGGCCGACGTAGAAGGCGCCGCCGGAAACGGCGAGGCCCTTGGCCCCGGGCACGCGCCATTCCAGGAAGAGCGAGCCGGTGTATTTCGCCGTGCCCTGCGGGATCCGGCCAAAGGTGGCGGCGTTCGCGGCGTTGGTCTGCTCGGAGTCGAGGACGGTGCCCGAGGCGATCAACGAAAGGTCCGGCATGATTTCGCCGGAGGCGAAGAGCTCGGTTCCCTTATAGGTGGCGCGGCCATTGCTGGTGAGAAAATTCGCCGCGTTGATGAAGGTGCTCGGGCGCTCGATGTCGAAATAGCCGACCTGCACGAGCACGCCGCCGGCGAGCTCGACCTTCACGCCGACCTCGTATTGGCGCGACTCCAGCGGCGCGAGCACGGAGCCCGCGTTGGCCTGCGCGGTGCCGGCCGTGGCGCCGGCCTCGAGCGCCTTCAGGTAGCTGACGTAGAGCGACGACTTCTTGGTCGGTTTGTAGGCCGCCGTGACCATCGGGCTGAGCTTGTTGCTGACCTCGTAGAGCGAGCGCGCGGCAGTGGTCACCTGCGTCGTGTTGTTGGTCGTCAATACCGTCGTGTCGCTCGAGTAGTCGGTCGTCCGCACGCCGCCGATGACCTGCACGTGATCGTTCAGGGCGGTCACCCGATCATAGATGTAAACGCCCGCGTCGATGATCTTGTTGGGCGTGCGAATCGTCGTGGCCGTCGGCGGGCTGATCTGCGGCACTGGCAGGGGATTGTAGAGGTTGGTGTTAAAGTTCACGGTGCCGAGATTGTAGATGTCCTGCTCTCGGGTGTTGGTGGTGAATCCGAGCGAGAGGTTGTGCTGAATCTCGGCGGTGAGGAAACGGCCGAAGAGTTCCGCGCGGCCATTGGTGTTCCGGTAGGCCTGGCTTGGCGTGAAACCGATGTTCAACTGGGCGGCGCCGGTCGTGAGGTTGTAGTTCTGTAGCTGCGAAAAGAGCCGGTGCCGGTAGGTCTTGGCGCGGCCCAGCTCGAAGAAAACCGTCCAGTGCGTGGAGATCAGGACATCCGTGCGCAGCAGCGCGTTCGCCATGTTGGCGTCGTATTTCTGCCAGTCCCCGCCGAAATTGCGGCTGAGCGGCGGCATCGGGGGCAGCGTGATCACGCCGGCCACGGCGGGGAGCAACGCGATCGTGGCCTGCTCGGTCGCGTCTTTCTTCAGATTCTCCGCATCGAAGCGGATCAGCACGCGATCGTTCACCTTCCAGTCGTAGGCGGCCGAGGCGAAGAACCGGGTGCCGCTGAAATTGTCGATGCCGAGTTCCTCGTTGCCGCCCGCCAGATTGACGCGCAGCCCCATGGCCTTCGGAGCCTCGGCCGGGCCGAAGCGCCGGGACCAATCGAGTTGGCCGGACACCGCGCCAAAATTGTTGGCGGACACCGTCAGAGCGGTGAGCGGCTGGGGCGTGGGCCGCTTGGTGGTGAGATTGATCACGCCGCTCGGCGGCACAAAGCCGTAGTAGAGTGAACTGGAGCCCTTCAACACCTCGACCCGCTCCTTGTTTTCGAGCGACAGGTCGATGAGGTTGATGATCGGGAGCGAGCCGTTGAGCCGGTAGTTGCCGCGATTTTCCACCAGGATGCCGCGCACGGCGATGTTGTCGTAGACGGAGCCGCTCAGCTGCGAACGCGTGGCGCCGGCGGTGTTTTTCAGCGCGTCGAAGAGCGTGCGGGCCGACTGCGCGTCGAGGACTTCACGGGTGAGGACGTTGACCGTCAGCGGCACGTCCACCGGGTCGACATCGCGGAACGCCCCGACCTGCACGCGGTCGGCCTGGTAGCTCTCCAGCGCCTTTCCCGTGACGGTGAATTCCTCGAGTTTGACCGCCGGAAGCGCCCCCACGGAAGCGGTGGTTTGGGCGGAGACGGAGAACGGCGTGACAAAGAGCAGGACCAAGACGAGTACGAACGAGCGCGGCATAACGGGGGATTTCATGGGTGATTGGTTCTGTAGGAGGGATCGCTCGTGAGGGGGTGACAATTGGGCGACGATTTCGAGACTTTTTCAGCGCGAAAGACTCACCAGCCGATCGCGTAAACCGACGCCGCGTCGCCGGCCCACGCGTCGTCGGCTCCCCAGCGGCGCGGGTCGGCGCCACCGACGAGAAATCCGCTGGCGGGATCGCGCATGATGCCGTTCACGCTGCCTTCGTCGGAATGGATGAGTTCGAGCGTATAGCCCCGCGCCCTCAGGCCGGCGAGCGTCGCCTCCGGGAGGCGATCTTCGACGGCGAAGATCGGCGGAATTTCCGTGCCGGTTTCTTGAAAGCCGCCGTAGATCATGCGCGGCGCGGCCACGGCATGCTGCACGTCCATCCCGAAATCGAAGATATTTACGAGCACCTGCACCATGCGCTGCCAGATGCCGTCGTTGCCCGGCGTCCCGATCGCGAGGATCGGTGCGCCGTTCCGGTCGAGGACGATGAGGGGCGACTGGTTGGAGCGGGGGCGGCGGCCGGGGCCGAGCCGCGACGGGCTGGCCGGATCCGTGTGCAGGTGCCGGAGCTGATTGGAAAACAACACGCCGGTGTCGGCTGCGACGACGCCGGAACCGAACCACGCGCCGAGCGTCTGCGTGAGCGAGACCATGTTGCCGGCCGAGTCGACCACCGTGAGGTGGGTGGTGTTGCCTTTGCCGGGGGCGCACGGATTTCCGGGCGGCGGCACGAAGGGCAGGGTTCGGCCCGGCGCGAGGAGCCCGCGGCGTTCGGTCGCGTAGTCCTGGCTGAGCAGGCGCGCGATCGGCACGGAGGAAAACTCCGGATCGGCGACATGGCGGTTGCGGTCGGCGATGGCGAGGCGCTGGACTTCACCGATGAGGTGAAGGTAGTCGGCGCTGTTGTGCGGGAATTTTTTCAGGTCAAAACCCTCCAGCAGATTAAGCTGAAGGAGCACCGCGAGGCCGCTGCTGTTCGGCGGCTGGGTGAAGACGCTGTAGCCGCGATAGCTGGTCGAGATGGGCTCGACCCATTTTGCTTCGTACGCGGCGAGGTCGTCATAGGCGAGCAAGCCGCCGTTCTCCGCGTAAAATTTCGCGATGCCGCGCGCCAGGTCGCCACGGTAGAAAACATCCGCACCCTCGTCCGCGATCCGGCGAAATGTGCGGGCGAGATCGGATTGCCGGAAGATTTCCCCCGCCCGCGGCGCGCGGCCCTCCGGGAAAAAAACGCGGCGGCTGCCGGGATAGTCGAGTCGCGCCGCGTGCAGGGCGAGCGGGCCGGTGAAATCGGTGGTGAGCACGAAACCGGTTTCCGCCAGATCGAGTGCCGGTGCGATGACGTCGCGCCAAGGGAGCGAGCCGTAGGCGGCGTGCAGCGCGGCATAGCCCCGGAGATTGGAGGGCACCGGAGTCGAGAGGTAACCGGTGTCGTAGTTTTTTCCGGCGAGCGCCTCGGCGGTCGCGGCGCTGGGCGCGGGTCCGTAGAAGTTGAGCGCCCGCACGCGTTTTTCCTTCGCCACGTAAACGGTCGCAAATCCTTGGCCCCCGATCGTCGAATTTTTCGGATCGACGACCGTGGTGGCGAACGCCGCCGCGATCGCGGCATCGAACGCGTTTCCCCCCTTCATGAGCACGCCCAGGCCGGCCATCGAGGAAAGCGGATGCAGTGAGGTGACCATGCCGTGGCGGCCGGTGATGAGCGGGCGCGCGAGATTCTCCTCAAGGCGGCGAGGGCGGGCGGGGGCCGACTCAGCCGTGCCCGGACCGTCGGCTGGGCCGATGGTGGAAGACGAGAGGGATGAAGCGGGCCGTGGATCCAAACGTTGGCTCATGCGGGTTGAGCCGGCATGTTCACGATTCTCGCGCGAACGACAAGTGCCGACCCGGATCGGCGAACTTCCCCTGGATCTGTCCCGTGCAAGAAATGTTTCGCGGACACGCCGTCGCTGCCTTTGCTTGGCTCCAACCGCCCGGTCTAAACTTTTTCCCCATGCTCCGCTCCCTCTGGTTTCCCCGCACCCTGTCGGTCCTCGTCTTCTTCCTCGCTGCCCTCGCTGCCGCCGCGGCTCCGGCCCATCTCATCCTCTGCGTTCCGCCGGCGACCGACTCCGCCGAACTCGCCCGCAAACTTGAGACGTGGCGAAAGGGCGGACGCATCACCGCCGGCCAGTTGCTCAAGGTCGCTCCCGGTGTGACATCGGCTGAGACGATTCCCTCCAACGCCGCCCTCGGGGCCGTCGCGGTCCTCGAGTTTGCCGACGAGGCGGCGCTGACCCGCTGGCAGCAGTCGCCCGAGGCGAAGCTCGCCGCGGGCTTCACCGCGACCCGCGTAGACCTGATCTCACGGGTCGAGGTGGCGGGGCGCGATTCGCGCGCGGCCGTCTTCCTGATCGCCGAATACGAAATCATGGTGCCGCCCGCGCGCTACCGGGAGTACGTCGACGGCTATGTCGTGCCCCAAATGAACGCCTGGAAAAAGGCCGGACTCATCACCGGTGCGTTCATGTACACCGCCCGGGAGCGCACCGGTGCGCCGTTCCACGCGATGCTCCTGCTCGAACATCGCGACGCGCAGGCGTTCGCTCGCCGGGACGACGTGAAGGATGAGTCGCGCGCGCAACTGGCCTCCATCCCCTCGTGGAAGGCGCTCAGCGACGTGAAGGCCACCATCCGCACCGAGAAATTTCTCTCCTGGGCGACGCTCGCCGAGTCAACCAGTCCCCAACGTTGAACCAACGTAAGGATTCAGTCCGCGGGTGGGCCGTCCGCTCCGCGCGCGGCCGGAGGCGCCGCGGAGGGCGTCGAAAAAAGCGACGGACTGCCGTCAAGGCCGAGCGCCAGGCGCGAATCAGGGTGATCTGAACGTTGGGGTTGTTCGCGGTGTGATGGGGTCGTTGGTGTGGCGGCGCAGAGCGCGCTGAACGGCGCAGCAGACCGGCCCAGCCGGCGCACGCACATCGACCGATTTGCCGTTGGCTTTCTGCCTGCTTTCCGCATCGCCTTCTCCCGTGAAGGCTTTCCCCCACATCCCCTCGCGCGCACCATGAAACTGCCCTTCTGTCTCACCGCTCTGTTGCTGGTCGGCACCGCTGCGTCGGTTTGCGCCCAGACATCGCCGCCGATTCCGGCGCAAAAACCCACCGAGACGCTCACGATGGAGGCGTTCACCATTACGGGCTCCCACATCAAGCGCCTCGATTTGGAAAAGTCGCTGCCCGTCACGATCATCACCGCCGATGATCTTGAGGCGCGCGACGCCGCGACGCCGATGAACCTGCTGGAGAGCATCGCCTACATCACCGACATCCCGGAAAACGAAACCCCGACCAACGCCATCGCCGGCCGGGGCGACAACGCCAACGTCGCCCTCCGCGGCCTCGGCGCGGGCAACACCCTCGTGCTTCTGAACGGCCGCCGCATGCCGTTCCACCCTTTCACCACCGGCGCGGTTTCTCCGGTCAACGTCAACGTCCTTCCTTCCGCGGTCCAGCAGATCGAGATCCTCCGCGACGGCGCCTCGTCGATCTACGGCTCCGACGCCGTCGCCGGCGTCATCAACTACATCGCGCGGCGGCGCCCCGCGGGTGGCGACGTCTCGTTTCGCTACGGCACGACCGAACATGGCGGTGGCACGGACTATCAGGGGAAAGTCGGCTACGCGGCGCCGTTTGCCCAGGGCCGCGGAAATTACATGGTCGGCGTGAGCGTATACACCCGAGACCCGATTTATCTGCGGCAGCGGGAGATTTCGAAGTCCGCCGACAAGACGCGTTACGCCCGCGATCCCTTCAACGCCGCCGGCGGATCGCAGGACGATCGCACGCCCATCGGCATCTGGCCGCGCTTCGTGACCGCCACCTCCACGACCAACCGCTGGCTCTATCCCGTCAACGGCGTGCCCACGCTCACGACCACCACGATTCCGCGATCCCAGTACGCCGACTACAACACCTACATCATCGGCCAGCCCCAGAGCACGCGCACCTCGCTGAACAGCCGCCTCGAATACGACCTCAAGCCCCACCTCCGCGTGTTTGGCGAATTCACCGGCTACTACTCGACGTCGATGACGCAGCGCCAGCCCATCACCCTCTCCGACAGCGACCGGGCGGTGAGTCTCTCGGTCAACAATCCCTACAATCCCTTCGGCGCGCGCTTCTTCAGCCCTACCGGTGCGCCCAACTCTGACGGCACGCCGCGCCTCACCGGCAATCCGCAGTCCATCACGATTGGAGACATGATCATGGCCGATGGCGGCCCGGAGCGGATTGAGACCTCGAACCGCATGCACCGCTTTGTCGTCGGTCTGCAGGGCAAGTTCGGAAACTCGTCCTGGGAGTGGGAGGTCGGCGCGATGACCGGCGGCGTGCGCGCCACCGACAGCGCGGTGAACTCGATCCGCGACTCGCTGCTCATCGCCGCCGCGCAGCGCAGCGATGCGTCCGCGTGGAATCCGTTCCCCTACACGTTTAAGGTCGCCAACAACGCCGTCGTCGTCGACCAGCCGTATCAAAACCCCGCGAGCGTGCGGGGCGGCTACACGCAGGCCGCGACCCGCTACGGCAACACGCGGATCGACAGCTTCGATGCGCGCGCGAGCGGCGATGTCATCAACCTCTGGGCCGGGCCGATCGGCGCCTCGGTCGGCACGGAGTGGCGCCACGATTTCAAACTCGATCGCAAGCTGCCCTACATCGGCCGCAACCCCGTCGACTCCGGCCTCGATCCGAACGACAACGACATCGTCGTGATGTCGCCGCGCGACGTCTTCCGCGCCTCACGCACGATTGCGAGCGCCTACGCGGAGACGGCCGTTCCTCTCGTAGCTCGGAAAAACCGCATTCCGTTCGTGCGATCGCTCGACCTCAGCGCCTCGGCGCGGTTCGAGCATTACAGTGATTTCGGCAGCACCACCAAGCCGAAGTTCGGCCTCACGTGGCGGCCCAGTGCCAGCGTTCTGCTCCGCGCCTCGCGTAACGAGGGCTTTCTCGCGCCTGATCTCACGCGCGTCTATTCGCCGACGCTGTTTTCGCGCACGAGCCCGCCGGGTGAACTCGACACGGTGCGCAGCAACTTCTTCACCGGCGCCGGCCGTACCGCCGACACCCGTGTGCTCACGATCAACTACAACGTTGCCAATCGCGCCCTGCAGCCGGAAGTCTCGAAGGGCACCAG
Organism: Opitutia bacterium; assembly: GCA_947474365.1. GTDB lineage: Bacteria > Verrucomicrobiota > Verrucomicrobiia > Opitutales > Opitutaceae > ER46. The sequence continues at coordinate 5,380 of CANJIU010000178.1, read as the reverse complement.
CGCCGGCCTCGGCTTCGAGGTGCCTGGCATCAAGGGCCTCTCGCTCACCATCGACTACTGGGAAATCGAGCAGAAGAGCCTCATTATCTCCAGCGGTCGCGACTCTTCGGTGGACGACTCCCGTCTCCGTGCCTACACGCGGGCCCAACTGGCCGCGGGCGTGCCGATCGGCCAAATCGACGTCGGTTACCGCCTCGCGCCCGGCGACGAATCCGGCCACTATCAGGGCGACCCCAACACGCTGCGCGCCAAAGTCACCGCCGCCGACCTCGCCCTCTTCGCCGCGGCCAACGGCAACCTCATCGCCTCGCGCCAACTGGCACCGCTCGGCGCACTGATCGGCGGCGTCAACACCTTCAGAAACAGCACGGGACACAACTTCACCAACGGCTTCGACTACACGCTGCATTACCAGCTCCCGCCGACGCGCCTCGGCCAGATCCGGCTCTCAATTGAGTGGGCGCAGTTCCTCAACAAATTCTCCAAGCTCACGCCGACCGACGAAAAAAACGACGCCGTGCACAATATGGATCTTCCGCGCACCAAGGTGAGCTCCAACCTCACGTGGCGAAAGGGAAGCTGGAGCGCCTCCGCCAACTTCACCTATCACACTCCGATCTGGACCGGCTCCAACGCTTCGCAGGCAAGCTACGACCGCCTGAAAAACCAGGTCGATTACCTCCGCGCGATCTACAACAACGGCGCCCTGGCCTACCACGAGATCGGGGACAAGCAGACGCAGCTGAACCTCGGGCTCGGCTATCGCTGGGGCGCGCAGGCCAGCGCCTGGCTTCGCCGCACCTCCGTGCGCCTCGGCGTGAACAACGTCCAGGATCGCGAGCCCACTCACAGCCAGGACCAGACTGGCTACCGCGGCAGCATGGGCACCAGCCTCTGGGTCGGCCGCGCCTACTCGATCACCTACGGACGGGAGTTTTGAACCTGTTCGCCCAACCGGTCATCTCAAGAGCGGGAAGCGAATGGCGTTGCTGCCGTCGGGGATGATTCCGTCCGTCACGGGCCGACCGGGCGCGCCTGCCCTGCGGGTTGGGGTGGCAAACCCGCCAAGATGGGCGGTTGGTTGAGGAGCAGCCAAAAAAGGCCGAGGTCACGCACGGACTGGTTGAACTGCTCGAAGTTCACCGGCTTCACGATGTAGCTGTTCACTCCGATCTGATAGCTCGCGATCACATCGCTTTGTTCTTTTGACGATGTGAGCACAACGACCGGGATGGTTTTCGTGCGTGGGTCGGCCTTGATCCGTCTCAGCACGTCGAGGCCGTCGATCTTCGGCAGGTTGAGGTCGAGAAGGATCACATTGGGGACATCAATGATCCGGCGGTTGGCGTGCGTGCCTTCGCAGAAGATGAAATCCAGTGCCTCGGCCCCATCGCGGGCAACGTGAATGCGATTCGCGAGGTTGGCCTTGCGCAGGGCGCGCAACGCCAGCTCGAGGTCCTGCGGGTTGTCTTCCACGAGCAGTAATTCTACAGCGGTGGGTTCGATTTGGTTCATGGTTTGAAATGATTCTCCAAGGTGAAACGAAATGTCGCCCCGCCATCGACGGTGGCGTTGGCCCAGATGCGCCCGCCATGGCGGTTGACGATGCGCTGGACGATGGCGAGGCCGACACCCGTGCCTTCGTAGTCCTCCGCGCGATGAAAGCGCTGGAAGACCCCGAAGAGCTTGTCGGCGTGGCGCATGTCGAAACCAGTGCCGTTGTCGCGGACGAAGAAGGTGTCGCGCCCATCGACTTTCGTGCACCCAATCTCGATTTCGGCCGGCGTCCGCTTGCGCGTGTACTTCAGCGCGTTCGAAAGCAGATTGATCCAAACCTGTTTCAACAACGCCGGGTCGCCGGAACTTGCGGGTAGGTCGCCGATCCGTACCGCGACCGGCCGGTCCGGCCACGGTGCGCCCAGCTCGTCGAGGGTCGCGCGCACCAACTCGCCGGTGTTGATCGGGCGCTTGTGCAGGTCCTGGCGCTTGAGCTGGGCGAAGGCCAGCAGGTCGTCGATCAACTGGCCCATGTGCTGGGCGGAACGACGGATCGTCTGCAGGTACCGGTGCCCTTCCTCCGGCAACAGCGGCCCGAAATCCTCCAGCACGGCCTGGGAAAATCCATCGATCGCCCGCACGGGCGTCCGCAGATCGTGCGAGACCGAATAGGAAAACGATTCCAGCTCCTTGTTCGTCGCCTCCAGTTCGGCCGTGCGCTCGGCGACGCGCTGTTCGAGTTCGGCGTTGAGCCGGCGGACGTTTTCCTCCGCCTGTTTCAGCTCCGTCACGTCGGTGTTCGTGCCGAACCACTGGATCACTTCGCCGTCGCTGTTCTTGAGCGGTTCCCCGCGGGTCAGAAACGTGCGGAAACTCCCGTCGGCCTTCCGCAGGGGGAACGACATCTCGAACGAGGTGCCGGCGGCGATCGCGGCCGGCCACTTCACCATCACTTCGGGGAGCGCCGCCGGATCGTGGAGGCTCTGCCAGCCCCAGCCTTCCATTTCCTCCGGAGATTTGCCGGTGAATTCAAACCAGCGGCGGTTGTACCACGTGATGAATCCGTCGGCGCGGGCGATCCAGGCGAGTTGGGACATGGAGTTGGCCATGGTGCGGAACCGCTCCTCGCTGGTGCGGACGGCCGCTTCCGCGAGTTTGCGATCGGTGATGTCCAGATTGGTCCCGACCACCCATTCGGCTTGTCCAGCGGAGTTAAGTCGGACGGTTTCGACGGACTGGACATGGCGGGGGACCGAGTCGCCCTTCCGCCGGATGCGGAACTCCCGGGAGCTGCGCCCGAGCTCGTTCACTGTCTGCTGCAAGATTTTCTCCTGCGCGGCCAAGTCCTCCGGCACCACCCGTTCGCGCCAGACGTGGTAGGGCACCATGCCATCGGCGGTCGGGGGCAGACCGTAGATCTCAAACATCTGGGGGTCCCACCGGACGGTTTTTGCGCCGATATTCCATTCCCAAATCCCCACGGAAGTCGCCTCGGTGGCGAGACGCAGGCGCTGTTCGTTCTCGCGCACGAGCTGTTCCGCTTTTTTCCGTGATGTAATGTCGCGCACGACTTTCGAGGCGCCGGTGATATTCCCCTCTGAATCTTTGATTGGGGACACGGTCACCGACACCTCGATCGGGTGGCCGTCCTTGTGCAACCGGACGGTGTCGAAATGGCGCATGCTTTCCCCACGTCGGAGCCGGGCGAGGATCTCCGACTCCTCCGCCTGGCGGTCGGGTGGAATTAAACGCCTAATCGGCTGGCCTTCCATCTCGCGGGCGGTGTAACCGAAACAGGCTTCCGCACCGGCATTCCAGCTCGTCACGATCCCGTGCAGATCCTTGCCGATGATCGCATCGTCGGAGGAGGCCACGATGGCCGCGAGCTGCGCGGTGGCGATTTCGTGGTGTTTTCGCGCCGTGATGTCGGCACGGATGGCGACGTATTGGCGGGGTTGGCCGAGTCCGTCGAGAAACGGCATAATTGTCGTGTCCACCCAGTAGAACGAGCCGTCCTTCGCGCGATTCTTGATTTCGCCATGCCAGACCCGGCCGCCGGTGACGGTGCCCCACAGGTCGCGAATGAATTCCTTGGAATGATGGCCCGAGTTGATGATGCGGTGGTCCCGGCCGATCAGTTCGTCGCGCGCATACTGGGAGATTTCGCAGAATTTGTCGTTCACGAAGGTGATTCGCCCCTTCGGGTCGGTGATCGCCACGATGGCATGTTCGTCGAGGGCGGATTTCAGGTCGCCGTTTTCCTTGAGCAACAGCGTCAGTTTCTCCTCGTTCTCTTGCAGGGTGGTGTTGCTCCGCTGCAGTTCGTGGCTGGTGGCGGTCTGCAGTTCGAGCAGATGCTGGGTTTCCACATGCACCCGTTGGTGGAGGCGGTGCTGGGTTTCGCGATAGATGAGCAACGCGAACGCCAGGGTCGAGAGCAGTGCGAGGGTGCTGACCACGACAATCCCGACAAAGAGCCGCCGCATTCCCACGAGGAATTGCGCCTCCCGCTGCGTGAAGGCGAGGTCCTCGATATCCACGAAGCCCTTGAAGGCCGCCCGGACCGAATCCATCAACCGTTTGCCCTCGCCATTGCTCACGGCGGCGATCACGGCGGCGGTGTCCCCGCTTCGGCGCAGTTCGATGATCCGCGCCATTTCCACCATCTTGGCGTCAAGCAACGTAGGCACGTCGGCCAGTCGTCGCTGCGCATCGTCGATCGTGGTGAGTTGGCGCAATTCCGCCAATTGTCCGCCAACGCGATCGCGCACGGTCAGATAGGGCCCCAGAAAAGTCTCGTCGCCGGTCAGGCAGAAGCCGCGCTGGCCAGTCTCGGCGTTGATGATGTCCAACAACAAGTCATCGGCGCGGCTGGTGACGTCTTTGATGTGTTGCCGTGCGGCGCCGGTCTCTTCAATTTGCCGGAACGCCCAGAACGCCGACACGACCCCGGCCGTCACGAGCAGGATCGCGCTGACGAGCGTGGCGGCAATTTTGTGGTTGGTCTTCAATACATGTCCTTTTCGGTCGAATGCGAAGGTCTGGCGGCGCACGTGGGTCTCGCCCGTCGTATCCGCCGAGAGGGCGATTACTTGCTTTCGGCCCGGAGCGGCGCGCAGCCGGACGTTGCGCTGCCTTGGGCGTGGCCGTGGGAAACGGCACACGAGCCGCTCAAGACCCAACCGCTCGATTTCCCTTTCTGCGGGCGCGCGACGAGGGTCAGACGCAGTTTCAAGCTGGCCGCCATTCGGGAGAAATTTTCGAAGTTGAGCGGCTTGACGATGTAAGCCTCCGCTCCGAGTTGCGTGCAGGCCGTGATGTCGGCTTGGCGCGCGGAAAGACTGAGGACGACGACCGGAATGTCGCGCGTGCGCCGGTCGCTCCGCACGCGGTGGAAAAAGTCGACTCCGGTCATGGTCGGCAACCCGAGGTCCAGTAGAATCAAATGGGGCCGCGTGGGGCCGCGGGTTTCGTACATGCCCGTGCCGAACAAGTAGTCCAAACCCTGCTCACCACTGGTGACGACCGTCACCGGGTTGGCGAAGTCGGCGAGCTTGAAGGCGCGCAGGGCCAGTTCCGCGTCGGTCCCGCTGTCCTCGACCATGAGGATTTCCTGCAGATCTTTCAGATCACGGGTGTCGGATGGGGAAAGGATTGGCATCTTTTCTCTCGGTGACCGGAACGAACGCCTGCACAAAAAAGATGGGCGCTGGTTTTGTCCGATCGCGGCGGTTCACTAGCAGCCCGTCGGACTTGGAAAATCAGGCTTGGGGGTGATTTTCCAAAATTTTTCCGGCGACGGGAGGCCCAACTCTGACGGGCTGCTGAGCGCCGTGCGGAGCACGGCGGGAGGGACGGGTTTTTGTCGTATATTTGCGTTGGA
>CANJIU010000177.1 GCA_947474365.1 Opitutia bacterium | reverse complement strand
GCTCGCCGAGTTGGACTACCGCACCAGCTATTCGCATCGAGGAGCGTATTACACGCTCGACTCGCTGGCGCGCTACGACGCCTACGGACTGTGGTCGCACGAAGACGTGCATTTTTCGAAGCATGGCACGCTGCTCGATACGGCGGGGGAATTGACCACCCGAGCGCCAGCCGGCTATTTTACCGATGAGTTGGAGGCGGTGGTGCAGGTGCCGGTCAAGGACGCCTTGCGCCAACTGGTGGAACGCGGCCGCTTGCAACGGCGGCCCTGTCCGGACCGCTACCTGTATGGCGCCGCGGAGCGCGGGCGCTGGCAGGAGCAGTGGACCGCCCGGCAGGTCGAGACCGACGAACTGCCCGCGGCCATCGCGCTGTTCTACAGTCTGCTCGACGAGCAACAGCGCCGGCTGTTCGCAGGACTCGAAAGTTTGCAGGAGGGTCATGGCGGAGACCAGCGCATGGCCGAACTGCTGGCGTTGGATGTGGCGACCGTCGCGCGGGGTCGCCGGGAATTGCTCACCGGAGAGGTGCTCCGGGATCGGGTCCGGCGCGCCGGCGGCGGGCGCAAGCCCGTGGAAAAAAAACGACCCAACTCTTGAACGCGCTGCGCAAGGTGCTCGCCACCGATACCGCCGGCGATCCCATGGGCCGGCGGGCGTGTGGACCGGACTGCGGTTGCGCCAGATCAGCCGGCTGTTGCGCCGGCTGGGCCTGCGCGTTTGTCCCAACACCGTCAGGCGTCTGTTGGGAAAACTCGGATACGCTCTGCATGCCAACCGTAAAAGCCTCGGGGCACCGTGTGCCGAGCGCAACCGCCAGTTCCGCTACCTCCAACGCCAGCGCCGGCGCTTCGCCAAGGAGCACGCGCCCATCATCAGTGTCGACACCAAGAAGCGTGAACTGGTCGGCCGGTTCAAAAACTCCGGCCAAGTCTGGAGTCGGCGGGCCGTGGAGGTTCATGACCATGATTTTCCCTCGCTCGGCCAAGGCGTCGCCATCCCGTATGGCGTGTACGATGTCCAGGCCAATCGCGGCTTTGTCGCCGTCGGCACCTCCCGCAACACCCCAATCTTCGCCGCCGGATCGATCGGCCAGTGGTGGCTGCGCGAAGGTCGCCATCGCTATCCCCACGCCACCCGCCTGCTCATCCTCGCCGACAACGGCGGCAGCAACGGGGCGAATACTAATCTCTGGAAGCACGCCCTGCAGGAAAAGCTGGCCGACCGCTTCGGCCTGTTTGTCACCGTCTGCCACTATCCCACCGGCGCTTCCAAGTGGAATCCCATCGAGCACCGCCTCTTTTCCGAAATCAGCAAGCGCTGGGCCGGCCAGCCGCTCGTTGATTATCCCACCGTCCTGCGTCTCATCCGTGAAACCCGCACGACCACCGGCCTGACTGTCTCCTCCTCGCTCGACACCAGAACTTACCCGACGGGGATCAAACTCACTCCCGCGCAAATCGACCAGCTCAGCGTCAGCAGACACAACGTCCTCCCGCATTGGAACTATACTCTTCTCCCCAACCAAAACCGGAATTAATTTTTGCACGCGGCCTAAGGGGACAAACGCGCCCGCCTCCTCCTTCGCCTATTTCACCGACCGCAGGTACGCCACGATGCCGGCGATCTGTTCAGGGGTCATGCTGGCGGTGATGTCGGGCATCACGGACTGCCCTTCGACGTAACCGGCGGACTGGATTTGTTTGATCGGGACGACCTGCGATCCGCCGCCTGCGAAAACCAGCGTGATGGCCTGCCGGGTTTCGCTTTTGTTGAAACCCTCGACGGTGCGCCCATCCGCCGTGACGATGCGAAAGGTGCGAAAGACCCCCTCGATCGCGGCGTTGGGATCGACGATGGCGCTGATGAGACCTTCCACGTCGCGGCGCGCGGAGCCGTCCAGCGGCGGCGCGAAGCCGATGCCGTGGCCCCCGATGGAGTGACACGTGAGACAGATGCCCTCCGCCAGCGTGCGTCCATCTTCGGCCTTCGCCTTCGGCAGCGCGGCTTGCACGGCGGCGATGCGGGCAGACATCGCGCGCGAATCGGTGCGGACGGGGTTCTGTGCGATGACTTGGTTCCACTTGGACGGCGTGATGACCGGGAGCTGCGTCTTGGTCTCGGCGAGCGTGAGGAGGAAATCCTGAAACGCGCGCTGGTACGAACCGTCGAGCGCGAGATACGGACCCTTCCACCCCGCCACCTGGGTCGTCGTGGCGGCCGGGGCGCTCCACGGGCGAAGCCAGGCGAGGTGCTCTGGCTGGGTCGGACCGGCGGCGCGCCGGAAGTAACGCAACACCTCGTAGCGCACGGTCCAGGTGGATTCGCCGGCGAGGTTGCGGAGCAGCGGAACGGCCTCGGCGGGCGGAACCTGGAGCGTGCCCAGCGCGCGCACCGCCTCGCGGCGCAGATCGGGGCTGGGTTGCGTGAGCAGGAAAGCCCAGAGCGGCGCGTCGAAGTGCCCCAAATCCTCCAACGACCAGAGCGTGTGAATCTTGGCGTCGATGGGTGTTCGCCCGTCGCGGAGCTGTGCCACCAGCGCAGGGATAATTGTTTTGTCCCGTCGTTGTCCGATCTGATGCCACGCGGCGCGCATGGCCCAGGTGCGGTCGGACTTCAGCGCGGCGGGCAGCTGGCTGGTGGGGACCTTGGTATAGTCCGTGATCGTCGCACTGGCCTGGCTCTCGTGGCGCACCCGCCAGATGCGGCCGTGGTCCTTGTCGCGGCCCGGGTGATCGCGTGCCACTTCGTTGTGCGAGATGATGCGGTTGTACCAGTCGACGATATACAGGCAGCCGTCGGGTCCGAACGTGATCGCGACAGGGCGAAACATCGGGTCGTCGCAGGTGACGAGGTCCCCGCGTTTCTCGAACGACCATACGCCGTCGGGCCGCGTGGTGCCACCGACGGCGTGCACCGCGCCGAGGATCGGATTCGAGATGAGAAACCGGCCCTGCCACGCGTCAGGAAAGGAACCCGAGCGATCGTCGACGATGGCGATGCCGCTGAAGCCCGTGCCCCCGAGATTCAATCCTTCCGCGGTGGGAGGATGCAGGGGCGCGTCGGGATGCAGTTTGAGATCGATGAAACTGGGATAGGAACTGTCCTCCTCGAAGGGCACCAGGCTGTAGCCGAGGTCGTTCGCCTCATGGATGAAGACGCGGCCCACGCGATCCTGCGCCCAGCACCAGATGTTGTTGAGGCCGGCGCTATGGAAGCGGAGATCCGTGCCCTGCGGCGTCATCGATGCGACGATCGTCTTGTTGAAAACGTGGCCGCGGCCGCCCGCGTCCACGATGACCCCGTTGTTCAGCACGCCCTGCGAGAATCCGATGCGCCCGCCCGGCAGCTGCACGAGCTGATGGGGAAGGGTGTGCGTGTCCTGCACGCCGAAGCCGCTCACGAGGGTGGTGCGCCGGTCGGCCTTGCCGTCGTGATCGGTGTCGGCGAGGAAGAGGAGGTCGGGGCCCTGCGCCACGAACGCGCCGTCGTCGTAGGGGAGCACGCTGAGCGGCATGACCATTCCGTCGGCAAACGTGCGCACCGGCTGTGGCGACGGCCGGTGCGGTGCGTCGATCACGACCACGCGGTCCCGGCCCGGTTTCTTCCAAACTGCCGGGTCCTGATCGCGGGGATATTCCGTGGCGGTCTGCGTCCAGAGGCGCCCGGCGTCGTCGAACGCGATCGACACCGGCTTGGGCAGACCGGTCTCCTCGCTCGCGACGAGTTCGATGCGGAAGCCCTCGGGGAGCTTGAACCGCTGCTGCTGTTCGGAAGGGCTGAGTGCCCTGGCACCGAGCACGTTGCCTTCCTTGATCGGCGGGGCGGGAGCGTCGGCGGCGTGGACGGCGGAGACGATCGCGAGCGGCAGGAGGAACGGGCGGAGACGGAGCATACGGTTAAAAATCAGTGCGGCGGATGGACGGAACGCCATCGGATTCTGGTGGCGGCGCTCAGAATTTTCCCTGCACACCGCAATTGAAACGTCGGGAACCGGCCCAGACCGCGCTCGCGTACTGACGATCGCCGATGCCGAGGAGCTGGAACGACGGGCGTTCGGTGACGTTGTCGATGGCGAAGAAAAATTCGCACGACTTGCGCCAGCGGTAACCGAAGTTCACGTCGATCTTCTCCCGCCGCGGATTGGTGGTCACCAGCGCGGGATTGGCGTTGGTCCCGACGAGAAAGGCGTCCTGCTGGTTGTAGCGGGCGAGCGCGAAGAAGCGGCCTCGGGCGTATTCGCCCACGATGTTCCAGGCGTGGGGGATGAAGCCCGGCACCTGCGAGGTCGACACCCGGGTCCCGCCACCGAAATCGCCCTCCGCCTGCAGGATCGTCAGGTTGCCCTTGAAGGTAACGAGTCCGATTTGACGCGGGATGAAATTGAGCTGGCGCACGAGGTTGAATTCGACGCCCTGCACCTTGGCGGAGCCGCCGTTGACGGAGGTCCGGAGTTCATATCCGACGTATTGATCGCCGAGCGGGAAGCCGGGCGGCACGCGGCCGATCTGGCTGACGATGTAGTCGGTGATGTCCTTGCGGAACACGCCGAGCGAGATGATCCCCGCCGGCTCCGTGTAGTATTCGAGGCTCAGGTCGTAGCTGTCGGCGTATTGCGGCCGGAGCCCGGGGTTGCTGGTGGTCACGACGTCGGTGGCCTCGTTCACCGTGGTGTTGGGCACGATGGCGCTGAACCCGGGGCGGCCGATGCCGGTCGAGTAGCTGGCGCGGAGCTGCAGATTGGGTTGAAACCGATAGATCGCGTGCACACTCGGGAACGAATTCTGGTAGCGGCTGGAGCGCGTGAGGTTTTTTCCGGCGTTGTTGATCCCGCGCTGCACGGGATCGGGAATCTGCGCGGCGGTCGCCTGCACCGGATTTGTGAATACGCCGGTCCCGGTGACCTTCGTCTCCTCCCAGCGGACGCCGGCGAGAAAATGGAATTTCCTCCAGTCCGTCTCCGCCATCGCGTACCCCGCGGAGATTTCCTCGTCGGCCTTGTAGTTGGTCTGGAGGGCCCGCAGCGTGTTGCCGTAGACGTCGTCGAGCCAGAGCTGCGGCTGTTGCGCAAAGCTCCGGAATACCGTTGGGAAATCGAACATGAACGGGCGGCGATTGCCGACATCGCTGTAGCCCGTGAGCGGCGGGTGGGGGTTGGTGAAACGGCTGAGCCGGTCGTCGCTCCGGCCGGTGGCGGGGTTGGTCCCGAGCACCCGATCCTCGCCGACGAAGGAGCGCTGCGTGTTCTGCAGGGTGCTGAGGCGGCTCTGTTCATTGTAGCTGACGCCGGTTTTGAAGGTTGTCGGCAGGGCCCAGCTGAACGTGCGTTTGACATCGCCGCGGGCGCCGCGGCGCAGTTCGTCGCGGAACTGCCAGTTCTGCGCGATCGCGAGTGTGTAGTTGTCGGGATTGAAAAGCGCCTCCTGGTTCGGGCTCGTGAACGTGATGACGGGAAAGAGCCGATCCCGGGAGGAGTTGGCGACATAACCCGACCGAAATGGAGTCAGCAGGGTTGCCGTGAGGGTGCCGTATTTGACGACGCCCTCGGCTCCGCCTGAGGGGCGGATGTTGCGCAGCCGGGCCTTGGAACTGAAGAGGCTGTAGGTCAGCTCCCACGGATCCAGGCGATGTTTGCCCTCGAAGGAAAGGGAGTCAGCGCGGGTGAACGGGTACTCGTTGTTGTGGCCGATGACCATGTTCGCGCTCGAATAGGCTCGCGCGACGGGATTCCAATTCGGGGCGGCGACGGCCGTGTTCAACGTGGTGATGACGCTCTCGGTGTATTCGGTCCAGTTGTCGTGCTTGTATTTCAGCGCGAATTCGTGGGCGCCGCCGCGCCGGTGGTCGAGCGTGACCGCCCAGTTTTTCCGGTAGCGAAAGCGGTCGTTTTCGATCTCTTGGTTCATCTGGGGCAGGGGACCAAAGGTGGCGTTCGCGACGATGTTCTGGGTGCTACGCAGCTGGTTGGTCGCCTCCTTGTGCATGCCGCCAGTGAGAAACACGCCCCAATTGCGTTTCTCCCCGAACGTCGAGTGGTAGGTGAGCTGCGCGTTCGGGGTCGGGCGGGTTTCGAAACCGCTGCGCGTGTGCACGTACTGGCCGCCCAGGCGGTATTCGAATTTCCCGGCCGACCTGGGATAGTCGAGCGCGCTGCGCTGGATCAGATTCACCATGCCGCCGATCGCGTCGGCGGCGCGGTCGGGCGTGATCGCCTTGATGACCTCGGCGGACTTGATGTTGTTGGTGTTGGTCGTCGACAGGATGGACGTGCGGTCGTTGAGCGAGCCGTTGATCGACGGGGTCGCGAAGCTGTTGCCGTCGAGCTGAATGTTGTTGAGCGTGGAGTTCATGCCGCGGATCGAGACGCGGTCCACCTCGTTGAAGAAAAGCGATCCCGTGACGCCGGGCAGCAGTTGCAGCAATTCGCCGGGGTTGTCGTTGTTGAGCATTCCGTAGGCCTGGATGTCGACGACGTTCTTCAGGTTGGCGGCGTTCTGCTGATCGGTGACGGCGAGGGCGTCGGCGCTGCGGTCCGCGGTGACGGAGAAAGATCCCATTTTGATCACATCCTCCCGCAGCGCGACCGTGACGCTGGCGGACAATCCGTGGGCCACGGTCGTGCGGACCGTCGCGGGCGTCATGCCGGTGTAGGTGATGCGGAGAGTGTGCTCCCCGGGTGCGACGGCACCGAAATCGAATTCGCCGCGGCGATCGGTGGTTGTGAAGCGGTTCGTGCCATCGATGGTGACGGTGGCGCCTTCGAGGAAGACGCTTTCGTTGCTGTTGGTCACGATGCCGTTGATACGTCCGGTCGCAGGCTGACCCGCCGCCACGGAGAGGAAAAACAGGAAGGCCAGCGCGGTGATGAACCGACGCAGTTGCACCAAGGCGGAGAGGGGAGGTGGGGAGGTTTTCATGATCGGGGGTGATCGAACAACGGACGGGGCAATTCAGCGGAGCCGCGGACGCGTCGGCGACTCCGGGGCGGGCGACCTAGAGTGGCGCGGCCGGCTTCACAGGAACCTGCAAGCGGCGCGGACCATCTTCAAAAAATCGCGCGCCGCTTCCGGTGCGGTCGATGTCGCCGAGTTCGGCGCGCGCTGCCTCGATGCGTTTCATCAGGGACGCGACCACTTCGGGATTCTGTCCGGCCACGTTCGTCGCCTCGCCGGGATCGGTCTGCAGATCGAAGAGCTGCGTTTCGCTCACCGGCTCGATCATGCGTCCCCACCATCCGGTGCCCGGCGGATTTCCGGGCCTGGGCACCACGAGTTTCCATCGGTCCAGTCGCACTCCGGTCAATCGGCAACCAGTGTAATAGAGGTAGTCGTGGCGCGGGCTGCGATCGCTGCGGCCCAACAGGAACTCCGCCGCGTTGAGTCCATCGATCCGCAGTGCGGCGGGCAACGTGGCGCCGGCTAGAGCGGCAAACGTCGGCAGCAGGTCCATCGTGGTGAGGATTTGGTCGCTGATGCGTCCGGCGGGAATCTTTCCCGGCCAGCGGGCGATGAACGGCACGCGGCAACCGCCGTCCCAGGCGGACATCTTCCAACCGCGCAGCGGCTCGGCGTGTCCGGCATGATCGCGTGGGATGAACGGCGCCCCGGTGGGACTCATGTTCTGCGTGGTCTCGACCCATGGGCCGTTGTCCGACGTGAAGATGACCAGCGTGTTGTCGTCGAGGCCGAGCTCGCGCAGCGTTTTCAGGATTTCCCCGGTCGACCAGTCGATCTCCTCGACGGCGTCGCCGAACGGGCCGCCCGCGGACTTGCCCTTGAACCTTGGCGAGGCTCCGAGCGGGATGTGCGGCATGTTGTGCGCGAGATAGAGAAAGAAGGGCGCGCTCTGGTGCTGCGTGATCCAGGCGATCGCCTCGCGGGTATAGTCGGCGGTGATGTGGTCCCAGTTTTCAACGGCTGGCACCAGCACCTCCTGATTCCGCATCACCGGACTGCGAAATTTGATGTCGGTTACGCGGACGCTCGCGCCGTTGTACCAGGGCGTGCCGTAGAAAAAATCGAAGCCCTGCGCATTGGGCATGGTGGCGGTTTCGTAGCCGCCGGGTCCCTTCGGGTCCGCATTGGAGAGGTGCCACTTGCCGATGATGCCGGTCGCGTAGCCCGCGCCCTGGAGGACTTTCGCCATCGTGAGTTCCCGCGGATGCGGCACGGTGTGCAGGCGTTTGATGTTACCGGGTTCGCCGACGCGGATCGGATACGAGCCGGTCATGAGCGCGGCGCGCGAGACGCCGCACACCGGCTGCGCGTAGAAACTCGTGAGCATCAGCCCGCCGGCCGCCATGCGATCGAGCTGCGGGGTCTTGATCGTCTTCGAACCAAAACAGCCGAGATCCTGATAACCCTGATCGTCGGTGAGGATGACGATGAGATTGGGCCGCGGAGCCACGGCGATGGCGGGCAGTGTCAGGCCGGCGGCCACGAGGACAACACGCAGGGCGAAACGACGGAACGCGGATGACTTCGGCATGGCGGGGTGAAAAAAGTATCGGCCAGTTTCCGGGCAAAGGGAAGTCCGGGCTCCACACCCCCACACGACGATTTCACACCAGGGCAAAAAGTCGCTTGATGGTTCGAGGAGTTTTAGTCGGTTCAGGTTCCATGAGCGCTCACTCGGAACTGCAAACGCCGGCGGACGGACGCGCGAAGGCGGGTTGGGTGGGAGCAGGGCGAGGCAAAATTGCCTTCAGGGCGGAGACGAGGACCGTTTGAGTTCAGGAACGGCGGACCAGTCGCAATCGAAACGTTGCAGCGACGGGAGCATGCCTGGCTTCGTTGTGATGCTCAGGCCCCACGCGATCATTTCGCCGCGGCCTCGGTCGGTAAATGCCTCCGGCCGATACGCGCTCGCCGCACCCGGAATCGCGGGCAGGCTCGCAAGCCTGGTGAACGTGACGCCGTCGGCGGCGTACTGCAGCGTCTGGCGGAATCCGGCGGGTCCGCTGTTGATGAGCGCGACGACGCCTGGGCCGCGCGGCCAGACGAGCACCTCGTGGCCCGCGGGGATGATCGGATTGCGCGCGGACTTCACGTACGGACCGCCTGGGCGTTCGGCGACGGCAACGCCCAATTTGGTGTTGGCAGGTGTGTTGTCCCATTGGCGGCCCTTGTAGTACAGCCAGCACCTTCCGCCGCGGACGATGAGACACGCATCGTCGACGCGCATGCTGTCGAAATGCGCTGGGTCATCGCTCGTACGCAACACCGGATTCTCCGGGAGTTTTTTCCACGGACCATCGGGTGAGTCGGCGACGGCGATCCCAATCGCGCTCTTGGTGACGCGGTTGCCCTCGTTGGAAAATGGCTTGGGGACCCCGGTGAAGAAGAGCCAGTACTTGCCCTCGGCCACGAGGATGCCCGGGGTGAAGACGCTTTGTTCGTCCCAGGTGCCGACGCCGCCGCGGGCGAGGACTTCGCCGCGTTCGGTCCAGGTGCGGCCATCGGGCGACGTCGCAAACCAGATCGTCGAATCGTAGCCGTGGAACACGGCGCCCTTGGTGTACCAAACGTAGTAGCGATTGCCGACCTTGATGATGTCGCTCGGATCACGGCGCATCACGGTCGCGTTTGCCTCGAGTCCCGGCAGATCGGAGGCGGTGAAGACGGCCGGAGCGGCGGACAGGCCGGCCGCAAGGCTGAGGAAGAGCAGGCCGCGGATCCAAGCCGCGCTCCCTCCGATCAAGCGGCGGAAGACTCGCGGCCGGGATGGTCCGTTTGAGAGGCGATGGTTGAGAATGGAGGGAAAAGCCAAGAGGGGGCCGCGTTTACGGGCGAGACGACGTTCCGTAAGCCTCTGAAGATCGACCTCTCAACCCGTCAGAAGGCATATGTCAGTTTCTGGATATTGGGGACGCGACGCCCTCGTCGCGTGGATTGAAATCCGCGACGAGGGTGTCGCGGCTCCAGGAATTGCACGATCGTGGTCGATGGCATTTTCCACCGGTCCAAAAAGCGGGATGTGCCCCGATTTAGAAGTCGATCGACGCGGAGAACGAGATCTGGCGCGGGTTGTTGGTGCCGGCGCGGGATTGGATGAAGAAGACGTTGTTCAGGTTGTCGACGTTGACGCCGAACGAGACGGCACGATTGGCGATCTTGGTGCCGTAGCGGGCGAACAGGTTGATCTGGGTGTAGCCGTTCTCCACCACGAGCTGGTTGTTGCTCGTACCGAATTGCTGGATTGGACCGCGCGCCACGATGACGCCGCCGCCGAAGCGCAGGCCCTTGATCACGCCCTCGTTGATCGCGTAGCTGGTCCAAAGCGTGTAGCGGTTAGGCGTCGCGCCCTCGAGCCGGAGGTTCCGCGCGAGCGTGCGGCTGACGACGACCTTGGCGTCGATGTGGCTGTAGTTGAACACGGTCTGCCAGTTCTTCGTGGGATTGAAGAACAGCTCGGTCTCCCAGCCCTTGCTCTCGTCGTCGGAAATCTCGGTGTCGGAGCGGAAGGTGACCGGATTGAAGTCGGAGCGGATGACGTTCTTTTTGCGAATGTTGAAGACGGAGATCGAGCCGCCGATCCGGCCGTCGAGCAGATCGTCGAACTTGAGGCCGCCCTCGTAGGCCTTCGAGGACTCCGGATTGAAGAACGCGCCGGTGGTGGAGTCGAAGCCGTTCGGATTGAAGGCGGTGGCGGTGTTGGCAAAGACAGAGATCTGCTTGGTCACATCGAACACGCTGCCGGCCTGGTAACTCGTCTTGCTCTGGTCGTTGAAGACGCCGGTCTTCACGCCGAGGATGTTCGTCGACTGGCTGCGGATGCGGATGTAGCGCACGCCACCGAGCAGCTTGAGGCGGTTGTCGAGGAGCGCGACGCTATCGGTGGCGTAAACGGAACCGACGCGTGTCTCGCCGTAATCGTTGGCGCTGTTGCGGGTGCCGAGGGTGCGGAGCTCGGTGCGGGTGGGGACGTCGTCGAGCCAGTACTTCACCCCGGAAAGTACGTCGTTCTTCGTCAGGAAAAGCCGGATGGGCCGGCCTTGGTTGATCATGTTCTGGAGAATCGGGCGCTCGCCCGCGGCGCCGAGGGTGCGCAGGGAATACGTGTTGCCGCGGTTGAAGTCGCCGGTGTAGCGCCCGCCGAGCAGCACGCGATGGGCGAGTGGCCCGGTGGAGAAATTCAGCAGGCTGTTGAAGGTGTGCGCCTCGGTCCGCGAGAAATCGTAGGTGGCGGAATGGTTGGCGTCCGCCCCGACCACCGTGGGAGCGGCGGCGTTGTTGCCGAGCGAGAACGTGTTGTATTCGCGGAAGCTCATATTCATCTCCTGCGTCGTGCGGACGAACATGTACTGCAGGTTGATGTGGGAATTGATCATCTGGCGCAGTCCGAGCTGGAGGAAGCGATTATCCTGCTCGAAGCGGGTGCCGGCGGTCGCGCTGGTGTAGTCGCGCGGCAGGAAGGTGTTGTTGTAGCGCGCGGAGGTCTCGACGACGCCGTTGACATTGGTGGCGTCAATCTTGCCGTCGTGATTCAGGTCGGTGGGGATGAGTTCGAACGAATAGGTCGCGCGCTGGCCCGGGATACCTTCGGTCTTTGACGCGCTGCCGTGGAGCACGAGAGTCGTGCTCTTGGTGAGACGATAGTCGCTGGCGAGCCCGAGGAAATCCGTCTTCCGGCCATCGATGATGCGGTAGCCGTCGGTTTCCGTGTGTGCGCCGAAAGCGCGCACGCCGAGCGTGCCATCGAGCGCCTTCTTGTTGGCGTCGAACTCCCCGCTGAACAGCCCGTGGTTGCCGACGCGGGCGGAGAGCCCGAGGTGGTCGCGGCCCTGCGGGCGCTTGGTGATGATGTTGATCAGGCCACCGGGATCCGACTGGCCGTAAAGCGTGTTGGGGCCTTTGACGACCTCGATGCGGTCGATCATCTGGGGCGGGATATAGTCGCCGCCGGTGACGCCGTCGATCAGGACGTTGCGGTTGCGGAAACCGCGGATCGAAAACGCGTCGTTGCGGTTGGTGCTGCCGGGCAGTCGGGCGGTCTGCGTGATGGAGGAGTTGAACATCATTGCCTGGGGCAGATCCAGCACCTGCATGTCGGCGAGGAATTCCGCGGTGATGACGTTGATCGTCATCGGCACCTCCTTGAGCGGCGTGTTCATCGCCGTGCCGGAGATGGTGTTGGTTGCCATGTAACCCTTGCCGCCACTCTCGGTGACATCGAAGGGGTTGAGCATGATCGCCTCGTCGACGGCTGGCTTGGGGCTGGCCGGGGTCTGGGCAGAGGAGACGAGGGCGGTCGTGAGGAACGCCGCGATCAATGGGCGCACGCGCGCCACGGGCAGGGAGGGATTCATGGGTGTAGGGTTGGCACCGCCGGTGGTCGGAGCGAGTGCTGGCAGTATTCCACGCGCCGGCCGGGGCGCATGACAAACCTTGGTTTACTGAAACGATTAAGCGAAGTCGATTCAGTCGCGCCGCGCCAGTGCACCCATGGCGCCGATGAAACATCCTCTCCTATCGTGTCTGGCCGGCGGTGGGCGCGAAAGTCGTCGTAAAGGTCGCGCTGGCCGCCGGAGCGTCCAGCTCCACATAAAAACTCTCCCGACGCTTCGGCGGTACGTCGGGAGACGAACCATGCCAGATCCGGAAATCGCCGGGCGCGACGATGGTCGTGTGGATCATGGTTTCGCCGTAGGCGATGTCGAACTCGGCCCGGTCGTGATAATTCGCGGCGCGCACCTCGCGCCAGTGGCGGAAGGGTTCGGGCCGGCCAGTCGCAAACGCGGCGTCGGCCGCAAAGGTCTGGGGCAGCCGGACCCGGCCCTGGACGTGCAGGGCGAGTCCGAGTTTTTGCGGGAGGCGGCCGGTCGTCTCGACCGTGGCAGTGTCGGTGAGGACGTTGCCCTCGATCGCGAGCGTGCGGCTCGCGCGGGCATCCTTGCGATAGTTGGGTTGGGCGGCGGCGACCCGCGTGGCGGAATAGGAGAGCAGCTCGCCGCGGCTGACCGGTTCCTGGCCCTCGCCGTTGACGAGCGGCACGTTGTGGTTGAGCCCGCGCTGGTAGTAGCCCTTGTAGAGCGGCGATCCATAGCCGACGACTCCCGGGTCGTGCGTGATGTCGGTGTTGCCGAAGAACGCGGAAAAGTTGAGCGCTTCGGCCTGCGCGTGGGAGCGCGTCAGCTGGCCGTAGTGCAGAAAAACCTGCCATCCGCCGGATTTGAGGAGCGCCATGCGCGTCGATTCGAAGCTGCGGCTTGTCACCTCGGGCAGGGCAAACGGCCGGGGTGGGGCCGGAGGCGGATCGAGCAACGTATCCCACCCCTTCCTGCCAGCGGCTTCGGCCAGGCCGAGCGTGGTGGGAAACACGCGGTAGTTGGCGGCGTACGTTGCGGGATTTGGCGCAGTGGGAATACTGCCGCTGTCAGCCGGGTTGGGCAGCTGGCCGTTGGGGAAACGCAGATACAGCGTCGAGAGCATCAGGTTTTCCGCGGTCGCCATTTCGGCGCCCAGCTCGGCGGCGCGGCCATAGAGGCCGGCGGTGGTGAAGAGCGTATTTACAGCGCTGACGACGTAGGTGTTGTAGCCCAGCGACTGTTCATACCAGAGATAGTCACTCGTGATGCCCTCGGCCATCTGCCGGCGGAGGCCGAATTTGCCGTCGAGGGCATCGCGCCACATCGCCTCGTCCCCGAAAAGCAGCGCGACCTGGGCGACGGCACAACGCTACCACGTGGCGATGTTGTGGATGGTCTGGAAATTCTTGTTCAAGACCGCGACCTCGGGCTGGAAGAACTGTGCGCGCCAGCGTTGGAGTTGGGCGGCCGGCACCTGGTTGCCGAGCTGGCGGACGGTCTCGGTGAACTTCACGAGGTTCGTCGCCTCGGTGAGGGTCTGCCAGAACAGACGGGCGCCCTGACCGGAGCGGGCGGGAATCCATTTCAGATAGTTGTCCGCGTAGAATTCCATCTGGCCCGCGGCCCATGCTGCATAACGTTTTTCGCCGGTGAGACGCCAGAGGCGCGCCGCCCGCAGCATCGTGTCGACATGGCGGTCGCGAAACGAGACGACCCACCATGCCATCAGCTTGGGCGTGAGGGGAATTTCCGGATCCGACGGACTTGAAAGAAACGGTACTTCCTCGCCGGGGATTTTTTCCGTCCACGTGACCCGTGAGCCGTCCTTGGGACTCACGCCGTCGTGCGACCAGCCAGCGGACCATTCTACGCGGTCGCGGTGTTTTGCCATCCACCGGTCGACGCTCGCTCGCTCTTGTTTCAGCCATTCGGCCCACGCGGGATCCCGGGCGACCCGTTGCTGCGCTCCGGGCCAGTCCTCGACGGCGCTCCGCCACGGGCGGCCCTGGGCGTCGAAGACCTTGATGTCCGCAAAGACTTTTTCGGGTTCCGATTTGGGGAACGACTCCGCCCCGAACGCGAGCAGCGGGGCCGAAAGCAGGAGGAAACGCAGCAGAGCACGAAAGCGCGGGCGCATGAGACAATGACGCCGGCGCCGGCCGGCGGATTCAGCGGGACGCCGCGTTGGCCTCGAATTTTGGCACGGGCGAACCTGACCGTACCCATGCGGTGTGCCAGGTGTCGCGCAGCATCCGGGCGCCGTCGGCCAGACGCGCGGCGGTAAACGGCTTCGCCTCCACCGGCTCGTTTCCGCCGCCAAACGGGGCCTGCAGATCCCAAATATAGATTTGCTCGACGTGAGCGTTGGCCGCGGCGACGTGGGACTCCGCCTCGCGCAGCCAGTCGCCCAGCAGCCGTGGTTTGCGGTCCACGAGAGGCGCGACATCGGCCAGTTCGATCGCCCGGTCGACGTACCGGCTTTCAAAGCGGCTGTGGAGATCCTTTCCGACATAGCCCTTGGGGTTTGGCACGCTCGGATGCCAGCCGTGCACATGAATCGAGGCGTGCATCGGCTGGGAGCTGTCGGTGACCCAGTGACCGAGCACACCTGCCATGAAGAGGATGCTCTTTTCATGCATCCGCTTGCGGGTCACCTCGGCGGGAGTCGTTTCCGGCATCGTCCGCCAGCGCCGGAAGGCCGCCGTCAACATCTCTGCCGACTCCTGAATGCCATAGGGCGAGGTGCCGAAATCCTTGACGCCGGCGCCACCGGCGGAACTCACCTTCCCGGACTTCACCAATTCGATCAGAAACAAATGGCGGTTGCGCGGCAGCGGGCGCGTTGCGAGTTCGTACTTGAAGGTGTGATTTACGCCGGTGGTTTCGGTCAGCGCCGGCTGCTCGCTCGTGCGCCAGCGATCCGGTTCCGTGATGAGAAACGCCAGCTCCTCGTGCGCGTCGCGGAAGAATGCCGGCATCTCGGCCGGCAGTGCGGCGACGGCGACGCGGGCCTGGATTTCGTGACCTTTGAGGCCCCAGGCGCGCAGGGTAAGCGGTGCGAGCGCGAGCAACACGCCGGCGGCGAGAAGGATCGCGGCGGATCGGGCGGGGGTGTTCTTCATGAAGGCATCAGCTCAGCCGTTGGGATTCAGTTGAGAGTTGAGTCCTGAGAGCTGGGAGTAAAACCAAACGGTGAAATTTGTTTTCAGCTCGGGCTGCGGGTGAATTTGATCAGAGGGCGTCTAAAAAGGCATGTCATTCTGAGACCCAGATCAAGCCGCGGCGGCTTGCGTGGAACAAGCCAATGAACTTTGGTGGCGAGAGTCGAAGCCGTGAGGCGCAGCGTGGCCGTCGCTCGCATGGTGCTTTTTTGCCCGTGTCTGAGAGTGG
>CANJIU010000176.1 GCA_947474365.1 Opitutia bacterium | reverse complement strand
TACATTAAGAAAAGCCGCGCCGACGGCCGGCCCACGGGACCAAAGGTCAGTTTCGATCCAGATCCGTCATGCCAGGCCGGTCGGCCGGCCATTTTGACCACCGCATTCCACCCGGTTTCCTAAAAGCCGATTTTTGGGACAAGGTCTAAGTAGCAAACCTTGGTGAGTTCTCTCGCGAGCGGGATCATAGCCCACGCTGTGATCGAATACACCTTCAGGTTTGCGGATGGACGGGTGCTTGAGTTTCAGGCCGAACTGGACCCGCCGGCGTTCCGGCCGGCGCACGCCAGCCCACCTGCCTTCTGGACCAAACTCGAATGCAACCGGTGTCCAGGCTGCCCCTTGGTTTCGGCCGAACACCCCGGTTGCCCGGCTGCGCTGTCCCTGGAAGCGATCGGAACCGCCTTTGCCGACTTCGCCTCTTTCGAAACGGTGGAGGTCGAAGCCCGCACTCCGGAACGCACGATCGTGAAGCGGACCGACCTCCCGACCGCCCTGCGCTCGTTTATGGGCCTCAAACTGGCGACCTGTGGCTGCCCGATTCTTTCCCGTCTGCGTGGTCCGGCCCGGCTGCACCTGCCCTTCGCCAATTACGAGGAAACCCTGTTCCGGATGGCCGGCGCGTATCTGATAAAACAATATCTCACCGCCGGCCAGGGCGGAAGCCCGGACTGGAAACTCACCGGTCTCGCCCAATTGTATGCGCAACTGGAAGAGGTGAATATCCACCTCAAGCGCCGGTTCGATGCCTTGGACAAGAAAGACGCCAATCTCAATGCCATCATTTCGTTTCTCACCTTTTCATCGCGAACCCTGATGTCGCTCGAGGAACAACTCGCCGAGCTCGCACCGTTTGCGATCGACAGCAATTTCGAGAAAACCGCCGAGCCGCCGGCGCCGGAGTCCAAGTCCGCCTCTCCCCCGTCGGGCGCGGCCGACCACGTCCTGGTTGCGCGGAAAAAACTAAAGCGTCGGGTTTAGCCACTCGGCGCCGGTCGACCGTTTCAGCCCGGAAATTTCACACTCAACTTGCCCAAACCTATTTCTCAGAGTGCACGGAGCCCGGCCCACAGAGCGCACAAAGCGGACAAGGTGTTTGGCTCCGCCACCTCGGTTCGGAACTCGGTGCGCTCGGTGAAAGAAAACTATTCGCGAAAGTGTGATTGATGCCGGTTAGGCCGGGCGGTGCAAGGCGCCGTCGACGGCGAGGCAGAGTTCGATGCCCGAAAACGGCTTTTGCAGCGTGCCATGCACGCCGAGCCGGTCCGCCAGTTCCAGATAGTCCCGCGCGTTGACGCGCCCGCCGCCGGAGATCGCGATGATCTTGATGGGCGGTTGCAGCTTGCGCAGGCTCATGATGACTTCGATCCCGTCCATGTCCGGCATGATGATGTCGGTCACGAGCAGATCGAATCCGCCGGTCTTGATGCCGGCGACAGCGTCGGGCCCACTGGTGGAGAGCGTCACATCGTGGCCCTCGGCGCGGAGGTGTTCGGCCTGCATTTCGAGCATATCCAGGTTGTCATCAAGTATCAGTATTTTGGCCATAATCGGATGGTGTTTGGTTTGGAGAAGGGGAAATGGCCGGTGCCAGCGGCTGAAAGCCGCCCGGAAATATTTTCCGGAGGACGGTTATAAGTCTCGCCTCGTCAAAGGGTTTTTCGAGACGTGCCCGCACGCCGAGGGCCGAGAGGTCCCTTTCGTCTTGGACAGTGAAATTGCCGCTCATGGCAATGATGGGCAGATCGGGGATCATTTGCACCACGACGCGCACGAGCGCCTGCCCGTTCATATGCGGCATCTGCAGGTCGGTGAGCATCGCGCTCACGTCATCCTCGATGTTCGCCAGCTTGAACAACGCGTCCGTGCCATCGGTCGCGGTCACGACCCGAAAACCCAGGGCGGTCAGCACCTTGTCGGTCACGTCCCGCACGAGCGGTTCGTCGTCCACGACCAGAAAGGTGCCCTGATGGCCGAGCAGCGCGGCGGGAGCGGGCTTGGACGCGGTCGCGGCGGGTGGCTCCGATCCGGCAATCGGGCTGGCGGGGAAGGAAAGGACGAAGGTGGTGCCCTCGCCCGGAGCGGACTGGACGTCGAGGAAGCCGCCGTGGCCGCGCACGATGCCGAGCACCATGGCAAGCCCGAGGCCGGTGCCGGCTCCGGGGCCCTTGGTGGTGAAGAACGGATCGAAGATGCGATCGAGCACCGCCGCGGACATCCCCGAGCCCGTGTCGCTGATTTTCCAGCGGACGTAGTTGCCCGGTTCGCCGCGGCCGCGGCCGGTTTCAACGGCGGCCGCGAGGACGATATTTTCCGCCTCGAACCGCAGTTGGCCGCCGTTGGGCATGGCGTCGCGGGCGTTCAGGCACAGGTTGAGGAGGACCTGCTGCAATTGCGTCTCGTCGCCCAACAGTTGCCACGTCTCCGCGGGAATGGACGTCAGGCACCGGATGTCGCGCGGAAAGGTGCTAGTGACGATGCGGACGATTTCCGTAAACATCGCTTCCGTCGCGACGGGCAGGTGCGTGCCATCGGAGCCCCGGGCGAAGGTCATCAGCTGGCGCACCGTGGCGGCGGCGCGGGCGGTGCTGGCCCGCATGTTGTCGATCAATCCCCCGCGTTCGGGAAACTGCTTTATCAGCAGATCGAAGCCGAGGAGGATGGGGCCGAGGGCGTTGTTGAAATCATGGGCGATGCCGCCGGTGAGCGTGCCGATGCTTTCGAGGCGCTGGGACCGCAGCAGGATGGCATGCGATTCCTTTTGGGCGCTGAGATCACGGAAGGTCGTCCCGGATTGGGGGTGGCCGTTACGGCCGGTGTAAATGATCGAGGTGATTTCAGCCGCGAATTTTTCTCCGTTCCGGCGGACGCAGGTGAGCTCGCCGACGAAGGCTCCGCTGGACTGCCGCAGCTGCATCGCCGGGACGAGACGCGGGTCGGACTCATCCATCAAGACGAGGCGGTCCAGGCCGATCAACGCGCGGTCCGAATATCCAAAAAGGCGGTTGGCGGCCGCATTGGCCTCCAGGATCGGTTGTTCGTCCATCCCTCCGATGACCATCGCCTCGTTGGAGTTGGCGAAGAAGGAGGTGAACAGCTGGTCGGTGGCTTTCATCGCCCGTTCGGATTTTTTCTGATCCGTGACGTCGTCGGCGGTGCCGAAGATGCCCTGGGTTGGGTCGCCGCCGGGGACAAGCGGGCTGATCCTGACGATGAGTTCGACGAGGTGCCCGGACTTGGACCGCAGCACAAGGTCCCCGGTAGCAGCCCCGCGACCGGACAGCAGTTCGGCGTAACGGGCGACCTCGGCGGGCGGGCTGGACTCGGCGCAAAAATCAGTCGGCGGCCGCCCCACGATTTCCGCCGATGCGTAGCCGAGCGTTTGTTCCCAGGCGGAATTGACGAAGACTAAACGGCCGAGGGCGTCGCACTGAAAGATCAAGGAGCGGGAGGTCTCGACTAGATTCGAGTAGAGTGCTTCGGATTTGCGCAACGCCAGCTCCGCCTCGCGCACCGCCGTGATTTCGTGAAACGTCACGAACGTGGTGACGGCCGGACCGAGGTCGGCGCGGTGCACGCCAAACGCGTTGACCTGAAACCAGCGGGTGAGGCCGGAGCTGTGATGGGCTAAGCCCACGATGCGATTGCCCACATTCTCTCCGCCTAGGAGGGTGTTTTTCACCGCCCAGTTCCCCAACAGGATCGGCTGGTGGTTTTCATCGAAGGGACGCCAGTGCGGCGACGTCGGCAGGGCGCCGGCCACCAGCTCCGAGCGCCCCAAACCGGTCAGCTCCTCCGCGGCAGGGTTGGCATCGGTGATCCGCCCGGCGCTATCGAAGACGAACACACCCTGGGTCATTGTTTCGAAGAGCGTGCGGTGTTTTTCTTCGCTCTGGCGCAGTCGCTCCTCCAGGGCGCGCAACGGCGTGATGTCGGTGAACGAGGCGATGTAGCCGCTCGGCTGCCCGCGTTCATCGTGCGAGGGCAGCATAGACTGCAGCACCCAGCGGAGCGTGCCGTCGCGATGCACGAGCCGATAGGTTTGGGGGGCGAGGATGTCGGGGTTCTCGGGCGTGCACCATGCCAGCGTCAAGCGTGCGCGATCCGGCGGGTAGATCGCTTGCAACCAAGCCGCGCCCAAGGCATCGGTCTCGCTCAAGCCGGTCAGCTGACTCCAGGCGGGATTTACCTTGAGACACTCCCCGCTTCGGTTGGTCCAGAAAATGCCAACGGGGGCGACGGTCGCCATGGTGCGCAGCTCGTTGTCGGCCTTCGCGAGCTGATCGAGGGTTTCATTCAGTATCTTGGCCACCTGGCCCATTTCGGCTCCGCCCAAATCCGGGATGCGAACCGCGGACTGGCCGGCGGCCATAGTTCTCAGATAGCTCATGATCTGCCGGGATGGTCGGATGATGTGCCGATGGACCAGCCAGAAGGCGAGTAAACTGATCAGCACCAGGCGGCTCGTGCGCAAGAACTCGATCCAGTGGCTCAGGCCGTCGGTCGACGAGATTAGCCGACCCGTATCTTGCCGAAAATAGAGGCCTGCCGATTGGGCTAGGTCGCCGCGGGAGGATTTATCCCAAGGGATTCGCACGGATATCACCCCGTCCAATTCCTCCCCTTTGCGAAGACTGGTGCTCTGCCCCGTGCGCCCGAATTCCCGGATGGTCTCGGCCGCCACCTGATCGCTGGCGAGACTCAGATCCCGGCCGATGTCCTCCGGATTCGAACCTGCGATGATGGTGAGGGATTTGAGGTCGGCCAGAACGACGGACCGGACGCTGGGCTGCCTGCCGATGGCGCTGACAAAGACCTGCGCGTTGTCGCTCGAGTTCATACTCTCCAGACCGGCCGCGATACTGCCGAGCATGACCACTACGTCGGCACTTGATTCCGCCGCGAGGGCGTCCCTCAGGCGCAAATCAGTGAGGTAGTATTCGGCGGTCGTGATGATCGCACCGCCCAGAATGACGGGGATGAGCACCGTCCCGATGACGGAAGAGCGCCAAAAGTTGATAAATGATTTGAACATGGGTTTATTTCGCAAACGCGGTAGGCCGGACCACTGAGAGACCGAACAAATCCGCCACGGCTGGGAGCTGGAGCAGGGTGCCAAACTTGAACAAAGTTTCCCCGGCGCGGGTGAGGGCCCGGTGCAGCAAACCCTCCTCGGCGACCAGGGCGGACTGGCTGGCTAGATCGGGCAGGATGAGCCCGCGCAGCGGCTCCACCACCGCTGCGGCGGGCAGACCTTGGCGGGTGGCGATCGGCTCCAGCGCGGCGGGGTCGGTCCGGATCCGTTCGATCGCGCGTCGGTTGGCGGGGAGAAGGGCGGCCAGCTCGGCGCGGCGCGTCCGCGCCACCGCCGAATTGAGCAATTCCATCATCGTGCCGCCAAAGACATCGACTTGCCGCAGTTCAACCAACCGCCACGAGTCGCCCGTGCTGGTGGTTTCGAGAATCTCGATTCTGAGGCCTTCGGCGGCGATGAACCCCAAGTGGTCAGCGAGCCAGAGTGCGTCGAAGCCGATCCAGCGGTTGAGCGCGAGGCGCAACGGCGGTCGCGGCGCGGGTGCGCAGCCGACCAAGCTGCTCCCGAGCGACCCGAGCGAGGGGAGGGCAGCCGCCGCCCAGCATGACCAGCGGGTGGTCGTTTTCATGGCGGGGCAACGAAGCGCAACGCGGCCTGTAAGGCGCGGAACAGGTCGGCCTGCACGAACGGCTTTTCGATCACGGCCACCACCCCGCACGCCTTGAACTCAGTCACGTCTTTCGGCGTCAGCGTGCCGCTCGCGACGATCACTCCGGCGGTGGGCAACATGCGCTGCAGTGCTTTTACAAACTGGTTCCCGTCCAAATGCGGCATATGCAGGTCGGTGATGACGACGCGGACGGCCCCGGGGTTGTCGGCGACTTTCATCAGGGCATCGGCGCCGTCCGTCGCGAGGACGACCTGGAAGTTGCGGAGGCGAAGGACCTCCGCGGTAATTTCGCGCACCGACCGCTCGTCGTCGACGACGAGGATGGTTTCGCCGTCGCCGCGCAGGTTGGAAATGTCGGCGGAGAACGGCGAGTTCGTCTCGGTTGAGGCCGCGCCGGCCGGCAGGTAGACATGAAAGGCGCTGCCTTGGCCGGGGGTGGACTCGACGCGGAGGAATCCGCCATGGCTGCGGACGATGCCGAGCACGGTGGAAAGGCCCAGGCCGGTGCCCCGGTCCGGTCCTTTGGTGGTGAAGAAGGGATCGAAGATCCGATCAATCACGTCCGGGCGAATCCCTTCGCCGGTATCCCCCACGATCCATTCGTGGTAGCGCCCCGCCTTGGCGTCGACGAAGTTGCCCGCGAAGGTCGCATCGATTTTGGCGTTGCGGGACGTAATGGAGAGCGTGCCGCCCGAGGGCATCGCGTCGCGGGCGTTGACACACAGATTGAGCAGGACCTGGTGCAGCTGCGTTGCGTCGGCGCTGACCGCCCAGGGGGCGGACACAAAATCGGTGGTGACGGCGATGTTCTTGGGAAAGGTGCCCCGGGCAATCTCCGCGATTTCGTCGAGGAGCTTCGTGGGGATGAGCATCCGGCGCTGGCCCTCGGAGCCGCGGGCGAAGGTGAGGAGTTGCTTGACCATCGCCGCGCCGCGCTGGGCGCATCGCTCGATCGTGTTGATGACATTGGAACTTTCCGGGTTCCGAGCGCGCAACAACTCGATGCCCATCAAAATCGGTGCCAGCGAATTGTTGAGGTCATGGGCCACGCCGCCCGACAGCGTGCCGATGCTCTCCATCCGCTGGGCCCGGAGCTCGAGGCGCTGGTGGAGTTCGCGGGCGGTCGTGTCGTTGATCTCCGCCAGGACGCCGCCGCCGGCGGAGGTGTCGAAGGCCCGCAGCGCCAATTCACCGAAGAATTCCGTGCCGTCCTCACGCTTGCAGTGCAGGCGCACGAGAGGAGCGGCCTGGGATTCGAAGACCAGTGAGGGAAAGGCCTCCGCGTTTGACAGGAGCGACGTGTCGATCAGCACGTCTTGCAGGATCAGGCCGGCGATTTGGGTCCGGGAGCGCTCGAGCAGCACTTCGGCGCAGCGGTTCGAGAGCGTGATGCGGCCCTGCCGGTCTAGGACCAGCAAACCCGCATGCGCGTTTTCAAACACCTGTTCGAACTGGTGGTTGCTGCGTAGGAGGCTGGCTTCGCTCTCCTTCCGGGCGGTGATATCGAGGATCGTGCCGGCGAGGCCCGCGGCGGTTCCGTCCGCTCCGGGGGTGGCTTGGGCTCGGATCTCGACCCAGCGGACCTTGCCATCCGATCGCACGATACGCCCTTCAAATTCGTAGTCCTGCATCGTCGCCAACGTGCGTTCAATGGCTCGAGAGTGGCGCTCAAGATCCTCGGGGTGAAGGGCGTCCCGAAAGTCTTTTCGGGTGGGCGCAGAATCCCTGTTGCGCCAGCCGAAGATTAGGAGGGCCTGAGCTGAGCAACGGAACACACCGTCGGTCAGATTGAGTTCCCAACTGCCGATATTTCCGATGCGCTGTGCATTGGCGAGGTTACCCGCGAGATCGGCGAGGTGAGCAGCGAGCCGCTCCAGATCGGTCTGGACCTTCTTGCGGGCGCTGATGTCGCGCAGGAAACTGCTGAACTGTCGGACCCCGCCCACCAAAATGGGATTCACACTGAGTTCCACGGGGATTTCGCGGCCGTCGCGGCACATCGCGGTCAGTTCGAGGCGCTGGCCCATAATGGTGCTCGTGCCGGTGGACAGATAGCGGTTCATCCCGCGCGTATGGGCTTCGCGCATCGCGGGTGGCACGATCACGTCCCCCAGCGTCCGGCCGAGGACCTCGGCCGCGGGCCAGCCAAAGATGCTTTCGGCCTGGCGGTTCCAAGCGCAGATCCGGCCCTGCGCATCCATGGTGACTGCCGCGTCCAATGAAGTGTCGACGACCTGCCGAATGTGCTCGGTGCTCTCGCGCACTTGCTCCTGCGCCAATTCCAGTTCGGCCATCTTGCGGCTCATCAGTGCAAACGCCGAGCTGCCGGCGAGCAGCAGCACGATGAGACCGCCGATTTCAATCAATACTGTCCGGCGCGCCTCATGCCCCGCAGAGATCCAGTCGGCCGCGGCGAAATCAACCCCGAGCACGCCATCGAGCGACCCGTCCGGGTGGCGCAAGGGCACCCAGGCACTGACCCAATCGCCCCATTCATCGGATAGGGGTTTGCGGTCGAAGTTCGCCGTGCCCTTCAGGGCGAGCTCCAGGCCGCTATCGACGTGGTCGTAGATGAAGCCGATTGGCGTGCGCTTCTCACGCTCCTGATCGATCCTCCCGTTGCGATTGTAGTCGGTCTCGGAGTCCACGATGATCACAACCTTGCCATCGGCCCGTTGGCGCATGGTGTAGGTATCGGTCACCGTCGGCGTGATGCGCAGGAGACGGATCTGGGTTTCGATCAACCGGAGATAGAGGGGATCGTCGGCGGGCGTCTCCAGGGTGATGCGACTGTGCCCCATTTGCTCCAGGATGTCGGCGAAGACGGGGGCGATATCGCCCCTCTGCCGGGAAATTTCACGGTGGGCCCGGTCGCCGGCGAGGTTGGCAGGCCACCAGGCGAGGGCGAGCAGGAGGCCGACGGCCGCCCAAGCGGATCGAGGGAGTGAACAGCCGCGGCGGCGCCGCAGCGTCACTGCGACGGCGGCGAAGAGCGCAAGACCGATCAGCAAAAAAAACAGATAGTCGGACTGCGCAAAGACGAGTGATTTCAGGTGCGGGAGCATCGCGGGGCTATTTGAATACAGGAGGAGACCGTGAGAGGGTGAACTACGCGTGGCCCCGCCGGAGCGGCGGGCTCGGACCGGACCAACGCAGGAGGGGTGATCATGGCCCGGGCGGGCCCATGAGCTGGCGAATCGCAGCGGTGAACGTCACCTCGTCGAAGGGTTTATGGAGCACTGAAACCACGCCTAGGGACGCCAGTTCCTGCGCTTGTTTTTCCTCGACCCGGCCGGTGCAGACCATCACGGGCATGCCCGGCAGCATGTGCTTGAGCGTCCGCACCAGTTTGAGCCCGTCCATGTGCGGCATGTTCAGATCGGTGACGACACCGCGCAGCACCGCGCGGTTTTCCACGACGCGGATCAGGGCATCGGTGCCGTCATTGGCCGTGATCACCTTAAAGTTCAGCTCACGCAACACGGCGGTCGAGACTTCGCGGACGGACTGTTCGTCGTCGACGAGCAAAATGGTGCCGCCTTGGCCGTCGAGCCGAGCGGCCGTATCCACGGCGCCGACGGGTGCGGCCGGGGGCCGCTCCAGCGCGCTCGGCAAAAACACGGAGAAGGTTGTGCGCTGCCTGGGAGAGGACGCCACCCGCACGAACCCGCCGTGACTGCGGACAATGCCGGCGACGGTGGAAAGCCCGAGGCCGGTGCCCTTGTCCGGACTTTTGGTGGTGAAGAAGGGATCGAAGATCCGTTCCAAGACGGCTGGCGGAATGCCCTCCCCCGAATCCGTCACCTGCCAAACCACATATTCGCCCGGTTTCGCCTCGGCGACGGTGCTGGCATAGGTTTGGTCGACGTGCTGCAGGGCGGCAGCCAGTTCGATTGTCCCGCCGTCGGGCATGGCATCACGGGCATTGACGCAGAGATTGAGCAGCACCTGGTGCAATTGCGTCTCGTCGCCGAAGACGGGGGGCGTATCCGCCGGGCAAGTCACCGTCAGCGTGACGTTCCGGGGAAAGGTTGACTCGATCAGCGTCGCGAGATTGCTGAACAGCTGCAGCGAGTTGAGGGCGGTCCGCACGCCCTCGATCCCTTTTGCGAATGTGAGGAGTTGCCGGATCATGTTCGCGCCGTGCTGGGCACTGGCCTGCATGGCGGAAATGATGCGATCTTCCTTGGGATATTTTTTGCGCAGCAGATGGGCGCCGAGGGAGATGGGCGCGAGGGCATTGTTCAGATCGTGGGCGACGCCGCTGGCCAGCGTGCCGAGGCTTTCCATCCGTTGCCGGCGCAGGACGGCCTGTTCGGCGTTTTTCCGTTCCGTGATATCTTCGGCCAGTCCGGTGTGGCGGTAAACGCGGCCCTGGTCATCTCTGACGGCAAACGAGCGATCCCGGATCCAGCGCATCTGGCCGTTGACATGGGCGATGCGGTATTCGACGTCCGCCTTCTCAATCGAGCGATCGGCGATGGCTTCCCGAACGCGCTCCTGATCGTCGGGATGGACCGCGTCGAGCCATGTCAGCCGCGTCTGCAGGAGCGCCTGCGCGGTCCGGCCGAACAGCGCGGCAAAGGCGGGGGACACGTAGATAAAATCGCCACTGGGTGCGTCGACGATGTAGAAGATTTGCTGGATGTTCTCCGCGAGCTGGCGGAACCGGCCTTCGGATTCCCGAAGCGCCGCGGTGCGCGAATCGACCAGTTCTTCCAAATGCGCCCGCAGTCCTTGCTCGGCGGCCTCGGCCCCGCGGCGTTTGTCCTGTTCGAACGCGAGCATGATGGCCCCCCCGAGCGATTGGACGAATTTCACCTCGTCCATCGCCCAGGCGGGCTGGGCGGCTGTGCGCGTGAACACCAGCCCGCCGATCGGCCGGCCGTCGAATTGGAGCCGCGCACCCAGCAGGGCATGGGTCGAGTCCGGCGCGAGGGGTGAACCCACGATGCCGGCGGTGCAGGGATCAACGGCGACATCCTCGATCTGCAGAACGGGCCCCGCGCAAAGAGCCGTCCAGAATTGCGGGAAGCGCTGCACCGGCAGCTGGGTTCCCAGCGTTTGGGCTGGGCCGTCGTTGCGATAGCCGGCGAGCAGCGCCATCTGATCGCGCGTGGGGTCCCCAAACCACAGGCTCGTCGACCCGACGTCCAAGGCAGTGGCCGCCAGTTCAATCGCGGAACCAATGAAGTCCTCGAATGCGACGGAGGACCGGTCATGCAACGCCAGCAGCGCCGCTTGCAAGCGAAGCGTCCGCTCCTGAAACGTGCGGATCGTCGCGTCTTTCGTCACCTCGTCGGTGATGTCGCGCATGACGCCGACGATTTGCCGCGCGGTGGCGCCCTCGGCCGCACCGAGGCGCAAATCATCCTGCGCCCAGCGCCACGCTCCATCGCTGCGGCGAAACCGATAGCGCTGGATGCAGCTGCCCGTGACCGCCGTCTGGTTCAGACCGTCCTGCACGCGGGCCCGGTCATCGGCATGGATATGGTCAATCCAGAAACCCGGCTGAGCAAACTGCGCGGGCTCGTAGCCCCAAACCAGCTTGGAGCTGGGGCTGACAAAGGTGGCGGCAAAGGGCAGTTCGGCCGCACCGGCGAAGATCACCGCGCTACTCACCGAGAGGAGGTCCGCCAGTCGCTGGTCCGCGAGGCGCGCCGCGGACTCCGCGAGGGCGCGGTCCGTGACGTTGCGAAAGATCCCCCGGGTGGAGACCATCTTGCCGTTCTCGCGTCGGACCGTCACCTGGCCCTCCAGCGAGACGGCGCGGCCATCTTTGGTCCGCAGCCTGAGCTGCACCAAGCCGACATCGGCTCCCGCCAGCAACTGCCCAAAGATAGTTTGGCAATGGGCCATGGAGGAAGGATCGATCACCGCGAAGATGTTCAGGTCCCCGACTTCTTCGAGCGCATAGCCGAGCGTCTCGCGCCAAGCCCGGTTCGCGAACAGGAGCTGTCCGTCGGGCGCGACGCTTTGGATGAGGTCGGTGGTCCCGTCGAACAGATCCCGGAGGCGGGCCTCGTTTTCCCGAAGTTGGCGAAGGAGGCTGCGCTCCGTGAGCGCGTTGTCGATCTGCTGGGGCAGGCGGCGGAGATAGGCCCGCTGCTGGTCCTTGATTAAGTAGTCCCGCATTCCGGCCCGCAAGGCGTGGGCGGCCGTATCCTCGTCGCCGGCTCCCGTGACCAAAATCACAATGTGATCGGCCCAGTCTTCGCGGTTGTTGAATAAATCGAACGCCGTGCCGTCGGGGAGTTGGTGATCGGTGAAGATGACGTCGAAGGCTGCCGCGGCCAAGTGCCGGCGGGCTTCGCTGAGATTCCGCGCCACCGTGACATCGTAGGGGAGGTTACGATCGCTCACAAAGCGGGTGAATTCCTGACGATCGATGGCGTCGTCCTCAATGATCAGCAGGCGGATACGGGCAGAGGTGGCGGGCATCATATGGGCGGTGTCTCACTCCTAATCCAGTAATCCCGGACGGTGCGCATCACGTCGACGAACTGGGGGTAGTCGACGGGTTTGACCATGTAGCCGGCGGCACTGAGGCCGAAGGCGCGCAGCCGGTCGCGATCCTCCTGCGAGGTGGTGAGGACGACGACGGGAATCGCCCGGAACAGGTCGTCCGCCTTAATGACGGCGAGGAATTCCGTGCCGTTCATCCGGGGCATGTTCAGGTCGAGCAAGATGAGCATCGGGCGCGGGCTGGCGGGATCCCGGAGGAAGGTCAGCGCTTTTTCACCGTCGGTCACGTGATGGAGCGGATTCGTCGAGCCCAAGTCGCGCAGGGCCCGCATGACGGTCATGGCGTCGATGCGATCGTCCTCGACGAGGAGGATGTGGTGGTGGGATTTCAAGGGAAGAGCGGGTGGCGGCCTCAGGCGGATTCGCCGCGCGGGAGCGTGAAGTGGAAGGTGGTGCCGTGGCCGACGACGGACTCGATCCAGATCCGGCCACCCTCGGTTTCGACGATCTTTTTGACGACGGCCAGGCCTACGCCAGTCGACTCGACTTCGTCGCGCGGCGCGAGAGTTTGGAACAGCTGGAAAACGCGTTCGAAGTATTTTTCCTCGATGCCCGGGCCATTGTCCGCGATGGAGAAATGCCAGAATCCGTCGGCGGCGACGCAGTCGACGGTGACCCGGCCGGAGGGTTTGTCCATGTATTTGACTGCATTGGACAGCAGATTTTGGAAGAGCTGTTGGGCCTTGGTGGGGTCCATCCGGACTTGGGGCAGCGCGGCCGCCACCGCGACGGCGATGTGGGCGGGCGGCGCGAGCATCTCGACGGTGCCCCGCACCAGCACGTCCAGCAAGACGACGGTCTGGCTGCGGTGGGTGCGGCCCGCGCGGGAGTAGCTGAGGATGCCGTCGATCAGGCTGCTGAGGCGGGCCACGCGGCCGCCGATCAGCTGGAGCTGCTCGGCGCCTTCCGGCCCGAGCTTGGCCGCATAGTCCTGTTGCAGCCAGTTGGCCAGCGAGCCGATGCCGCGCAGGGGGGCCTTCAAGTCGTGGGAAACGACGTGGGCAAAGTCGGAAAGCTCGCGATTGACCAGCGTCAGTTCCTGCGCGCGGGCTTCCAATCCCCGGGAGAGGGCCTGGATCTTTTGCTCCGATTCCACGGCGATGGTGTCGTCCCGGCAGACGCAGATGAGCCCGCCTTCCGGCGTGAGCGTGAGGGTGAGCGCCTCCGGAAAGTGCGTGCCGTCGAGGCGGCGGGCCCGGGCGCGGCCGTGCCAGTGGCGGCGGGCGACCAGCTCGGGGAAGACTTCGGTCTGGATCCGGGTGAGTTCGTCGTCGTCGTAGAGGATGCGCCAGTTCTTGCCCAGCAATTCCTCGCCGGAGGCGAAGCCAAACATGGTGGCATGGGCGGGGTTGACGTAGGTATAGAGGCCCGCCCCGTCGAGCAGCGCGAGGCCGTCGCTGGCCGCGTCCATGGTGGCGAGGTGCTGCAGGCGGACGGAGGCATTTTCGAGGGAGAGCTGGCGGAGTTGGTCGCGTTCGGCGAAAGCCTGGTTGGCCTGGTCGAGGCGGTCGGCGCGGTCCTGCAGTTCCTGGTTCAGCCGGCCGATCTTCAGCTGGGATTCCTCGCGCAGGTCGGCCATCCGCACGTCGTGAATGATGGTGGCGTAGGCGGAAAACAGCGGTTCGAGCAGCTCGACGAGGTCCTGGTCGTATCCGTCCGGCCGGTTCGCGACGCCGACCATGCCGATCATCTCGCCGCCGTGCCGGATCGGCACGCCGAGGAAGGAATTCATCGGAGGGTGTCCGGGGGGCAGGCCGCCCCGGCGGGGGTCGGTGGCGGGCGAGTTGGCAATCACCGTTTGGCCGGTGGTGAGGGCGGCGCCGAAGAGGGTCTGCAGATTGCGGAACTCGAGGCCCTGCGCGTGATGCTTGTCGAAAAACGCGCGCATCTCGTCGTTCCAGGCGATGTTGGTGATCGCATGGGTCTTGAGGTAGGGCTGCCCGGCCGGATCGTGCAGCACCTCGGCCACAAATCCGTAGTTGCTGTCGGTATATTCGAGCAGGAGCTGGAGCAGGCGGGCGAAGGTGGCCTTGCGGCCGTTTTGCACGAGGTGGCCGGTGAGCAATTCGCGGACCGAGGAGAGCAGGTCGTTCACGCGGACGGTGCGGCGTTCGGCGGCGTTCGCGCGCGCCAGCGTTTCGCGCATCAGGGCCTCCGCCCGCTCGGCCCCGGCGATGCGGGCCTCGAGATCCCGACGCGCCAGGCGCAGCTCCAGTTGGACGATGATCTGGCGCCCGAGCCGCGCGAGGGCAGCGCGCTGTGCGTCGGACAGTTGGCGCGGGACGCGGTCGATCACGCACAGCGTGCCGATGCGGCTGCCGTCCGGCGCGACGAGGGGCGACCCGGCGTAAAACCGGATGTCCGGGGCGCCCGTCACCAAAGGGTTGGCGAGAAACCGGGGATCAAGAGTGGCATCGGGGACTTCCATCACGTCGGGCGTGCGGATGGCGTGGTCGCAGAAAGCCAGCTCCCGCGGGGTTTGGGTTTCGGTCAGGCCGACCTTGCTCTTGAACCATTGCCGTTCGGCATCGATGAGGGAAATGAGCGAAATGGGCGTGCCGCAAATCTGCGCGGCCAGAATCGTGAAGTCGTCGAACACGTCTTCCGGGGCGGTATCCAGAATTTCGTAGCGTTGGAGCTGGACAAGGCGTTCGACCTCGGTGGGCGGCGGAGCAATCATTGTGGTGCCTGCGGCGGTGTTTGATCTGCGGAATCGGGCAGGGTGGGGTCGTAGGGCAGCGGCGGCGATGGGGTAAAATAACGCCGAGACGCCGGCGGGACTATTTCCGCGGTCCCTCCGGAACAATCAAATGGATCACCGTTCCGCGGGCGGTTGGCAAAAATTTGAGGTCCGAGGAAGAGAGGGCCGCCACGCGGCGCACGAGGTCCATGCCCGGACCCGGGAAATGGAGAGACGAAGCGTCGGAGTGGCCCGCGGCGGCGCCGGCCGGCGGCGGGGCGCCATCGGTGCAGTCCACGGAGACGTGATACGCTTGTCCTTCCAAGCGACCGGTGACCCGAACCGGGAACCCCTTGGGCGAGGCGTCAAAGGCGGTTTCCACCAGCTGGGCCAAGGTCAGCTGCCAATGCGCCAGCGGCACCGGCACCGGCACGTCCGCGAGGTCGAGGACGAGATCCGGGGCCCGATCGATTTTTTGCGCGACGGCCTCGCAGTTTCGGCGGGTGCCGGCCAGCCAATCGGTGGTCGTGATGGTGCGGTAGGTCTCCGCCAGCTTCGGACTGGAGCTGGCGATCTCCACGATGGTGCCCTGACCTCTGCTTTTCTTTGGGTTTTCGTGATCATGGACCGTTCGGTGAAGCGTTTGCTTGCGTGGAGTCGTTGGCTTCGTCGCTGGGTTGACGAGTTGCCGCTTCGTTTTAAGGGAATGGTTCGGTCGGTGAGTTTGAACGACGTCCCTGCTTCGTCGTCGGGAGAGTCGAGGGATGGAGTGATTCACGGCTTCGCTTTGCGGTCGTTCGCTTGCGCGAGTCCGGATGGATGGATTGGAGGTGAGGTATGCTGACCATTCGCACGTGCAAGGTCTTCAGTCAAGCGTTGGGGGAGTATCTCCGGCAGGCAGATTACTACTCGCAGGGGATGAAGGTCGACGGCCGTTGCTTCGGCCAACTCTGTCCAGCCGTCGGATTGGTCGAGGGTGCCGCGATTTCCGATGTGGCCTTTGAACGGGTCGCGAGCAATCACCACGCCCTGACCGGTGAGCAACTCACCGAGCGCATGGCCGCCGCCCGCCGCGCCGGCTATGATGCGACCTTCAATGCGCCCAAGTCCGTTTCCCTCCAGGCCTTCCTCGGCGGCGACGCCCGGCTGATCACCGCGCACGAGACCGCCGTGACCGAGGCCCTCCGCGAGTTGGAGTCGTATGCGGCCCATCAGGACGGCCGAGGGATCAACAAACGCTATGTCACGAGCGGGCAAATTGCCGGCGCCGTCTTCCG
>CANJIU010000175.1 GCA_947474365.1 Opitutia bacterium | reverse complement strand
AAATGGAGGGCATCAATCGGAAAATCCGCGGCCTCCTCTCCAGCGCATTCGGCTTCCGCGACCAGGATTTCCTCAAGCTCCGCCTGTATGCTCTCCATGAAGCCAAGTTCAAGTTTGTCGGCTGATGACTAAACTTTCCGGAAGAAGCCTTTATCATCGGTGGGTCAGAGGGAAGGCCGGCCGTCTCCCATATGAAATTGGCGGAGCAAAAGGATCATTTTATTTCTGGCAGGTGCCCTGGTCGTTTCCGGATCAGAGG
The DNA here is from genome assembly GCA_947474365.1 of Opitutia bacterium. Lineage (GTDB taxonomy): Bacteria > Verrucomicrobiota > Verrucomicrobiia > Opitutales > Opitutaceae > ER46. The sequence goes on along the minus strand of CANJIU010000175.1, from coordinate 16,084 downwards.
CGGGGACGCTCATGCCGCGGAAATCCCCGACTTCATTTTCCGTCAGACCAAGCACGAGAACGGCGCCCGATTTCATGGCCGGGGCTCGCTCGCGAGCCGATCGCCCTTCTGCCGCCACTCCGCCGCCTGCTCCGGCCGGCCCCAGGCGGTATAAAGCTGGGCAACACTTCGCACGGCGAAGCGGACCTTGAGCAGGGGGTGGAACGCAATCGTGCCTTGCGTGCGCTGCAGGCCCGCCACCCCGTCGAGCAGCAGCGGCTCCGCCTCGGCAAAACGCTTTTGCCCTGCGAGCGCCCCGCCCAATGCGACCCGATACGCCGGCACCTGCCACGATGCCGGGGCGGACTCCGTCGCGCGGGCCAGACATTCGCGCGCAAACCGCTCGGCCGACTCGAACCGTCCGCTGTCGATCAGCGCCGTCAGCACCCCCCAGGCAAAGATGCCCGGCGCGTCCTCGCTGCGGGTTCCCGCGGGTTCGCGCCCCGCGGCCATCAACTCCGCCTCAAACGCCTCGATCTCGGCCCCCCGATTCTCCCGCGCGAGCAGCGGGATCAGGCCCGCGGCGATGAAATACACCCGCGACGTACGCCCGACTTTTTCGAGCTGCCACGCCTCCCGGAAAGCCACGTCGGCCCCAGGCTTCCGCTGCCTCGCCAACACCGTGCCAAATTGGAAAAGCGACTCCACGCGATCGCGCACCTCATCGCCTGCCCACCGTTGGAAAATCGCCACCGATTCCCGCAGGGCCGTCTCGGCTGCGGGCAGCCGCCCCTGCTGCAGGAAAATTTCCCCCTGAAAACGGAGCGCGTAGCCGAGCTGGTGCGAGTTGAACGCGCTCGTCGGCTCGGTCACCGTCCACTTCCGCCACACCGCGACGTTCTCCGTCGCCACGGCTTCCGCATCCGTCATCTTTCCCTGCAGGCGCAGCGCCGGCCCGAGTTGGCGCAGAGTGAGACCGACGTTGAGGCCACCGGGATCGAGCAAGCGGTAATGGTCAAGGGCCTCGCGCAGCAACCCCTCCGCCTCGCCATAGCGGTCCTGCATCCAGTAAAGGTCGCCGAGCTGCTTTACCGCGCGGTCCCGATCCACGTGCGGGTTCGCCTCGTAGTGACGCCGCTCGCAAATCGCCAACACCTCCCGCAACATCGGCTCGGTGCGGCGGTAGTCGCCGGCCAGATAATAAATCCGCGCGAGCCCATAGAGCGTGTTCACGGCTCCGGGCGATTCGACGCCGGCCATTTTCTGATGAATCGCGAGTGCTTCCTGCATCGGGGGCTCCGCCGCGGCGTAGTCTCCCCTTGCGCTCAAGGCCTCGGAAACCCCCACGAGCGAACGCGCCAGCGGCGCATTTACCGGACCAAGCGCCTGGCGCAGGATCGTCACGGCCTCACGATGGAGTCGCTCGCTTTCATCGGATTTCCTGACCTGCCCGTTGTACGCAACGGTGAACCCCAGATCCGTCAGCGCGTCGGCCACCTTTGGATGGGTGTCACCATAAAGTTGCCGCAGTTGCGCGAGCGCCGCCCGCGACATCCGCTCCGCCCGCACGCGTTCGCCAATCCGATTGTACATCCAGCCGAGCATCCGTCGCAGGTCCGCCTGCACGTCCGGCTGGTCCTTCAGATCGTTCTCCAACCGCCGCGCCGTCGCATCAAAAATTTCCCGCAACAGCGCCGTGTCGCGTCCCTGCGCCTTTGCGGGATCGAGGCCCGCGAGCATCTCCTGCATGAACCGCGACACCTGCGCGCTGCGCTCCGCCTCGGCTTGCGCCCGGCGTTGTTCGGCCTCGGCGGCCAGCCGCAGTTTCCCCTGCGCCGCCTCAGCCACGACCGCCCGCTCGCGCGCGGCTCGTTCGCGCAAAAACCAGGTCGTGGAAACGGTGACCGACATCAGCAGCGTGACCGCCACGGCACCGCCCGCCGTCACTCCGAACCGATGGCGGCGGATGAACTTGGCGAGAAGGTAGGCTCGGGTCGGCGCGCAAGCCGCCACCGGCTCGTTCTGCAGATAGCGCCCGATATCGTCCGCCAGCGCGTTCGCCGTGGCGTAGCGGCGCACCCGGTCCTTTTCGAGACAACACATGACGATCCAATCGAGATCGCCGCTCACCAGCCGCGTGAGCTTGACCGGATCGACCTGCCGGTGCGCCGCCACCGCGGTGAGCATCACCGGATCGAGTGTGCCCAACCGCGACGACGGACGCGGCGGCTCCTGTTCCCGGATACGGCGGCGGATCTCGTCCATCCCCGCCTGCCGCAACTCCACCGCGTCGATTGGCAAGCGGCCCGTCAGCAACTCGTAGAGCAGCACTCCGAGGCTGTAGATATCGCTGCGCGTATCAATGTCGGCGGCGCTCAACTCCGCCTGTTCCGGGCTCATGTAGGCCGGCGTGCCGATGAACTGATCGAAGGCCGTGAACACCGTTTGGTCCGTCAGCCTCCCTTGCGTCGCCTTCGCGATGCCGAAGTCAATCACCTTGGTCACGGGCACGCCGTCGCCGTCCGTCACGAGAATGTTCGACGGCTTGAGGTCGCGATGAATAACGCCTTTCTGGTGGGCGTGCTGCACGGCCGAGCAGACCTGCACAAAAAGCCTTAACCGCGCCTCGGGTGGCAACCGGTGCTCGTCGCACCAGTTGGTGATCTTCTGGCCGCGCACCAGTTCCATCACAAAGAACGGCCGGCCCGACGCGGTCGCGCCGGCATCAAACACGCGCGCGATGTGGGGATGATCCATCAGCGCGAGCGCCTGCCGTTCGGCCTCGAAACGGGCAATCACCGCCTTCGTGTCCAAACCGAGCTTGATAATCTTCAACGCCACCTCGCGCCGCACCGGTTCGGTCTGTTCCGCCCGATAAACCACGCCGCAACCGCCCTCTCCGATCTTTTCCCGCAGGAGGTAGCGGCCGATGAGCGTGCCCGGCGGCTCATCGACCAACGTCGTTTCTTGCGCCCGTCGCGTCGCCTCGGCCAGCTCCAACTCCGGAGGGCGGTCCAACATGTTGTCTGTACTTTCGTGTTCGCGCAGAAGTTCCCCCACCCGCCGGCGCAGTTCTTCGTCATCCGGACACGCCTCGGCCAAATACTGCGCGCGCTCGCCCGCCGGGCGCGCCAGCGCATCGGCGAACAGCTGCTGTTCGAGTTCAAACGGGTCATCCATGGCCAAGTCCAGCTAGCCATTTCATATGAAACTTCCGGTGGAATGGGCTCATCTATTTACCGGCCCCGCCGGATTTCCCGTCCCAACCAGGCCCGCGCGAACGCCCACCAGCGTTTTGCGGTGGGCACGGAAATTTCCATCGCCGCCGCCGCCTCCTCATTGGTCAGACCGACAAAATAGCGCAGTTTCACGAGCTGGGCTTTTTCGGGATCGAGTGCCGCCAGCCGCTCCAGGGCATCGTTCACCGCCAAAACCTGATCCTCATCCACGGGGCTCGCCACCCCCTCGATCTCGCCGGAATCCACCCGCGCCTGACCGCCGCCATGCCGGATCGCCTGTCGCTTTCGCGCCCGCTCGATGAGGATCTGGCGCATCGCCTCGGCGGCGGCGCCAAAAAAATGCCGCCGGTTTTGCCAGGCCGGCTGGTCGTCCGCGCCCAGCCGCAGCCAAGCCTCATGCACGAGCGCGGTCGGTTGCAGGGTGCTGGCGCCGACCTCATGCGCCATTTTTGCCCCGGCGATCTGGCGCAACTCGGCGTAAACCAAGGGCAGCAGCTCCCCCATCGCATCAGGCACGCCTCTCTCGATCCTTTGAAAAATTTGGGTGAGATCCGTCACTTCAGGTTGGATTACGAAATCGATCTACCTGCCACTTCCAACCGAATGTGCCGCCGTTGTTCGTTGCGCCCAAGGTAATCGTCGCACTGCTGCCCATGGCCGCGGGCGCGAAGTGTCGTCATGGCACGGAGACAAGAGAAAGATAGGCGACCAGGAGGCCGGGCCGTCCCACGGGAACGGCGTGAATTACCGACGGTGCGATCGCGCACCCCAGGCTTCGCCAAAAGCCCTCGCGACACGGTTCCGCCGCGCCTGAAGGCCAGCGGCGGGCAACCCATTCGCCGGATACCAGCGTTCAAACGGCGACGAGTCCCCCACCCTCGATGAAAATCGCACCGAGAGACCCGGAGAAGTCGGAGCGGCCTAGTCATATCCGGGGGGCTGCCGGCCTTTCGCGGTTCACGGGTTGGCCTTCGCCATCGGGGGCAGATTCATCCACTTCGTTTCGACACCACCCAAAACTGAAGTCGCGGACCGATCCGACCGTAATCCGGCCGCAAGCTACCGACCGTCTCGATTTTTCAGGGGAAGTGGGCATGCGAGTGTAAACGCTACCCGCGGGCAGGGTTCGTGTGGGGTCCCAATGTAACGGATCACCCACCGCGCCGATATGCGTGTTCCCACCCAATTCCGGCGATTTTACCGGAGAAATATGAAATCGCTCGCCGAGCGGGGCACAGTCCGACCATGGTCCGCCTATGTATACGAGTTCTGCCGACTGGAGGGCCGCGGACGAATGTATCGGCGCCGGCCACGAGGCGCTCTCGCTCGATGAATTGCTCTCGGTGCTCACTCCCCGCCTCTGCACGATCTTTCAGGCCGATCTCGTGATGTGGACCACCTACGGAGCCGACATGGGAGTGACCGGCTATCGGATGTCGCCGACACTCAAAGTCGACCATCTCTTCGCCCCGTTTCTTGAGCTCTTCTGCGAACATCCGTGGCATGCGCAGTTCGCTAAAATTTTGCCCCGGGGACAGGCGTCCTTCCTGGCGGACTATATGCCGGTACGCGACCTGCTCCGGACCGGACTCTGGAACGAAGTCTATATCCATCTCTACTCGAAGCATCAGATTTCCGTCGGCGGTCCGATGGATGCCTCCAATTATTTCACCTTCGGGATCAACCGGCTCGGTCGCGCCTACGGCCCGCGCGAACGCCAGCTCATTCATTTCATGCGCCCCAAAATCGAAGCTCTCATCCAGCGCTCCACCCGCGCGGTCCAGACCCGTCACTTCGCGGAAACGCTGCAGCAATTCTTCGCCTAGGGCGACAACGCCTACGCTTGGGTGGGCCGCGACGGCGCGATCCGGGAGATTTCACCCGCGGCGAACCGCCTGTTCGGTTCCACCGGAGCCAGTCTCGCCAGCGATGCCGGTGCGCAGAAGATCATCCTCTCGGCGCTCCACCGGTTGCACGGCAAGGGGGGACGAGCACGCCGGTTCGTCAGCGTGCGCATCGGCACGATGGACTGTTTGCTCCTGTCACTCGGACCGACGGACGGCGCGGTGCTTTTGCTGGAGCCACCCAACAAGAGCATTCCAACGGAAAAAGCCCCGTTGACCCGCCGCGAAGCCGAGGTGCTGCACTGGATTGGCGAGGGCAAGAGCAACCGGGAGACGGGCGCGTTGCTGGGAATCAGCTTCCGCACTGTCGAGCGGCATTGCGAAAACCTGTTCGCCAAACTCGGCGTGGAGACGCGCTACGCCGCGGCGATGGTCGCGCGCGATCACCGCGAGGGGGTATGACGGGGAGCACCTCTGGCTCATCACCGACGCGAGCGTTCGCGATAAGCAAACTCAAATCATCGTCGCGGAGGCGATGAGCCGCAGCGCTCTTTGTCGATTTCACGCCTTCGTGAAATCCGATGAGCGGTCAAAGAATCCGGGATCGGGTGGAACCGCTAATGTGTTTCGCCAAAAGGCGAAACTTCGAACTCCCCTCCGGCTCATCGCCTCCGGTGGCAATCCTTGGCGTCGGCTCATCGCCGACAGAAGACGTTCGCGATAACCGAACCCAAACCGCGCCCGCGGAGGCAATGAGCCGCCGCGCTCTCCGTAGATTTCACGCCTTCGTCAAATCCCATGAGCAGTCAACCTATCCGGGACTCGGCGCCCTGGCATCCGAAACTGGCACGGAGTCATTGATAGCGTCAACCTGCTGATTTCCGCCACAAGCGCCCGAGGAAAGCCCAAATCTGCCGCGGCGCACCATTGCGCCGTAGACCGCCATTGCGCCGCGAGCGAGTCGCTAACAGCCAGTTACCCGACGTCGGGCGCCTCTCCACGTTGACGGTTACCCGTAGCCGAGAGCACCACCGAGTGGAGTGGGGAAACGCGACCGACCTTCCACGCGCTGGCATTCGCGGCTACCAGACGAATGGTGGCTGCCGACATTCTGACCGTCAATTGCCAGATGCGCCCCCCGATGCGGGTTCCACACAGGCCAACGTGTAGAAATATTCAGTTAGTCATCCGCTGCAGCCAATAGCTGGGCGGCTGCTTGAAGTGCATCACGGCGAGAATCCAGAGGTGATCGGATTTGACGACGTAAACGACGGCGTACGGGAATGGCGGACGAAAATGGCGCCGTGCAAGCGGCGGACGATAAACGCGGAAGAGCACGGGACTCGCCTCAATCTCCGCCACGAGCGTGTTGATGTGGCGGTAAAAATGCTGACTGAGGCCGGGCGGATTCTCGGGTTCGGCGTAGTGTTGGAGCGCACGGGTGAAATCGTCGTTCGCCTCGGGATGAAAGATCGCGTACTTCACAGGCCCACGAACTTGCGCGCCTTGGCCATGACCTCTTCGGCCGGGATGCCTTTCACCGCGCCGCTCTCCAACTCGGCGAGGCGCCGATCGATTTCAAGGCCCCATGCTTTGTCCACCGCAGGATCGGGCTGGCTGAACGCGTCCGCCAGCAGAAGGTCGATCAACTCGGCCGCTTGTTCCCGGGGCAGCTGGCGTGACTCAATGTAGAGTTCTTTCAGGGTCATGGACATGCGGCCACTGTGGGTCGATGGGGGGCGGGTTTCAACTCTCGCGTTTGCAGAGAGAGAGCGACGCAGTCGGGACGAATCGGTCGGCCCCTGAAAAGCGATTGGTACCGGCGCCCGGGGCCGCGCAAGACGATCTCAAGTACAACACACTGAGGAACCGCCAATGCGTTTCGCCAAAGGGAGAAACGGGGATCGTCCCTCCGGCTCATGGCCGACGGTGGGAAGACCATGAGGTCCCACCCGCGATTGCTATTCCCGAGTGAGCAGCGATCAGGGGACGGGCGTATCCCGTTTTTTGGACAGGCGAAACATGCCATCGATCACCATCGTGCAACTGCACGCGCCGCGACACCCTCGTCATGGTTTCAAACCACGCGACGAGGGCCTCGCGTCCCCAGTCTCCAGCAATTGCAATGCGCCTCAGCGGCCGACCCCACCGTTCGCCATCCCGCGGATTCACCGCTTAAATATCAGGTAACCTGCCGCGATGAGGAGAAACGGGCCCGCCAGCATCACGATTCCGGCCATTCCGCTGCCGCCGCTTCCACCGGCAGTCATCGCCACCCCAATGCCTAATCGGACCAATAGAACACCCAGTATCAGCGCCAGCATTGCGGCGACGAAGGCGAAGAAGATCAGGCGTGACCGAAATCCATAGGGCTCCTGCTTCTTTGCCGCCGGCGCGTCGTCACCGCCGGGGTTCGGCCCACGGCGCAAGACGATAACGACACCAAGGCCGATCGCAGCCAGGATTCCAAGGAGAACGAGGGAAATGGAAACGGTCATTTTCTCGGCGCAACACTGTACCAAGGTGAGCGGCCGGAACTGGCCGACTCAACCCGATAAGTTCCTGCTTACTCGACTGCGTTCGGACCGTGGCGGGGTTCGTTTGGGTTGGTGGGCGGGCGGTTTGTCACCAAAGGGTTTGGACGCCCGGATAGGTGGGAATCACGCGGTCGGAGGTGAGGATGGTCAAGGCGCGCGCCTGGGCCAGGGCGATGAGCACGCGATCGAACGGATCACGATGGAGCGGCGGAAGGGCGGCGGCGGCAGTCGCCGTTTCCAGCGCGAGGGGCAGAGCGTGGAGCGTGTGGCGCTTGGCGAGGGCGAGGAACCAGGCTTCGGGCGTGAGCGGCAGCTGCAATTTTCCGCCGTGGACCTTGATGGCCAGTTCCCAAGGAGAAACGATGCTGACGCAGGCTTCGTCGGCGCTGCCCAAGGCCCGTTTGGCCGCGGGCGAAAGGGTGCCGGCGCCGAGGGCAAGCAGGGCGCAGGAATCGAGAAGAAGTCTCATCGGAGCTCGGCCGGCCATTCCTCGGCAGAGAGCGGCTCGGTGGGATCGTATCCAGGGGCGAGAATGGGCTTCAGCGCGGGGTCAGGAGTGAGGGTGCGCACCACGCGATTCCGGCGGGCGCGCGGTCGCAGTTCGGCGACCTCCTTGCCGTCACGGCACAGGACAACGAGTTCGCCGCTGTCCTCGACCGCCTTCACCAATTGGGAGAGGCGGGATTTGGCTTCGTGCATGTTGACGGTGATCATGATTAGCTAAGTTAGCTAGGATGAGGCGGGACCGTCAAGCCGGAGCGAGGGCATTCACGCCGTTCCGTGAGGGCCCGCTCACGGCCGAAGTCCGCCAGACCAGATTTGTGGACTTTCGGTGTGCTCCACTCGCTGGCGCTCGCAGCTACTTGTCGCGTTCCTTGCCGGTAACCGTCCCCGGGAACAAGTCCGCCGGACCTGATTTGCGATCCGGCGGACAGTGGAACTATTCGTTTCGCGCCTCAGCGGTTTTCGCGGCAGCCCGGGCCCGGCTGGCGGCGGCGAAACGCTCGCGGGCGGCCAATTGGGCCGGGCTTGGCGGTTTCGTCGACGGTCGCGGGACCGCGGATACGTGCGTCTCACCGTTGATGCGCCGGTAGATGACATTCCCCACGCGGCCACGAACGCCGGTGAAGAGAGGATTGAGAATGACTTTAGCCATGGAAGGAACGCGGCGGGGCCGCGCGGTTGAACGTTTTGAATTCGAAATCCGCCGTGGCTACGGCTGCTCCGACGAAAACCGGGACACCAAAGCAGCGGCACCGGGCAGCGTCGCACCCGGACCAGGGCGGATCGAAGCCGGGGCGTCACTCGACGTAATGGCTCGTAGGAATCAGCGGGTTGTCTCGCGCTTGATTCTCAACCGCGGCCGAAGTCCCAAAATCATCCAAGACGCGCCTCGCCACGGCGCGGCGGGCCGCCTACTGCTTGGGGGAACCACTCACCTCCCCGTGATTCCTCCCCGATGAACCGAAACCTCGTCTCCGTTGTGCTCCTGTTGGCGTTGAGTGGTGAACTCATCGCGCAACGCTACGGCAGCCGGGGACGCAGTCGCGGCTACGGTGACGACGGCTCCGGCGGCACCTGGAGCGAGGGCGGCTTCATCCCCCCCGAGATGCGCACGCCCCGCGAGCTCGGCACCCACAGCACGGGAACACCGACGTGGATCAACCCGCCCCACTTTGAACCGGACACCTTCACCTTCGTCCGCGTGCGCCGCGGCACGTCGGGGAGCGGCTCCGGCGGTAATTGGGCCACCGATACGCCCGACAGCGATCTGAACCTCTCGTACCGGCTGCAGCAGATGACGTCGATGCGGACCAATCCCGACGGCCGTTTCATCCGGCTGACGGATCCGGAGCTGGCCGGCTACCCGTTCATCTACATGGTCGAACCCGGCAGCCTCTACCTGACCGACGCCGAGATCGTGGCGCTGCGAAAATACCTGCTCAACGGCGGCTTCCTGATGCTCGACGACTTCTGGGGCGAATACGAATGGGCCAACGCCGCCGACGTCATCCATCAGGTCCTGCCCGATCGCGCGTTCACCGAATTGCCGCTGGACCACCCGGTCTACCATTGCGTGTTTGAAATCAAGGCGAAGGCCCAGGTGCCCGGCATCCGGTTCTGGCAGCACAGTGGCGGCGACACTTCCGAACGGGGCAGCGACTCGGCCGAGGTGCATCATCGCGCAATCTTCGATGACAAGGGCCGGATGATGGTGATCGCCACGCACAACACCGACAACGGCGACGGCTGGGAACGCGAGGGCGAGGACGCCGCGTACTTCCAGCAGTTTTCCGAAAAGGTGTCCTATCCGCTCGGGATCAACATCATCTTCTACGCGATGTCGCATTGAGGCGGATCGCTTCGTCGCTGCGCTCCGCGCCATGGTGATCCGAACCTGAAGGGACCCGGGTACAGCACTACGGTTTTCAGTTCGTGCGATCTTGAGGCGACTGCGTGACGTCTCGTTTTGAACAGGAAGGCCGGGGAGGACGGGAAGTCGGAGGCGGCGCTTCCCGCTCTTTCCGTTCTTCCTGTTCAGGCATTTTCTTCCGGCGAGGCCGCCTCAAGCTGCGGTGCGAGTCAAGCCGCCCCGCTCACTGCGCGGCTTCGCATTCGCCGACTTTCACCGTGTAGAAAGTGTCGGTGAGCAGGCCCTCTTCGTAGAGGCGCTTCAATTCCCGCAGGCGTCCGACGATCTGCTGCTTCGTAAACTTGGGCTTCGCGGCCGCGGCTGCCGCGGTCGATGCGGCGGTCGATACCGCCGGTGTCGCGGTCGAGGCGACCACGGGCGTCGCGGTGGGAAGCGCTGCTAACACGGCTGGCTGCACCGGCAACGGGCGCTTCGACGGTGGCTGATACGCCGGATCGAATACCACCGCCTGTAGATCATTGGCGGGGACGAGTTGTCGCCACAGGAACGCCTGCATGCGATCTTCGGCCGGAACCGCCTCGTGCACCACCTCCTGCTCACCCACCTTGGTGCTGCCGACAATCGACAATTGGACGGGGCCCTTCGTCGCGGTCGGTCCACCCTTGAACGCGAAACGCGCGACCTTTTGGTTGGCGGCCAGCGTCACCGGTCCGGCGGTAAATCCCGGCGGCGGATCCTTCAACGCCAGCTTGATTGGCCCCGTGAAGCCATCCTTGCGCACCGCATAGACGGTGACCGCCGCAGTCGAATTGATCGCCAAGCTCACGCTGGATGGCACGGCTCGTAGCTCGAAATCGGGCTGCGGCGCGCTGATCCGCAGACGGTAGCCGTACTCCGCCCCACCCTTGCGCGCGGTGTCGCCGATATGGACATAGTAGGTGCCGTCGGCCGGCAATTTGACCATCAGGTAGGAATCCGCCTGGTGCGTATTGAGACCGGCGGTGAGGTCCTCGCAATCGTCGCTGAAGCCGAGGCGCGTGCCGTTCGCATCGGTGAGTCTGACCACGGAATCGAGCGGGGAATCGAGCCGGCGGGCCTGAACCTCCACCACGACAGTCTGGTTGGCCTTGCCCGTGAAGGCGAAGACATCCGTGTCGTCGGGCCGATCGATGCGGCCGTTGACGACGACCGGCAGCGTGACCTTTTGCGCGGTCGCCGCGGAATTGTTGGGCTCGCGATCAAAGACGTCCGGCACGCTGTCCACGGCGAACGGCACCGGGTTGGACACATATCCCATCCGCCGCGCCATGAGCCATTGCACTCCCGGCCGGCCGGCGCCCGACATAAAGGCGAGATCCGCATCTGGGAGATTCCAGCCTTCCATGTTGGGAGGAAGCGCCGCTCCCACCTGACCGCCGAGAGGGAAGAGACTCGTCAGAAACGGCATCTCGCCGACGGTGATGCGGTACACGAAGTCCTCGCGGCCCCGGTAGATGCTGTCGAAAATCGCGAACACGTAGTCGCCGTCGCGCGGCACCTCGTAAAGAATCACGGGGTCGGGCCGGAAACGATAGTCGTCGTCGAACGCCACCTCGCGTCCCTCGGAATCATAGAGCGCGAGCACCGGTTGAAACCAGCCCGGCACCGCATCGGCGATGTACGGAATCAATTGCTGCCCCTGCGCGGAGATGACCAAGCGTTGGCCCTTGCTCGCGGAGAAACGGTAGCGGTTTACCTCACCGGAGGCGATCTGCCCATTGACGGTGCACGGGATCGTAATGCGGTCTTCGGCTTCGCCAGTCGGGCGCTTGCGGAGCGCCTGCGCCTCCTTGCCGAGGATCTGGATGGTCGCCGTGAGCATCGGTGCCCGCGCGTATTCGGGCAACTGGCCGACATAAAAGACGAGCGGATTGGAAACGCCCTTCGTCGTCACCAACCGGAGTTCTCTTACGCCCGGCTCCGCGTCCGGCGCGATGGTGACCTCCGCGACCACAATGTTGGAGAGCGAGGCGCACGCCGGGGTCTGCACAAACTCACGGGTCCGTTGTTCGATTTTCGCGATCAGCGCCCTGGTCTCGCCCTCGGCGCTCAGGTCGATCGACGCGACAGCTGCGGCGGGTGCGACGGGCCCCTTCGCCCCGGGCTTTCCCGTCGGTGCGGGCGGAAGCGTCTTCTTCAACTCCTTCAGCTGTTCGTTCAGGAGCTGGACCTCCTGGTTGTTGAGCCGGCGGAGATACTCTGAGACGCGGGCGGTGACGCCGGTGCCGGAGACGACGACCGCGTTGACCTCGTCGAGATCCTGCCCGCCCAGACGGACCTGAAACGTCATGCACTGCTGACCGCCCGCCGGATAGGCGTATCCGATATAGGGACGCCGCTGGGCCAGCACCGCGGGCAAAATCGCGAGACCAGCGATTGTCCCCAGCAGGATCTTCCATGCGACGCTCTGTTTCATACCATGATCTCCGTCAGCAGGCCGCCGGATTTCACTCCCTCCGCCGCGGACGGCAGCACGTGCGCCTCGGTGCCCATGGGATGCGGCAGCTTGGCGTTGGCGTCGATCCCGCTGAGCGCGTAGATGCTGCCAAGGAGATCCACCGGATAAACCGGCCGGTCCTTCACCTCTTCGGCGCGCTTGTCGGAGGAGCCGACCACGTGACCGCCCTTGAAGCCGCCGCCGGCGACGAGCGCGGTGAAGACGTTGCCAAAGTGATTGCGCCCGCCATTCCAGGGTGGCTGCCAGTCGACCTTCGGACCGCGGCCAAATTCTCCGCAGCACCACACCATCGTCGTCTCGAGCAAGCCGTGGTCCTGCAAATCCTGCAACAGCATCGCCAGCCCTTGGTCGAGTTGCGGACACTGACGCCGCATCGTCGAGAAGTGATTGCTGTGCGTGTCCCAGCCGCCCGGATAATTGATGACAATGTATGGCACGCCCGCCTCCACCATCCGACGCGCCGCCAAACAATCCTGCCCAAACGTGTGGCGGCCGTAGCGGTCGCGGAGTTCCTGCTTTTCCTTGGAAAGATCGAACACATCGCGGCCCGGCCCCAGAATCAGTTCATACGCCTGACGCTTTGCCTCCTCCGACGCCGCCAATTGCGGCGAATCGGACAACGCGTTGCCGAGGGTGTCCATGCGTCCGAGCAATTCGCGCCGCGCTTTCTGGCGCACATCGGTAATCCCACGCGAGACGACGCCCTCGACCTCAAAGCGGGCCGCACCCGGATCGCCCCCGGTCGCAAACGGCTTCAGCTTCGGCCCGAGAAAACCTTCCTCGGAAAACCGCCCCTGCGGCTGCGTCAACACGACGTACGGGGGAATCATGCCCTTGTACGAGGGGCTCTTGAAGAGCGAAAACACGGCGCCCACACTCGGATAGGCCAGCCGCTCGCCGGGCGTGTGCGCCGTCTGCATCAAGTACGCCGCCGTCTCATGACCGTTGTTGCGATGGGTCATGCTCCGGATGAGCGAGTACTTGTCGGCCTGCTTGGCCAGATTGGGGAACAGTTCGCCGATCTGAATTCCGTCCACGTTGGTCGGAATCGCCTTCGGAAACTCGCCCATGTAATCGTAACCCGCGTCGGGCTTCGGATCCCATGTGTCGATGTGCGACATGCCGCCCCAGAGGAAGATCTGGATGACGGACTTGGCCCGGGCCTTGATCGGCGGAGTCGTCGCGGCCTTCACCGCTGGCGCGGGCGCGTCGGCGGCGCGGACGCGGCCGTCAGCCAGCATGAGGCCCGCCGTGCTGAAGAGCCCCACCTTCAAGGCTTCCCGCCGCGTCATCGGCAGGCTGAGGCTCATTCCGAGGGAGTTTACATCGGTGTGGCGACAGACGGGATGAGTGCTCATGGGAACCTTTGGGTGAAACTGTGCGGCTAATGACGATACAAGAATTCGGTGCTGTTGAGCAGCGCCCACGCGAGGTCGATCCAGTCGTCGCGGCGCTTCACGATGAAGGGCTTGGCCGGCGGCGCGGCCGGTTTTCCCGGTGCGGCCGCCGGCGCCGGGCGCACGGGCTGAACCTGCCCGAGGGACTCGGCATTCTTCACTTCCTCGGGGGTCGGAAAGCGAGAGAGAATCGTCAGGTAAAGCTCCTCCACGATCTCCGCCGGTTTGCGGCCCGACTCAAAAATCGCCTTCGTCTTGGTCCCCTGCTCCAGTTTGCGCTGAATGTGGCTGGAGTTCAGCATGTGCAGCCACTGCGCAGAGACCGGCCGGTTGTTGCGCTCGCTCTCCAGTCCGGTCGCCCGGGCGGAGCGGCCAAACAGTGCCAGGAACGGACTCGTGATGCTGCCGTCCGCGATGGCGATCGCCGGCTTGTCCTCCGGGATGTAGGTGAACGGCTCCGGAATCGCGCTCGTGTAGAGATCCGTGGTTCCGGTGATCCGGTTGATGGCGTCGATCAGCACCTCGGCGTCGAGCCGGCGCAGCGGGTAACTGGCGAAATTCGCCTCCGCATCAGGGGACGCCGATCGCGCGAGCGAGGAAAACTGATACGTCGCCGAATTGAGGATCAGGCCGTACAGCCGTTTCAAGTCGTAGTGCCCCGCGACCATCTCCCCCTCGAGGTAGGCGAGCAGTTCCGGATTGCTCGGAGGATTGTCGGGGCGGATGTCGTCCGGTTCGTGAATCACGCCGCGGCCCATGAGCCAGCTCCACACGCGGTTCACGACACTGCGGGTGAACCAGGGATTGCGTGGAGTGATCAGCCAGTCGGCAAACGCCTCACGCGGATCCGATTCCGCCGAGAGCACAAACTCGGTCCCATCGGGAAAGACCGCCATCGTCGGGCCGCAATCGGCCGGGGCGGCCTCGGCCGCGAGCGTCAGGTGGTTGGCGTTGGGAGCGATCGCATCGATGGCGGCCCGGCCCGGCGCACTGCTGGTCGGCAGGGCGCTCGTCCCGAGCGGATCCCAGAAGACGTGTTCCTCCTTCCACTCTCCGGTCGGCTTGTAGCCAATCTTGGAGTAAAACGCCGCCATCCCGGCGAGGCGTTCCTTCGGCCAGGCCTCCGCTCTCGCTCCCATGAACGTGAGGGCCACGGCGGACGCGATGCCTTCTGGGGTCCGGTTCTGGACCGCCCGGAAGAAGTTCGCCGGGCCGACGCGGAAATTGCTGCCGCTCGCCGTGAGCATTTCCCGCGCAAACTGGTCATAGGGTTTGTTCGTGGTGATTGAGGCACGGACCCAGCGATGATAGGCTTGGGCGGCATTGGGCCACAGGTTGACAGGGAACTCCGCCTTGATGCGCAAGATATCACCCCACTTCATCGACCAATAGTCGGCAAATTCATCGCGCGCCAGCAGGCGGTCGATGAGCAGGCGGCGCTTGTTCGCCGTATCGGGATCCTGGATGAACGCCTTGGCCTCGGCCGCGGTCGGCAGCGTGCCGATCACATCGAGGTAAACGCGCCGCACGAAGACCATGTCCGAGCAAAGCACCGGCTGGATGCCGAGTTGCTCCAGTTTCGCCAGGACCAGTCGATCGATCTGCCCCTGCGGGACCAGCGGGCCGGATGATTCGAAAACATTGTTCCCCCGCTCCGGCGGCGCCGCGAAACTCACGGTGACCAAAACCAGAAACCGCAGAATGAAACGTGGGATGTTCATGCGCGCGTTGGGGAGTTCGTGCCGCAGAACCATTCCGCTGCTCCGGCGCCGCCAGAGCGCCTGGACGAATGGTTCGACGGATGGGATGGGGAGATGGTGAAAGTGGTGTGGAAAAAGAGCTTTCGACCATGGTCCTCCAAATCACCGACCCCGTCTGCGCGTCAGTTGACCAAACTCACGCAAAAATTGTGCAGCCGTTGCGGACGGTGCAGCGAAAAGGAGTTCTCATTTGTTGTTCTGAGCGCAGCGAAGGGTCCATCGGGACATTCGTCCCTGGAAAAGCGGGACGGTCATCAAGCTGGATTCTTCGCTGCCGCTGCCAATGAACTTATACTGTTTGGGCATGGATGGGAGTGAGGGCGAAGCCCATTTCGGCGGCCCGTTTTTCGAGCCGGTGCTGTTGGCGGTCGCGGTCCGCTTTTTCGTAGGCCTCCAGGCCGCGCTCCACGTAGGCCAGGCCGTGGCGCATCGCCGCGTAGTAGAGCACCGCGAGTTT
>CANJIU010000174.1 GCA_947474365.1 Opitutia bacterium | reverse complement strand
GGCGCCGATATTGCGGATGACTTCGACGGCACGCGCGAGCGGCACCATTGGTCGGGCGAGGGCGGTCGGCAGGCCGGAGCCAGGCTTCGGCGTGTGGTGCATGAGCCACGCCAGCTCGATCCACGCGCCCCGTTCGGCCATCGCACGAAGGTCGGCGTCGGTGGCGTGCAACGAAGAAAACAGCGCATGGGTGACGACGATGTGCTTCACGCCGGCAGCTTGAGCGGCGGCGATCAGCACAAGACTTTCGGCGGCGGAGGAATGGCCGGTGGCCTCGTTGACGACCATACCGCTGACGATACCTTCGGCTTGGGCGCGGGCCGGCGAAGAGAAGAACAGACCAAGTGCGAGTGCGGCAGTGCATGCCAGAACCCGGCCGAGGACGGTCGGGCACGGGCGGACAAGGGGGGCGGTGCGGACTGGCGGGAGCGGGGCGAGGTGGAGTACGAATCCTGGAGCAACTTCTTCATAACGTTTACGGGATGGTCACAGGGTGGAGCGGAAGAGGCCCGCGGTGCGGGCTGGTAATAAAAACGTGGCTATGCCTGGCAGCTGTCACGGGGGAAGCTCTTGTATCATCAGAAGACAAGATGGGGGCCTCCAGGTGGCGCCGGGTGGGCGGGGGCATCGGTAAACCGCCGGCAGGTTTAGCGAGACGGTCGGGCGATCGACTCGCCGGTGACGAGGCGCGGCATGCGACGATCGTGGGTGATCTTGATTTGACCCAGCCCGAGGTCCTCCCCTCCTCTGCCGGAGAAAGACCTTGCAGGTCGGACAGGCCGGGTCCAAATCACAAGCCAATTGGAAATGCAATCCGAACCGTGGTCCGAGGGCCGGGAGGCGGGCAGCGCGGGCTGGCCAAAGGCCGCACCGGCCTGAGCGTCTAGCTTGTTCGCCGGGGACGTCTCCCACCCTCATTTTTTGCCTCATGTCGAAACCAAATCGCCGTATCGCCCAATCCGGTACAATCACCTCGATTGTGGAGTTCGCGAAGCACCTCGACCTCTCGGTCTGGACGGTTTCGCGCGCGATCAACGGTCACCCGGAGGTCAAGGAGGAGACGCGGCGGCGGGTGCTGGCGGCGATGGAAGCAGTGCGGTATCGCCCGAATCCGCTCGCGCGCGGGCTGGGGCGGGGCCGCACGGGGCTGATCGGCGTCAGTTCCATCGGCCTGGACAACCCGATTCTCAACACGAAGATCTACCACCTGCAGAATTTCATGCGACGGCACGACCGGCGCGTGTTGCTGGAAATGTCGCTTCGGAGCCAGGAAAACGAGTGCCGCATCATCGAGGATTTTGTGCGCATCAAGGTGGATGGGATCGTCCTGCTCTATTCGACGCTCCGGACTTCGACGATCGCGCCGCTGCTGCGCGGCGTGCCGTGCCTGCAGGTGGACCCGCTCGAGCCGCAGGGCCTGCCCAGCATCTCCATCGACCGGCACCGGGCCATGCGCCTGCTGTTCGAACATCTGCTGCGCCTGAAACATCGCTCGTTTGCCCTGCTCTTTCCCCGGGGCGAGCCTTGGCGCGGTCCGGCCTTGGTCGATCTCGCCCGCGCCCATGGCATGGATCCGGCAAAGGTGTTCCGCTATGCCGACATTGCCGACCCCACGCTCAACGGCATCGAGATTGGCCAGCTCATGACCGAGGAGGTGCTGCGCTGGCGGGATCGGCCGACCGCGTTGATCGCCCGCGACGATCAGGTGGCGCTGGGGGCGGTCCAGGCGCTCCGCGAGGCGGGCGTGGATGTGCCGCGCGAGATGTCGGTGACGGGATTCGACAATCTCGATCTGGCCCGGCGGCTGCATCCCACGCTCACGACGATTGACCAGGGCGCGGAGGCGCTGATGCAACGGGCGGGGGAGATATTGCTCTCCCAACTGGGCAGCCCCAAGTCCAGGGCCGGCGCCGCGCTGGCGGAAACGGCCGCCCCCGAACTGGTCCTGGGCGAATCCACCGGCCCGGCCCGCCGGAAGTAAACCGCGTGGCCGGGAATTCTTTTTCCTTGTCAGGCTGAGCCCACAAAATCACAAGCGCTTTAGAATTGAACAACCTGGTCACCTCACACTGAAACTCCGCGTTGGTCTGCACCCGTTTCTCCCGCGCCCCATGAAACTCTTCCGCTCCGTGAACCACCGATTTCTTCTCGCCGCCGTTCTGCTGCCGCTTGTCGCCCACCCGGCCTTCGCCCAGCTGGCACCACCTGCCCCGGTCGCCCCTCCGTCCCCACGTCCATCGGCTGCCACGGCGCGCGCCGCACCGGGTGAGGTCGAGGTGTTCCTCGACCCGTTCACCGTGACGGCCACCCAGGAGACGGGCTACGTGCCGACCGCGTTTCTCTCCGGCAGCCGGGTGGGCCTGGCGCTCGACGAGACGCCGTACTCGATTAACATCGTGACGCGCGAGCTGCTCGATGACCTCGGCATCACGGACTACAACGGCGCGGCGGCGCTCTTCTCCGGCGTGGTGCCACAGGCGGAGACGGAGATCGGCAGCTCGTTCAACGATTACCAGGTGTCGATGCGGAACATCGGCACGGCGGGCAGCGGCACGCCGCCCACGCGGAACTACTTCCAGCTTCCGTTCAATTTCGACGCCTACAATCTGGACCGCATGGAGCTGGTGCGCGGACCGAACTCGTTTCTGAACGACAACAACGACTGGGGCTCGTTCAACTCCGCCACCAAGCAGGCGATCAAGCGACCGCTCACGCAGTTCAGCCTGCTGGCCTCAAGTTTTGGCGGCGGGCGGGCCACGGTGGATGTCAACCGTCCGCTGACCGAAAAATGGGCGGTGCGCCTCAACCTCATGCTCGACGACCAGGACGGCTGGCGCGAAATCGAGCGCACGCGAAAACGGGGCCTGCACCTCGCGACGAGCTACCAACTCACCCCGCAGACGCTCCTTCGGGCCGAGTACGAGTACGCGGATCGCGACCGCTGGGTGCCCCACGTCGTCGGCGACCTCTATTCCCGCTGGGACGGCGTCACGGTGGTCGACCGGCCACTCACGGCCAATCCGGCCGCCACCACGGGGCTCTCGCGCATCACGGTGGACGAGTGGGTCTACAATCCGGCGGTGAGCGCCAGCCAGTTCATGAACTTTCGCAATTACGCGGTTTCGAGTGGCAGCGCCCGCGGTCTTTTCGGTGCGGATTCCTACCGCGAGTACGTGCCGGCGACGATCGACGGCTGGGTTCCCACGGTGGCCGCCGGGGCCGTGTCGCGCTTCGGCGCGCTCGCCCTGGTGCCTTCGCGCCGGACCACGACCATGCAGGGCGCCTGGCCCGCCAACAACCCCGCCAATGTCGCGTCGGTATTCCTCACCCATCGTTTCAGTTCCAAGCTCACTTTCGAGTTCGCCACGGCCTATCTCCGGCAGCAGCGGCGGAATTATTTTTCCGGCAACGCGTTCTTGGATGCACTCGTCGATGTCGTCCGCACGCTGCCCAACGGCCAGGCCAATCCCTACTTTGGGCAATTGTACACCCAGGGGCGCACCGAGTTCGTGTTTCAGGAGAACCGCAACTATTTCGGCCGGGCCCAGTTCGCCTGGACCGACTCCCGGCCGTGGCTGAAGTACCGGCTCCTCGCGGGCACGAACTACCAGAACCTCGCCTTCGTGAACAACACCACGCGCTGGATGATGGATTCGGGGACCAATGTTTTTTCCAACGCCAACAACAACCAGTTCCTCCTGCGTCCGCGCCGGTACTTCGACGAGCGCTTCGCGCCGATGCCCCTGCCGGAGGGCAGCCCCGCGCCCGGCCTCGTGGTGCGCCCAGTGCGCACCGCGGTCGGCAATCCGTATAATCGTACTCGCTACAACCACCAGTTCTCGTTCAGCGGAGCTTGGCTCCAGAGCGGTCGACTCAAGACGATCGCCGCGCTCCGTTTCGACGAAAATTACCGGGAGAACGTGGACACCTGGGCCGCCGATGCCCGCGGCGAATTCATCGTGCCGCGCAAGATACCGGGCATCCGGGAACCGAACAAGTACGCCACCTCCCGCAACGCCGGCCTCTCCTTCATGCTCTTCAAGGGCGTGCACGCCTACGCCAGCTACTCGGAAAACGCCCCCTCCACCGCGACGCCTGTCTTCGACCTCAACGGCAGCCAAATCGACGACGGCCGGCGGCGCGGCTTCGAGGCCGGCCTCAAGGGCAGCCTGTGGGATCAGCGCGTGGGCTTCTCGCTCAACTATTTCATCAACGAGGACACCAATGTCGCCACCACCGAGCTCGCCTCGGGGACGGACGATTTCGACACCCGCCTCGAAAATATCCTGACGCGCCTCGGTCGCCCCGCCGACCTGCCGGATTCGTTTGCCGACACGCGCACGCTCGAGGTGAAGGGCTGGGAATTCGAGACGACGGCCAACCTGTCGCGCGAACTCTCGCTGCGGGTCGACGTCAGCCTCTCGGACACCGCGGTCTCGGACGAATTCCCCCGGACGCGCGCCTATCTGGGCGCGAACCGGGCGGCGTGGACGACGGCCGCGAACGCCCTGCCGGCGCTGGATCGCGACTTCGTGCTCAATCAACTCGCGCAAATCGATCAACGCGTGGCGAGCCGCGGCCCGGGGCGCCGTCTGGCCAACACCTACCAGTACACCGGCAGTGTGGCCGTGACCTACCGTCGCACGACCGGCCTGCTCAAAGGCACGTCGGCCACGCTCGCCACCGTCTTGCGCGGCAAGCGTTATGTCACCACCTACCCGGAAGGATTTGTGTTCGCGGATGGGCGGGTGGCGACGCCGTACGATTACGTGACGCAGCCGGCCTACGAGGTGCTGCGCCTCAGCCTGAGTCACAGCCGGAAGATCGGACGCTACCACACCCGTTTCCAAGCCAACTTCGAGAACCTGACCGACGACATCAATCTGATTTGGAGCACCAACAACTTCTCCCAGGTGGACGCCAATGGCCAAGCCAGCGCGACGGGCCGCTACTACGTGCCAAACCGCTTCACCTACACGACGCCGCGCCGCGTGACCGTGTCCACCTCGGTGCAGTTTTAATGCAACGTCGCCGCTTTCTTCATACGGTGGTCGCGGGCGTCGCGGCGGCCGCCGTCCCGCTCGGAGCGGCCGCCGTTGCCGCCCAAGCGGCGACCCCGCGCCCGGTGCGCCGGAAAGGCTTCATGCTCCCGTCGCTGCGCGGCGATCCGAAGCAGAAGACGTCGCTGGCGGATCAGTTTCGCCTCATTCGCGACGCGGGATTTGCCGGCGTGGAGGTCCGGGGTTCGCTAAACCAGCGGGAGGTGCTGGCGGCGCGCGACGCCACGGGTCTCGTCATCCCGAGTGTAGTGGTCGCGGCGCACTGGACGCACCCGCTCACTTCGCCCAATCCCGCCACGCGCGCGGTCGGCCTCGAAGGGCTGCGGCAAGCCCTCCGCGATGCCAAAGCTTACGGCGCGGACTCCGTTCTCCTGGTGCCGGGTGTGGTCAACAAGGAGATCGGATATCACGATGCCTACACCCGGGCGCTGGCGGAAATCCGTTCGGCTGTGTCGCTGGCCGAGTCGCTGCGCGTCGCGATCGCGATCGAGAATGTCTGGAACAAATTCCTGCTCAGCCCGCTCGAGGCGGCGGCGTTCGCGGACGCGTTTCAGTCGCCTTGGGTGAAGTGGCACTTCGACGTCGGCAACGTCGTCGACACCGGCTGGCCGGAGCAGTGGATCCGCATTTTGGGTCCGCGCATCGTGAAGGTGCATGTGAAGGAATTCAGCCGCAAACTCCGGGAAGAAAAGGGTCCACGGGCCGGGTTCGAGGCGGAGCTGATGAACGGCGACAGCGACTGGCCTGCGGTGATGAAGGCTCTGGATGACATCGGCTACGCTGGCTGGCTCATCACGGAGCAATACCGCCCGCCGGGGTTGACTGACGCCGGGTGGCTCGGGCAGCTCTCGGGGCAGTTGGATCGAATCCTTGCCCTGTCATGAACAGAATCAAAATCCGCCTTTGTGGCTGGTTCCGAATTGGGGCCGTGCTTGCAGGTACGATTGCCTGCTTACCCGGACTGACCGCCGGAGAACCCGCCGCCAGGCCCAACATCGTGGTCCTGTTCGTCGACGATCTCGGCTGGGCCGAGGTGGGCTTTCAGGGACCGCACCACCAGACGCCGCACATCGATGCGCTCGCCCGGAGCGGGATGGTGTTCACCCGAGCCTATGCCGCGTCGCCGGCGTGCAGCCCGAGCCGGTCCGGCTTCGTCACGGGCCGGCACCCGGCGGAATTGGGCATCGTGCGGCACCTGGCCGATCGCAACCCGGAGGTGCGGGAGTTTGCTCCGTCCGTCGACGATCCGGCGGGCCTTCCTTCGCGCAACCGGCTGCCTGCAGGAGCGCAAACCTACGGGCACGCGCTCCAACGGCTGGGCTACCATACCGCGCATCACGGAAAGTGGCACCTCGGTGACGAGAAGTACCACCCCATCCATTTCGGCTTTCACGAACAGGCGGGGGTGACGAACCGCGGACTCGCCGTCAGCCACCTGGCTCCCTTCTGGCCGGATCAGACCTACGCGGATGCGCCGCCGGGCACCTATCTGGCCGACCGACAGGCTGACGATGCCATCGCCTTCATTCAGGCGAACACCCGGCGGCGCTTCCTGCTCAGCCTGTGGTTCTATGGCGTGCACAGCCCGGTCATTGGGCGGCCCGATTTCGTGACGGAGGCGAAGCGCCGGGGCATGACGGGCGAGATGGCGGAGTTCGACGGCATGGTGCGGGCGGTGGACGATGCCGTGGGACGGATCCTCCGCGCCCTTGAGGTGACCGGCATGCGCGACAACACGCTCGTGCTGCTCACCAGCGACCAGGGCAGCTACTTCGAGCGGCCGCCGCTGCGGGGATCCAAGATTCGCACCACGGCGCTGTTCGAGGGCGGGGCGCGGGTGCCGTTCCTGGTTTCCTGGCCCGGCCGCATACGCCCCGGCACGACCTGCGCGAAGCCCATCTCGCTCACCGATGTTTTTCCGACGCTCGTCGAGGCGGCCGGCGGGGATCCCACCACCTATCCGAAGCTCGATGGACGCAGCCTGCTGCCCGTCTTGCTCGGGCGCGGAGGGGTCGCGCGCGAGCGCCTAATCTCGTATCGCAGCTACGACAACCAGTATGCCGCCGTGGTCGAGGGGCCGTGGAAACTCATCGCGCACCGGGATGGCCATCACGAGCTGTATCATGTGCTCAACGACACCGCCGAATGCTCCGACCGGGCCGCCGCGGAACCGCAACTCACCCGCCGGCTCACGCAGTACCTCGCCGACTGGGAGGATTCGCTGGGCCTCCGACTGGCGCCCAACACCCAGCTGCCGGCCGGGACGCTGCCGCGGGCGTGGCGACCGGGGCCCTGAGAGAATAGCAGGCACGACGATTTCCGCATGAACTTCCTTCGCACTTCCGCCCTCGGGGCCTTATTCGTCACGGCGGGTTTCGCGGCCGCACCCGCGGGGGCACCCGCGTACACCGGCGGTTGGGATGTCACGGAACCGGTTGCCGACCGGACTGCGGCGGCGGCCGCGAAGAAGGGATCCGCTACTTTTACCGATGTGCCGCAAGCGATCTGGCGCGACCGGCCAACCGCCGCGGCCAATGTACCGCGCGATTTTTCGCTCCGGATGACGGTGGAGGCACGCGAACCCCTGGCCGCCGGCACCGTAGTGTTCGCGGAACTTGATGCCCGGCAACTGCCCGTCGCCGCCGGTTCCGCCGGGCTGAGCGGTCTCCGTATCCGGGCGTTGGACGCGCCCGGTCTTGTCGCGCTCCCGCTGCAGGTGATCCCGCTCGCCGATCAACCGGGGCAGCCGGGGCCGGCGCTCGTGCTTTGGTCGCTCGATGCCGCGCTGGCGGCCGGACACCGGCGGGAGTTCATGCTGGCGGCCGGCAAAGGAGCCGGGGCGGACGTCACTCTCAGCGGACCGCTGTCGCTGGAGGTTTCGGCGACGGTGATCGCGATCGGCAACGGCTCCTACCGCTTCGAGTTCGATCCGCAGAAGAACGCCGCGCCGCGGCAGCTTACCTTCCTTCCGGCCGGGCGGCGGGTCGAGGTGGCGTCGGCGGACGGACTCAACGGCAAGTCGGCCCGCCTCGGCGTGCCGGGGGAGCCGATTCGCGTGCGGCTCGGGAGCGCCGCAAACCCCGCGGCCGCCCTCGGCTGCGTGCTCGACGTGCCGGGCTCCCTGCCGCTCAGCTCCGCCTTCGGGGTGCGCTTCCACCTGCGACAGCTCTTTCTCGCGGGCAGCCCCTTCATTGAATCGTGGATGCGGATTCCCGCCCAAACGGTGCCGGAGCGGATCGTCTCCCTGCAGCTGCAGTCGCACCGGTTCCGCCGCGGCGATTTTTCGGTCGCGCGCGAGGAGGAGGGCGAGGAGGGCGATGAACGCCTGCGCGGTCCGACCCCCGGGCGCGTGCTCCTGCGCCAGGGCGGCGATGCGTTCGGCATGGTCGGGCACCGCCTGAGCCTGCCGGAGGTGACCGAAAATGCCGTGACGGTGGCCGGGGGCTGGCAGCGGGGCCGGCTCGACGGCCGCACGCACCCGTGGACCGGTGAGGCGCAATTCTGGCACGCGCGCGTCTACGCCGGTCCGGCCGGTGGCGCGGAAGCGAGCCTGCGCTCGCTGGTGCCGTGGCGCGTGAGCGTGCAAGCAACGGAGGCGACGATTGCTTCCGCGCCGAGGTCCGTCCATCCGGCCGCGCAGGCGGCGATTGAGGTGCTGTGGGCCGCCGCGGCTGCGGCGGAGCGCACCGGGCGCGACGTCGAGACGGTGCGGCTCTACCGGAACACCGCTCGCCAGATCGCGCAAGAGAGCGAAGCTTCCGAGCGCGTCGTGGCCGTGCAGAAGGAGGGCGTGGCCGTGCTCGCAAACGCGCAGGCGGCATTTCTGTTTCACCTCGGCGCGCCGACCGCGTCGTTACGCGCGGTGTGGAGTTCCCCTTTGGTCACGCGTCGGCCTCACCCCATCACGCTGGCAGAGGACCCCGTGCCACTTTGGAACCTGCGGGTGATCGAAAGCGGGAAATGGAGCGAGTGGTCGGCGGCGGAGGCGCGGCTCACGGGAGCGCACTTTGAGCGACCCGCGGCGGGCGCGGCGACTTTGCGGCTGGAGTGGGAGCGGCGGCACGGCGGGACGGCGGTGACCGCGCGGGCCGCTTTCACCCTGTCGGCGGATTCCAGTCTGATGCAGTCGCAGTTTGAAACGGGAGCGTTGCCGGCCGGAGTCGCGCTCTGGGAGGTGGATTTCCCGATCATTGCCGGCGTGGGTGCGGGGCGGGCCGATCGGGCGGGTGCCTTCCTCGCCATCCCGCATTGGACCGGCATCCGCCTCGACGAACCGGCCCTGCGCACGTTTGTCTGGGACGGCATGCTGTATCCGGGGGCGGCCGGCTGGCAGTTTGTGGATTATTATGCCGACGGCGACGGCTTCTACCTCGGGGCGCATGATGATCGAGGGCACCAGAAGCGTTACCGGCATGACCCGGAGGGCGACCGGCTGACGCTGCGCTACACGCACCTGGCGCCGGACATGGGCCGCAGCGGACAGGCGTACACGATGCCATACCCGTGTGTGTTTGGCCCGCATCCGGGCGACTGGTACGATGCGGTGCAGATTTATCGCGAGTTCCTGCTGCCGACGCCCTGGTTTCCAAAAAAGACGCTGGCGGAAGACGAGCGCCTGCCAAAGTGGTTCAAGGAGTCGCCGCTGTGCGTGCGGATTTTTTCCGGGGACAAGCAGCAGGAAATTTCCAGCTTCGTACGACCCAACCTCGAACTGGTGCGCGCGCTGGGGTCGCCGCCCACGATCGTGCAGTGGTACGGATGGAACGACACCAAGCCGCACATGGTGGCCCGGCCGGAGCAGCGGCCGGATCCGAAGTTCCCCGCCATCGCCCGGCAATTCGCCGACGCCGGTCTCCACGTTTTTCCGTACACGTGCGCCCTGCTCTGGGACGTGCGCAACCCTTCCTACAAGAATGCCGGCGGCGAGGCGACCGCGATGCGCGACCTCGAGGGCAACATCGTGATGGCCCGTTATGGCGGCCAGCCGCTCGCGATGGTCAGCCCGGTGCACCCGGCCTACCAGCGGCTCATGGAGTCGGTGATGACCAACAACCTGAACAGCGTGGATGTGCCGGGCGTGTACTTCGACATGTTTGGCACCGCGTCCGGCGGTCACTATCTGGCGCAGGGGGAATCCAAGGGTGGCAACACCCGCACGCTGGGGATGCGCGAGTTGGTGCGGCGCTACAAGGGCGTCGCGCTCGCGCGCAATCCGAACTTCGTGATGTGGATGGAAGGCAACGCCGACTGCTATCTCGATCACATCGACGGTTTCATCTCCTTCATGGGCAACCTGCCGATGCGCCACGCGATCTACGGCGAATTCCGCCGCCCCTTTGGCGACAAGACCTGCGCGTGGGGCGGGCCGCCGCTGGAGTTGCGGGATCCCGCTTCCCAGTTCGCGTGGGGTGCGCCCGTGGGGCGGGTCTTCGACCGCGAGCTTTACACCGACACCGACAAGACCGTGCTCGATGCGGCCAAGGTGGCGTACTACCGCAATCTCGTCGCCCACCGCATCGTCGCCACGCCTTGGCTGGCGTACGGCCGCATGCTGCGGCCGCTCGTCCGACGGGATATCGCACCCGCCGAGCCTGCCGGGATCCTCGAAGGCGACTCCGTGCCGCATGCCGTCTGGCGTGCGCCAGACGGCACGGTCGCGTTTGTGTTTTCCAACGCCCGCAAGTCCACCGCCGTCGACTTCAACAGCACGATCGATCCCGCCGAATACGGCATTCCCACCGATGGAAGCTGGGCACTCCACCGGCTCACGCCGGAGGGGGAGGCTCCGGCCTATCGTCCGGCGTTTGCGCACGTACAGCGTATCGGCGGCACGAATGCGCGGCGGCTCGAACGAAAAGAAACCATCGCCGCCGCCGGGGTATTAATCCTCGTCGCCCGGCCGCTTCTGCCCTGACACCCCGACTCACTTTCGCATCACGCAATCCAACCGGTCTCACCAATCTCCGCACCTCAACCTCCAACCACTACCACCATGGGTACCGTCAAACTGGGCATTAATCTGGAATTCGTCCGTCACGCGGACAAGCCGTTCGAATGGGGCGTACAGAAAGCCGCCGAGCTGGGCTACGAGTACGTTGAACCGATGGTCCACTGGGGGCGCGAGCTTCTCAGCGAGGCCGGCTATTTTCACAGTGTGTCGATGCTTGACGATCCCTTGCGGGTGACGCGCGCGTGCGCGGCCGCCGGCGTCAAGCTCTCGGGTCTTAGCGCGCACACTCCACTCTGCAAGCCCGAGATCAGCGTGGAGTACCTCAAGCAGGCGGTGCGGTTCGCCGCCGAATGCGGTGCGCCGGTCGTCAACACCGACGAGGGACCGAAGCCCGCCTGGACCACGGAGAAGGAGGACCATACGCTCATGCGCTACACGATTATGGAAGCCGCCAAGGTCGCCGAGCCGCGCGGGGTCTTAATCGGTCTCGAACCGCACCAGCAGTACAGCAAGCACCCCGAAGGCCTCGATCGGATCTACAAACTCGTCAAGAGCCCGGCGGTGGGCATCAACTTCGATACCGGCAACAGCTACCTCTGCGGTCACAATCCGTACCAGTGGCTCCAGCGGGTTCTCGGCCGGCTTGTGCACCTGCACGCCAAGGATATTTCAGTGCAACAGTCCGGAGCGGAGCGCGGCAAGGTGACCGGCACCCCGGTCGGCTGCGCCTGCGGCGAGGGCGTGATCGACTGGGCCCGCGTGATCCGGATTTGTCGGAAGGCGAAGCGCGACATCGTGATTTCGGTCGAGTGCGGCACGATCGATCAGGCGGCCTTCTCCGTCGAACACCTGAAGAAGCTCCTCTGACCACCCGCGTGCCATGCATTCCAGCCGGCACCCCACCCGGCTCGAATTCCTCAAAGCCACGGTCGCCGGAACCACCACTCATGAACCTGCGTTATCCCTGTCTTTTCGCCTGGGGTCTCCTTGGGGTTGCACCCGCTGAGTCCGTGGCGGCGGCCCCAGCGCCGGCCTCGGCTGCGACCGGCGAGTACCGCCCGCGGGCCGACGAGTTCAATATACCAGGTGCCAGCCGCTACCGCTGGGAGCAGGTGCCGGGCGAATCGATCGCGCTCGTCGGGCCTTATGGGATAATCTGGCGTCTGAACTTCGGGACGCGCGTGACCAAGCCGCATTTTCACCCGCTCCAGACGGTCGACGGGCGCGGCTTGTCGTGGTGCTCGCCGCCCGATCATCCCTGGCACTACGGGTTGTGGCATTCTTGGAAACTCATCGACGGCGTGAACTATTGGGAGGAGAAGCGCGACACGGGACTGGCGGACGGCATCACGCGGATCGTCGGGCGCGATGTCGTGCGGGCCGACGGCGAAGGGGCCAGGGTCCGGCTGCGCCTTGAATATGCGCCGCGGGTGCGGCCGAATGACATTGTGCTCGAGGAAATGGTCGACCTGGTCATCAGCCTGCCGCACGAAGACGGTTCGTATCTGGTCGACTGGTACCAGACCTCGCAGGCCCGACGGCAGGCGGTCTTCGAGCGCACGCCGCCGCCGGTCGGCGGTTACGCGGGGCTGTCCTTGCGCGCGAGCCGGTTTCTACGCGACGTCACGATCACCGGGAGCACGGGGGCGACCAATCTCGACCTGCACCATCAGGGGGCGACTTGGGCGACGCTCGGCGGGACCATCGACGGCCAGCGCGTGGCGGTGACGATATTCGATCATCCCGCCAACCTCCGCCACCCCACGCCGTGGTTCGTGGTGCACAACGCCGCGCTGCCCAAGTGGGATAACGCGCCTTTCTGGTATCTCAACGCCGCCTGCATCGACCGCGAGCCGCTCACGCTGCAGCCCGAACGACCACTGATGCGTTTTTATCGGGTGCGGATCGATCGCGAGGCGCCCGCGTTGTCCGTGCTCGAGGGCGAGTCTCGCGATCTCGCAACAAAACCCCTTACCGCCCCATGAACCCTCCCTTGCCGTCTCGCCGTTCCTTCCTCAAACTCACCGGACTGTCGGCCGCGAGTGTCGCCGCCCCGCTGATTCTGCCGCACCGCCTGTGGGGTGCGTCCGCGCCGAGCAATCACGTTCATTTGGCAGTGATCGGTTGCGGTAGTCGGGCGACCGGCAACGTGCGCGGAAGTTTCCTCCAGAATCTGCCGGAGGCGCGCCTTGTTGCCACCTGCGATCCGCTGAAGAGCCGCCGCGAGGGGTTTGCGCGCATGGTCAACCAAAGTTACGGCCAGCAGGTCTGCGCGCCGGTCGCGGACTTTCGCGAGGTCCTGGCGCGGCCCGATATCGATGGCATCATCGTCAGCACCCCCGACCACTGGCACGTGCCGATCGCCTATGCCGCCGCCCTCGCGGGCAAGGCCATGTACGTGGAGAAGCCGCTCAGTCTGGCGCTCACGTGGTCGCAAAAACTGCGCGCGGTCGTGGCGGAAAAGAAAGTGGTTTTCCAATACGGCACGCAGCAGCGCGGCTCGATGTCGCAGTTCCGGCGCGCCTGCGAACTCGTGCGCAACGGCTACCTCGGCGACCTTCGCGAGGTTCTCGCCTGGTGCCCCGACATGTCACAGCAGCTCAACCAGGCTTCGGCGCCGTACGGCTCGACGGCGCCGGTGGCTCCACCGGCGGACTTCGACTACGAAATGTGGCTCGGCCCCGCACCGATGGCGCCCTTCACGGTGGATCGCTGCACCCAATACGGGGCGTACCATATTTATGACTACGCGCTGGGCTTCATTGCGGGCTGGGGCGCGCATCCGCTCGACATCGTGCACTGGGCGCTGGACATGGATGGTGGCGGACCGACGCGGATCGACGCCGCGGGCATCCTCCCGCCGGCGGGCAGCCTCTGGAATACCATCGAATCGTGGGATGCGCGCCTGACGTACCCGAAAGACCTCGTGGTTCGTTTCATGGGCCACCGCATCGCCGCGCCGGTGGTCAAGGCCCGGCGGCCGTTCTTCCGCGACGAGGGTATTTTATTTGTCGGCAGCAAGGGCTGGATCTCGGTCGACCGCACCGCCCTCTATTGCAGCGACCGAAACTTGCAGACTCACGAGGTGGGCGAAAACGAAATCCGGCTGATTCGCACCCGCTCGCAGGCGCAGAACTTCATCGACGCGATCCGCGGACTGGCGAAACCGATCAGCCCGCTCGAGGCCGCCATCCGCAGCGACACCGTGAGCCTGCTCACCGACATCGCGATCCGCGGCGGCCGGCCGATCCAATGGGATCCCAAAACCGAAACGATCGTGGGAGACCCCGACGCGTCAAAGCTGCTCGACCGGCCGTTGCGAGCGGAGTGGAACGTGTTTGCCGCGAACGAGCGGCGGGCTTGAGCCGTATCAATCCTTGCATTAGTTCGTGCTCATCTTCGGCTCACCGGCGGTTTCTTTGCGTTTCAATCGGGCAGGGCTTTTCTCCCCTTCGCTCCCTTCGGACCCTTCGCGAGACAGTTTCTCCTGAGAGAGTCCCGCGAAGGGGGCGAAGGTAACGAAGGGAAACCCACGCCACGAGTCATTTGGAAAAGAATTTAGAAACCGGAAAGGATCGCTGCATCAATTTTTGCAAAGACTGATAACCACGCAGTCGATAGCTCAGAGCATGCTGCGAATTTTTCTCCCAACCTTCATGACCATGGTCCCCCATTCGATTGCCCTTAGCGAAGGAGTTGCTTGAGCATGGCGCGAGTGGCGGCGTGCGTCGGGAGGTTGGCCAGATTGTTCATTTCGCGTGGGTCGGCGCTTTCGTCGTAGAGTTCGTGGCCCGCAACGCCGTTCTCGCCCCATTCGGTGTAGCGCCAGCGCTCCGTGCGGACACTCCGGCCTGGAGTCGTGCCAAACTGAACCTGGGTGTGCGCAGGGCGCCGATGAAGAGCAGCTGGATCACGCAGCAAAGGCACGAGACTGACGCCTTCGAGGCCCGCCGGAAGCAGGAGCCCGGCGGCTTCGACGACGGTGGGGTAGATGTCGATGAACTCCACCGGGCTCGCGCACACGCCACTGCGGGAGGCCGTCTGCGGCGCGGCGATGATCAGCGGAGCACGGGCGGATTCTTCAAAGAGGCTGTTCTTCCGCCAGAGTCCATGTTCACCCAGATGATAGCCGTGGTCACCCCACAGGACGATCACCGTGTTCTCGGTCAGCTTGAGTTCATCGAGGGCGTCCAGCACCCTGCCGACCTGCGCATCGACAAAGCTGACGCAGGCCTCATACGCCAGGATGCATTCGCGCGCCTGTCTTTCGGTCACGCCAAAGTTCGGCCACACCGGCGTCGAGGCCAGGGCTGCAGCGGGCACGCGTTCGCGATAGCGGTCTGGAATGTTCGGGAGTCTCGTGCGCTCCAGATCATACGCGGCAAAGTATTTCTTTGGCGCGATTGAGGGCAGATGCGGACGATAAAATCCCGCGGCGATGAAGAAGGGCTTGCCGCGGTTTTGCTTGAGCAGGCGGATGGTTTCATCGGCGACTTTGCCGTCCGTTTGCTCGGCATCGGTGCCCTCGGCGGCGAGGTAGGCCATTTGATCCGGCAGCGGGAGGTGTGGAGTGTGGACGGTGAGCTTGTCTTCCTCGTCCTTGTCGCGTCCGCGTGGATTCACCACTTCATCCCACGATGCGGGATCATCGAGGCCACTCGTGCCGATGTCGGTGGGATTATCCTGGTGAAAAATCTTCCCCACCCGCGCCGCGTGGTAGCCTTGCTGGCGGAACCACTGGGGCAAGGTGATCACCCCCGGCAAATGCGCGCGAACGCGCGTGCGGTTGTTCAGCACGCCGATGGTTTGTGGTCGCAGGCCGGTCAGCACCGAAGCACGGCTCGGCGCACAGGAAGGATACTGGCAATACGCCCGGTCGAATCGTACCGCACGCGCGGCGAAGGTGTCGATCCGCGGCGAACGGATCTGGGTTGCTCCATAGCAGCCGAGTCGGGTGTTCAAATCGTCCACGCAGATGAAGAGCACATTTTGGCCCGGCCGCGCCTCCGCTCCATCCACCGGGGCGGCACCGGTCAGAAGCAGAGCAATAAGGAAGGTGAGGGGGTGTTTCATCCGTTAGATTTCGAAGATCAAGCCGAGGGCTCCTCGCGCCCGCGACCAAAACATGAGGAATGCCGCCGGGAACACGGTCGAGCGTGCGTTTGAGAGGAAGGGTCACGAAGGGCGACGGCAAGGTCAGCGGACCAAGAACCGGCGGTCAACGTCCTGCCAGGTTTCCCAGGCGACGCGTTCGAGATAGGCGGCGGTGGGATCGTCGAGCGTGGCGGCGAGCTTCATCGAGGCGTTGCGCCACATCCATTTCGCCAGCGTGGCTTGGTAAGCATCGGGTTTGAAGGCGGCGACGCGCGCCGCTTCGGCGGCCTTTTCGGCCTCGGTCTCCGCCTTGGGCAAAGCGTGCGGCCACACGGGATACGTGC
>CANJIU010000173.1 GCA_947474365.1 Opitutia bacterium | reverse complement strand
CGGCGGGAACATATTAGAATCCATTTCGAACGCGCGACCCTGACGCGAACGGTGGCGATCCGATCGGGTCAACGGACGCGTGCGAACACCCGGGTGGCTCCATGCTATGTCTATGCTATGGCCATGCTGCGTCCCTTTATGGCCTTTTCCGACTGTCGCCTGCTTTCGCGCCCCTGTTTTTGCCGAACCGCCGCACGGGGCAGAGTCTGCCGGTCAAACGAAGGCGCAGGCCGCGGATTGCCCCCGTCCGCCTCGCATTCAATGGACCTTTCCGGTCCAGCCGGCCCAGATTTCGACAACTTTGACGCGATTCCCTAGGGGATTTACCCGGTGCGGATTCGAGATGGAGTCGAGGACGATTCGAGCACGATTCGAGGACGATTCGGGAAGAACCCCGGAAACGTCCCTGAGGAGGCAATCTGAGCCCGCCCAACTGGGGCAGTCCGCTGAGTGCACGGAGTGACGCGGGGCGTCCCGGAAATCCGATATTGCATGCAACGGACTGACTCCGGCGGCTCCCTCCAGCAGCGCCCTTCCTCCTTTACCCCCTCAGACCGGCCGGAATCGAACAGGCGCGACCGCCCTGCCGGCTCCTTGCCGTGTCTATGCCGTGTCCCTTCTGGGCGATTTCCAGCGTCCAGCCGGGTTTCGGCGCCCCGATTCTTGCCGAACCGCCGCACGGCGAGCGTGACCAAACCGGCAGACGGGAAGCGCAGGGTGAGCAGGGCGGAACAAACCACACCTTGGGCGGCGACTGGGGAAGTCCCGACGGTTTCGGTCCGCAGCATTCAGTATCGGATTTCGTGGAACTTAAGCAACGCACCTGCCATCAGCAAATTGCGCCCCGTTGAGCCGGCCGTGAAATCCCGGGCCGGCAGTCCTCTGGCGCCAAATCGGACCTCCAGTAAACCTTCACTGTCGGTATACTGGCAGTCTACTCATCACCCACAGATTACCCACACATTACCCGCACATCACCCACAGCGGGTCGTTTCCCGCCGGGTGGATCCGCCGCGCGCCCAACCGGGCCGCGCGGCACTGCCACCACCCGCATCCGGAAACCGCTCCGAGGCGGTTGCGCCGACGCCGTGACGCCACGTCGCGTTCATCTACCCGCCACTATAGCCTGCCTCGCCGCGCCACGGAAGGGAAAGTTTGGCTCGGGCGTGCAAGTCGTTGCCGCGATCGAAGCGTAGTACTTTTTCCCCGCCCGCCAAACTGAAGCACGGGCAGGTTGTTTGTCCCCCCTACCGAAACAGGAGGGGAATCTCCCGCGGGTCAGGCGAGAACGGGTGAGCATTCATTTCGAGTGCCCGACGCGGCGGGATGACCATCCCAGCGTGCCATCAGCAGTCTGGCGCGCCGGCTGCCAACATACATAAACCAGCGAATGACCGGTGCAGATGCAGCTCCGGCGAGGCCCGTTATGGCAGTTCATAAACCTCCACCAAGGCGACGCCGGCGGTGTTGCCGACCCCGCTGATCTGCGCGGTGTAGCTGCCGGGCTGGAGCGTGGCGACGAGTGCGGCGTCGCGCGACGTGTCGGCGCTGAAGGCAAAGGCCGCGACCGAACTGAAGGCCGCCTTGAGCTCCGCCGTGCCGCCCCAATTGTCGTTTTCGGCTGTCTTCGTCGTGCCGGAAAAGAGTTCGAGCTTCGGATCAGAAAGCGTGCCGCCGACGCCGAAGGCACCGAGCGTGGGACCGACGGCCCGCACGAGCACCCGGACGGGCGATTGCCCGCCGACCACAAAGCCGGCGATGAGGATGTTGTCTCCGGTGCCGACCTGGGTACGGGCGGAGACGTTGACGAGCCGCGGCGTGGTCGCGGCGAAACTGGCGGTTGGTGTCGCGTCGTAAACCTCGGCGAGAGCGATGCCCGTGCCGTTGTTCTTGCCGGTGATCTGAATCGAGTAGCTCGCCGACGGGATGGCCGCATTGTAGATGGCCGCGTCGCGACCGCCGGCCGTGAGGGCAAAGGCCCCGAAGCTGGCAAAAACCGGGGCGAGCGCGGCGTCCCAGTCGTCGTTTTGAGCCGCCTGCGTCGCGCCTTGGAAAACCGTCATGACCGGATCCGCGATGGCGCCGCCGACGCCGAAGGACGTGAGCGTGGGCCCGATTCCGCGGAGCAGCACCGCCTTGCTGCCGCTGGTACCGGCGCCGCCGAGCGCGACGCCGACGATCAGGGTGTTGTCGCCCGTGCCCGCGCCGGTGCGGATCGACATGTTGACGAGGCGGCCGACATTGCTCGCCGTCACGAGGGCGAGGACGGCCGGATTGCTCGTGATCGTGCCGACCGCGTTGGTGATCACAACGGTGTAGCTGCCGGCGTTCGCCGCACTGAGATTGTTGATGGTCAGCGTGGCGGCAGTCGCTCCCGCGAGGTTGGCGCCGTCCTTGCGCCATTGATACGCGTTGCCGGCCGTGGCGGCGGTCGCGACGGAAAACGTCACGCTGCCACCGGCGACACCGTTTTGAGCGACCGGTTGGCCGGTGATGACGGGAGGCGTCGGTGCGGCGGCCCCCTCGCCGCTGATGACGAGCGGCAGGATGGTGCGCGTCCCGAGCGTCTGGATGGAGTCTATTCCAACGAGGACATAGCGGCCGTTGCCGAAGACGACGTCGGAGTAAATGTAGAGGCGGCTTTGGCCGGCGGCGGCGGTGGGGGTTGGCGGAAGATAGCCGATCGGCGACCAGGAAGTGCCGTCGGTGGAGCCGACGTAACCGGTGCGGATCGCGCCGCTGGAGATGTCGGCGGCCTGTCCGATGAAGCGGCCGCCGGTGAAGCGGAGGTCGCCGCTGAGATTCAGCCATCCGGTCGGGAGCGTCGGTGTAAGCGTGGTAAAAGTGACTCCATCGGTGCTGCGGCGGAGTCCTCCCAGGCTCAGAAGGTGAACGCCGTTGCCGAACTCAACGCGACCGCCGCCGGGGGTGAGCAGACCCGGAAGGGCGGTCCACGTGACGGCGTCGGCGCTGGAGTACGTCTGACCGCCGAAGCCATTGATCGTGGAGATGAATCGGCCGGCGCCGAACGCCACGTCGTTGTGCGAATAGAGACCGCCGCCGGTTACCACGGGACTCGGCGTCCAGGTGATGAGGTCACTCGAGGCGTATTGGTCGCCGTCAGAGCCGGCGGCGACCGTCAGGGTGGGACTCGCGTCAAATTCATCAAATCGGTGACGACCGTTCGCGACCTTGGCCTGGGTCCAGGTGAGGCCGTCGGCGCTCGTGTAGACCCAGGCGCTGGCGCCGCTGGGGAGCGAGTGCTCGGCGAAGAACATGAACTTGCCGTTGAGGAAGTGGACCTTCGAATTGGTGAACGACTTCATCCCGCCGCCGATGGCCTGGCTGCGTCCGGTCCACGTGGTTCCGTCGGGACTCGTGGCCCAGCGAATCACGTCTTCGCCACTCGAGTTCCCGACGGCGACAAAGAGGCCGGCGCCAAACGCGACGCCCGTGAGTCCTTGGACCTGTGCTTCGAGGACGCCCTTTCCGGCATTGCCGAACGTGGCGTCGAGGCCGGTGTTGACGACCGAGAAATTGGGAATCTGGGCGAACGCGGAAGCCGCGGTGAGAACGAAAGCAGCGAGTCGAGGCAGACGGAGGTGGCGCATGGTACGGATCCATTTTAGCCGATGCGGCGCGGACCCCGAATACGCATAGGTGCGTAGATCCGCTCGTGCCCTTGCGCGTACTGTTCGTGCGCCGCGATCAGACGGAACGGGGCACGATTCCGTGGCGGGGGCGGAGCCAGGTGTTCAGCGCGTCGTCGTCGTTCAGATGCGTGCCGCTCCGATATTCGGGTGCGAGGAGTTCCGTGTAATCGGGTTCGAGAAAACGGCGGCAATGCAGCACGACGCGCGCGCTTTGTTCCGGGGCGCGGACTAGCCGGCCGAGAGCCTGGTTCACCTTGGTCATGCCCGGGATTTGGTAAACCCGGCGGAACGCGGCTTCGCGGGAAAGACCCGCGCGAATCGCCTCGGCGAGGCGGGCGCGTTGCACGGCGTTCACCTCGGGCAGCGCCGGGCCGACCACCATGGCGTGCGAGATGCGACCGCCCAGTGCGTCGATGCTCTCCGCGAAACTCGAGCCGAGCACGAGGAACAGCGCGTCGCCCATCAACAGCGATTCCTCCACCCAGGCGGATTGCGCCGCGAGATCGCGAAGTTTGGGCTGCATCGCGACCCGCAGGCCGGGCGCGATTGATGCCGCCTCACGCATGATGGCGTCGGCATAGGCGTAGGATGGGAAAAACACCGCAACCGCGCCACCGGCGGCGGCCTGCATTGCGGCCACGGTTGCGGCCGTCGTGGTGAAGTGCTGCGCGCGGTGTTGAAACGTCGTGTCGACCCGAGCGTCATACGCGAGGTCGTAACTGCCCTCGCGCCACGGTGTGTGTGCGCGCAGCAGGGCCGGACTCGCGGCGTCGCGGGCTTCCTCGACGCGTAGTAGATCCGCGGCGCTGGTGAGCTGGCGGTAGAGCTTCCGGGTGTCGCGTTTGTTCAATGCGCCGAGTCGCTCTGGCGGAGGTGGCGTGGGCGGTGGCGGTGGTTCGATTTGTTGGGAGGATCCGGTTTCTGTCAGCCCGCACGCGGCGACAAATCCGTCGACGGGAGTGAGGGTGGCGCTCGCCAGCACGGCGCCGCCAAATTCCCGCAAGGTGGCGCCGATCGCAGTGGCGGCATCGAGGCACGTGAGTGCGAGTTCGCCGTCGCGCGGGCACCACCACAGCGTCGGCAGCGTGGACGTCGCGAGTTCGTCGACCAATGATGGCACCGACCAGAGCGCGTCGGCGGCGTGGGGGCCGAGCGCCGCGAGATCGAGGGGGAGGGACCGAACCAGTCGGGCGATTTCGGTCAGGAGGTGACGGGCGTCGTCTTCGTCGACCGGTGCCAGCGCCTGGCAGGCGCGACGGTGATGCAGAAAGTGACACCAATGGTCCCAGGCCATCGCCAGTGGCGCGGGGGGATGCACGCGGTTCAGCTCATCGCGCGCCGCGTAGGCGGCGGTGGCGGCAAATGCGTGCGAGTGGGCGTCGGCCACCCGTGACGGCAGGTTGTGCGCCTCGTCGATCAGCAGCAGTGTGCGCGCAGGATCGAAGCCTGGCTGCTCGAAAAACAGACCCCGGTTCCGGGGCGCGAACACGTAATTGTAGTCCCCAATCCAGACGTCGTTGAAGGCAAGGGCGGTGCGCGTGATTTCATAGGGACAGATGCGTGCTTCCCGCCCTGCCGCCCGGAGTGTGTCGAGGTCCCGAGCGTGTTTTTCGTCGAGATAGAAACGGGCGAGGCCGCTCTGCGCCCAGCGGTCCGCCGCGCCGGCGAGGTAGAGGCAACTGTCGCGCACACAGTGAAACGTCGTGTTCACGCAGTGTTCGCCTTTGTTGCGAACATGCCACGCCGCGACGGCGGGTGTGGAAGCCGAAGCTGCGATCTGGGGGCGGAGCGTTGAGCGTTCGAGGTCCGGCTGTTGGGCGGTCATTCCGCCGAGCGTACGGACGACTTGAATCTGGCCGGTGGACTTGCTGGTCAGATAGAGCGCGCGGTCGAAGTGGCCGGAACGGAGCTGGCCGAGGGCGAATTCGAGCAGCACGCCGGTTTTTCCGAAGCCGGTCGGCGCTTCAAACAACACGAGCGGACGGCCGTTGAACAGCGCGGTGAGTTCTGCCTGGGTCGTCTCCTGGCCCGGCCGCGGATTGGCAAACGCCGGCCGAAAACGCAGTCCACGCAGCCGCGTCCGGGCGCGCAGCCGCAAGTCGAGGAATTCCGCGAAGCGTTCCAGTTGGACGTCGAACAGCGCCGTGTCAGCCGGAGTGAGCGGAATGGTCTGCGCGAGGCCCGAGGCCGTTTCCACGAAGACGAGTTCGGCGCGACGGGCGTCGTCCGTTTTGTCATCCCTGGCATGACAATGGGTCGGGGGCGTGACGAGGAGGCCGAGGCGGGAAAGGGCAAGGTAGGTCGCAGCCTGGACGAAATAGTCCGGATAGTCGGCGCGGAGTTCGGCCTCGTCGGCGGGCAGGGGACGGGTGACCGATTTGATCTCGCGGAGCGTGACGGTCTGAGCTGCACGAATGAGCTGATCGATGCGGCCGGTGAGCGTGAGGATCCAGCCCCGATGCACGATCTGGCCGGTGATCGGAATTTCGAATTCGGCGGCGGTGGCGTGCTCGGCGATGGCGCGGGCGCGAAGTTCGTTGTGCCAGTGGGTGCCAAGCTGGGCCCGCCAGATTCCCGTCATGCCGCCGCCGGATGCCTCGCGCGGTCCGAGCGAGAAACCGGCGAATTCACCGACGCTCAGGGAGGCGGTGCGTTTTTCGAGATCGAACGTCATCGGGACTCAGTCGATCAGAACCTCGGTGTGGCCCCGGAGATATTCCTCGAGCCGGCGCCGGAGCCGGAGCACCTCGTCGGGCGACGCCGATTGCCCGGCCAGCGGGCGGTTGAGCAACCCTGCCACCACGGCCCGATCGGTGGCGGGAAGCGTAGGGAACCATTGCTGCTTGAGTGGATAGCCCTCGTCACGGGCAAATCGATACAAGCTCTTCAGGTACACCACATCCGGATGGACGCCGGTTGCGAACGCGGCATAAGCGGACCGCAGCAGTTCCGCAACCGCGGGGCGGCTCTCTTCGTGCACCTGGTTTCTCGCAATTAGCGACGCGAGTTCGCAGGCGTGGCGCAGGACGTCGTAGCTCTGCCCGATGTCGCTCTGGCGTGCGATTAACCGCGCTTCCTTGATAAACCAGGTGCGACCCTGGTTGGAGGTTTCGAGCATGAGCGACGCTTCGTCGAACAGGTCAAGCGCGACGCCGGTGGCGGGCGATTTCTTGGCGACCCGTTGCATCGCGAGCAGCGTTCCGTGGTCGGCGGAAAAAAGCGTTAGACTTTGAAAGGTGTCCGTCGGCGGACGTTTCAGGAGCACGAAGGCGTCGGTGGCGAGGGACTGGGCGGGCACGGGCAGGAAGGCGGTGGATCTTCCAAAGACGAATTCGGCCAGGCTGGATCAGCGGGAAACCAGCTTCTTGGCCGAAAGCGCGGCGGCGGCCTGTTCCTTCGACAACCAGGGAGGGACGACGGCGCCGCCCGAGATGATCATCTTCATGCCGTCGCCCACGCTCATTTCCAGTTCGATGATTTCCTCCCGGGGCAGAATCAATAGATATCCGCCGGTCGGATTTGGGGTGGTGGGGACAAACACGGTCCACGCTTCCACTCCGATTGTGGTCTGTGCCTCACCCTGATGCTTGCTGGTCAGAAAACCCAGGGTCCAGCAACCCTTGCGCGGGAATTCGATCAGCACGACCTTGTTGAAGAGGTTGCGGTTCTGGGACCCGAACGTCGCGACGATTTGCTTGACCGAATTGTAGACCGCGCCGACGCCGGGAATCCGCTGGATGGCGCGTTCGCCGATGCTGAGAAAGTATTTTCCGAAGACGTAGTTCGAAAGATAGCCGAGCAGCGTGACGAGAAGGATTACGACGCCGGTCGCGACGACGTCCCATAGAAAGGGCAACCCTTGGAAGGATCGCGGCAGGTGGCGTTCGTAGAGGGGGCGAAAGGTCCCGCCCGCCACCTCGATAATCGATCCGAACGCCCAGACGGTGACGATGAGTGGCGCCACCAGCAGCGCGCCCGAGAGGAACGCGTTGCGAAACGTGACGAAATGGGAGTTGGAGGGTGGGACCTCGGGCGACATGACAGGTTTCTGCCGGGCAAAAACCTAGAGAGCAAGGAAGGTGCGAGGCAAAGCTTCCCGCCCGCAAGAATTCACGGCACCTCGTAGATTTCGAGGAGCACGGGGCCCGCCGAGCCGTCGCCGCTCGTGACCTGCGCGGTATAGCTGCCAGGAGCGAACGGCATCATCACCACGGCGTCGCGGGTGCCGGCCGAAATTGGAAAGGCGCCGGCGCGGGTGAGCGAGTCGGCGAGATCCGATTCGTACGTCGGCCCGC
Organism: Opitutia bacterium; assembly: GCA_947474365.1. GTDB lineage: Bacteria > Verrucomicrobiota > Verrucomicrobiia > Opitutales > Opitutaceae > ER46. Next base: position 8,688 of record CANJIU010000173.1, on the reverse strand, counting down.
CGACGACTGCCGGATAGGCGTAACCGTTCTCGTAGGTTTTTCCGCTGCCGTCGAAAATACGCAGCACGGGCGCGCGCAGCGGATTGGCCACGCCGAAGGCGGCGAGGGACGGTCCGACAGCGCGGATGACGAGCTTCTTCCCCTGCGTACTGCTGCCGACGACAAAGCCTGAAACGATTCCCTGATCCGCGCCGGAGCCGACGTTGGCGCGGGTCGAGAGATTCAAGAGCCGGTCGGTGGGGCCGACTCCGAGGATCAACGACTGCGAACTGGCGGGAAGTGTGGTGGGAGTGGAGAAGAGACATGCGTACGTGCCGGCGTCGCTGCTGTTGACGCCCGTGAGCGTGAGAATGTTGGAAAACGTGCCGGGCAGGGCGCGGCCGTTCTTGGTCCAACTGTACGTGGTGCCGTCCCCCATCTTCGGTGCCGTGATCCGAAGGGTTTCTCCTGCGGGCACCGTGACCCGGGACGCTGGCACCGCGCGGATCCCGAAACCGACATCGAGCGTAACCGACGTTTCGCCGGAGGATTGAAACGGCTCGGCGACCCCGATCGGTTGCACGACGGGGGGAAGCGGGGGGACGACGGAGATCGGAGTGGGAGTAACCGAGATGGGTACGACCGAGATGGGTACAACCGAGATGGGTACGACCGAAATCGGAACGACCTGAACCGGTCCTGGGGTTGTTACGGGGGGGCGAGCGTCACCGCCGGGGGCAGGGTAGCGGTTTGACCAAAGGCGACGGCTCCGGTGAGCGACAGAAGCGCGAAGGCGAGTGAGGAGGATGGTTTCATGAGATGCGTAGGCATTGTTCCTATCCAAGCGCAGTAACCCGAAAAACAAGCTCAGCGGTCGCAAAAAAACTATTTTGCGGCTTTCAACGTAAAGCGCGGCGTCACTCGTGCCTTGGCCAGCAATGTCATCGCCCGTGCCTCCGCGCGCCGCATGGCGCGCTTTTTGGCGGGCACGAGATCGTCGAAACCGGCCAGATGCAGCCAGCCGTGAACGAGGTAGAGCGTCAGTTCGGCGCTGAAATCGCGTTGGTGTTGGCGGGCGTACGCCGCGGCGGTGTCGACCGAAACGCAAATTTCTCCCGCTGTGCCGAGCGCGGCGTCGCCTTCGAACGTGATCACGTCCGTGGTCGTCGGGTCGTCGAGAAAGTCGGCGTGGAGTTGGGCGAGAGCGGCGTCGGTGAGAAACACCAGCGACAATTCACCGTCGGGAATTTTCGCCTGCGGGAACGCGGCGTCGAGCGTCGCCATCACGCGAGCGACGGTGCGCCGGTCGAGGCGGAGACGCGGGTGCCGGTTGGCGATGGCGATCGGGCGAACGGGCATGCGCGGCCGCTACGCCTTCGCCACGTCGGCGGGCTTCTCCGCCGGCGGATAAGCGATGCGCGAGTGGAGCATGTTTAGCAGCGTGAACTGGAAACTGTTCTTGATGCGCGTGATTTCCTCAAGGGTCAGGGGCGCTTCATCTAATTGTCCGCTGGCGATACGCTCGGCGACAATCCGGTTGATCGTCTCGGTCAACTCCTCGGCATTGACCTGGCGCAGCGAGCGGGTGGTTGCCTCGATGCCGTCGGCGAGGGAAATGATGGCGCTCTCCTTGAACTGGGGCCGCGGACCGTCGTAACGGAACGCCTGCTCACTCGGTAGTGCGGTTGCCGGTGGCGTGGCGGCACTGTCCGGTGGGATCAGCCGCTTGCGGGCGGCGGCGGGCGCGCGGGCGGCGTCGATGGCGCGCTGGTAGAAATAGCGGACGAGGGTGGTGCCGTGGTGCTGCTGGATGACGTCGACCACGGCGCGCGGCAATTGGTGCTTGTGGGCGAGTTCCACGCCGTCGGCGACATGTTGCTTGATGATGCGAGCGGACTCGGCCGGCGACAGTTCGTCGTGGGGGTTAACCCGTTCGCGCTGATTCTCGATGAAGTAGGCCGCATTGGCGGTTTTGCCGACGTCGTGGAAAAGCGCGCAGACCCGGGCGACGAGCGGATTGGCTCCGATGGCGTTGGCGGCGTTTTCGGAAAGCTGGGCGACGACGAGGGAGTGGTGATACGTGCCAGGCGCCTCCAACTGCATGTGGCGGAGGAGCGGATGATTGTAGTCGGTCAGTTCGAGCAACGTGATGTCGGTCGTGCGCTTGAAGAGCGACTCGAGCACGGGCAGCAGTCCGACGACGCCGATGCCCGTGATGAGGCCGGTGCCGAGTCCGGCGATCATCTGCCGGAGCAGGGTGTCGACGGGAGTTTGGTCGGCAATGCCGATGAGGGCCGCGAACGCGGCCACGGTCATTCCTCCCGCGCCGGCGGCGCGCACCAGTCGCCCGCGCCTACGCGCATCGCGTCCGAAGTAAATCGCGACGAGGGAAGCGAGGAATGTGAGCACGAGCAGGTCGAGGCGGTTGCCGTAGATGACGCCGGTGAAAATCGAAATCAGCAGCGCCATGAAGATGCCGGAGCCGGCGTCGATCAGGATCGCAACGATCAATGGGGCAAAGGCCGTCGGTGCGACGTAGGGCAGGGTCGAAGCCCACGAGCCGTCGCGCACGAAAAACTCGGCGCCGCCCAGGGAGTAGTTGGCGCGGACGAGGGCGAGGTTGACGATGACAACGAGGGCGAGCAGCCCGCACCGGACGTTGCTCCGGAGGGTCTCGGGATCCTCGATGCGGATGTAGATCAACGAGGCAAGCACCATGGCGAGCACGAGCAGGACGCGGCCGAAGAGCGTAAGGCCTTCGCGCAGGTCGCTGTCGCTGTGCTCGCGGACATACTGGCGGTGGGCGACGAGCATTTCGTGCTGCTCGGGGGAAACGCGTTTGCCCGCCTCGACGATGGTCTGGCCGCGGGCCACGTTGACGTTGACGGGTTTGATCGAGCGGGATGCGCTCTCGTGCCGGGCGAGCGTCGCGACGCGGTCAAACACGACATTTGGTGTAAGTCCGAAGCGGAAAAGGCGGAACACTGCCTGGGCGGAGGGGCGGGGGACATTCGAACTTCCGAGGCTTACCCGCAGGCCGGTCAGGGCGTCCTCCATGGTCTGCACCGGGCGCTGGGTGACGGCGCCGTCGGCCCGGGCGATTTGAAACACGACGGCGCTGCCGGGACTCAGGCTTCCCAGTGCGGAGTCCGTCACACCCTGGGCATAGATGTCGCGGAGGGTGGCGAGGCCGTTTTCAAAAAGCTCCGTCCGGGTCTTGGCGTCACCGACGCTGAGGACGGAACCGATGTCGTCAGCGGTTGAGTGATAGGGGCCGTGGGAATTGAAGGTCTCGGCGATCCGCTCAAGTTCCACCCGGCGGCCGACGAGGGCGGGAACGTTGGCCGAATTGGTGGCCTCGAATTCGGCGAGCTGGGCGAGCAGCTTGCGCGCGGCGGCCTCGAAACGGCGCAGCGATTCCTGGTCGAGCCGGTAAACCGGGGGAACGCGGTCGAGGTATTGTTCGCGGGCGGCACGGGTCTTTTCCGCACTGGCGTAGCTGAAGGGAACAAGCGCGGAAATCCGGCTCGTCGCGACCTGATCGACCAGCACCGGAGCATCGAGTGTGCTGACTCCGGCGGAACTGATCAGCACGATCGCCGCCACCGTGAAGATGAAAATGAGCGCGGCGACGAGCCGGCTACGTTCCAAAAACTCGCCCATCACGGTCGGCTCCAGCGACGTCGTCGCACGGCTGCCCCGACGCGCACTGAGGCCGCCGACGAGAAGCTTGAGCTGGTTGCGGACGGACATGGGACTAGCCGACGGGGTGTTCCCGTGGATTGGTGGAACCGAGGCGGATTCCAATGTCGGACTGGAGGAACGAAATCCTCATCGGGTCCCCTCCGCCCCGTTTCCATTCGTGATTGGATTTCGATATGCGTCGTAGGCCTCGATGATCTTTGCGACCAACGGGTGGCGGACGACGTCGGCGCCGCTGAAGGTATGGAAATCGATGCCCGGGATATCGGCCAGGATGTGCCTCACCTCGAGGAGGCCGCTCGATTTCGAACGCGGGAGATCGATTTGGGTGATGTCGCCGGTGACGACCATGCGTGACTCTTCGCCCAGTCGGGTGAGAAACATCATCATCTGCTCCGGCGTGGTGTTTTGCGCCTCGTCGAGGATAATAAAGGCTCGGGAGAGCGTGCGGCCCCGCATGTAGGCGAGCGGCGCGATTTCAATCACCCCTTTCTCGGTGAGCCGGGCGACGTCCTCCGCGTCGAGCATGTCGTGGAGGGCGTCGTAAAGCGGACGCAGGTAGGGGAGAATCTTTTCGCGCAGATCTCCCGGCAGGAAACCCAGCGCCTCGCCCGCCTCGACCGCCGGGCGGGTGAGGATGACCCGCTCGACCTGGTTCTTGAGCAGGGCGTTCACCGCCGCGGCCATTGCGAGGTAGGTCTTGCCGGTGCCGGCGGGCCCGATGCCAAACACGACGGGGTGTTCGAGCATCGACTGCAGGTAAAGTTTTTGCCCGAGCGTCTTCGGGATGATCGTCTTGCGATTGGTGGCGATGACAAGCGGCGCGTCGAGGAGCGTTTGCAGCTGCTCGCCTTCGCCCCGGGCAAAGGCGTCTGCGATCCGGTGGAAATCCGGCGTGCGGATGACCACGCCCTGCGAGCGCGCCTTGTCGAGAAAGCCAAACAGCGCCTCGGCCGTCGCCACCGTCTGGGCTGGTCCGTCGATCTTCACCCAATCGTCGCGCGTGACGAGCGTCGCTCCGAGCGCCCGCTCGGCGTGCACCAGGTTTTCCTCCCGTCCGCCGTAAAGCGAACTGAGATGACGCGGACTGGGAAAATGAAGGATCTTTGAGGGCACGGGCTGGTTCTGCCTTATGGCTTTGCGCTCAGTGCAGCCCAGGCCGCGGTGATTTTCTCCCACGTTGCGTCAAGCGATTGCGGGAGGATCCGGGTCTGGGCGAGGACGGGCATGAAATTATTGTCTCCGTTCCAACGGGGCACGATGTGACCGTGCAGGTGCGCGATGCTGCCGCCGGCGACGGAGGCACCGAGGTTGAACCCGACATTGAATCCGTCGGGCTTGAGCGCGGCCATCAGCAGGCGCTTCGCTAGGATAACTTCCTCGAACAGGTCTGCGCGTTCAGCGGCGTCGAGTTGCTCCAGATCCGTCACTTCGCGGAACGGCACCGCGAGCAGGTGCCCGGGGTTGTAGGGAAAGCGGTTCAACACGAGATAACTCAGCCGCGAGCGATGGACGATGAGCGCGGCGCGGTCATTGCCGAGCGCCGGCAATTCGGTGAAGGGCCGCTTCATTGCCGCCGGGTAGCGCGGCGCTTCGATGTATTCCATGCGCCAATAGGCGTGAAGCTGCTGCATGTGACGGAGGTCGGGTCGGCGAGAGTCGCGAGAAAAGAGGGCGGAGCAAAAGGCTTGGGTGCCGGAATGTCAAAACTCGCTTGCGCGGTTTTGCGAGGACGCGAATTCGAACTTGTCTTGGTATGACGATCGTCATCTAAAGAACCTTCGCATGCGTTATCCGCCCGCTCATAAGGAAGCCACCCGTCGCCGAATTCTCGACGCCGCCAGCCAGGCTTTCCGGGAGCAGGGTGTCGCCGAAACCGGGGTGGACGAGGTGATGCGTCGCGCGGGACTGACCCACGGGGGTTTTTATTCCCATTTTTCCGACAAGTCGGAGTTGGTGGCAGAGGCCTGCGCGTCGGCGTTTGACGCGGCGGTGAGCAACCTCGAACGAATTGCCGCCGCCCCGACACCGGCGGCAAGGGCGCGATTGCTGATCGATAGCTATCTCGGCACCCGGCATCGCGACAATCGCGGGTCGGGGTGTTTGGTGGTGGCGGTCGGGGCAGACATGGCCCGATTGCGCGGCGCGGCGCGGACCGGTTACGCGCGGGGCTTTGCGCGGCACTTGACGCGGCTGGGCGACGCGCTTCGGCTCGATCCCGATCCGCAACGCAATCGGGATCGGGTCACCCAACTCATGAGTTCGCTGGTGGGGGCGCTGCTGTTCGCGCGGGCGATCGATGATCCCCGGCAAAGCGACGCAATGCTCCACTCCATGCGTCAACACCTGCGCGAGCAGTATTGCGGCCGAGCCGTCCCGTCTGAAAAGTCGGTGCCTCTCCACGATTTCATGCGCGCGTTCTAGCGCCGCCCGTTCCTCATTTCCCGATGCAAACTCCGTCATCTCCCGTCCGTCGTGTTGTCATTACCGGTATCGGCGCCGTCACGCCCTGTGGCAATACGGCCGCCGACACTTGGAATTCGCTCATCGAGGGCCGCAGTGGCATTGGTCGGATCACACGGTTCGATCCGACGGGATGCACCGCCCAGATTGCGGGGGAAGTGAAGAACTTCGATCCGGCGCGGATGCTTCCCGCCCCGCTGCGGCCCCGTGGCGCCGCGGGAGAACCGCTCCTCCAGGCGTTGACCGCCAAGGACGTGAAAAAATTCGGCCGGTTCACCCATTTGGGCGTCGGCGCGGCAGTGGAGGCGTACGCCGACTCCGGTCTCGATGCCCATCGGGACGGTCTTTCGGCGGAGCGGATGGGAGTGAACCTGGGGGTCGGGCTCGGCGGGCTGCCGGAAATGGAGGCGATGCACGATACGTGGAAGGCGGGCGGATTCCGCAAAATTTCTCCATTCTTCATCATCCAGATTGCCCCGAATCTTTTGGCGGGTCAGGTCAGCCTCTTGCTCGATTTTCGCGGGGCCAACATGAGCGTGGCTTCCGCGTGCGCCACCAGCGGTCACGCGATCGGCGAAGCCGCCGCGGCCATCATCCGTAACGATGCCGACGTGATGGTGGCGGGCGGCGCCGAATCGACCGTCACGCCATTGGCGATCGGTGCGTTCGCGCAAATGCGCGCCCTGTCGACCCGCAACGATCAGCCGGAAAAGGCCTCGCGACCCTACGATCGCAATCGCGACGGCTTTGTGCTCTCGGAGGGTTCGGTCGTGTTCATCCTTGAAGAACTCGAACACGCCCGCCGCCGCGGGGCGCGAATCTACGCGGAAGTCCGCGGCTATGGCGCCTCGGCCGACGCGTATCATCTTTCGTCCCTCGCTCCCGGCGCGGAAGGATCGGCGCGATCGATGCGCCTGGCCCTGGCGCGAGGTGGTCTGGCTCCGACCGAAATCGATTTTGTGTCGGCGCACGCGACGTCGACCCCGGGAGGCGACGGGGAGGAGGGTGCGGCCATCGCGAACGTGTTTGCCGACAACAAGGCCAACCTGAACGTCAGCGGCGTGAAATCGATGACCGGGCATCTCCTCGGCGCGGCGGGTGCGATGGGCGCCTTCGCCGCGGTGCTGGCGATTCACCAAGGGATCATTCCTCCGACGATCAACCTGGAAAATGTCGATCCCGCGTGCGGCGATCTCGGGTTGAATTTCACGCCGAACACCGCGGTGCGGCGGACCGTGAATGCGGCTCTCGCCAACAGCTTTGGCTTTGGCGGCACCAACGCCTCGATCGTGGTTGCGCGGGTGAAGGATTGAGGCGGTTGCCGCATCGGGGAAGGAACAATGTCGTTGGTTCGGAGGGCGCCGGCGCAAACAGGCTCGCGTCGCCGCCCCGGGCTGATTCGCATCGCCCCCGATGTTTTCCTTTTGGAAAAAACTCCGCGTCACCGTTCCGGGGCCGTTCCTTTCTGCGCTTGGCCTGGCGGGCGGCTTCCTGGCGTTCGTCGCGTGGGATCAGTCGCATTGGTGGCGGGTGAAGCAGGATTACTCCTTTGGCTGGCTCGTTCCGCTCTTTGTGATTTTCGTCGTCTATGATCGCTGGCCGAAGATTCTCGGAGCGATCGGTCGCTGCGCGGTGGAAGGCAGCCCGCGGGCGGCGGGAGGAAAGCTCTGGATCATGTGGCTCCTTATCGGAGGAGCGCTGGTGTTCGGAGCGGGACTTTTCCTCCTCGGCTCGCTCTACCGCGCGGGGGCCGGCACCTCGCAGCCGGGCACGCTGGCCATCACGCTGGGCATGATCGGCATCACACTGCCGCTGCTGTTCATCAACGCGCCGGAGTCACCGTCGCCGGTGCCCTCAGGTTTTTTTGCCGATGCCCGGGTGGCGCTGACACTGGAGTTTTTGTTTCCTGCCCTTGTCTGGCTGGTCTCGGCTCCGATGGTGTCGGCCGTCGAAGCGCAGCTGAACCTGGCGTTGCTGCACCGGGTGGTGACGGTGGTGGCGTTTGTCTTCGACCTGCTCGGCCTGCCGATCGAACAGCAGGGCAACGTGCTCGCGCTGCCAACCGGCAATGTCGGTGTCGAGGATGCGTGTTCGGGGATTCGTTCGCTCACCGGTTGCCTGTTTGCCGGCTCATTCCTCTCGGCGGTTTTTCTCGAGCCGGCATGGAAGAAAGTCACACTGGTCGTGGCGGCGCTCGGTCTCGCGTTTTTCACCAATCTGGCGCGCAGCCTTTTTCTCACCGCCTGGGCCTACAATTACGGACCGCGTGCGATCGAGGGCACCGTGCACGACGTCGCCGGCTACGCCGTGCTCGGTCTCACGGTGGTCGGGTTGCTGTGCCTGCTGCCGATTCTGAACCTCCGGCTCGCCGGAAGCGAAGCGCTGCCGGCGCGGTCGGCTAGCCCGACCTTCGCGATTTGAGAGGCTTTAATCGAGCGGTTCTCTGTGTTTTCCAGAGGGAATCTGCTTGTTTGCCTGCTGGGCGACAGATAGTTGAAGGAATGCACTTTTTCGAGCGTCTTGTCGACGGTCGCTTATACCGCG
>CANJIU010000172.1 GCA_947474365.1 Opitutia bacterium | reverse complement strand
TCGTTCCACTACTTGCCTCGGCTCGGTTCGGCTGGCTGCCCGCCGCTCCAAAATTTGCCGATCATCCTCACCGCACGTAATGAGAGAAGCAGTTCGTGACATCCACCCGATCTGCCATATATCGCGTATCATTGCAAGTAAGCACTAGCATCCCGAACCCCGATCCGGTCACCGGTGGCCCGGCCACGGTCCTCACCGCGCTGCGTGAAGTCGACACGATCTACCGTGCCATCACCGCCGGCGCCGGTTCCACGCGACGGCAATTGCGCGAATACACGGGGAATTTTTTCACCGCCTATTCGTTCCGGAGCAGCGAAGGAATTCTGCGCGGCCTCACGGTCGGGGGTGGCGCCAACTACCGCGGCAAGGGCGTCGTCGGTTTCGACACCACGAGGAAAAATGCCATCATCTACGGCCCCGCCTACACCCTCGCCAACGCCATGGTCTCCTACGAATGGCGCTTCAAGAAATCACGGACCATCAAAGTCCAGTTCAACGTCGACAACCTCTTCAACGAATCGAAACCGATCCTGACTGATGCGAGCGAGACCCAGGAATTCAGTTACGTCTTCCAAACCCCGCGCCGCTATGCGTTCACGACGACGGTGAATTTCTGAGGCGCCCGGCGGGTTCGGCCTCCCCCGCGCAATTTTTCCCTGCCCGCCATTTACGCGGTCCGCTTTCGTTCCACCCCCACCACTCAGCAGGTGGTTTTTCAACCTGCCAACACCGGACGCCTGTCGACCTCTGGAACCCGAAACCCACCCTACTGCCAACCCATGAAACCCCACGGTACCGCGCTCGCCGCACTGGCGGCCTTCACGGCCGGCGCCGTGCACGTTCCACTGGATAAAGCCTGGTTCCTGACGAACACGTTTCAGTTTTGAGCCGGTGGCGCGGCCGTAGACCCCGGCGATTTTTTCACGCCCCAGCTTACGGAACTGGCGCTGCGACCGGTTGCGGTTACCACGGTGAAAATATTCAGGCTGGCGGCACCGCGGGTCGTCGCTGATATGCCATTGCGCTCAATGAGAGCGGTTTTGCATCGGAGCCAACTCCTGCGCAGATCCCCCTCGGCGTCTTTCGCTGACCTGAACCCCATCGACCCTACCCCATGAAATTTTTCTCCGCCGTGCTCCACCTACCTGCGCTCGCACTCCTCGCGACCAGCACCAGCAGCTTCGCCCAGAACGGTCCGGGCAGCGCCGAGACGCCCCGGGCGGCGGTTGCCCCGCACGCGACCGGATCGATTTACGGCCGCGTGTTGGGTGCGGCGGGCGATAGTTTTTTGGAGAACGTCCGAGTCACGATCGACGGCACGTCCCTTGAGGCGTTCACCGACGGCAGCGGCGCCTACCGCATCGACGCGGTTCCAGTCGGCACGGTCCGGGTGAAATTGTTTTACACCGGCATGACGCCGCACACGGCTGCGATCACGGTGACGGCCTCCCAGACCACGCAGCATGACGTGACTCTGGCCACCGCCGGCCAGAAGGAGACAAAGGGCGAGGTGGTGAAGCTCGACCAGTTCGTCGTCTCCACCTCGAAGGAGATGGAGGCCGCTGCCGTGGCGATCAACGAGCAGCGCTTCGCGTCCAACCTCAAGACCGTCGTGTCGACAGATGAATTCGGCACCGTCGCCGAGGGCCACGTCGGCGAGTTCCTGAAGTTTCTCCCCGGGGTTTCGATGACCTACGCCGGCGGCAACGCCCGCGAGATCTCCATCAACGGCGCGCCTTCCGACAACGTCCCGGTCACACTCGACGGCTTCAGTTTTGCCACTGCGATTAGCGGCACCGTCCGGGCGTCCGCCGTGGACATGGTCGCGATCAACGGCATCTCGCGCGTCGAGGTTTCCTTCTCGCCGACGCCAGACACCCAGGGATCGGCGCTCGCCGGCTCGGTCAACATGGTACCGCGCAGTGCATTTGAGCGCTCCCGCCCAGTCTTCAACGGCAGCGTCTATGTCCTGATGCGGGACCATCGCCGCGAGTTCAACCGCACGCCGAGTCCGCGCGAAAGCCGCGGCAGCAAGGTTTACCCGGGCTTCGATTTTTCCTGGGTGGTGCCCGTGAACAAGCGTTTCGGATTCACGCTTTCCGGCGGTCGGACCCGCCAGTTTGCCGGCCAGGATCAGGTCACCAATACGTGGCGCGGCGCCGGCACGGCCACGAATGGAACCACGTTTCCCAACACGACCCCGGACAAGCCCTACCTGTCCACCTTCGCCGTGCGCGGTGGCGGCAAGGAGACCACGCGCCACAACCTGTCAGCCACGCTCGACTACAAATTCACCCCTTACGACACGGTCTCGCTCTCGATAAACACGTCGCGGTTCGAGGAGGATTTTCTCAGCCAGACGCTCACCTTCAACGTCGGCGGCGTGCTGCCCGGAAATTTCAGCCCCACCTCGACCCGCGGCACCACGGCCCTGGGAGATTTGCAGATGGGCAACGCCGGCGGGTACCGCAAAAACCAGAACTACATGCCATCGCTCCGCTGGCGCCACGACGGCGCAATCTGGAAGAGCGAGGCGGGGCTCGGTTACTCGCGCGCTCACTACAACGGCGGCGACATCGATCGCGGTTATTTTGCCAACAACACCGCGCGGCGCACCGGCGTGACGGTTTCCTTCGATGACATCTTTTATCTCCGTCCGAATCGCATCACGGTCACGGACCCGGCGACCGGTGCCGCCCTCAATCCCTATCTCCTCGAAAACTACGCGGTGACGGCCGCTGGGAGCGGTCAACCCGAGAACAATGACACGCAGCGCACCGCCTTCGCCAACCTGCGGCGCGACTTCCTGTGGCGCGTGCCGGTCACGTTGAAAACGGGACTGGACGCCCGCCAGGCCGTGCGCGACCTCCGCACCGACAAGAACGTCACCTATAGTTTCGTCGGCAAGGACGGCCGCGCCAGCACGACACCCGTCGGCAGCGACGATGGCGCCCTGCCGTTTTGGGCCCCGGAGTTGTCCGAACACGCCCATACCTACGGTTTCCCACCGGTGCAATGGGTCGGCGTCACGTCACTGCTCAATCATTACGTCGCGAATCCATCCTACTACACCACCGACGAAAATGCCCGCTACCGCGCCGCCATGAACGGCTCCAAGCACGCCGAGGAGCTGGTGTCGGCCGCGTTCCTCCGCGCTGATGTCGCGTTTTTCGAGCGGAGGCTCAAACTCGTCGGCGGCCTCCGCGCGGAGCAGACGAATATCGACGCCGCGGGTCCCCTCACTGACGCCACCCGCAATTTTCAGCGCGATGCCAGCGGCAGAGTCATCACCGTCGCCAGCCCGACCGCCGCCGATCCGAACCGGCGCACGCCCGTCCTGATTTTTCCCACGACCAATGCCCTCGCCGTCTCCCAGCTGACATTGCTGGAACGCGGCAGCCGGATCGAAAAAGAGTATCTCCGGCTGTTCCCCAGCCTCAACGCGTCGTTTAACGTGCGGGAGAATCTCATCGCCCGCGCCGCACACTACTGGTCCATCGGCCGGCCCGACTTCAATCAATACGCCGGTGCGGTCACGCTGCCCGACACTGAGAGCCTTCCGAGCCCGAGCAATCGCATCACGGTCAACAATGTTGGCATCAAGCCGTGGAGCGCAGAGACGACCAATGCGCGGCTCGAGTATTATTTTGCCGGGGTCGGCCAGTTTTCGGTCGGCGCGTTCCGGCGTGATTTCAAAAACTTCTTTGGCGGCACCATCGTCCGTCCGACGGCGGAATTTCTCGGGCTCTACGGTCTCGATCCTGCGCTCTACGGAAACTACGACGTCTCCACCCAGGTAAATCTCCCCGGCGCCGTGCGTCTGACCGGCGTCGACTTCAGCTACAAGCAAGCGCTGACGGGCCTGCCATTCTGGGCCAGGGGCGTACAGGTCTTCGCCAACGCCAGTGCGCAACGCGTGACCGGCGACGGGACCGCGACGACCAACTTTGCCGGCTATATCCCGCGAAGCGGCAGCTGGGGCATCAGCCTCACCCGCGAGAAATACAACCTCCGCATCAACTGGAACTATCGCGGTCGCCAGCGGGCGGGTGCCGTCGCCGCCGGCACGGGCATCGAGCCGGGCACCTACAACTGGAACTCCAAACGCCTCTATATCGACATCTCCGGCGAGTACTCGCTCACGCGGCGAATCGCGCTCTTTACCAACCTGCGCAACATCGGCGACGCCACGGAAGACACAAAAATCGCCGGTCCCAACACTCCGGCCTACGCCCAATTCCGCTCGCGCCTCGACTTTGGCTCGCTCTGGACCTTCGGCCTAAGGGGCACGTTCTGATTCGATCTCCTGCGTCACCTCACCCAAGCGCTTACGCTCGTCCCCAGGGCGGATCTCAATCTCTGGACACTGGGGACGCGACGCCCCGTCGCGTTTCTCCGGCGACGGGGACGTCGCCGCTCCAGTAGTCTCACGAATGTAGTCGATGGCGTTTCCCCTATTTCGAAAAGCGGGATACGCCCACCCCTCCCGGGACTCCTCAAACCCGTCTCGCCTTGCGCCCTTTCCTCGTGAAACGTCCCCCCTTCCCCTTCGGCCTCCACCCGACCATGAACCACGTCCGATCCGCCCTGCTGTTGCCAATTATCACCTGTCTCGCCCTGGCCGCATCCGCGGTCGCAGCCGAGACCATCGGGGCGTGGAATCTCACTGAACTGAAACGCACGCCTGCGATGCACTGGGTAGCGCAGACCGGTCCGGTGCACGCGCTCCTCTACGCTGGAGAGAAATTTGAAGGACACGACACCGAGGTGTTCGCCTTCTACGCCTCGCCCGCGACGCTCGGCGAAGCTCAACCCGGCGCAAAATTTCCCGGCGTCGTGCTCATCCACGGCGGCGGCGGCACCGCATTTGCCGAGTGGGTTCACCTGTGGGCCAAGCGCGGCTATGCCGCCATTGCGATGGATCTGGCCGGCTGCCGGCCAATCGATCCTGTTTACGACGCGAACGGAAATCCCGTTCGCAACCAGGCCGCCAAACCCGATACGCGCACGCGCCTGCCGAATGGCGGGCCCGATCACGGACACCCACAAAAATTCGACAGCATCGGCGGCGACGTTTCCACCCACTGGCCCTATCACGCGGCGGCGAGTGTCATTCGCGCGCACTCGCTCCTCCGGTCTCTCCCCGAGGTGGATGCGAACCACACCGCGGTGACCGGCATCAGCTGGGGCGGCTACACAACGTGCCTCGTCGCTTCGCTCGACGACCGCTTCAAGGCGGCCGTACCGGTCTACGGCTGCGGATTTCTCTTCGAAGGCGAGTCGGTGCAGAAGCCGGCGATCGACAAACTCGGCGACCGACGCGAGGCGTGGATCAAGGCCTACGATCCGTCGAGCCTACTGACGCGTTGCCGCGTGCCGATTCTCTTTGTGAATGGCACCAACGACATCCACTACCCGCTCGACAGCTATCAAAAGAGTTTCGACGCCGTGCCGGGCCGCAAACAGCTGCGCATCGAGGTGAAGATGTCCCACGGCCACCCTTCTGGCTGGGCACCCAAGGAAATCGGCTTGTTCATCGATTCCTTCTGCCGCGCAGGCCAGGCGCTGCCCGTCCCGGGCAAAATCAGTACGGACGGCGACAAGATCCGCCTGAAATACACCAGCGCCGTGCCGGTGAAGTCCGCGAGCCTCCACTATACAATCGAAACGGGCCTGCGTTCCGCCCGCACCTGGGAGAGTCTGCCCGCACAGGTCGACGCCGGAGCCGTCACCGCGCCGAAGCCACCCGAAAATGCGAACACGTGGTTCATCGCGCTGACCGACGAGCGCGGGGCCATGGTTACGAGCCCGATCCAATTTCAACCATGAAACTCGTCCTCCTCTCCGCCTTGCTGCTTATTGCACCGGCCGTTCTGTCCGCGGCGAATGCACCCCAAACGACGCGGCCCAACATCATCCTCGTGATGCCCGACGACGTCGGTTACGGCGACTACGCATCCCTCGGCAACCCCGTGATGCGCACGCCGTCGGTGGATGCGTTTAAGAAGCAAAGCCTGACGCTCACGCAATTTCACGTCAGCCCCACGTGCTCACCGTGCCGCTCGGCGCTGATGAGCGGCCGGCACGAATTCAAAAACGGCGTCACGCACACGATTCTCGAGCGCGAGCGAATGACGCTGAAGACCTACACCCTGCCGCAGATGCTGAAAACCGTCGGCTACACCACGGGGATTTTCGGCAAGTGGCACCTCGGCGACGAGGACGCCTACCGCCCGGAAAGCCGGGGCTTTGACGAAGTCTACATCCACGGCGGCGGCGGCATCGGCCAAATCTATCCCGGTTCCTGTGGCGACGCTCCCGGCAACACGAACATCAACCCGGCGCTCTGGCACAACGGCAAATTCGAGAAGACCACGGGCTACTGCACCGACCTGTTTTTTGCGCAGGCGATCCGGTGGATCGACGCCCGGCGCACGGCGGCACAGCCGTTCTTTGCGTACATCCCGCTCAACGCCGCCCACGGTCCGCATGTCGTGCCCGAGGAATATTACCGGCACTACCGCGGCAAACCCGGCGTCGAAGAGGAGACCGCGAAGTTTTTCGGGATGCTGGAGAACGTCGACACCAATTTCGGCAAGCTGCTCGGGAAGCTCACCGAGTGGGGCCTCGCCGACAACACGCTGGTCATCTATCTCGCCGGCGACAACGGCGGCACGGCCGGCGTGCGGGTCTTCAACGCCGGCATGAAAGGCAGCAAGGGCACGTCGTATCAGGGCGGCACGCGTACGGCGGGTTTCTTCCGTTGGCCGGCCGGCGGCATCCCGGCGGGGGTGGAGTGCGACGCGCTCAGCGCGCATCTCGATCTTTTTCCGACCTTGGCGGAAATCACCGGTGCCAAGTTGTCCCCCGCAGTAAAGCAGCAGGTGGAGGGCCGCAGCCTCTTGCCCGTGCTGAAAAATCCCAAGGCCGAGTGGGCGGACCGCATGCTGGTGCACCACGTCGGGCGCTGGGCGAAGGGCCACGCGGCGGAGTCGAAATACGCCAAGTGCGCGATCCAGACGTCGCGCTTTACACTCGTGAATAACACGGAGCTCTACGACCTGAAGGCCGACCCCGGGGAGACGACCAACGTCATTGCCCAGCATCCCGACGTCGTCGCGCGCCTCCGCGCCTCGTACGATCAATGGTGGAACGACGTGCAGCCGCTGCTCGTCAACGAGAACGTCACCGGCCCCGCGATCAATCCGTTCCAGACGCTCTACTACCGGCAATTTGGCGGCAGTCCCACGCCGGAGGATCTCAAGCGCATGGATCCGAATCGCCAAATCGGCGGCGGCGAAGCGCCGGAAGGCCGGAAGAAGCGGGCGAAGGCCGCGAAGTAAGCGGCGATCGCGGGGCGGAGAATCCCATTCTCCAGTGAGAACCACCGCCGGCCTGCTTGCCGCCCTCCTGCTTGCGATTCCAGCCGGCGTTTGTGCTGCGGAGCCGACGACGAAAAAACTCCCCCTGCCTGGCGAGGTATTCACCGTGCGGGACCACGCAGCCTTTCTCATCACCGCCACGGATGTCGCCGTGGCTAAACCCAAGCCGTGGGTCTGGTACGCGCCAACATTGCCCAAACTGCCCGGCGAGGCGGAAAAGGGGATGTTCGAAAAATTCACCGCCGCCGGCATCGCGATCGCCGGCATCGACGTCGGCGAATCCTACGGCAGTCCGGCCGGGCGTGCGCTGTATTCGGCGTTGTACGACGAGATGACGGCGCGAGGGTACGCGGCCAAACCGGTGATGCTCGGCCGCAGCCGCGGCGGCCTGATGACGCTATGCTGGGCGGCAGAACACGCCAACAAGGTGGGTGGCTTCGCCGGCATCTACCCGGTGTGCAACCTCGCGAGCTACCCCGGAATCGCCCGCGCCGCACCGGCCTACGAGTTGACGCCGGAGGCTTTGCAGCTGCACCTGGCGGAACACAATCCGGTGGATCGCCTCGCCGCGCTCGCGCGGGCCGGCGTGCCGTTCTTCGCCATCCATGGCGACGCCGACAAGACCGTGCCGTTGGACGCCAATTCCGCGCTCCTAAAATCACGTTACGAGGCGCTCGGCGGGACGATGCAGCTCATCATCCCGCCCGGCCAGGGTCACAGCATGTGGGAGGGATTTTTCCAGAACGAGGAGCTTGTCCGCTTTGTGCTCCGCCAGGCCCAACCATGAAGCGGTGATCGAGCGGAGCCCATCAAACACAGCAGAAGCCCCGACCCGTTGGAAGGGCGCACGGCGAGCGCGTTGAAGGCACGAGACGGGGTTGGTGACAGTCGCACCACGGTTTCTGCACCTATATTCGGCATCACGACTCCTTTTCCTGCCGAGATCGGGGTACAGCGCGCAACGGCTGGACCGCGGGCCGGTCCGCCCACCGCCTTGACAGCCTCCACCGCGTCCAGATTATTAAATAAACATGCCGAATGATTATTCAGACGATCGCCTCCGGCTGGTGGCACGGCTCTACTACCTCGACGGCCTCGGGCAGAGCGAGGTCGCGAAATTCGCCAAGGTTTCCCAGGCCAAGGTTTCGCGGCTGCTGGCTCTCGCCAAGGAACGCGGCATCGTGCGCATCACCGTCGCCGACTACGAACCGCGGCGGCGCGAACTCGAGGATCGGCTGCGCACCCGCTTCAATCTTTCCGGCGCCGTCGTGATCAAGTCGGGCGACGGGCTCGAAGGCGCCGACCTCCGGCGCGCGGTCGGCCACTTCGGCGCCGCCGCGGTCGACGCCCTGATCGAGCCCCGCGACGTCGTCGCCCTCGCCGGCGGTCGTACGATCCACGAGCTCGTCCACCATCTGCCGTCCTCCCGGACCAAGGCCCTCACCGTCGTGCAGGCGATGGGCAGCGTCGATTCAACCGTCAACGCCTTCGACGCCCAGGAGGTGGGCCGCGTCATGGCCCAGCGCCTCGGCGGCATTTTCCTCTCCCTCAACACCCCCGCGTTCATCCCCGAGAAGCGCACGCGCGACGCCCTGCTCCGGCTCGAGCAGGTTCGCAGCGTCCACGAAAACCTTGGCCGCGCCCGGGTCGCGCTCGTCGGCCTTGGGACGCTGGCCAATTCCGTCTTCGTCGAACGCGGCACCCTCACCCCGGCCATGGTCCTCGAACTCGAACGGGCCGGCGCCGTCGGCGAAGTTTGCGGCCGCTTCATCGACGCCCGCGGCGACGAATGCGCGACCGCCTGGCGCGACCGTGTGATCAGCGTACAGATCGATCAGCTTAGAAAAATCCCGCAGGTGATTGCCGTCGTTTCCGGAGGCGACCGCACCGCCGCGATCCTCGCCGCCATCGCCGGCGGCTTAATCAAGTCGCTCGTGATCGACGAGGTGGGCGCCGCCACCCTGCTCGCCGCCGTTCCCCTCCCCGCCACCTCGTCCCCGCGCAAAAAGGCCAGGAAATGACCACCCGCAGGCTCACTGCCGCCGAGGCCCTCGGCTCCGCCCGCGAGACCCGGGCGCTGCTCGTTGCCCGCCGCGCCCTCCGGGAAACCGGCCGCATCTTTCACGAGCAGTTTCCCGGCGCCCGCGCCGTGGTCGTCGCCGACGAACAGACGCTGCCGCTCGCCGCCCTCGCCGTGGCGGAGTCGCTGCGCTCCGCCGGCATCGCGTGCGTTCCAATGTTCGTGTTCCGGGACCCGGCGCTTTACGCCGAATTCCGCTTCGTCCGCGAACTTGAAGCGTCATTGAAAAACCACGACGCCATCCCCGTCGCCGTCGGCTCGGGCACGATCAACGACCTCGCCAAACTCGCCTCCCACCGTGCCGGCCGCCCATCATACCTGTGCGTGGCGACTGCCGCCTCCATGGACGGCTACACGGCTTTTGGCGCGTCGATCACCCACGACGGTGCGAAGCAGACGTTCAACTGCCCCGCGCCCCGCGCCGTGGTGGCCGATCTCGACGTCATCCGCCGCGCACCCGTCGAGATGACCGCTTCCGGCTACGCGGATCTTCTCGCCAAAGTCACTGCCGGCGCCGACTGGATTCTCGCCGACGCGCTCGGTGCCGAACCAATCGATCCCCGCGCGTGGGCCATTGTGCAGGGTGGCCTGCGCGACGCCCTCGCCGATCCCGCCGGAGCCCGCGCCGGCCAGGAGTCGGCCATCGCCCCGCTCGTCGAGGGCCTGATGCTCGGCGGCTTCGCCATGCAGTGGTCGAAGTCGAGCCGGCCCGCGTCGGGAGCGGAGCATCAGTTCAGCCACCTCTGGGACATGGAGCACCATACGCACCAAGGCTCCGCGCCGTCCCACGGTTTCAAGGTCGGGATCGCCACGCTCGCCGTCACCGCGTTTTACGAAAAGATCCTCGCCCAGCCTCTGGAATCCCTCGACGTCGCGCGCTGCGTCGCCGCCTGGCCAGGCCCCGATGCGACCGCGGCCCGCACCCGATCGTTGTTTGCTGGCAATGAGTTCATCGCGACTGCGTTCGCCGAAACGACGGCGAAGCAGATTTCTCCCTCCGACCTCGAGTCCCAATTGCACCTCGTGCGCGCGGGCTGGCCCGCCCTGCGCGACAGGCTCCGCGCGCAATTGATTCCGTTGGACGAGATGAAGCAAAGGCTGCGGGCCGTCGGGGCCCCCACAGAGCCCGAGGAAATCGGGATTACGCGCGAACGCCTGCGGGCCAGCTTCCTGCGCGCGCAACACATCCGTCGCCGTTTCACCGTGCTCGATTTCGCCCTGCGCACGAGAACGTTCGAACCCGCGCTCGACGCCCTGTTCGGTCCCTCCGCCGCCCCATGACCACGCCCGTCGACCGCGTTCTCCCCGACGCCACCTCCCGCCGCCTCCGCGACATCTCGCACGTCGCCCTCGACATGGACGGCACCATCTACAAGGGCGGCACGCTGTTCCCTTGCACGCTGCCTTTTCTCGCCCGGATGCGGCGCCTCGGCATCGGCTGCACCTTTCTCACGAACAACCCGTCCAAGAGCTCCGCCGACTACCTCGCCCATCTTGGAAAAATGGGACTCACCGCCACCGCGGACCAGCTCTACACGTCGATCCAGGCCACGATCGACTGTCTGCGCACGCGTTTCCCCGCAGCGCGAAAACTCTTTGCCCTCGGCACCCCGAGCATGCTCTCGCAATTCCGCGAGGCCGGATTCGTACTCGCCGCCGACGACCCCGCCGACGTTCCCGACGCCGTCGTGGTCGGCTTCGACCTCACGCTCACCTACGCCCGCGTCTGCCGCGCCTCGTGGTGGATTCAGCAGGGCAAACCGTTTCTCGCCACCAATCCCGACCGCGTGTGCCCGACCGACCAGCCCACCGTGCTCGTAGACTGCGGATCGATTTGCGCGATGATTACCACGGCCACTGGGCGCGCGCCCGACGTCGTGCTCGGCAAGCCCGATCCGACGATGCTCAGCGGCATCCTCGCGCGCCACCGTCTGCGCCCGGCCCAAATCGCCATGGTCGGCGATCGCATTTACACCGACATCCTGATGGCGCATCGCGCCCAGGCCTTCGGCGTGCTCGTGCTGACGGGCGAAGCCACGGCCGAGGATGCCGTTCGGGCGGAACCGCCCCCGCATCTCGTCGTCCCGAGCCTCGCGGAATTCGGTGCTCTGCTGGCCGCGGGGCGGCCGGAAACACCTTCGTCATGAGCACAGCCATTTCCGACCAGCGCCGCCACGCCTTCACCCGACTGACCGAATCCCCGCTCGACGTCCTCATCGTCGGCGGAGGAATCGTCGGGAGCGGCGTCGCCCGCGATGCGGCGATGCGCGGCTTGCGCGTGGGTCTGGTAGACCGGCACGACTTCGCGGCCGGCACGAGCAGCCGCTCCAGCCGGCTCCTGCACGGGGGGCTTCGCTACCTCGAGCAGGGCCGAGTCGGTCTCGTGCACGAGGCGAGTGTGGAAAAAAAGACAGTGCACCGCATCGCACCTCACCTCGCCGAGCCGCTTGGTTTCGTGTTTCCCTCCTACCGCGGCCGGGGACGGCCCGTCTGGCAGCTGAGGATCGGCGTGAAGATCTACGACCTGCTCTGTGGCGGCCGCAATTTCGCACCGTCTCGGGGCTTCACGCGCGCCGAAACTCATCAGCTGCTACCGGACCTCAACGTCGAAAGCCTCGCCGGTTCGGTGCGCTATTACGACGCGCTCACCAACGACGCCCGTTTAGTGATCGATACGCTGCGTTCGGCCGGCACCCATGGCGCGACCCTGCTCAACTACACGCGATTCCATGACGCCCGCCGGGAGGGCGATGCCTGGACCTGCACCATCGAGGACGTGGCGGGCCGCACCACGCATACGCTCACCGCGCGCACGGTTGTCAACGCCACCGGCCCGTGGGCCGACCTGATCCCGCACAGCGCGGTGAAACTGCGCCTGAGCAAGGGCATCCACCTCGTCGTCGACCGCACCCGCCTCCCCGCGTCATCCGCCGTCGTCATCACCGAGGGCAAACGCATCCTGTTCGTTCTCCCGTGGGGCGAACGCGTGATCATCGGCACAACCGACACCGACTTCCGCGGCGCCCCCGAAACCGTGGACTCCGACGCCGCCGACATCGCCTACGTGCTCCGCACCGTAAACGAATTTTTCCCGGCGATCGCCCTGCGCGAGTCCGACATCGTCAGCCGCTGGGCCGGCCTCCGCCCGTTAATCGCCAATCCCGACGGGACGCCGTCAGACATCTCGCGGGCGCACCGAATCACAACTCCGGAGCCCGGTTGGTGGGACATCGCCGGCGGCAAACTCACCACCTACCGCCTCATGGCCGAACAGGCCGTCGACCAGATTGCCCGCCATCTCGGCGGCAAGGCCGCGCCGTGTCGCACCGCTTCGGATACCTTGCTCCGACCCGATCAGATCACGCCCTTCAGTGGCATCGTCCCGGCACCCTTCACCCGCGAGGCGGTCGAGCACTACGTGCGCCACGAGTGGGCGCTGCGGCTTGAGGACGTGATGCTCCGTCGCAGCGGCTGGCACGCCTATCACCGGCCCGCCGCCCTGCCCCTCGAGCAGGTGGCCACGTGGATGGCCGACGCCTCCGGTTGGACGCCCGCCCAACGCTGGGCCGAAATCGAAGCGTGGCAGGCCGGCACGGGTCATGGGCAGGCGGCGTAAGCTAAATTCTCACTGTCCTCACTTACCCGTCGTCAGAAATCGAAAGAACGCATCCGCTCCATCTGCGAGATCGCGTTCGCGGATAAATTCGTCGCGGGTGTGAGCCTGGGCAATGTCGCCGGGCCCGAAGGCCACGGCCGGAATCCCGGCGTTGGCAAAGATGTTCGCGTCGCAGAACCAATCCGCCGTCGCCCAGCCGCGACCAGCCCGGCGCAATCGTTTCGCCCATGGGTCGATCCGCGCGGTCACAAAAGCCGGCCCGGTGCGATGGACGCTCAGGGTCGCCTTCGGCGCGGTTTCCGCCATCACCGCCTTGAGCCGGCCCATCACCTCGATCTCGGTCAGACCGGGATGCCAGCGGATATCGAGCCCCACGCGACAGCGATCCGGCACAATGTTCAAGTCGCGCCCACCCTGGATCACGCCGAGATTCAGGCTCGCCGCCCCGAGCACGTCATGACGGCACGCCGCAAATTCCGGTGCCACCACATCGCGCAGCGCGAGCGCGAGCGGGAGCATGCGGTAAACGGCGTTGTCGCCGCGATGCGGTTGCGCCCCATGGTGGGCGCGACCGAGCGTTTCGAGCCACACGCGCACGATGCCCTTGGCGGCGTGCACCACGCGCAGCCCGGTCGGTTCGAGCGCGATGGCGAAATCCGCCTGAAAACCGCTCCGCACCAGTGCCTGCGCGCCCACACTTCCTTCCTCCTCTCCCGCGGTGGCCGCCACCACCCAGCGGATCGCCGCCGTGCGCCGATCGGCCGACCGCGTCCAGCTCCGCAACGCCCAGAGCAAAGCCGCCGTCGGCCCCTTCGTGTCGCACGCCCCGCGCCCGTATAATTTTCCCGCCCGGCGCGTCAGGGAGAAAGGCGGCACGGTCATGCCCGCGACGCCGACCGTGTCGAGATGC
Organism: Opitutia bacterium; assembly: GCA_947474365.1. Classification (GTDB taxonomy): domain Bacteria; phylum Verrucomicrobiota; class Verrucomicrobiia; order Opitutales; family Opitutaceae; genus ER46. Next base: position 2,764 of record CANJIU010000172.1, on the reverse strand, counting down.
GGGGCAAACACGACCGTCGCCACCGCCGGCCTCGCCGGCTCGAACACGCCGATGACATTGGGTCGTCCGTCGGCGAGCGGGCGGAGTTCTACATCGGCACCGAGTCCACGAAGATGATCCGCCATCCAGGCGCCCATCCGCGCCTCACCCGGCACAGAGCCGCCAGCGTCGCCGTCGGGGTTGACGCTCGGCACGGCGACCATTTCAGCCAGCAAGGCGGCAAGAGACGAAGGGAAACGGGCCATGTGACGCAGCGAAGCGGCCCGCACGGATATTGGCAACGCCGGGGGATTCCCTGGTAGTTTGAGCTGGACTCCACTCTACGATCGGGAATCCGAGTGTGGAAAGGTTAACCAAAGTTTTTAACGGCATTCTGTGAGTTTTTAAGAGCCAAGACTTCGGGTTCGGGCGGATTTATCGCTCACAGTTATGTCAGGTGGTTTTTAACTATTTTCGGGTTGGCCGTCGTCACACTCGCAAAATTGTGACTTCTGAAAAATCGCTACTTCTTTCCTGCCCTTGATGCTGGACCTTTGGCGCGGCGGATGATCGCGGAAAGCGAACGGCGCTGAACCCGGCCGATCATGCACGTCGCCTGCATTGGTCTGACTTCGCTAGCGGGCAGAAGATAGCAGAAATCCCGTGTTCCCAAAACGGGGGATCATTTGGGATTTCCCCTCCCTCGGACGGGCACCCGCCGCCAAGCTGTCTACAATACGGTGCCTATTGGGACGCGCCAATTCGACCCAGCAGCGGCTGATCGGCCACCGTTCAAAACAGCGGGGCGTTGTTCTTCGGATCGTTGAGCAGTAGCGAGGGTGCTGGCGAAAGCCGGGTGCGCTGAAGAAACCTTCAGCCCCGGCACCTCGCAAGGACATTGAGCAGTTCTTCGCTGATGCCGTCGGAAAATACTCGTTGGCCTTGTCGTCGCTGAGGTTGGCGAAGGCCAGCACGGCGACGGATTTGTCGTCAGCGTTTGTCCCTGGTGCCGCGACTGCGCTCAGGGCTTCGCCTTCGGACTGAAGCGCGGATCGGCGTCGAGCCGCGCCTGCAAGGCCTGGTAGCCCGGGTGGTCACGCAGCTTATCGAAGGTGGGATCATGTCGCAGCATCGCCGCCGTCAGCCCGGATTTCGGGCGGGCCGATTCGGCTTCCAGCAAAGCGATCACACGGTCCCTGTCCTTTGCCAGGATGGGCAGGAGCCAACGGAGCGAGTCACGCTCCCCTTCCTCCGCATAATCACGATAGAGGCGGAAGGTCGCTTGTCCCGCGTCCATTTCGTCGAGCAAGATCTGGAGCACCGCTTTGTCCCAAAGCAGTCTCCGGTCGTCGGGATTTTGCGATAGCCTCTGCTCTACGATCTCGAGGGCCGCCCGCCACTCGACCCGGGCGGTTTCCATCCGACCCTCCTCGGCAAACGCCAATCCCATGACAAGGCGCTTGGGGCCAACATACCGTGAGGTCGACAACCAGTCGCGGGGGAATTCCTTCAAAACTCGGCGCAGATTCTGAGGTTCATGGCGCCATTGGTAAACCACGCTGGCAAGGTTGACGCCTTGGTCAGTGAGCAGCGCCGACGCGGGCAGACGGGCCAGGTTGTCGCGGGCTCGATCGAGATCACCTTCCCATTGGAGTGCCAGGGAGATTCTCAAGCTGAGGTTGCCCCAAAAGCTCTCGAGGGCGATCGAACGATCCGCGGCCTCAATGGCCCCACGGTAATCTATCGTCCACAAAAAGCGCATCCACCCGATCTCATTCCAGGCGGTGGCGGCGAAGGTAGGAACCTGCGCCAAGCGCTCCAGGCATTTCAGTGCTTCATCCGTGCGGCCGTTATTGCGCAACCGGATGGCCAGCGCATGCAGCGCACGGGGTTCATTCGACCGCTCTTGCAGCAATTCAGTCAGGACGCGTTCCGCCTCTGTCACCCCGACCGATTCGCGCGCACTAGGACCAGATGCCCCGCTACCGCCTCGCACGAAAAAGCACGCCTGGGCGAGCCGCGCTTCGTAGTTGCGCGGGGCGAGCCGCAGCGCGCGCTCGGCGCACTCCCGGGCGGAATCGCGGCGCTTCGCGGAACGGTCCAGATTTTGATAGCCATACCATGTGCCCACGTGGGACCAGGCGGCCCAGACCTCGGCATCGTTGGGAGCGAGCGCAGCGGCCCGTTCGCAATCGCTGTCGGCCAGTTGCAGCTCGTCGCGCCCCATGCCGGTCTTGTTCAACTGCGTCCAAGCGTGCGCGACGAGTTTGCGCGCCTCGGCCTGCGGGCCCGTCTCCGGCTGGACCGCAGCGGTGTTCGGCGCGGGCCGGGTTGCTAGGTTGGCCCCTCGTCCGGGACGCAACGCCAGATACAGCGACGCACCGAGCGCGACACTCGTCAGAGCGACCATTGGCAGTTTCCAACCCGGCCTGCGTCGCGCTTGAGGGGACGGCGCAGACGCGTTGCCGGGAGCCTTGAACTCAAAGGCCCTCACGCTGGCTTCCGGGTTCAAGAGTTTCCTGATGTGCTCGCAGAACGCCGGAGTAGTCTCACCGTATGGCAATCGCGTCCACTGCACCCCCAGAAACGATTTCGGCACGACTGCCTCGCGATCCTTCGTGTCGTCGATGACCACGGGCAGCAGAAAGGCGGTGCTCTCGGAAATCATGTGCGTGCGCTGTGCGGCAAGTTTCCATTCGAGCCGGAAGTAGCCTTCCTTGCGGACCTGCGTGTTGGCCGAAATCACCGGCACGAACAGCGCACACGTCCCTATCTGTCCGCGGAT
>CANJIU010000171.1 GCA_947474365.1 Opitutia bacterium | reverse complement strand
TCTTCGATGATCTGTTCACGTTCTTGTTGCAGAGCAGGGCGGGAGGTTTCCATGCATTAGTTATATCCTTACAGATATAACTTTCAACTCCAAAAGACACCTCCTCCTCTCGTTGCTCAAAAATCAGTTACTCTCCGGCCACACACCCAGTTCAAAATCTGTTCGGCGAAAACGCCGTCCAGATCGCCCGTCAGCGCCGTTCGCGGCAGGCCCATTCCACGCAGCATCAAAGGCGCCCCCAGGCGCGTGACGCCCCGCGGCCGGTACCAGCATCCGGTTCCTCCGGTGCCGTTGCCAACGACGTGGACATGGCAATCGATCCGCATCGGCGCAGGCGGGTTATCGGACCCTGGCCGCATCCAACGCCAACTCCCGGCACTGTTTCAGGTCAGTCTTGCCGGTCCCAAGCATGGGAATTTTTTCCACCCGCCGGATGACCTTGGGGATCCAGAGATTCGGAACGCCCGCTTCGGCGAGTTTGCTCCGCAATTGCTCTGGCGTCACCTCCCGGGTGGTGAGCAGGACCAGGGCCTCGCCTTTGGCGGGATCCGGCACGCCCGTGACAAATACCACCGGGCTTTCCGGGTGCTCCCAGCCGAGCGTCTCCACGATGCGCTGCTCAACCGTACCGTGGGGAACCATTTCGCCTCCGATCTTCGAGAAGCGTGAAAGCCGTCCTTCGATGAAGAGAAAGCCATCCGCATCGAAACGTCCGAGATCGCCGGTGACAAACCATCCCTCGCGAAAGGCGGCCTGCGTCTTTTCCGCATCGTCGAGGTAGCCGCCAAACACGTTCGCTCCCCGGAAGAGGACCAGGCCCGTCTCGGTCAATGGCAACTCCCGCCACGTATCCGGATCGACAATGCGAGCAGTCATCCCCGGCATCATGCGACCGACCGCACCGGCCCGCTTTCCCGCCTGCGGTTCATTGGTCGACAGGACCACCGGCGGATGGGGCTGGTTGAGGTTGGCCGCCGGCGTCGTCTCGGTCAGTCCGTAACCTTGGAGAATCTCGATGTGAAACTGCTCATGGAACGCCTTGTAGAGATCATCGGGGAGTTTCTCGGCGCCGGTCACCACCAGGTCGAGCGACCGCAACTCGCCAGAAAGCGCCTTCTTCAGGATCGGACGCACAAACGTGGGCGCGCCCAACATGACGGTTGCCCGTTCCTCGCGAATGGCATCGATGATCTTCCGCGTTTCCAGCGGGCTCGGCACGGTGACGACACGGCAGCCCCGCAGCATGGGATACCAGAGGGTGACGGTAAACCCAAAGCTGTGGAAAACGGGTAGGCATCCCAGCAGCGTGCACGACTCCGGAAGAATGGAGAGGGACGAGATCTGCGCACAATTGGCCAGAAGATTGCGGTGGGAGAGCGCAACCCCTTTCGGTTCTCCGGAGCTTCCGCTGGTAAACAACAGACCGGCTTCCGCGCGATCCCCCACCCTGGGCAGCCCGACGATTTCCGCACACCACTGATTCGGCAGCACCCAGGCGGCCACCAGCCAGGGAAGCATTGCGGACTTTCCTCCGGCCGCCGTTATCTCCGCCCTCAGGTCAACGGTGCGGTCGGGCCAGGGGAAATGCGGGACCCTAGCCCGGAGCGAATCAGCGGTGATGACCGTCGCGATCCCGCCGATTCGTAAACTGGTCTCAAGCGCCGCGCGGGCCGAGGTGAAGTTGAGGTTCACCGGAATTTTTCCCGCGCACATCACCGCCAGATTCGTTATGAACGCCCCTGCTCCCGGCGGCAGCACAATGCCCACGCGCTTTTCCGGCACGGTGGCGCGAATGCGCCGGGAAAGAAGCGCGGCCGCGGCGTAAAGCTGGCCACAGGAAAGTTCGTCCCGGCCGGCGGTACGATCGACGATGAATCCGCGCCACGGATGTTTCGTCAACGTCCGCACACATTCACGCCCCAGGTGACGCTTCAGTATCGGTCGTTCGGAGAACGCCCTTTCCCCCAAATCGAGCAATTCCCGGCGAGCCCACGCCGTCGACACCTGCTCGCATGGCGTCGGATGGCCGAAGGCGATGAACACGTGTGTCGGCATCAGCCGCGGTGACTTCCAGAGGTACTTGTTGCCCGCAAAGGAAAAGATCGAACCCCACAGTCCGTCAATCGAGGCTGCCACCACCGGGACCTCGGCCTGCCGCGCGATCACCTCGAAGCCCTTCTTAATCTCCATCAACTGCCCCGTGCGAGAAATGTGCCCTTCCGGGCACATGCATACCAACTCGCCCCGTTTTAGCGCCTGGACCGCCGCCCGCATCCCCTCACGCGGCTGCTCCGAGGAAATGCCAATGCATCCGCTCAGTTCAAAACACCAGTTGAAGAATGCGTCCCGCCGGAGCCCCTTGTGGCCGATGAATCGAATCGGACGAGGGCACACCAACTGGAGCACGACCACATCCACATAGGTGATGTGGTTCGAGATCAGCAGCACGCCCCCGGTCTTCGGCAGCTTTTCCAGTCCACTCGTGCGCACCCGATAGAGCAGCCGAGCAATCGCGCCGGCTATCAATTCAAGGTGAATCGGCAGATAGGAGCGTCGGCGAAAAAAGGGGAAGGGCATGAACTCCTCCGTGTTATGCCGGCAAAACGGGACGAGGTTCAAAGCTTTTCCTCCGTGTCCGCGCGGGGCGGAGATCACTAAGGAAAAACGAAGTCCCGTCTTGCCCGATCGAACCGTGCCCCGCCGGCCCGGATCATCGCCTAGATCCTCAACGCGAAGCCGGCGGCGCCTTCAGCCTGTCGTCGCCCCCAACTTTGACCGCGGCGAGAAGATCGGCCGCCAGCGCGGCGAACCCGGGAAAATCATTGGTCAGACGGCGCGGATCGTGCCGATGCCGCGCGACTTCGTGCAAGGCGCAGTTGATTTCATGCGGCAGGCTTGGCCGATCCGTGCCGTAGACCCGGAATTTCAATTCGGAACGGGTGTACGGCAACCGTCCGTCGCGCTGACCCGACAACCAGGCCTCTTCACTGACGGAATCATCGCGCCCGCAAAGGTACCACGCTTCAATCGCGGGCACCGCGATCCCCACGGCCCGCAGCAGACGTTCACGACCGTGGGCCGGCGGAAGCCGCTTCGTCGTCTGCCGGTGCACGGCGCGCAACTGGCACATCCGGCAGCGCGGATGAAAATACTCCGGCGCCTCATGCCTCGCGGTATGAACGACCGAATCATCGGAATCCGCCACCACGAGCAGCAAGTCCGTATCCGTGTTTAAATACAGGTGGCGGATCACCGCGGGCATCACCTGCGCGACATGAGGCCAGCCGCGCGCCCGAAATCCCGGCGCCACGAATTCCAGAGCACGCGGCAACACCGCGGCAACCAATACCCGCAAAGCGATCTCGTCCGCCGGAGACTCGCTCAACACGGCGACTTTCATCGTTCTGGCGGCACACCGCCGAGGATACCGCTGAACCACATGTCGCCCAATGAACCCTCCCGCAGCAAATCCGGCAAATCCGGCCGGTCGGAAAGTCGTTCGAAATGAGCCGCCCTCCCACGCTTCTGCGAAATGATCACGTCCTCCGGATGCTCGTTGAAAAGATCGATGAAATAGGGCGAGTGGGTTGTCGTGACTACCTGCACCGCACGTCGATCCAGGCCGTGGGCCCGGGGGAAACTCAGCCGATAGAGCGCATCGCGAACCTCGCGCAGCGCCCGCGGATGAATCCCCCGATCAACCTCTTCGATGCAAATTACGCGGGGGGGATCGGGATCAAACGCGAGAGCCAGTATCGCAAGGAGGTAGAGCATGCCTTGCGAGAGTTCCACCGCCGGGACAAAACCGTTCTCGGAAAGTCTCAACCCGAATGAGACCCGACCGTCGGCATGCTCCGCCAATTCCAAGGAGCGAAACTCGGGCATGATGCGTAGCACCTCCGCAGTCAGCTCCGAATACGACTGGGGAGAACGCTCTTTCAGTCGCGCCAGCACGGCCGCAAGATTCGCTCCGTTCGCATGCAGCTTCCCGCCGTCGTCCGATCCGGCGCCCCCACCGATTGCTTCGTGGTCCAGCACATAACTGCGGATGCTGCCCAACTCCGCCCGCAGGGCGGGCCAGCCGGCGGAATTCACCGGCCGAACCGCCAGAGAATTGCACGTTAGATCCGAAACGCACGAAAGCCGTACCGATATGTCCGAGTAGGGTTCCGAAAATGCAAAATCGATTTCCGGCATTCCAACGGATGGATCCACCTCCGGGATCGTGTCCGCCGACATTCGCGCCAGGCCGCCCAGCCGCCCTACCGCCTCAAGGAGGCTCGTCTTGCCACTGCCGTTGGGACCAATGACGAGGTTGAACGGCGTCAGCGCGATTCGGGTGCTGCGCAATGCCTTGAAATTACAAAACGCGATGGACGCGATCACGGGAGTACTTTGTCCTTGGAGCGCCGGATTGTCCATGCCCGTTTGCGTTCCTCCACGGGCTCGTCGGCGGAATCCGAGCGGAGCGGTGTCGTTTCAAACCCAACTGGAATCCCTGCCGAACACGCCTATTTTCCAAAAACTTTATTGAACAGGTCCGCCGCCTTTTCCGTGACGCCGGCCTTTTCGAACGCAAGGGCGGAGAGCCGGCCGTTCAGGTCGCTGGCATCCGGCCTTCCAATCGTTCCGGCGATTCGCAGGGGGAAAGTCGAGGCCAGATAGCCGAAGCTGTCGGGCTTCGGATCGAGCGCGCCAAGGTATTTCAGCAACTCTCCCTGACGCCCGCGCACCCGCAACTTGAATTCCATCGCGAGTGAATCGTCGTTCACGTTCGCACCGGGTTTGTGCAAAATCGTGCCGCCTCCCGTCAGCCGTAACTCCGGTGAAATCAGCGAAAAATCTTTCAGCGTGGTGGTGAGCGCCGCATCGCGCGACACGACGACGCTCAACTGATCGTAGGGAATTGGATTCAGTCCCTTCGAGAATTCCGCCACCGCCTGGGCCTTGCTCGCGATGTCGGGAGATTCTCTTTTTCCGGCCAACCCGCCAAAGACGTTTCCAGCCGATGCAATGATTCCCGCGATCCTTCCGTTGCTCTCCGGAACCTTGATCGCCTCGATCGGAAACCCCCGAAATATTCCTCCTTTGCTGGTGAGCCTGATGTCTCCGCCGGCGCCAACGGCAAGTTCGGCAATCTCGTTTGCCCGTGTGGCCACCGTCGTCGACAAATCGAATTTTCCTTCGACGGCCGCCCCCGGTTTGCCGCCCAACATCCGAAAGAGCGATTCCGAATCGAACTCCTTCACCGCCATTTCGGCGGCCAGCCCATACGGCTCAGACTTGCCCGGGTCAAACGTCAGTTCCCCCGTCAGGTTGGCGCGCCCGGTTTCGCCCAGTCCCGCCTGCATCGACTCCAGCCGGACCATTCCCGCCTCAATCCGTAGTACGCCACCGACGTTGCTCGCCTCGCCGGTTGCCGAATAGGCCACCTTTTTGAGTTTAAGACCGAGCGAGCCATGCAGTCCATTCCAGGGCGGCGCCATCTCCGCGGCTCCCGGCGCTCCACCTGCCATTTTCCTTCCTTTGGCGGGCAGCAACGCCGCAAACGCCTGCACGTCCTCAACCACCAGAAGTGGCCCGGTCACGGTGGCCTCGACTGCCCGGACGTTCGCGTTTTCCGGCGCAACCGTCCCGGCGATGGTAAATTCCGAGGCGCGGCCGCCCCTGGAAATCAGGAATGGTGCGCTGAATTCCATCGCGGCATCCGGAGCTATATCCGCGCGCACACTCCCCGACAGCGCCGGGAGCGGCAGCGGCTTTGAGCCTGTCAACGCGGTCAAATTCGCAACGGAATACGTTGCCTGCAATGCCTGCTTCTTGCCGAGACTCGCTACGAACTCGACGGCCGCATCTCCCTTGGACGCCTGCAATATTCCGCTCAGGGCGGGCTGGGAGAAAACCGACCCAACCGCCGCGAATAACTTGCCGGCCGCCTTCAGCGGTTGATCCGTTCCGGCAAGCCGGCCCAGCTTCGCATCAAGAGTGAAGACGCGACCATCCCCGTCGCTGGCCGTTAGAGCCGCAACATCCGCCTGCCAACCTTTCGGGGAATAATCCATCGCAAGATTCGTTGAAAGCCCGGCCAGCCTTACCTGCGGCTTGCCGCGCGCCGAGACGACGAGCCCGGTGATTTCCAGCGGACGGGTCGAACGCACGGATATCCCCCCGCCCCGCGTACTCGCGGTAAACTCACCCTGGAAATCACCGTCGGCCAAAAACACCTCGCGGAAAAACGAATTCGCCCAAGCCAGTGGCACTGCCCGGAGTGAGATCGCAAAAAGATCCGCGGCGCCGTCGGTTGGAGTCACCGCGCCGGTTCTCCAATTGCACTCAAATTCCTGGAGCGACCGCACCGCCCCAACCGCTCGGTTCGAGTTGATTGTGGCCGAAATCCGCCGCACCGATACCGTATCTCCGTGTCCGATCAGGTCGAACTCTGCCGCGAACGTGTTCGTCCCAATCACTGCAAGCTCCGGCAGGATCTTACCCAACAAACCGGCGGTCCCGTGCAACCGGCCCCCGACATGAACCGCCGCGAAGGTTGGTCCCATGTCAAACGTGCCCTCGCCCGCCGTCGCAAAATCCGGCATCGACTGCCAGGGCAGAAATGGCGCGAGTTCGCTCTCCCGTAGGTCCAGCTTCCACGTTCCGTTCAGATTTTTGGCGGCACGCGGCAAGCCGGCGTGAACCTCCAGCAGGCGTTTGTCCGCGCCCACCACGCTGACCTCGTAATTTTCCCCGTCCGCCGAACGCGCCGCCGCTGTCTCGGCCTTGAGTCGCACTTCCCCAGGGAATCTCGCCCCGCGTGCCATCGCATCAATTTTCGAAGCGACCCGGGAAAACGTCCTCGGCGTATCCATGGTCGCCTGCAACGTCACCCGGACCGAAAGCGATGACACGTCCAGGGCGGAAAGCTCGGCGGCGGAAACAACCGTGAATTCTCCGGTGCGGCCCGCCACCAGCCCACCACCCGAAATTTCAACCTTCACCCGCCCGCGCTGTGCCGGCAGCACAACCTCGCCCTCAAGACTCAGTCCGTCGAGTGAGACGTCGATCGGAAGCTGCAGCCGGGCGAACATTCCGGCAAACGCCTGGGCCGCAACTTCGGCCGTCGGAGCGGAGGTTTGCGGCACATACTGCGACAGATCAAGCGTCCATCCCTTGGCGAGGAATCGCGAGAGCGCGAGGGACTGCCCCCGGCCCGCCGCAACAAGCGGCAATTCGACCTCAAGCGATGGCACGGAAAGAACAGCCCCGTCCTGTTCAAGCCGCAGACCGGTGAGGCGGGTCTGTCGCAGTCCGACAGAGACCAATTCGACCGAAATCCGCCCGCCCGTTTTTTCTGCCACCGCCCGCCGAACGGCCCAGGTTTGAAACGATGACGAAAACACCACCGCCAGCGCCATCGCGAGGACCGCAAGTACAGCGGCCAAACCAATGACGAGAAGCCGGAAAGGTTTCATGGACAGCAGAATGACACCACGACACCGCGCGAGTTTCGAGGCTGGTGTCGAAATATTTTTGAACGCAGAAAGACCGCCGAAAGCCCCAGCGGGCTCGCTCACATGTCAACCATTCACTTCTTCACAAACTCATCCGCCAGGCCCATGGCCTTCCGGAGGGCAGCGACGGCCACATTGTAACCATAATATGCTTGGATCTGATTGGTTCGCGCCGTGGTTAGGTCGACCTGCGCGGCGAGGACATCAAGTTGAGTACCCGTACCGGCATTATAACGCGCATTGGCGAGTCGCACCGATTCAGTCGCCTGCTCGACCACCCGGGCCGAGGCCTCGGCCAACTCCGAGGCCTGCTGCCATTGCGAGTGGGCCCGCCGCACCTCAACGTCAACCGCCAGCCGGGCCTCACCCAGCGACAATCGCGTCTGCTCCAGTACCGACTTGGCCTGGGCTATCCGGCCCTGGGTCGCCTTTCCGTCAAATATATCCCATTGCGACTGCACCCCCACCATCCAGCCATTGTTCGAGTCACCGAAGCTGGAAGTCGGGCCCTTGCGCAGCATCCAACCGCCAAAGGCGGAAACATTCGGATAAAGCGCCGCCTGCGCGGTGGTAACACTCTCGCTGCGGGATTCCGTCAGTTTCGCAATCCGTTCAAGGTCCGGCCGGTTGGCGCGGGCCGAATCGAAAGAGGCCTGCAGATCGAAGTTCTGCGGGGTGAAATCCAGGGTCCCAAGGAAGGTTGGTACCTTTCGCATGTTTTCCGGCGAATTCGTCGAAAATCCCAGCGCCTGGCGCATGGATTCGATCGCCAGCCGAAACGTGTTGCGCGCGGTGATCAGCGGGACCTTCGCGTTGGCCATCGCAACTTCAGCCCGGAGTTTCTCAAAGCTCGAAACCGTCCCCGCCTCGAAGCGGTCCGTCGCCGTCTTGAGCTGCTGCCCGAGCAATTCGAGATTCGATTCCTGCACCGTGATTTGCTCGCGTGCCAGCAAGACACCGTAGAAAGCGGTCCGCACCTGGAGCAGCGCCTCGTTGATCACCGCCTGCATCTCCAGGACCGCAGCCTCCCGTGCGAGCTTCGAACTCTTCACCGCCGATCGAATTCCTCCGCCCGCATAGATCGCCTGCGAAGCCGTAAGGCTAATCTGCCACGCCTGGTTGCTCGGCGGAAATCCACTCGAAATATCGGTGTCGTTGCGCTGATAAGCGGCATTGGCAAGGACGTTCGGAACCGTCCGAGCAGCAACCTCGACGATAACTCCGTCCTGCTGTTTGATTCGTTCGCGGGCTTGCCGAATCGAAAAGTTATTTTCCAACGCAAAGGCAATCGCCGTCGGCAGGTCAAGCGTGTCGGGCACGGGGACCGGCGCAGCGGGCTGCCCCCGCGCGATTCCAAATGACAACGCGAAGGCCGCAAACGAGACGGAAACCGCGGAAAGAAGGCGACGGACAAGGTTCATGGGATTATTTGGCAGGAATGGTTTCGGTCGCAAAGGCAGGTTCGGCGGCGGCAACGCGCTCCGTGGCACGATGGTCCTTGGCGAGAAGAACATAAAGCGCGGGCAAAACAAACAGCGTAAATATCGTGCCGATTGTCATACCGCCGACCAGCACGAGCCCGATGGAATTTCGGGCTGCAGCCCCCGCCCCGCTGACGAGCGTGAGCGGGAAGTGCCCGGCGATTGTGGCGACGCTGGTCATGAGTACCGGGCGCAGCCGAGTCATCGAGGCCTCCTGGACCGCCTGAATCTTCGACCGGCCTTCCTCCTGGAGTTTGTTGGCGAACTCAACAATCAAGATGCCATTCTTCGCAATCAGCCCGACGAGCGTCACCAGCCCGACCTGAGCGTAGATGTTCATCGTGGTCGTCCAGCCGTTGGTCCAGAAGGGAATGTTCGGATTGGGCATTTTCAGGGCCGTGAAAACCAGTGCGCCGAACATCGCGAGCGGGACGGAGCCGGCCAGGATGACCAGCGGATCACGGAACGAATTGAACTGCACCGCCAACGCGAGGAAGATCAGGACGATTGCGAGCGAGAAGGCGGGCAGAAACTTGTTTCCCTCTTGGCGCAGCTGGCGCGACTCCCCGGTGTAGTCGACGATGAAACCCGGAGGTAAAATCTCCGCCGCCGCCGCCTCCATCACCCGCAACGCCTCGTCGAGGGTGCGGTTCGTCATACCCGAGAGTTTGACCGCATTGAGCTGCTGGAAGCGGTTGAGCGAACGCGGAACCGTCTTGTTTTCGATCGTGGCAACAGAACTCAGCGGGACCAATTCGCCCCGCGGACCGGTGACATAGATGTTGTTCAACTGCTCCGGATTGAGCCGTTCGCTTCGCTCAATCTGCGGAATGACTTTGTAGCTGCGGCCGGCAATATTGAAACGGTTGACGTAATTTCCGCCCAGCGCCGCACCAAGATCGGCTCCAATTTGAGTGAGGTTGAGACCGAGGGTCGCCGCCTTCTCACGATCGATTACGATCTCGGACTGCGGTTGATCATATTTCAGGTCAATCTGGGGGGGGAAGAAAAAGATCCCGCTGGCCGTCGCCTTGGCTTGAATTTTTTCCGCCAGCTTGAGCATCTGCTCCGAATCCGCCGTCGAGGCGATGACGAACTCGACCGGAAAGTTACTGCCTCCGGGCAGTGCCGGCGGCAGTGCCGCGAACGACTGAAACCCGGGAATCTGCGCAAACTTTCCGGCCACTTCGGGCAGAATTTCGAACACCGAGCGTTTTCGCTGCGACCATGGTTTGAGCATCATGCCGCTAAATCCATCGGCCCCGGCAGCGCGTCCGATGGGATTGGAAGGCGGGAAAATAATCTGAAACGTCGCGTCGACCTCCGGAGTGGTGAGAAAGGCCTGTTCAGCCGCCCGCGCAAAATGCGTCTTCTGCTCCGCCGAGGAGTTGGAAGCCGCATTGATGATACCCACCACAAAACCCTGATCCTCGGTCGGCGCGAGTTCCTTGGGTGAGAACTGATACATGAAGAACGCGAGCACGGACACCACCAACCAGAGGGCATAGATTCCCGGCCGGAACCTCAGCACGCCGGCCAAAACCCGGCCGTAGGCGCTCCGCAACCGGTCGAAGCGGTGGTTCACCCAACCCACAAACCCACGCTCTTCCTCCGCGGCGCTCCGCAACATCCGCGACGCCATCATCGGGGAAAGCGTGAGCGCGACGACGCCGGAAATCGTCACCGCGCCGGCGAGCGTCAGCGCAAACTCGCGGAACAGCGCCCCGGTGAGACCGCCTTGTAATCCGATTGGCGCATAGACGGCGGCGAGCGTCACCGTCATCGCGATGACCGGTCCGATCAGTTCGCGGGCGCCAAGCAGCGCGGCATCGAGCGGCGTCCGTCCCTCACGCAGATGCCGCTCCACGTTTTCAACGACGACAATCGCATCATCGACCACCAGTCCGACGGAAAGCACAATCGCGAGCAATGTGAGAAGGTTAAGGGTGAAACCAAAGAGCTGCATCAGGAAAACTCCGCCGATGAGCGACACGGGAATAGCGATGACCGGCACCAAGGCCGAACGCACCGATCCGAGGAAAAGGAAGATCACCACGACGACGATCAGCAAGGTGTCGACCAGCGTGTGCGTCACCTCGTGAATGGCGTTCCCGATGTACTCCGATGCGTCGTATCCAACCCGGGCCGACAGGCCGCCCGGCAAGTCGCGCTGGATTCCGGCCAACTCGCTGCGCACCCGCTTCACCATGTCAATTGTGTTGGCATTCGGCAGCGGGAAAACACCGATGAACACCGCCGTCTGGCCGGAATTGCGGGTGATCGTATCATAGTCCTCGGCGCCCAACGCGACATCAGCGATGTCCTCGATCCGGATGATGGTGTCGTTCTGCTGCCGCACCACAAGCCGCTTGAATTCGGCCACAGTGTGCAGATCGGTGTTGGCCGTGAGATTGACCTGAACCAACGCGCCCTTTGTGGCACCGACGGCCGCCAGGTAATTATTGGCGCCCAGCGCCGCCCGGACCTGCGCCGGACTGATATTGAGGGCGGCCATGCGCTCAGCTTTGAGCCAGATTCGCATCGCGAACGTACGCGCACCAATGACGTCGGCCCGCTGCACCCCGGCCAGCGCGGCGAACCGCGGCTGAACCGCCCGGACGAGATAGTCGGTAATCTCGCTTTGGGAAAGGATGTCGGAATTAAAGCTGATGTAAATCGAGGCGATCTGGGAGTCGGCCGACTGGATGCTGATCGACGGCAGTTCGGCTTCGGGCGGCAACTCGTTCCGAATCTGATTAACCTTGGCGTTGATTTCGGAAAGCGCCTTGGTCGGATCGTAGTTGAGCTTCAGCCGGGCGTTGATCAGCGAAAAACCCTGCATGCTGTTCGACTCGATGTAATCGATGCCGTCGGCGGAGGCGATGGCCCGTTCCAAAGGCGTCGTGACAAAACCTCGCACCAATTCCGCACTGGCACCGATGTAGGCGGTGCCAACCGAGATCGAGGCATTGTCGCTCCTTGGATATTGGCGGACGGTCAACGTGCGCCAGGCCTGCAGACCAGCGATGATGATAACCGCGTTCACCACGATGGCGAGAACCGGACGGCGGATGAAGAGATCGGTAAATGATTTCATGTTGGGTCGAGCCCAGTACGCCACCCCACTTGCGCGGGGTGTCCGGTCAGGTGTTCTTGGGTGTCGGCGCGAGTTCAGCCTTGGGTGCGAGCGTATTGTCGATGATGACCGGCATTCCGGTGCGCAGCTTGAACACGCCAGAGGTCACCACGGTCTCGTTCGGCTTCAGCCCGTCGACAACGTCGACAAAGTCCCCCCGCCCCACCCCCAGGCGGACGAACTGCTGACGGAGCACCTTTTCCATCTGCCCGCTCTTGGGATTCTTTTTCTCCTCAACGATGAAGATGGAATCCCCGTACGGCGCGTAAAGAACCGAGGTGGCCGGAATCGCCAGCACCCGGGTCTTCGTCGGAAGCATCACATCCACGCTTACAAACATCCCGGCACGCAACTTTTCATCCCGGTTCGCAAACGTCGCCTGCACCCGGAAATTTCGGGTCACGGGATCGATTTCCGGACTGATTGCCGTGACCTTGCCTTCAAACGCCTGGCTGGGAGCGGCATCGCTCCGCAAACGGATCACATTTCCCACCACCACCTGTGGCAATCGCTGCTGGGGTAACGCAAAGTTCACGTATATTGGATCCATCGTTTGCAACGTCGCAATCGGATCGCCATCCTTCAGAATCTGCCCCAAATTCACCAGCCGCAGACCAAGACGGCCGGCAAACGGAGCGCGGATGTTTTTCTTGGCGATGATCGTGCGGATGTTCTCCACCTGCGCCACAGTCTGCTTGGCCTGCGAATCGGCGACATCGAGGTCTACCGGCGCATTTGTGTTGGTCTGGCGAAGATCCCTCGCCCTGGCCAGATTAGCCCTGGCCAGCGCGGCGCTCGCCTCGGCCGAACGCAACTGAGCCTCCTCGGTCGACGTATCCAACTGTACGAGGACGTCGCCCGCGTTGACGACGGCTCCCGCTTCAAAGGCAATCTTGACCACCTTGCCGGGCAGTTCAGCGCCGATTGTGACGCCCTGCACGGCGACCACCGAACCGGTGGCGGTGAGCGAATTTTCCCAGGCGGTTTCGGTGGCCGATGCCGCGGTGACGGTGGTCGGTGGCATTACCATGGCGGCACCTACCGCTCCCATCGTCTTGAACTGCGTGATTTTCACGAGAATGAGCGGCCCGGCGACGAGGACGATGAAGCCAACGAGCCCCGCGAGGAACAAAAGTGTTTTTCTGAGCATGGGAAAAGGACGTGGTATGATTGATGGAAATACAATAAACGGGAGGAATCAGCGCCGGCCCGCCGGCGCGGCGCGGGTGGTCTTCGGCGGCGAATCCGTGTTCGCGGGGTTTTCGCTCGCGCGTTGCATCACCTTGGCAAGGAGCCGGACAAAAGTCTTGCGCTCGCCCTCGTTGAGCGGCCCCATCAACCACGCCATCCGACGAAAATGCTCCGGCATGATTCGCTCCAGCAGCGCCTCCCCGCGGGCGGTGAGGCAGACAGACATCATGCGCCGGTCCTCGGGATGGGGCTTTCGCGTAACCAAGTCAGCCCGCTCCAACGTGTCGACGAGACCAGTCATGGTGGCACGTGTGACGCCGGTGCGATCTGCCAACTCAGCGGGAGTCAGCGGCTTTTCCCGTGGGTTGCCCGCACGGTGACAGTTCCCCCAAAGCGCCATCAGGACGCCAAAACGCCCCTGCGAAATGTCATGTTGCGCGAGGTGGGCTTCGACGACACGAAACGCCTCGTCCCCGGCCCGCAGCAGGTGCAAAAAAACCTCGGTCGCCGACGGATCGAGGTCGGGAAACTCGCGCGAAGCCTCCAAGAGGCATTCGTAGCGAGGCAGGTCTTTGAGCATCAACAGCGGCATCGGTGAAAACAAATAAGGCAGCAGATAGTTAGGTAGCTAACAAATAAAGCAAGGCACCTCCTCGCCTATTAGATTCACAGTTTCCACCCTTATTCCGCCGCCGCTGATTCTAATGCCGTCACCCGTCGAACGAATAGACGGTGGGCACGGCGATTGGCCGTGCCCACTGGAACAAAAACAGCCGCTCCAGGTGCGACCCGCCTCCGGCCGAAGACCTACAGTGACTGCGCCGCAGCCACGAGTGCCTCAGTAGTGATTCCAAGTTCCTTGAACGCGATCGGAGCCGGCGCACTGAGGCCGAAACGATCAATGCCAACGACCTTGCCATCGAGACCGACGTACTTGTGCCAGAACACCGTCACACCGGCCTCAATTGCCACCCGCTTCCGGCAAGCCGCAGGAAGCACACTCTCCCGATATTCCGTCGACTGACGGTCAAACCGCTGGGTACTTGGCATCGAGACCACCCGAACGCCGGCTCCGAGCGTCTTCGCCGCGGCAATCGCCAACTGCAGCTCGCTGCCCGTGCCAATCAGGATATGGGTGAGTTCGGCGGTTTCCTTCACCGCGATATAGCCCCCTTTCAGGACGCCCTCCCTTCGGGTCGAAACGGGAATTTCGTTCAGATTCGGCAGTGCCTGGCGGGTGAGCGCGAGCAATGTCGGTCCGTCAACACGTTCCAGCGCGGCGGCAAACGCCCCAGCCGTCTCTTCGGGATCCGCCGGGCGGATGAGGTCGAAATTGGGAATCACCCGGAGCCCGGAAATCGTCTCAACCGGCTGGTGCGTCGGGCCGTCTTCACCCACCCCTACGGAATCGTGGGTGTAAACATAGATCACCGGAAGCTTCGAAAGCGCCGCAATCCGCATCGCGGGACGCGAATAATCGGCAAACACCAGGAAGGTCGCGATGCTCGGACGGAAGATCCCATCGTAGGCCACGCCGTTGGCAATTGCCGCCATGCCATGTTCCCGAATCCCAAAACGAATGTTGCGGCCCGTCCGGTTCGACGGGTCAAAATCCTTGTCGGCCGCGATATAGTTCAACGTCGATCCATAGAGATCCGCACTGCCGCCGATCAGCAGCGGCAGCCCTACCGCCAGCGGCTGCAGCACGTCGCGCCCCGCCGCGCGGGTTGCGAGCTTTGCGTCTGACGGGAAAACCGGAATCTTTTCGAGCAACGCGGCTGCCTTGAGCGCGCGGTCGGGGTTGGCAGAATCGAGGAGTGCGGCCCGGTCGGGATTGGCCTCGCGCCAAGCTTTGTACCCTTTTGACCATTTGTTGCAGGCACGGATGAGCCGCTCCTTGTGCGAAGCGAAATAGCCGCGCACATCGTCGCTGACAAAAAAGTGCTGATCCGGCGGCAATCCGAGACCGGCCCGCGCAGTATCGGAGAATTTCGCCCCTCCCTCGCCGTGTCCCTTTGCCGTACCGGCCACTTCGGGGATACCCTTGCCGATTGTGGTCCGAGCGATGATGAGCTGCGGCATGCCGCTCTTCGTCTTCTTCGCCCGGGTGAACGCCTTGAGAACGGCGGCCAGGTCATGACCATCAATCGTCTGCACCTCCCAGCCAATCGCCTTGAAACGCTGTGCGGTGTTTTCGCTCTGGGTCTTGTTCGCCATCGCGTCGAGCGTGACGTCGTTCGAATCGTAAATAAGGATCAGGTTGTCGAGTTTCTGATGCCCGGCGAAAGCGACCGCCTCCATCGCGACGCCCTCCTGCATGCAACCGTCACCAGCGAGACAAATAACATGGTAATCGAAAATGGCGTGTTCCGCGGTGTTGAAACGCGCCGCGGCCATCTGCCCGGCGAGTGCCATGCCGACGGCGTTGCCAACACCTTGACCGAGCGGCCCGGTGGTGCACTCGACACCCGGCGTCTCACGAAATTCAGGGTGTCCCGGCGTCGTGCTGTGGAGCACACGAAAATTTTTCACCTGCTCAATCGGCACGTCGTAACCGCTGAGGTGCAGCCAGCTGTAGAGAAACATCGAGCCGTGGCCGGCCGACAGGATGAAGCGATCGCGATTGATCCATCGCGGGCGCTCCGGATTGTGCGAAAGCGCGTGGCCAAAAAGGACCGCCCCGACCTCGGCGGCGCCGAGCGGCAACCCAAGGTGGCCGGAGGAGCACGCGTGGACCGCGTCGATGGCGAGGCCGCGCGCCTGATTGGCAGCTTTGGCGAGGAGGTGAGTTTGCAATGTCATGTGAAAAATCCCCCATGACCTAGACATCCAGCACCGGGCGGGAAAGCCCGAATTTGCGCTAACGCCGCATTAATTCGTCATCAAAAGCACCGGGAACGACAGGATCCACGAAAGCGCCGCCTCCAACAAAAAGGCGGACCCGGTGGGGTCCGCCTTGGGAAAATCGAATTCGCGATCGCTGGATTAGCTGGCCTTCGACGTCTCACCCGGTGTCGCGGGAGCAGCCGCAACCGCGTCGGCGGCCGGCTTCGAAGAGGAGGCGACCCGAGCCGCCTTTTCCGCCAAGTGCTGCGCGTGAATTTCAGCCGCACGATCCTTTTCCTTGATCGCGACCGCGGCCTTGCCGGTGCGGCGGCGCAGGTAGTAGAGACGCGCCTTCATCGCCTCGGACTCGCGCTCAACCTCGATCTTCTCGATATTGGGAGAGTTGACGGGAAACACCCGCTCGACACCCTCGCCATAACTCAGGCGGCGAACGGTGAACGTCTCGTGGATGCCATGCCCTTTGCGTGCGATGACGATGCCCGAGTAAATCTGCACGCGCTCCTTGTCTCCTTCACGGACTTTGGTATGCACGCGCACACCGTCGCCGACTTTAAACGGCGTAATGTCTTTCTTCACCTGGAATGCGGTGATTTCTTGAATGATCGGGTTCATGGCAGTGAGTTATTTGAGTAAATCCGGACGAACGAGACGGGTCTTTTCCCGCTGGCGCGCGGCTCGCCATTTTTCGATTTCGGCATGGTTGCCCGAGAGAAGAACCTCGGGAACTGACATGCCCCGAAATTCGGCGGGACGCGTGTATTGAGGAAAGTCGAGCAACTTGCTGGTGAAGGATTCGTGCGTCAATGACTTTTCCTCCCCGAGTACGCCGGGAAT
>CANJIU010000170.1 GCA_947474365.1 Opitutia bacterium | reverse complement strand
CGTTCGGTCGGGCGGATTTACGCCGCCAATACCGTTGGCGCCATCTTCGGCGCCGTGCTGACCGGCCTGTTGCTCATTCCACTGCTGGGAACCCAGGCTACACAAATCCTCCTCCTTGGGCTCTGCGTGATGGGCGCAATCATCGCCTTGTGGCCGCACCGCCGGTTCGAATTCGGTTTCGTCACCGCCGCCATCGCCATCACCATTCTGGTCGGGCTCCACCTTCCGCCGATTCCGTGGCAACTCATCGCCTACGGCCGGCAAACCGCCAGCACTGACTACGGCGCATGGCCGATCTATTTCGGCGAGGGCATCAACGCCTCCGTCGCCGTCTCCCAAACCAAGGACGGCGCACGCTACTTCCACGTCAGCGGAAAGACCGAGGCCTCCAGCCTGGCGAAAGACATGCGGCTGCAGCGGATGCTCGGGCACATTCCCGCGCTGCTTCATCCGAATCCGCGCTCGGTCCTCATCGTCGGGTGCGGGGCGGGCGTCACGTCGGGGTCGTTTGTCCGCCATCCTTCAATTCGTCGCATCGTGATCTGTGACATCGAGCCGTTGATCCCTCGGGTGGTGGCCACGCATTTCACGACAGAGAACCTCGATGTCCTCCACGATCCCCGCGTCGAAATCGTCTACGACGATGCACGTCATTTCATCGCCACCACCGATGAAAAATTCGACCTCATCACGTCGGATCCGATTCACCCCTGGGTCAAAGGCTCAGCCGTGCTCTACTCCCAGGAATATTTCGAACTCTGCAAGCGGCGCCTCAATCCCGGCGGGCTTGTCACTCAATGGGTCCCGCTCTACGAAGCGAACCTCGCCGTCGTGCGGAGTGAAATCGCCACCTTCTTCTCGGTCTTTCCGCACGGGACAATCTGGGCCAACGACGACGAGGGGTTTGGCTACGACACGGTGCTGCTCGGCCAGAACGAACCGCTTCACATCGACATGGACGCGCTACAGCTGCGGTTCGACCGGCTCGATCGCAACTACGTCCAGACCTCCCTTCACGAGCTCGGAATCGGCTCGGCTCTGGATTTACTTTCGACCTATGCCGGAAGGCGCGTGGACCTAGAATCCTGGCTCGCCTCGGCCGAGATCAACCGTGACCGCGACTTGCGCCTGCAGTATCTCGCCGGGCGAAATCTGGAGTCTCAAGAGGGAGAAAAGGCCTACGCAGAAATCCTCAGCCGCCGCCAGTTTCCCGAGGATATTTTTCAAGCCACGCCTGCCCGCATGCGCGCACTCCGGAGCTCACTCATTGACCGGCCCGCCACGCCGGTGAGGAAGTAGCCCTCTCCCACGCGCCGCTAGCACGGTCCCGCTCGGGTATCAAACCCCCGCGATGCGACCGCTGGAATCACCGATCCGCTCAAGACCGGTGACGCCCATCCGATCCGTCATGCTGAGGAAAAGGTTGCTCATGGGCTTGCCTCCCAAGGTCAAAAAGCGGCCGGGTTGCAACGTGCCGCCGCCGCCGCCCGCGAGGATGATCGGAAGATTTTCGTGGGTGTGACGATTGCCGTCGGCATTGCCGGAGCCGTAAACGATCATCGAATTCTGCAGGATCGTCCGGCCGTCGACATCCTTCTTCTCCTCGAGCTTCTGCAGGAAGCGGGCAAAACGCTCCATGTAATACCGGTCAATCTGTCCGATTTTCTCCATCAACGCCTCGTCGTTGCGGTGATGCGAACAATAATGATGCCCCTCGGGAATTCCGATCTGCGGGTAGGCCCGGTTGCTGCCGTCCCCCGCCAGCAAGAGGGTGGAAACGCGGGTCGAATCCGTTTCAAACGCCATCGCGAGCAGGTCGTACATCAGGTCCATGTGCTCGCCGAAATTCCCCGGAATTCCGGCCGGGGTGTCGGCATGGGGATCCGGCAGCGGACCAAAACGCTCCGTGCGTTGAATTCGTTGTTCAATCTCGCGGACCCCAGTGAGGTATTCGTCGAGCTTGTGCTGGTCGCCGCGGCCAAGTTGCCGCTGCAGTGAACGCGCATCATCGATCACGAAATCGAGGAGCGATTTCTGCGTGCTCTGCCGCATCTGGAAGTTCTTGTTGCGCTCGGCGGGGGCGCCCACGCCGAAAAGCCGCTCGAAAACAAGCCGCGGGTTGGACTCCGGCGCTACGGGGGTCGACGCCGAGGACCACGACAAATTGTATTGATAGGCGCAGGAATAGCCAGAGTCGCAACGGCCGGATTTGCGGATCGAATCACAGGATAGCTCAAGCGACGGAAACCGCGTCAGATGGCCCACGCGCTGGGCGGCGATTTGATCGACGGAGATGCCCACCGCGATGTCGGTACTGTCGGTCTTGCGGGCCCGGGCGCCGGTGAGAAACGTCGCATTCGCGCGGGCGTGATCGCCCGCCCCGTCGTTGCCTGCCATCGCGTTTTTGTGATCGAGTCCGCCCAAGACTTGGATCGAACCCTGCAGTTTCGCGAGCGGCTGCATGGTCTTTCCCAGAATGAAATCCGTGCCGGCACCGGTCGGCCACCAATAATTTTGGTGCGCACCGTTCGGAAAATAAACATATGCCATGCGCAAGGGCGCGCCGCTGGCGGCCAACGCCATCCCGCCGCCCGACGCGGGGGCCACTGCGGCGGCCTGCGCCATCGGACGCAGGGCAGACTCAAAAACCGGCAGTGCCACGCAGGCGCCAAGACCACGCAGGAATTGGCGGCGGCTGAGGCTGAAGTGACGTTCCGCGGCGACACGAGTGGGATGGGTGGTTGGTTTTTTCATGGGCGGAGTTCCGGTTGGGCGGCGCGGGTATTCGAATTGAACGAGACGGCTTTGGGGGCGCCGGGTTGCGTACGTTGTTGCTGAAAGGCGGGCGAGTCGATGACACCCGTAATCAACAGCGACATCTTGCCGTCACCGCGAACCAGCCGATCCACAATGTTGTCAACGGTCTGGGTGTCGTAGAACTCCAAACCGCGCCCCAGGGCGTAGGTCAGCATCTTCTCGGTAAAGCAGCGAAACACATCCCTTTTGCGCTCGTGCGTCAGCACCCGCTTCAGTTCGCGGATGTCGGCGAATTTCTCCCCCGTGATCAGCTGGCCCGAAGGATCGATCGGTTGCTGCACCTCGGTGTCGCGCCAGGAGCCGAGGGCGTTGAAATTTTCCATGGCGAGCCCGAGGGGATCCATGCGGGAGTGACAGGAGTTGCAGAGCTTGTTGCTGCGGTGTTCGGCCAGCATCTCGCTCAGCTTTGGCTCCCGATCCTTGAATTTCTTCTTGGACTCCTCCAGGTCCGGAACATTCGGCGGCGCGGGCGGCGGCGGGGTTCCGAGGATGTTTTCGAGGATGAAGAGCCCGCGCTTGACGGGCGACGTCCGGGTGGGATTGGACGTGACGGCGAGCACCGTGCCCTGGGTCAGAACGCCACCACGCGGGCTGTCGCCCGGGAGTTTCACAAGGCGCATGGTTTCACCAGTCACTCCCGGAACCCCGTAGTGCGTGGCGAGACGTTCGTTGAGAAACGTGTAATCGCTGTCGACCAGTTCCAGCACGTTTCGATCTTCGCGGATCACGTGGTCGAAATACATCTCCGTTTCGCTGCGCATCAGCTTGCGAAATGCGCTGTCGAACTCGATCCGGCCGTCCCGGTTGCGTTGCGCGTTCGGTCCAAGCACCACGCGCGCGTTAATCGGGACAAATTCCACGTCGCGCGCCTGTAACCACTGACCGGTGAAGTTGCGGACAAACGCCTGCGCCTTGGGATCCTTCAACATACGTTCCACCTGCGCCGACTGCTCCCGGCGCAGTTCTCCACGTTCGGCCATTCGAAACAGTTCCTCATCCGGCATCGTCGACCAGAGAAAATAGGACAGACGCGACGCCAACGCATACTCGTCGACTGGGGCAAACGGCTCGAGTGCCCTAGCCTTCTCGGGCTCTTCGACACGAAAAAGAAATCGGGGCGACCCAAGCACCGCCATCAACGCCCGCCCGATCCCCTCTTCAAAAGTCCGGCCCGGTTCAGAGTATACCTGTCGCGCCAACGCCACCAACTGCGCCACCTTGCCCGCATCGACCGGTCGTCGAAACGCCCTTGTCGCGAAGCTTCGCAGCAACTCGGCGGCGTACGCATCACGCGCAACGGCGTCTTTCGGCGCGGGTCCCTTCGGGAAAAAGCGGGAATAGTTTTCGGGCGGCGTCCAGAACTTGGGATTGAGTGGTCCGCGCACCTGCACGGAGGCGATGCGCATGCTGACATTGGTTGCCGTGGGCCGAAATTGCCGCTCCGCCCCCGGCGATTTCGCCGAAGCGGCGGCTTCCCCTCCCGCGGCATCGACGGGCGTCAGCGGAACGACTTCGAACGAAACAACGTGACGCCCTGCCGTCCAATGCTCCTCCAACTCGTGTTTCAAGGTCCGGCGCTCCGACCATACGACATCCTCCACAAATTTCTCCCGGCCATCGATTCGAGCGACGAGGCGACAGCGGCTGGGGTCGAAGTCGAAGGACCCTCGGGTCTCAAGTTCGATTGTCACCTGATATTTCTCCGCTTTTTCGACTGAAAAGGATTTCGACACCTTCATCGCCCGCCGCGCGTTCAGCTGTTCGCCGCTCCCGGTGCCAGTCTCGGAACGGAATTCTTTTCCGCTCGCAACCTGCTCCTTCATCATCGTTGCCACCTTCGGCACCGCCTTGTCGACGATTGCCTCGGCCGCCGCCAGGTATTTCTCGAGCAGGAGCGGCGAGACGGTGAGCACGTCGCCATTGTTGTCGAAGCCGTTGCCGCTATCGTCCGGGGGGAACTCGACCTCGCTGTTGAAATCGTAGGCCATCAGGTCGCGGATCGTGTTGCGATATTCGACGCGGTTGAGGCGACGGGTCGTGACCCGGCCAGGATCCGGATTTTTCGGATCAATGCCGAAGGCCTCGTACTTGATCCAATTCGTCAGGACACTGATTTCGGCTTCGGAGGGACGGTCGACATTCTCCTCCCGAGGCGGCATCAGTCCGGACCGGACGTTTTTCAGGGCGGCCAGCCAGAGGTCACGCCGGGCGATTACATCGGCGTCGGACTTGAATTCGTCGAAGGCGATCCGCCCCTTGCCCACCCCGTTGCCATGGCAATCGAAACAATACTTCGACAACAGCGGCTCGACCGTGCGGTGAAAATTTGCCGCGGCGGATTGATCGGCCGCAGCGCAGGTCGCCACCATCCCGGTCAGGGTAGCAGACCACACTACCAAAAATCGGTGAAGGCGGTTGAGCGAAGAAACGGAGCGAAAGATAAAAGCGCGGGGCACGGGCGGGAAGACGACAGGAAGGGGGCATTGGTGACGCTGTGTCCTTCTGGTCGAAAATCAATGCCACACATCATGCCGTCCGGGTCGGACCGCTCCCTCCCAGCGCCGACAGCGTCGAGCAACAGCAGGTTGAGTGGATCAGCTCAAATCACGAATCGACCCAAATTGCGGGTCAAAGAGTCGTTGGTAGGTCCGCACAATCATCCCGTCGGTCAGCCCGGCGAGCCAGTCGCAGATTTGACGCGCCTTTCCCGCGGGGGTGGTCTCGGCATCAATCAGCCGGCCCACGCGCGGAGGAAGGATATTGATCACCCGGGCCCCTTTATCCACGTAGTTGCGCCAGCTTGAATCCCAAAGTTCAAACAGGACCCGCCGCGCCTTGTGCTCCATCTGCTGGAGTTGCGGACTCTCAAAGATGATGTCGTTCGCCATCTTCTTGTAGAACGCGGCCTCGCGCTCTGCCGTCGGGGCCACAATCAGTTCGAAACGATAGCGATTGGTCTGGGCCGACATGAAATTCTCCCGTTCCCGCAGCCGGCAGGCGGTGATGAAGCTTCCGATCTTCTGGGAAAACGCGCTTTCAAGCCGGTCGGCGCGGATGGCGGCAAGCAATTGATCCAGCCAGCGCTGCCTCTCGGGGTCGACCGGTTCGCCCGCCGCCCAGTGCTCGATCCGTTCGACCGAAAGAAAGCCCGCCTTTACCCCGTCCACGATGTCGTTGAGGGAATAGGCCGCATCGTCGGCCCAATCCATGATCTGGCACTCGACGCTCTTGAGCGCATTCAATTTCGCGCCCGTGTGCAGGTCAGCGGGAATCCGCGCGTCGCCAAAGACGAACGAGCGGTGCCTTTCCTGGGGATCGTAGAGAAAATGGTTCGTCGGCGGCGTCGGAAACTCGCGGAAGAGTTTCTTGTATTTCAACACTCCATCGAGGAGCGCGCGGGTCGGCGCCATGCCACGCACTCCGGCCTCGTTCTGATAAATGGTCTCGGTCAGAAGGTGCAGAGTCTGGGCATTGCCCTCAAAGCCACCCCACTTTATCATCAGCTCCTGCAGGGTGCGTTCACCCGAATGCCCAAACGGCGGATGCCCGAGATCGTGCGCGAGGCACACGGCCTCGACCAAATCGCTGTCGATGTGAAAGTCGTTCCGCAACGGCGCCCCGCGCGAACTCAGGTAGGCGCAGATCGACCGGCCGATTTGCGCCACTTCCATCGAGTGGGTCAGCCGCGTGCGATAAAAGTCGTACTCTCCCGATAGAAACACCTGCGTCTTCGACTGCAGCTTGCGAAACGCGTGGGCATGGATGATGCGGTCGCGGTCCATCTGGAACGGAGTGCGGTAGTCGAGCTTTCGCCCGCCGCCAAGTGACTCGCTGTCGAACGCGTTGTAGAACCGGTTTTGCATCGCAAATCACTTCGACACGAACGCTCCGCCCCACATGATGCAACCCCTATGTGCCCCCCGCCCCGTCTGCTCCTCGGCCGCGGACAGCCGACAACATCAGCCGCATCCCGTTGAGACGGACCTGGCTTCCGCCGACAATCCAAACCTTCCCCGGTTCGTCACAACCATGCCCCACGCGACCTTCAGCACCCCGCTTGGCACCTGCGCCATCGCCTGGAGCGAAGCGGGGTTGACCCGCTTTCTTCTGCCTGATCCGGAGCGACCGCCCGTCGGAAATACCGACGCCGAGCCACCACCCTGGGTGGCGGAAATCATCGCCCGGGTGAAACGGCATCTCGCGGGGGATGCGCAGGATTTTTCCGATGTGCACTACGACTTCACCCTCGTCCCGGAATTTGTCCGCGGCGTGCTGCGTGCCACCCTCGCCATCCGCTCCGGCTGCACCGCGACCTACGGCGAACTCGCTGTCGCAATCGGCGCGACGGCCGCCGCCAGCCGCGCGGTCGGCAGTGCGCTCGGAGACAACCCATGGCCCCTCCTCATCCCCTGCCACCGAGTGGTGGCGGCCGGCGGCAAGATGACCGGGTTCTCCGGTCCGGGAGGCGTCGCGACCAAGGTCCGGCTGCTTGCCCTCGAAGGGGCCCAGTTGATCTCAGAGTAGGAATTCCGTGCCGCCGCCACGATTTGGGGGTTGCCCTTCCTGCGATTGCCGACGTGCAGCCGATTTCGCCACCCACCATGAACGCCACTGTCTCCGCCCCCACCCTTCGCCGCCTCGAAAAAGCCGCGCGGGCCGCCGCCCGGAATTCGTACTCACCGTATTCAAAATTCCGAGTCGGGGCCGCGGTGCTCGCGGGGTCCGGCAAGATCTACGCAGGCTGCAACGTCGAAAACGCGTCCTATGGCCTGTGCAATTGCGCCGAGCGCACTGCGATCTTCACGGCGGCAACCGCCGGCGAACGCGCCTTGCGCGCCGTGGTCATCTACACCCCGACCGCGGCGCCTACGATGCCGTGTGGAGCCTGCCGGCAGGTAATCAACGAATTCGGCCCGCAGGCGATCGTCGTCGGCGTGTGCGATTCGGCCCGCCGAGATGAAACCACCGTGCCGATGCTCCTGCCCGAGTCATTCGGTCCGGATAATCTCCGCCAGGGCAAATTCCGCAAAAGGGAAACCGATCAGTGACCGCTACGCGCCGCTGAAAAAATCCCGCACCGCAGCCACGGCCTGCGCTCGTGGCACCTCGGTTTCGGTCCTCAGGGTGAGATCGCGGATCTTCACCACCCCCTTGACCAACTCGTCCCCACCATAAATCAGCGCAAGTTTGGCCCCGGATTCCGCTGCCGCCTTGAACTGCTTTCCAAAGGCCAGTTCCTTCATCGGATAGTCGACGCGGAAACCGGCCGCTCGCAAAGCGTTGATTTCGCCAAAGGCGGCCAACCGTTCCTGCGGCCCGCCGATCACGCAATACACGTCCGGCGCCTGCACAAAGGCCGGCATCAGACCACGCTGCTCCAACAACAAGGCAAAGGTCATGTCGCCAATCGCAAAACCAACCGCAGGGAGAGCCGGTCCACCCAGTTTCTCCACGAGATTATCGTAACGGCCGCCACCGGCAAGCGCGCGCAATTCCCCCTTGCGGTCAAACGCCTCAAACACGAATCCGGTGTAATATGCCAACCCACGCACCACGCCCAAATCAACCTCAACAAAACGGGCGAGCCCCATTGCTTCGAGCGCCCCAAGCAGTTTTTTCCAATCCGCCAGCCGTGCGCCCAATTTGTCACCGCCCAATTCCGATAGCGTCTGCTCCAGTGTGGAAAGCGATTTGATGGCCAAGAACGAAAGCACCTTCGCCTTCACCGCCGGATCAATCCCGCCGAACTCCTCGATGTAATCCTTGAAGGCGTCATCCCCCAATTTTTCAAATTTGTCGATCGCACCCAAGATGCCCCTCGAACGCGGTTCGTCGAGTCCGAGTGCCTCCAGATAATAAAACCAGAGATTGCGGTCACTCAGCCGCACGTAAAAATCGTCCTCACTTAGCCCAAATGCCCGCAGGCATTGAATCAGGAGCGCAATGAGTTCAATCTCCGCCTCCGGTCCCGGTTCACCAAAGATATCGGCGTTAAACTGAAAGAAACAACGCCCCCGCCCCTTCTGCATGCGTTCGTACCGGTAAAACTCCGCGATGCTAAACCATTTGATCGGCCGCTTCAGGGCGGAGGCACGGGCCCCCACCAATCGACAAACAGTGGGGGTCATTTCCGGTCGCAATGCGACCTCGCGCCCGCCCTTGTCGGTGAAACTGAATAGCTGAGCCTCAATCTCGTCCCCCGACTTGGCCTTGTAGAGATCCAGCGGTTCGAGCACCGGAGCGTCGTATTCCGCAAATCCATACGTCGCGGCCGTTTGTCGCCAGAGACGGAAAATGTGATTCCGGCGGGAAAAGTCCTCGGGATAGAATTCGCGAAAGCCGGGAAGAGTCTGAAACGTCGCCATGGAAGGGCGAATCGTGGGGTCGCAGCGCGGTCGAGTGCGACAAAAAAACCCGGGCCGCCTCCAACGCGTTGGCGGCTATCTGGCTTCCGGTCACCTGCACGGTTGCAGGTGAGCGGCCGAAGTCACGTCGCGGGTGAACTGGGCGGAGGAGGCTGCAGTTTCCCCAAATCGAGCTTCTTAAGCTGCTGCTTGAGGATCTTGCCGGACTTAAACTTAACCACGGCGCGTTGCGGAATGATTACCTCAGCTTCCGGCTTGTTCGGATTCCGGCCAATGCGTTGTTTCCGCACTTGCACCTCAAGCACGCCGAAATTCCGCAGTTCGACGTTTCGACCGTTCGCCAATGCCTTCTGGATGATATCGAGCGTTTGTTGCACGGTATCAACGATCTGTTTCTGAGGAAACCCGGTCTTCCGGTATATTTCCAAGACTATTTCACGTTTGGTCAGGTTGGACATGGGGATTCCTTTTGAAGAGGTCCTACGTTCTGAATCAGCTTAAATTATTTGCGTACTTTGAATTGCGTCAACAAATATGCTCACTTTGTCAGCCACGGCCAGCCTCTGGACGATATTTTTTGCGGACTATGCCCGACCCTGTCGCAGTTAATTCAATGTTCGGGCGCATTGCGCGCCGGTACGACCTCGCCAACCGCATGTTGTCAGGGGGAATCGACACGTGGTGGCGCCGCCGGCTGGTCGCGGCGGTTCACTTCCATTCTCCGAAACAGGTGCTCGACTTGGCGACCGGCAGCGGGGATGTCGCTTTCGCACTCAGCCGGAAACTGGAACGAAGCGTCGAAATCACCGGCATGGATTTCTGTGCGCCCATGCTCGATCAGGCGGAAGCGAAAAAACTCCGCGAAGGCGAACGCTACGCCAACGTGAGGTTCCAACTCGGCGACGGGCTGGCCCTGCCGATGCCGGACGCCAGCGTCGACGCGATCACGATCTCGTTCGGGCTCCGCAACCTCGCCGACCGCGCCCGCGGCCTCGGGGAAATGCGCCGGGTGCTGAGACCAGGCGGGCAGTTATTTGTGCTCGAATTTTCCCAGCCACAGGCCTGGTTCCGTCCCCTCTACTATTTTTATCTGCGCCGAATCCTTCCTCTCGTCGCCGGGATGCTGACCGGAGATCGTGCCGCGTACGTCTATTTGAACACTACGATCGGCAATTTCCCTGGACGGGAGGCGCTCGCCGCGGAAATCCGCGCGGCCGGATTCACCCACGTGAAAGCCTTCGGAATGACGTGCGGGATTGTCGCGTTGCACGAAGCAGCCCGATAGCCGCGGTCAGATTTTCAGGAGAACGATTTCCCGCAGCCACAGGTGCTCTGGGCGTTCGGGTTCTTGATTTCGAAACCCTTGCCGTGCAGACCGTCGTCAAAATCAATCGATGAGCCTGACATGTAGGCGAGACTCGTGGGATCGATGATGAGCGGGACTCCTTCGCTCTCAAGCTGGGTGTCATCAGGTTTCGTCACGTCAAACGACATGCCATACTGAAATCCCGAACAACCACCCGACTCGACCAGCACCCTCAGTCGCTTTTCCGGGGCGTTGAGCTCAGCGTGCATCGTCCGGACTTGCTTGGCGGCGCGCGGCGTCAGCGTAATCATAGTCAGCCCAAGCTAGGGCGGAGAACCTCGCTGTCAATTGGAGGCACAGCAAATTTCGCGCCGAATATTGAATGCGCACTTGCCACCCAGGCCCGGCGCACCTTTCCTTTGCAGCCAGTGGCGGCGATCAAACACATTTTCAACGAACTGCACTACGAGATGACCCGCAAAGTCGCCGATGGCGGCATGGGCGTGGTCTACGAAGCACAACAACTCGGAGCGGGTAATTTCCGGAAGGTCGTCGCCGTAAAACTAATTCGCGAGGAGTATTCCGCGATTGAAGAGTTTCAGAACAACTTCATCGGGGAAGCCCGGCTCGTGGCTGACCTCATCCACACCAACATTGTCCAAACCTACCATCTTGGCCAGGTAGGCGGCCAGTATTTCATGGTGATGGAGTTTGTCCGCGGGGTGAATCTTGAGCAATTCCTCGAGCAACACCGCAAGACCGGGAAGCTTATCCCGGCCGACCTGGCGGCGTTCATCGTGTCTCGCGTGGCGCGAGGTCTGGCCTACGCCCACAACAAATGCGATCGGGAGGGCAAGCACCTCGGCATCGTCCATCGCGATATCGGCCCGAAAAACATCATGGTTGGGTTCGAGGGCGACGTGAAGCTGACCGACTTCGGCATCGCGAAGGCGCTGGACCTGATGTACAATGAGGAAGGGAAGGTGATCGCCGGCAAGGACGAATACCTTTCTCCTGAGCAGGCCAGCTACGCGATTACAGACGCCCGTGCTGACCTGTTTCCCCTGGGCATCGTCCTGACCGAGTTGCTGCTCGGGCGGAACATCTTCCGGTCGGCGGACCGGGCGCAGTCGCGCCGGAATATCCTCAGCATGGCGATTCCGACTTTTTCGACGTTGCGGGACGACATTAAGCCCGGGCTTGAAGCAATCATCCAGCGGGCACTCCTCCGCGATCGCGAGAAACGCTTTCAGTCGGCCAACGAGATGCTGACCGCGCTCGAAATGGATCTCTACGGCAACGGCTATGGCCCGACCAACGAGAAATTGAGTGTTTACATGAAGGAAGTTTTCGGAGTCCGCGATCCGGTAGTTCCTTCGCTTTCTTCCCGCCCCCCCCATCTGAGATGAGCTCGTTTACTCTTCATCCAAATGAGCGGGCAAGGATTTAGTCACGAACTTCGCCAGCGGCAGTCACAATCGCTGGTCCTCGCGCCGCAGCTGCGGCACTCCCTGAAGATCCTGCAGGTCGCCGCGCTCGACCTCCGCTCTGTCATCCAAGAGGAGCTGCAAAGCAATCCGACCCTGGAGGAATTGCCGATGGAGGGTGAAAGCCTCGACAACAAGGCACCGGAAGACAACGCGACCGACCGCGATTCGGACAACAACGGCGACACCAGCGGCGATTCCGCCGCCGCCAGCGCTCCAACCGACCAGACCGCGGGCGAGCCCAAGGGAGATGAACTGGATTTTTCCAAGGACAAGGAGTTCGAAATTCTGGGCAAACTCGACGAAGACTGGCGCGATCATATGGCCTCCGTGGGTGGCGCGCAGCCGTACACGTCGGAAGACGCCGAACGCCGGCAGCATTTTTTCGATTCACTGGTCAGCGAGACTTCGCTCCAGGAGCATCTCATGCAACAGGCGGAGATGACCGATTTGTCGGCGTCCGCCGTCACGGCGATGAAACATCTCGTGGGCAGTCTCGACGACCGGGGATTTCTCACCCAGACGCCACCCGACGTTGCGCTGCAGACCGGGCTGCCCCTCGACGCCGTCCAGGAGGCGCTGAAAGTGCTCAAGACGTTCGATCCCGCGGGAATCGGAGCGAAAGACCTGCCGGACTGCCTGCTCGCCCAGCTCGCCGCCAAGGGTCGGGGCACGTCGCTCGCGTCGCGGATGATTCGGGACCATTTCGAATTGCTCACGCGCCGTCGCATCCCGGAGCTCGCCCGCAAACTCGGAGCCGACGCCGACGACGTCCAGTCGGCGATCGAGGAAATCGGCAAGCTCGACCCCGCGCCCGGACGGCGCTTCGCCGAGGACAACAACCGGGTGGTGGTACCGGACGTCACGGTGGAACGCGACGGCGAGGAGTGGAAAATCAACCTCAACAGTGATTACATTCCCCGTCTCAGGATTTCCAGTACCTATCGCGATCTGATCGCAAAGGGAACGTTATCCAAGCAGGAACGCGACTACCTCCGGGAACGCATGCGGTCCGGCAAGTTCCTGATCGATTCGATCGAACAACGGCAGCGAACCATCGAGCGCATCACCCGTGAGATTATCAATGCGCAGAAAGATTTCTTCGAGCACGGCGTCGCCTCCCTGAAACCCCTCACGATGACCCAAATCGCGGATGTCGTGGGAGTGCACGAAACCACCGTCAGCCGGGCCATCGCCAACAAATTCATCCGCACGCCCCACGGGGTGTTCGACTTCAAGTATTTCTTCACCCCGGGCTATCAGGCGGAGAGTGGCGCCGCCGTTTCCAACACGAGCGTAAAGGAAATGATCGCCGACCTGATCAATATGGAAGACAAAGGGGGGCCCCTGAGCGATCAGGAACTGGTCACCCGTCTCCAGGAAAAAGGCATCACCATCGCTCGTCGGACCGTCGCAAAATACCGCGAGGAATTGGGCATCCTCCCGAGCAATCTGCGTCGGGACTACAAGTAGTCGGGCCGGGGCGTCATCCCGCCCCTTGAACGAGCGCGGCACCCGGTTCGATCCGCAATGCCATTCCCGAGTCGGCATCGGTGCCGGCGCGATCCACCCACGCCGCAAAAGCGATCATTCCCGCATTGTCCCCGGTATGCTGGGGTTGCGCGGCAAAAAACGCCGCCCGCGACCCGGCGGCCTCAGCTGCGATCGCGGAACGCAGCGTGCGATTGTTTCCCACCCCGCCCGACAGCCCCACACTGCGGTAGATGCCGCCGCCCTGTCGTAAAGCCGCCCTTACCTTTCGGGCAAGCGCATCCACCACCGCCTGCTGGTAACTGGCGCACAAATCAGCGCGCCTAGCCAGCACCTCCTCAGTGGAAAGTTTCTCCAAGAGATAGCGGAGACTCGTCTTGAGTCCGGAGAAGCTGAAATCCAGTTCGTCGCGCCGGCCGATACCCCGTGGAAAATCAAAAGCATCGTTCCGTCCCCCCATGGACAATCTTTCGATCAACGGCCCCCCGGGGTACCCCAGCCCAAGCAATTTCGCCCCCTTGTCGAGCGCTTCACCCGCCGCGTCATCCCGCGTGGAGGAAAGCACTTTCACGCGCCGCTCTTCATCAAGGGTAAAGAGCAGTGTATTGCCCCCCGAAACGATCAGTCCGAGATGGGGAAGCGCGGCCGACATCCGTGCCGCGAAGCCCGCGGGATCTTCGGCCTGCAGCGCGACAAACGGCGACCACACGTGACCACGCAAATGGTTCACGCCGATGACGGGCACCTGCAGCGCATGCGCGAGCGATTTTGCCGTGGCGACGCCAATGGCAAGGCAGGCTGCCAGCCCCGGCCCGTTGGTCACCGCAATCGCGCCCACCCGGTCGAAGCCCTGCTGCTCCCGCGCCCGCTGGACCAAGGGCGCAAAGGTTCGCAGATGCTCGCGCGTCGCAAGATCCGGCACCACCCCACCATAATTTTCATGGAGCGCGATCTGACTGTGAACCCACTCACCGACGAGCCCGCAGGCGGGATCGAACAATGCGACCGCGGTCTCGTCACATGAACTCTCAAGGGCCAGGATCATCTCACTGCGACGAGCGGGAGGTCGGACGGTCACCGAAAAAACGCATGCCCCGAAGAATGGAGACCGCGGTCTCCAACTGACGATCCGTCACCGGCTCGAAACCAAATCGTTCCTTGAAAAGCTTCGGATCCGTCACGTCGGAGCGGGCCCGCTGGCGCGCGAGCTTCGTATCCTCCTCCGGGGTCATCACGACCTCGACGTGCGGAGCGATGCCGCGCTCATGAATCGTCGCACCTCCAGGGGTAAAGTAGCGCGCCGTGGTCAGACGAAGGCCTTCACCGTTCTCCAGCTTGAACACGGACTGCACTGATCCCTTGCCGAATGAACGCTCACCCACGATCACTGCGCGCCCGGTGTCTTTCAGCGCTCCGGTAACAATTTCGGCCGCGCTCGCACTTCCCGCGTTGATCAGCACCGCCAGCGGCAACGCGAGAGGCGAGCCCTCGGCCTCCGCCTTGAAATCCTCGCGCTCCGATGG
Source organism: Opitutia bacterium (assembly GCA_947474365.1). Lineage (GTDB taxonomy): Bacteria > Verrucomicrobiota > Verrucomicrobiia > Opitutales > Opitutaceae > ER46. The sequence continues at coordinate 2,028 of CANJIU010000170.1, read as the reverse complement.
CTTGCGTCCCTTCGTGTACACGATGAGTTCACCTTTCCGAAAGAACGGTTCAGCGACCTCCACGGCAGCATCGAGCAACCCGCCAGGGTTGTTGCGCAGGTCCAAAATCAGGCTGGTTGCTCCTTGCCGGAGCAGGTTTTCCAGCGCGCTCCGAAACTGTTCGGCCGTATGATCGGAAAATTCCGTCAGCTGGACGTAGCCGATCCCCGCCTCAAGCACGCGTGCATTGCGCACGCTTTCAATCTTAATTATTTCCCGGACCAACGTCAGATTCAGGGTTTGCTGAGTTGAAGGCCGGAACAGCCCCAGCAGGACCTTGGTCTTCGGCTTGCCACGCAGCTTTCCGACGATGCCGTCGATGCTCCCGCCCGAATCAACCGCCTTGCCGTCGATGCTCACGATTTCATCACCGCGCTGAATGCCGGCCCGCTCGCCGGGTGTGCCAGCCAGCGGCGCAATCACGACGATTCGGTTCTGGCGCGTCTCCACCTGAATGCCCACCCCGCCAAACTCTCCTGTGAGGTCCTCCTCAAACTCATCATTGCTTTTCTTTTCCAGAAATTCCGAGTGCGGATCCAGTGCCTCGATCATGCCATGCAACGCGCTCCGGGCGAGCTGGTCGTAAGTCGCGGCCTTTTCGTCGACGTAGTTCTCGTTCACCAAACGCATCACGTCTTTCACGTAGTTTGCCGAGCGCGACAGGTCGCGGTTCGGCCAAAGATTCCAGGCGGCCGCGACGCGCACTCCGGCAACACCCAACGCCAGCGCCAGCACGAAGGCGGAGGTCAGAGTGAGAATCCGTTTGAACATGCCGTCCACAGTGGGCATCCGCATGAGATTGTAAATGGGTTCGTCGTCCGAGTCTTTCCCCGCCCCTTCGGCGGAATTCCTCGCTGTGTTTCGCACCCTGGCGGACACATCGGGAGCGATGACGTTCGAGCAGTTCATGACCGTCGCGCTCTATCACCCCGAAGTCGGCTACTACCGCCAGAGCCGCCCCAGGGTCGGTCGGGGCAAGGGAACGGATTTTTTCACCGCCACGACCAGCGGCACAATCTTCGGAGAGCTCGTCAGCTCCGCGTGCACGAAACTACTTCGCGCCTCGGGGAGAAATCCCGCAAGCCACACCTTCGTCGAGGTCGGTGCGGAACCTGGCGGTTTCGGGGTGCTCACCAATGTAGCTCACCCCTTCGCCGGCACAGAGGTGCGGCGGATCGGCGATCCGCTCGCCCTCAGGGGAGAGTGCGTGATTTTTTCCAACGAATTGTTCGATGCCCAACCCTGTCGGCGCACCGTTTATCGCAATGGGACCTGGCGGACTGTCGGAGTGAGAATCAAGGAGGACCGCCTCGAAGAGACCGAACTGGACATGCTCAATGAACAAAGCCCGTGGCCCGGCACCGAGGGATATCGCTTCGACCAACCAGTGGCGGCCGCGACGCTCTCCGATCAGATCGCAGCGGAACCGTGGACGGGGATCTTCGTGGCGATCGATTACGGGAAAACCTTCCGCGCCCTCGTCGAGGAAACACCCGCCGGAACGCTTCGAGCCTACTACCGCCACTCGCAATCAAACGATGTCCTGGCCCGCCCAGGGGAACAGGACCTGACATGTCACATCTGTTGGGATTGGATCGAAGCGTCCCTCCGACAACGGGGCTTCTCGAATCCCACCCTTGAATTTCAGGAAGCGTTTTTCATCCGTCATGCCGGCGACTTTCTGGCCACAGTGAGCGCGAGGGATGCAGCCCAATTCAGCCCACGAAAGCAGGCCTTGCTTCAACTTCTCCATCCCTCCCATATGGGACAGAAGTTTCAAGTACTGCACGCCATCCGTTAATACGTCTTCCAAGGGCAACGAGCCGCGCCAAAACAAAATTCGGGAGGTCCAGACAGATCCTGACCCACCTGGGCGTCGAGAAGGACAGGTGGCAGGAGAAGGATTTTTGGGCTGAGAAGAGGAGAGCGTAGGGCGAGGAGATCAGCCGGGGCGAGGTTGCCGCGAGAGCGATTCTTGCGAGCGAAGTT
>CANJIU010000169.1 GCA_947474365.1 Opitutia bacterium | reverse complement strand
GCGGCTTGCACGAGACGGTTCGTGCTCATCCGCCAGCAGCCTTTCCGGCTGCGCGACGCCAGATGCACCGTCGTCGGATCGGCTCCCAGCCGCAGCAGCAGCAATTCACGGACTGACCCAGTCGCGCCGCTCGTTCGTGAGCGCGGCTTGCACGAGACGGTTCGTGCTCATCCGCCAGCAGCCTTTCCGGCTGCGCGACGCCAGATGCACCGTCGTCGGATCGGCTCCCAGCCGCAGCAGCAGCAATTCACGGACTGACCCAGTCGCGCCGGTCCCTGCCGGTGTCGCCTCGGTGGAGGTTTATGAGCTGCCATGAAACGTAATTCCACCGAGCTCTCGGACAAATTCCGTGTCCGCGGATTTGGCGACTGACTCCATCCTCAGAGATTGATTCAGATTCCTGCCTCCCGTTCCATCGACTGGAGGCAGGATGAAATTGCTCCCAACCGCTTCCTTCGCCCTTGGCAGTCTATTTTTGCAAGGGTTGGCCACGCTGCACGCGCAGCCAGTCGCGATCATCAATGATCGGTTTGTCGACGGCGAGCGACTGACCCAGGGGCTGCCAAATTCGGCTGCATGGTATCAAAACACCACGCAGGCGGCCAATCTCGCGGTGAAAAACGGCGCGCTCGATCTAATCGTCGCGAACGGCAGCCGGACACTGTGGAGCTATTTTCCCGCAGTGAATCTGGGCGTCGGTGAGAGTATCACGCTCACGTTGGACCTGAGCTTCACGGCTCCGCTCACCACCCCCGGCGGCTTTCGGGCCGGTCTCTGCTACACCAATGGCGCCGCCGCCCGCCCGGTGGACGGAGCGCTGCTCGCCGGAAACTACGAGGGCTACTGCATGAGCGACAGCCTGCTCAATGTGGCCACCAGCGTCCATCTGAACAAACGCAACGGGCCTGGAGCCGGGAACTCCGACGCCGTGCTGATGAACAGTTTCGGTTCAGGGGAACAGACCGTCTGGCAACCCCTCGACACCTTCGGACTGATCCGCGGCATGTCGGCGGCGAACACGGCTTACACGCTGGTCCTGAGAATCACGCGCACGGCCCAGGACGCGGCAGCGATCACGACGGGCCTGACCGGGGGCGGACTCGCGAGCACCAACACCGCCACGGTCCAGGATGTCGGTGGGATTTTCACCCGGTTCGACACCCTTGCGATCGCGTTGCTTGGCAACAGCACAAGCGGCGACCTGCTGATCACGCGCGCCAGTCTCGAAGCCACGATGACCGCGAGCACCACGGGCAGGATTGTCAACATGTCGATTCGCACCAACGCCGGCACGGGCGACAACACCCTGATTGTCGGAGTGGGCGTCGGGGGCTCCGGAACGACGGGCACGAAACCGACCCTTTTTCGCGCCGGCGGCCCGACGCTCACGACGTTCGGCGTGGCTGGCGCGCTGGCGGATCCGGTGATCACGGCGTTTCAAGGCACCGCGGTGATCGCCCAAAACGATGATTGGGGCGGGGGCTTCGATTTCGGCACCGTGGGGGCCTTCAGCTTTGCCGGCGCGACACCGCGCGATGCCGCCCTCTTCAATGTGTCGGCACCGTCCGGCAGCTACTCGCTCCAAATCACCGGCAAGAACAGCACGTCGGGCATCGCACTCGCCGAGATCTACGATGCGACGCCGGCCGCGATGTTCACGGCGGCGACACCGCGGCTCGTCAACGTTTCCGCCCGCACCCAGGTCGGCACCGGCGACAACATCCTGATCGCCGGCTTCGTTGTCAGTGGCGCAAGTCCGGTGCGCGTCCTCATCCGCGCAGTCGGCCCAACCCTGGGCAGCTTTGGCGTCGGCGGCACGCTCGCTGATCCGAAACTGGAAATCTACAGCGGCCCGACGAAGTCCGCCGAAAACGACAATTGGGCCGGCACGGCCGAGCTCAAGTCCGCCTTCGCGGCGGTCGCCGCGTTTGCCTTTTCCTCCGACACGTCCCGGGACGCGGCCGTCGTTGTCACCTTGCCGCCCGGCAGCTACACCGCGCAGATCAGCGGTGTCGGCAGCACCACTGGCGTCGCCCTGGTGGAAGTCTACGAACTGCCATAACGGGCATCGCCGGAGCGGAATCTGCATCGGTCATTCGCAGGTTTGCGTACGCCTGCGGCCGGCGCGCTCTAGACTTCGCTTCGGCGCTCCGCTTCACTCCGTCGGTTTTGCCGATGGTTCCACCACGAGTCCGCCTCACTGTCCGACTTTTTTTCGGTACGCTCGCGCTCGGGCTGATGCCAGTATCCGCGGCGCAGAGCGAACTCGGCCGGCCGTTGGTGCGGACGTTTCTCCGACAGGAACACAAGGCGCACGCGCAATTTCACGCTCCGTTCCAAAGCGAGGAGGGGCTGATGTATTTCGGCAACCAGCTCGCCGTGATGGAATTCGACGGGCGGACCTGGCGCGTATTGAAAATTCCCCTGCCGTTCACCCGCGCGCTCGCCGCCGGACCGAGGGGCGACATTTACGTCGGCGACGAGGACCAACTCGGGGTGCTGGCGCGGCCGGACTCCGGCGAACCGCGCTTCACGTCGTTGCTCGACCGCGTCCCCGCCGACGCCAAACCGTTCGGCGTGGTCCGAGACGTGCGCTTGTGGCGCGGGGACATCTTTTTTGCGACCGACAAAAACCTCCTGCGCTGGAGCGAAGCCACGCAGTCCTTCCGGGTCTGGCCCCTCGGAGGCGATGCCCGCAACCGGCTCTTCGTCGCGGGCGAACGGCTGCTCCTGCACCGCCAGGGCGAGGCGCTGTACGAATTCGCGGGCGACAGTTTGCGCCGACTCAGTGCGGCGCCCGAACTCTCGGGTTCGGGGAACTCGTTTATCGTCGGCGGCGATGCGGGCCGGCTGATTATCGGGCTGCGCGACCAGGGGCTCTTTCATCTCAATCCCGACGGACGTTTGCTGCCGTGGACGACGGAAGCGGACCCGATTCTACGGCGCACGACGGTGCTCGCCGCCACGACGCTCCGGGATCAGGCGCTGGCCATCGGCACCGTTTCGGAAGGCGTCATCATCCTCGATGCGACGGGCCGGTTGCTGCGCCACATCACCCGCGACACCGGGCTGCCGCACGCCACGGTGTTTGCGCTGTGCGAGGACCGGGAGGGCGGACTTTGGGTCGGCACGAACAACGCCCCCGCCCGCGTGCTCTGGCGTTCCGCCGCGACGGTGTTCGATCACGTGACCAGCGGCCTCAGCGACGCCCGGGCCACCGATCTCGAGCGGCATCGCGGCTCGCTTTACTACCTCAGCAACGACGGACTTTACCGACTCGTGCCTTCTGCGGATCCGCGCGTACCGGCGCGTTTCGAACGCGACCTGCGCGTCGACGTCCAGACGCGCCTCTCCTCGCTGCTCAGCCATCCAAGCGGCGGGCTGCTGCTCGCCGGCGGCAGCGGACTGCAGCGTCTGGGCGAGCGTGGGTTGGAGCTTATCGCCCCGCGGTCAGACGGGCTGCTCGGCCTCAGCGTGTCGCGGATCGAGCCGGAGCGCGTCTATTTTGCGCACCCGAAGGGAATCGGCACCGGGGTGTTTGCGCCAGACGGCACGTGGCGCGACGAAGGCGACATCGCGGGAATTGACGCGGACTGCTACGACGTGTTCGAGGATGCCGAGGGCGCACTCTGGATCGGGACGACGAGCAAGGGGGTGGTTCGGGCAACGCGACACGTCGGATCAGGCGGCTGGCGCGAGCCGGCGGTGACGCGTTTTGGGGCAGCGGAAGGGTTGCCGGAAGGACACGGTTCGATTTTTCTCTGGAATACAACGCTGGGCATTCTTTTCGACACGGCGCGGGGGATTTATCGCTTTGATCGCGGCAGCGGACGTTTCGTATTTTATCGGGAGCTCACGACGTTTGACTCGCGCCCGCTCGTGTTGAACCCCGTCGCGGGCGGCGCGACGGGCGAACTTTGGACCAACGGACTGGCGACGGACATCAAGACGAAGGAGTCGCCCTACCCGCTCCTGCATCTTCGCGCCAATGCCAACGGCGCATTCACGGCCGAGACACCGCCGCCGGAGATCCAGGATTTCTTCTCACCTGGAGCGCCCTATCGGATCGCGTGGGAAGCCGGGGAAAACGGTCATCCGGGCGTGGTCTGGGCCAAGGGCGACGCCGGTCTGCTGCGGATCGACCTCGCCCGATACACCGCGCCGCCCTTCAAAGTTGCGCCGCTTGTGCGTTCGATATCCGCCGAGGGAAGGGAGCTGATTTTCCCACGGGAAGGGCCGGGCCACCTCGGGCTCGCCTACTCGCACGAGCCGTTGACGATCACGTGGGTGTCGGGACTTTTCCGGCGCAACGAGTCCGAGCGTTTCCAGACCCGGCTCGTCGGTTTCAACGACGCCTGGTCGCCACCAACCACGCGCAACGACATCGCATACACCAACCTTGAAGGCGGACCGTTCCGCTTCGAGGTCCGCACCGTCGACCGCCAGGGCAACCCGGGGCCGACCGCCGCCTTCACGTTCAACGTGGCGCCCCCGTGGCAGCGCTCACCCGCGGCGTATTCCGTTTACGCCCTCGGCGCCCTCGGGGTCGTCGCGGGCTTTGTCCGCTGGCGGCTCCGGGCCGGAGAACGGGAACGGGTGCGACTCGAACGCGTGGTCGAGGAACGCACGGCCGAGTTGAAACTGGCAAAGGAGGCCGCCGACGCGGCGAGCCGGGCGAAGAGTTCGTTTCTGGCCAACATGAGCCATGAGCTCCGCACGCCGCTCAACGGCGTGATTGGGTATTCCCAGATCCTGATGAAGGAGTCCGATCTCTCCGCGAAAAACCGGGATCGGCTGCGCATCGTCCAGACCAGCGGCGAACACCTGTTGCGGATGATCAACGAAGTCCTCGACTTCTCCAAAATCGAGGCGGGAAAGATGGAACTGGCGACCGCGCCCTTTCACTTGCCGCAGCTGCTCCGCGACATCGCGGCTGCGCTGCAGTCGCGGGCCCAGCAACGCGGCCTCGCCTTCGTCTTCGACGCCGCACCGGAACTGCCGGACATCGTCCTCGGCGATTCCCTGAAACTTCGGCAGGTCATCGACAACCTGCTGAGCAACGCGATCAAGTTTACCCCGACGGGCAGTGTGCGTTTCGCCGCCCAGATCCTGGAGAACGAACGCGTGATTTTCAGTGTGGCCGACACCGGGGTCGGATTGAGCGAGGCGGATCGCGGAAAACTTTTCCAACCGTTTCAGCAGGCGGGCGACGGACGTCCGCCAGAACCAGGCACGGGGCTCGGTCTCGCCATCAGCCAGCGGATGGTCGAATTGATGGGCGGCAAACTCGAGGTCGAAAGCGCACCGGGCCGCGGCAGCCGGTTTTTCTTCACGATTCCGCTGCCCGTGCTCGCCGTCGACGCCACCACCGCCCGCACGACGGCCAGCATCATCACCGGCTACCATGGCCGGCGCCGCCGTCTGCTGGTCGTCGACGATGTTCCGACCAATCGCCACGTGTTGCGCGATTTGCTTGCACCCTTGGGGTTCGAGATTTTCGAGGCCGCCGACGGCATCGAGGCACTAGCCGCGGTCCCCGCGGTCCGGCCGGACTTGGTTTTCCTCGACCTGCGGATGCCGGGAATCGACGGTTTGGAACTGGCGCGCCGACTTCGGGCGCGGCAGACGGCGGAAGCGACGTCGACGTCACCGTCCGTGTCCGGATTGAAAATCATCGCGATGTCCGCCTCGGTGCTTTCGTTCAATCGCGCCGACGCGTTCGCCGCGGGCTGTGATGATTTTCTACCGAAGCCATTCCGCGAGGACGACCTGCTGGCACGGCTCGGTCTCGCGCTGCACCTCGAATGGCTGGGCGACGTGTCTGCGCGATTCGAGATCGGCCGACCGGCGGCCGGCTCCGATTCGTCGGCGTTGCTCCCGGCGGCGACTCGTCTGACCATGACCGAGCTCCAGCATTTGCTGAACACCGCCCGGCGCGGCGAGATCGCGACGTTGCGCCAGCGACTTGACGAGTTGCGCGGCGATCCGCTCGCGGACAGCCTGCTCACACTCGCGAAAAACTACAAAATGGAACGAATCCGCGAGGTCCTCGAGGAAAGCCTCTCGAGTACCCCGGGCGCGTGATTCATCTCAAATGGCCCGGGCGACGGGGTCTCAGCCGGAGAAATTCAGTCGAGAGCTGAGAGCAATACCAAACGGTAAACTTCGTTTTCTGGTCGGTCGGGTCGCGCGGCCGTTCTGGAGATTGGTCTCTCAGCTCTTGGCTCTGAGCTATCGACCGAATCGTTACGGCTCAATTTTACCGAGATTGCGATTGTTAGACCGGTTATCGTCCGTTCACATCCCCAATCTCACAACTACATGCGACATTTTCTCGCTCATTTCGGCCTCTTGGTCGGCATCGCCGGCGTCGTTCAGGCCCAGTCTTCAGCCCTAACGGTCAATCCGGCCTCGCGCGAGGAAGTCAGGCAGTTCTATCGGGGAATCTACAACGCGTCCGAAGGGGTTCCCATGGGCTGGACTGGCAGCTATGCAACGGGAAACGCCGGTGACACGTCGGCCGCCTACAAGGAAGCGACGCGGCTTCGGATCAATTTTTTCCGGGCCCTGGCAGGGGTTCCGGCGGGAATCATTTTCAACCCCACCTATAGCTCGAAGGACCAGCAAGCGGCCCTGATGCAGAGCGTGAACGCGTTTTCGAACAATGTCATCACACTGAACCATAACCCGCCGACGTCGTGGACGTTCTATTCCGCCGCCGGGGCCGAAGCATCGACGAACTCCAATCTCTACTACGGCAAGGCCGGACCCGACGCGATCAGCGGCTACGTGGCCGACGCCGGGCCGGTCAACGCGGGCCTGGGTCACCGTCGGTGGCTGATGTTTCCCCAGACCTTGCAGATGGGTTCGGGTGATGTCCCCGGCGACGGCACGGTCGCGCGCGGTCCGACCAACGCCCAGTGGATTATCGACTCGACGCCTGGCGGCACGCCTACCGCGCCCCGTCCGGTCACTCGCACAACGCAGGTCGCTTACCCACCGGCCGGGTTTGTGCCGTACCAGGTGGTCTGGCCTCGTTGGTCTTTCTCGTATCCGAATGCCGACTTTTCCGCCGCCACGGTCACGATGACTCGCGCCGGCCAGAGCATTCCGGTTTTGATCGAGCCTCTCAACAACGCCACGATCGTCGGTGAGAACACGCTGGCCTGGGTTTACAATGGGACGGATTCAAACGTCGAGGACACGCATCCCCGACCGGCGGCGGACATCGTCTACACGGTGAACGTCAACAACGTGCGGATTGCCGGCGCGGCGCAGAATTTCTCCTACACGGTCACGGTTTTCGATCCTGACGTACCGGGGGTCGATTTCGCCCCCGCCACCGTCACAGGCACAGCCAGTCCGGCCGTCAACGCTGCCAACGGCTACACACTGGTGAAACCAAGTTACGCGTCGGGCTTTGACTGGCGGACACTCCAACTGTCGTCGTTCACCAAGACCTACAACGCGGAAAACGGTCTCGACGGCCTGCTGGCCACGACCAGTGCCTCCTACACGGTTACGCAGACGGCGGTGAAGTCGGCCGGAAATTCGGCCTATTTCCTCACCCACCCAAACCCGCGCTCGAACCAGATCCTGCAGTTGCCGGAGACGTTTTACATCTCGTCTCCGAACGCCGCGCTCACCTTTGCCAGCCGCCTCGGCCTCGCGACATCGGCCCAAGTCGCGACGGTCCAAGTCTCGACCAACGACGGCGTCTCGTGGGCCGATATTTATTCGCAGGCGGGCACATCGTTACCGACCGGTCAGAATGTCCCCACCGAAGCCGGGTTTGTCCAACGAAGCGTCTCGCTCGCGAGCCTCGCCGGGCGCACTGTTCAGATTCGTTTCAACTACACGGCACGCCCCGAAGGGTCGGTGTTTGGTCAGACCACCCCGGCCCTGCTCACGGGATGGTTTCTGGACGACATCACGTTAGTGGGCGTTCTGAGTGTCACGGCCGGCACACCCACGCGGGTCACCAGCGGCAATGCATTTTCGTTCACTCCGACGTCGTCTGGCGCGGTTTCCCTCCAGGCGCGGGGCGTGCTCTTCGGTGCCTATCCGATCGAATGGGGCCCCGTGGCTCAGGTCGCGGCCATCGATTCCACCGCCAACAACAATCCCGGTCGCCTGATCAACATGTCGATCCGCACCAATGCTGGCACAGGTGACAACACCCTCATCGTCGGCGTCGGTCTCGGTGGCAACGGTACAAACGGAAACAAGGCGGTGCTACTCCGCGCCGTTGGCCCGACTCTGGGCGCGTTTGGTGTGGGCGGCGCATTGGCGGATTCGGTCATGACTGTCTTCCAAGGATCGACCCAGATTGCGCAGAACGATGACTGGGCGGGCGGATTCGATTTTGGCACCGTCGGCGCGTTTGCGTTCTCCGGCACCGCTCCCCGCGACTCGGCGATTTACAACGGCGCGATCGCTTCCGGCAGTTACTCGATCCAGATCACCGGCAAGAACAACGGCACCGGTGTCGCGCTAGCCGAGATCTACGACGCGACCCCAAACAGCGCCTTCACCGCCTCCACTCCGCGTCTGGCCAACGTTTCTGCCCGCACACAGGTCGGCACCGGTGACAATATCCTGATCGCCGGATTTGTCGTCGGGGGCGGTTCACCCGTCCGCGTGCTCGTGCGCGCAACGGGCCCGACTTTGGGCGTTTTTGGCGTCGGCGGGGTACTCACCGACCCCAAACTGACCATCACCAACTCATCCGCTGCGACGGTGGCGGAGAACGACAATTGGGGCGGAACGAACGCATTGAAAGACGCCTTCGGGAACGTGGGGGCCTTTGGTTTTTCCAGTGACACATCGCGCGACGCTGCGGTCATCGTAAGTCTCGAACCGGGCAGCTATACCGCTCAAGTCACCGGAGTGGGCAACACCACCGGAGTGGCACTTGTGGAGGTTTACGAACTGCCCTGAACACCAGGGGTAAATTCGATGTCGGAGATTGAAAAATCTCCCCATCTTGATTTAGGGTTTTCTTTGTCGAAAGCTTGGTCCGTATCACCTCGAAAATTGCGGTACCAAGGGTTCACCCGGCGGTCGATAACCGCGCTTGCCGACGATTTCGCTCACCGTAACAAACCGATAAGGCCCGCGTCCATCTCCCCACCACGCCTCCCATGCACCTGCCCTATCAATCCGTCTCTCGTTCTAAGGTTCTTTCTTCGTTTCGTTTGGTTGTCGTCAGGTCACTCGCCGCCCTCGTTCTTACTCACGGGGCCCTTTTCGCGCAGGTGATAGCAGTCCGGCCCGTCACACCCATAGCGCCCGTGGCACCGATTGGAGGAGGAGGAAACGGTAATGCAGGCAATGGTGGCAACGGCAACAATGGCGGAAACGTCGGAGGCGGCGGCATCAATATTGGCGGGGGCGGTATCAATATCGGCGGGGGTGGCGGGGGCGGGGGTAACGTGACGCAGCCCACTATCGTCGTCGCCCGGGGAGCCCTCGCCGGCGAATCGGTCACGGCGCGAGTCGTTCTTCCGGCCAATACGGGCACGACCTCGGCCCCAGCGACTTATCAGTGGACGATTACCGGGGGCCGAATCACGACCGATCCCCGGACTGCCAACATCCAATTCATCGCCGACAGTGCCGGTACTGTCACACTCAATGTCTCAATCGCCGCCGCTGGCACCACCTACAATCCATCGAGCCAGGTGACGATTGTTTCGGCCGAGTCGGCCGGAACGGTCACCACGTCATCGACGGTGGCGGCCAATGTTGCGTCGTTCACTGCCTCAGTTCCGGCCGGTCAAAACAATGACCGCACCTTTCGCTGGGCGGTGACGGGAGACGCGGCGATCACGGGCGGCCAAGGCACCTCGAGCATCACGCTGCGCCCCGGCACCGCGGGCCTCAAGGAGGTGTCCTGCAACGTCAACCTGCAGAACTTGGTCACGGTCACGGTGCAATCATACGTCGTGGTGGCCGGGGCGGGCGCACCCGCCGTGCTCACCGTGAATGGCGGTTCTGGCGGCGGCACCTATCCGGCAGGTTCACGAGTTGATATTTTTGCGAATCCACCGGCGGCGGGCCAGGTTTTCGATCGGTGGACCGGTGACGTCGATGTCCTCGGGGCCGGTGCCATCGCTCCCACGCTTTCGCATACAGTCATCACGATTCCAACGTCGGCCACCACGCTGACTGCGACCTACAAGGCCGCGCCCGCGTGGACGGCGGTCAACGTACCAAATTTCAATCCGCAGACTCAACCCGGGCAAGCGGCAGCCGTCAGCACGACGCTTGCGTACTTCATTCCCACGAACGCGACCGGACTCGTGTTCATGCTCCATGAAACCGGTGGCACCACGGCCGACTGGTTTGCCCGTCCGGAACAATTGCTGCTGGCGCGCGATCTCGTCGCTGCCGGCTTCGGGGTCGCCGCGCTGAACAGTGTCAACCGCACCAACGGCAACTGGGCGGCCCAAACCGTCCTAGCGAACAATCCCGACGCCCAAAATCACATCGCGGCCCTTGACCGTTTTGCCCGGGACGGCCTGCTGGCCAACACCAAGCCGATCTTCTTTATCGGAACAGCCGCCGGAGCCAACGCCGCCATTCGAATCGCCGATCTCCTCGCAACCGCCACCCCCGCCCGTCCCGTCAAAGGCGCAGTCCTCTTCCTCACGGCGGGAATCGACACCCTCGCGGTCACCTCCCGTGTCCCGCAATTCTTCACGCTGGCGGCCAATGACGACGTGCTTGGGGCCACCGGCCTGCTCGATGCACGTAACAATTCCCAACTCCTTTCCGGTCGGGGCATCGCCACCGGCATCATCAGCAACCCGGTGTCTCCCGTGCTGAACGGACGTTTCCGGACGTTGGGCATCACCAACCCCACCTTCACTGCCACCGACGCCCAAGCAATCTGGACCGCGGTGAAAAACGCCGGATTCCTTGATGCGAACAACTATCTCAAGTCGATGCCGACCACCGCCGCCCTCACCGCCGCGCTGCCGGCGGCATATCAGAGTCGCGTGGCGGACGTAGCCGCCCAGCTCGCGGTTTCCACCGCGGCTCGTGAGTTCTACAGCGACGCCAACTCGCGGATCATCAATTTCATCAATTCCCGCGTGGCCGACGCCGCCACTCCGACACCGGGCCGACTGGTCAACCTTTCCACTCGCACCAAGATCGCCTATCTCGGTGACACGTTTGCACTGGGCTTCAGCATCTCTGGTACCCAACCCGCAACTCTTCTCATCCGCGGCATCGGGCCCGCGCTCACGCGCTTTGGTCTGCCCAACGCCCTTCCCGCACTCAGGCTCAACATCAACAGCGGCAACACGGTCATCGCCACCAACGACGGTTGGGACAAACCCGGCGCAGCGGGGGCTGCCACTCCGACGCAGATTTCAACCGCCGCCGCCGGGGTCGGAGCATTCGCCCTCAATCCGGGATCCCTCGACACCGCCGTGCTCGTCCAGCTGACGCCCGGCACCTACACTGCGACTATTTCCGGTGTCAACGGCTCAATCGGCGATGTGCTCGCTGAAATCTACGACGTCAGCCGCAATGGCACGCGGCTGACCAATCTTTCGACGCTGGCCCGGATCAACACCGACGGCGACCTGCTGATTCCCGGCATTGTCATCTCAGGCAACAATCCGCGAACCCTCGTCGTCCGCGCTGTGGCGCAGGGGCTGAGCGACTTCGGATTTGGCGCCGAATCACTGGTCGGCGATGCGCGCATTTCCATCCTGACCACCGCTCCCAACGGCAACGTCCAAACCGTTGGCACCAATAATAATTGGGCCCAGGCCACCCCAACCACCCTGGCGGCCGCATTTCCGGCCGTGGGTGCGTTTCCGCTTCGCGCGGCCAGCGACGCCGCGATCATCGACTCACTCGCACCAGGGAGCTACACGCTCCAAGCCGGCGCTGTCCCAGCGCCTGTCGTGCCTGCCGGAGTGCAAGTGCCCGCAAACTTCGTAACCCCAAATCAAACAGGGGCGATGCTAGTTGAAGTTTACGAGGTGCCGTAACGGCCGCGTCAGCGTTGGCGAACGCGTTACTTTCCAACCGGAGGTTTCGCCGTGGGTTTGGGCATTTCACCAAGCTTCACCGCACCGGCTTGGTCCACCTCAATCGCTAACTCGAGACTCCGCCCGACGGGAACGCGCGTGACGGCACCACCCCCAGTCGGCTCAAACTCCATCGTGCCCGCTTGGACTTCAACGGAACAGATGCCAAGCCCGAGATCATGCATCCGGATCATCATGCGGAAGGCGCCGTCACTTCCACGCACCGTGCCGGCGAGAGTCGAAAGGGAAAAAGTCGAACCACCCGAAGCCTTTAGGGGCTTCACCTTCACCGTAACATCACCCCCCACCAACCGCAGCCGGGTCCGCGAGAGCGTCGGCTCCTCCTTCAGTTCGGCAAACTTGATGCTGCCGGCATAGGGCGCCTGTCCGAATTCCTCCAATTCCAACTCGGCCTCGGAGCCCAATTGGAGCGTCACACCATTCGACAATGAAAGGGTCACCACTGACCGCCGACCCGTGATGACTGTGGCACCTACCCGAACTCCATCGTTTGGCTTCAGAATCCGCCGTTGCTCCCCCGCCACCGCCGTCACCTCGCCGGTAACGTCCGTGGCGACGACCAGCCCCGGTCGCGGCAGATCGAGTTCTGGCACCTGGGCGCCCAGCACGCCAATCCACGCGAGCGCAACAAGGAGCATTTGTCCGAACCATTGCCGCGATTTCACCCCTGTCGGGGTAAGGGCCGTTTCGTCACGGGCAAGCTTCTTTGCATGGCCGTCCGCAATTGCATTCACTGTTTGGCATTCGTCCCGCTCCTGCTTTACGTTCAACCCATGATTTTCGGCCGCGTCCTCCCACTCACCCTGTCGCTGGCGCTTTCCGTCCCGGCGATGGAACATCCGGGCCGTCTGCCGGACGTGCGCGCCTTTGCCGCGCTTGAAGCACCAGGCGGGCCTGCTCCGGGCTCCCTCGTGCCCAATTTTCGCCTGACCGACCACCAGGGTGTCACCCACGAACTCTATTACGAATCAACCGCGAAGGCGATCGTCCTGGTGTTCACGGGCAGTGGTAATCCACGCGGCCTTCAAACTGCGGCGGCGCTGCGCGCATTGCGCACGCGCTTCTCCGCCGCCGACGTCGTGCTTTGGCAGATTGATGCCAATGCCGCCGCCGATCGTGGACGAATCGGCGCGGAACAGACGTTGTTCAACAACGACACGCCGGTGTTGATCGACGAGGCCCAACTCGTCGCAACGGAACTCGGCGCGACCCGGCAGCTTGAGGCCTTTGTCATCGCCGCGCCACCCTTCGCCAACCTACTCTACCGCGGACCACTCGATAACGCCGACCCCTCCTCGCTCGCTGCGCCCACCGAAAACTATGTCGCCGACGCCGTCGCCGCCACGCTGGCCAGCAGCACGGTCGCGAAGCCGCGCGTCGACTTGTCCGCCGCCGCCCGGCCAATCGATCTGCTGCCCGCGCCGTCGGCCAATTACGCCATCGACGTTGTTCCAATTGTGCAGCGCCGCTGCATCTCCTGCCATTCCACCGGCAATATCGCACCCCACGTGTACGAGAAGTTCGATGACCTGGCACTTCGCGCCGCCCAGATTCGGGCCGACATGCTCGTGAAACGGATGTCGCCGTGGCACGCGGACTCCCGCTACGGGGTGTTTTCCAACGACGTCGCGCTTACCGCAGTGGAAAGCGCGACTCTGCACGCTTGGGCGCGCAACGGCGCTCCGCGCGGAACAGGCCCCGATCCCCTCGTCAGCGCCGCCGCCAAAACCGCAAACGCGTGGCCGCTTGGACAACCGGATCTGATCCTCAATCTGCCGAAGAAGGACCTGCCAGCCCGTGGCACGATAGCGTACGACTATCCTGAGCTCTCGATTCCAATCACCGAGGACAAATGGCTCAGGGCCACGGTGGTGAAGCCCGGCAATCGCGCGGTCGTCCATCACGCCCTCGTGCTCGAGGGTTCTCAAATCGCCTTGCTCCTCACCGCGCTCGCCACCGGGGAATTGCCGGGGCTCAGCGGATTTTTCGCCGGCTACGTTCCCGGGCTGGAGCAAACGTGGTTTCCCGACGGAGTTGGAAAGCTCTTGAAGAAGAATTCCAAGATCACCGTCCAGATGCATTACACGACCACCGGTCAGCCCGAAACGGACGAGACTCAGATCGGATTTTATTTCGCACCCACTCCTCCCCCGCAGGAACTTCTCACAAAGTCCGCCGCGACCATCAGCATCACGATCCCTCCGGGGGCCAAGGAGTACGCCCGGGAGGCGACCTTCGTGCCCTCGACCACCCGCGACGTGATGCTC
The DNA here is from genome assembly GCA_947474365.1 of Opitutia bacterium. GTDB lineage: Bacteria > Verrucomicrobiota > Verrucomicrobiia > Opitutales > Opitutaceae > ER46. Next base: position 2,865 of record CANJIU010000169.1, on the reverse strand, counting down.
TACGAGCTGAATCCCCACATGCACTACCGCGGCAAGCGTTTCAAATTTGAGGCGCTCTACCCAGGCGGCGCCAGCGAAGTTCTCCTCAACGTACCTCACTACGACTTTGCGTGGCAGTCGGGCTACCGTCTCGCCCAACCCAAGCGCCTGCCCGCCGGCACCTCGATCCGCGTGACCGGCGCATTCGACAACTCCAAGCAGAATCCGGCGAATCCGGATCCTAGCTCCACCGTCCGTTTTGGTGAACAGACCAATGACGAGATGTTCATCGGCTACGTAAACTACACTGAATTGCCGGCCCGCGTCACGGCGGCCCCGCCGACCTTTCCCGAAAACTTCACCGCCCGGACCCGCCTCGGAGAAAACTTTCGCCTCGAGGTCGCGGCAGCCGGCACTGGAGTCACTTACCGGGCAAGCAGCCTGCCAGCCGGTTTGCGCCTCGATGCCGCCACCGGGACGCTTTCCGGCACGCCGACCGCGGTGGGACGCCACGCGATCGTCATCACCGCGACCAACGCCGCGGGCACCGCCGGGACCAGCGTCGACCTGTCGATCACTCCACCCGCCGGCGCCCCGGTATTCACGCAGCAACCACGCAGCACCCGTGCCCGTCTCGGCGAAAATGTCACCCTGACCGCGGCGGTGACGGCCTCGCCCGCTCCGACTTACACCTGGTATTTCCGCGGCGGCGAGTTCTGCAACACCGAGTCGCCCGTGCTCACGCTCAACGAGGTCACGGCCGCATATGCCGGCGACTACATGTGCGTCGCCTCCAATCCCGCCGGCATCGCCCGCAGCGCCACCGCAACGCTCACCTTGGAATTCAGCGGGCTCGTCAACCTCTCCGCCCGTGCGAACGTCGGCACCGGTGCGAACGTCGTCATCCCGGGCATCACGGTACGCGGCACGACCCCGAAAACCCTGCTCATCCGCGCCGCGGGGCCGGCACTCGCAGGATTCGGCGTGAGCGGCGCGCTCGCCAACCCCGTCGTCAACATTTTCACCGCGTCAGGCGAAAAGATCCTCGTCAACGACAACTGGGGCGAGGTGCCCGACGTCGCCGCACTGCGTAGCGCCGCCGCCACCCAGGGTGCGTTTGCGCTCCCGGAAGGCAGCCGCGACGCCGCCATGCTCGTGACGCTTTCACCGGGCAGTTATACCGTGCAGGTCGCCGGAGCCGGGACCGGAACCGCCGCCCAGGGGGTCGCGATCGTCGAGGTCTATGAAGCCGACGCCAGTTCGAGCACGCTCGTCAACCTCTCCTGCCGGGCGCGCGTCGGCACCGGGGCCGACATCCTCATCGCAGGCTTCGCCATCAGCGGCACAGAGTCAAAGCGCGTGCTGATCCGCGCCATCGGGCCCACGCTCGGGACGCTTGGCGTCGCCGGCACGCTTGCAGATCCCCGGCTCGACGTGATTCGCCAGGGTGCACCCGCCGCGACGGCCACGGTCGCCAGCAACGACAATTGGGATGCCGCGCTCGCTTCTACCTTCAGCAGCGTCGGCGCCTTCGGTCTTACTCCCGGCAGCAGGGACGCCGCGCTCGTCGTCACCCTACCGCCCGGCAGCTACACCGCGCAAGTCAGCGGAGTCGGCACCGGCCCCGCGGCCCAGGGTGTGGCCCTCGTCGAGGTCTACGAACTCCCGTAGAGAGCGACAAACGAGTAACTCTCCCGTTGACCAGCCGTCCGCCTGAGGGACGGATTATCTCGTCGCCCTCATCCGAGTGGCCGATCAAAGGTCGTCCGCCCCACTCCAGATGCCTTTTGCCGCGCCGCGCTTTTTGCCTGTCCTCTTCCTTCTCTTCGTCGCCAGCGGCTGCGCGGCGCTCATTTACGAAATCGTCTGGTTTCAGCTGCTGCAATTGGTGATCGGTTCATCGGCGGTTTCACTGGCCGTGCTGCTCGGCACATTCATGGGAGGCATGTGCCTGGGAAGCCTCGCACTCCCACGATTTCTCCGGCCGCACTGGAATCCATTGCGCACCTACGCGTGGATCGAAATCGCCATCGCGGTCCTGGGACTACTGGTGATGTGCGCGATGCCCGCGGTTGGCCGGCTCTACCTCGCCCTGATCGGTCACGGGCTACCCGGTATTTTCCTACGCGCGGTCATTTGCGTCCTCTGCCTGCTACCGCCAACGGTTCTGATGGGGGCAACTTTGCCCGTTATCGCCCGCTGGATTGGTTCGATTCCGCACGGGATGTCGTGGCTGGGATTTTTCTATGGCGGCAACACCGCGGGCGCAGTCCTTGGCTGCATCGTCACGGGTTTCTATCTGCTGCGGGTACACGATAGCATCGTGGCGACCTATTGCGCGGTTGCGTTGAATATATTCGTCGCCGCTTTCGCGTTCGCGCTTTCACGGTTCGAAGTGAATCACCTCGGCGGGGAGGCCGCGCCCGAAACACCGCCACCACCGGACCGAAGGTCGGCGCCCCGGCATTCCGCCTCTGAAGGATCGATTCTCGTCGCGATCGCCCTTTCCGGGTTTTGTGCGCTCGCCGCCGAAGTGGTATGGACCCGGAATCTTTCCCTTTTGCTCGGCGCGACCGTCTACACGTTTTCGCTCATCCTGGCCGTGTTCCTCGCCGGTCTCGGCCTCGGCAGCAGCGCCGGTGCATTCTTCACGCGCGGGGCGAAACACCCCTCTCGAGCGTTGGCCGTCTGCCAGTTTCTCCAAGTCCTGGCGGTGGCGTGGGCGGCGCACACCATGGCAAAGTCGCTCCCGTATTGGACCATTTCCATCTCTTCCCATGCGACGTCCGCGGCAAAGTTCGAACTGGATCTGGTGCGTTGCGCCTGGGCGATCCTGCCTGCCGCGATCCTGTGGGGCGCGAGTTTTCCCCTCGCACTGGCCGCCAC
>CANJIU010000168.1 GCA_947474365.1 Opitutia bacterium | reverse complement strand
TCAAGAATGTCCAGGAATTGGGCCAGGCCATCGACGCGTTCATCGCGGCCTACAATCCCACTGCCAAGCCATTCAAATGGCGAAAGCGCGACGTTAAAGGCGCTCAACTTCGGAATACTATCGTTAATCTGCGCAACTAAGCACTAGCTTTGCGCCCCCGAACCAGGAGTCTGGCCCGGTTTCATCGCTGCTCTTCTCCTATATGGTGTCGCCCGGGGACAGCGGTGCCGTGATGCTTTCCTCCCCGCTCGTGCTCCCGAACGGTGCCACGATCAAGAGCGTCGGCGAGGTTGACGCCGACTTGAGTTTCACGCCGCCTTCCGCCGGAATCTATGTCGATGCCGTCGCTCCGACGGTCGTCATCACGTCTTCCGCGACAACGCTCACCGCCGGGCAGACTGCCTTGGTGACCTTCACTCTCAGCAAGCAACCGTCGTTCTTTGACGAGTTCTACATCGTCGTGACCGGCGGTTCATTGAGCGGTTTTGCCGGGACCGGCCTGGTTTATACGGCCACGTTTTCGCCAGCGGAAAAAAGCACCGCGACGATCGATGTGCCGGCATCTAGCTTTTACGACACCCTCTTCAATCCCAACGCAGCGGCCACCCAACTTCGAATTACCATTAACACGGGGGCGGCCAACGTCGCGCCCGTCGTCAATGCGCAGTCGGCAACGTTGAGCTACACCGAGAATCAGACGGCGACGGCGGTTGCCCCGGATCTCACGGTCGCAGACTCCGACGGCGCGAACCTCGCCGGCGCGACCGTTTCCATCACCACCAATTTTGCCACCGGCCAAGACGTGCTCGGATTTACCACCCAGAACGGCATCACCGGCAGCTATAGCGCCGGCGTGCTCACGCTCACCGGCCGGGCGTCCCTGGCCGATTATCAGACCGCACTACGGTCAGTGACCTATGCCAATTCGAGCGAAAATCCCTCCGCCTTGCCGCGCACGGTCGGCTTCCAGGTGAATGACGGCCAGTCCGTCAACAATCTCAGCACCGTTTCCAATGCCACCGTCTCCGTCACTCCGGTGAACGACGCGCCGGTGCGCACGGCCGGTACGTTTGTCGCTCTCACCGTGCTGGAGGATTCCGGCCTCACGTCGCTGGGCCTCGGCGCACTCGACTATGGTCCGGGGGGCGGCACTGAAGAATCAGCGCAGACGCTCACCTATTCGGTCACCGGGAGGCCGTCGTCGGCCCTGGGCACGATCGTGCTGGCGGACGGGACGACGATCGTCACCGACAAGAGGACCTACACGCTCGGGGAATTGCAGGGCATGAAGTTCATGGCGGCGGCGAACGGCAACGGCGGACCCGCGACGTTCTCGTGGTCCGTGCGGGACTCGGGCGGCACCGCCGATGGCGGGGTCGACACGTTGAACGAATCGCTGAGCATCCTCGTCACCGCGGTGAACGACGCTCCGGTGGCCTCCGGCAGCGCGACGCTGGCGGCGATCAACCAGGATACCGCGAACCCGGTGGGATCGTTCATCGGTCTCCTGTTCAGCGCCAATTTTTCCGACACGGCCGACCAGGTGACCGGCGGTTCGACGGCGAACACCCTCGCCGGCATCGCCATCAGCAGCTACACCGTCACTACGTCGAAGGGTAACTGGCAGTACTCGACCAACGGTGGCACCAGTTGGACGAGCCTCACCAACGCCACCACCGCCGCTGCGATTACTTTGAACGCGACGGACCGCCTGCGGTTCATGCCGGCCTCGAACTACAGTGGGCTGGCCACGGCGCTGAGCGTCAATTTGATCGAGAGCGGCCAGTCGATTACCAGCGGGGCCGAGGTCAATCTGACCGGTGCCACGGGTGGTGCGACGCGCGTCTCGGCGGATCCGGTCGAGCTTTCCCACACGATCAGCCCCGTGCCGACGCTGACGGTGCCGGCGATGGTGTTGCCGGGTGGAACCATTACCGTGGTGGTGACCAACGGGCCGGGCAACCTCCTCGATAAGGTGGCGTTGTACTTCCCGTCGACGCTGCAGGACTCTGATACGCCCACGGATTTTGTCTACCTGAGCGGGACGAAGTCGCCTCCTGGGAGCGGTTTGACCACGGCGACGGTAACCTTTGCCGCGCCGACCACATCGGGAGTCGTCGGGAATGTGCGGCTCCTGGCCAATGGGGAGTATACCCAGAAACTGGCAACCAGCGGCAACATCACTGTGGCGGCAACGGCCGTGGTTGCGGGAGGCGGTGGGCATTCATTGTATCGGGAGTCAGACGGTACTCTGTGGGGGACGGGGTTGAACGGCAACGGCCAATTGGGTGGTAGCAACTCCACCAATCCGAGCATCCCCGTGCAGGTGGCTACCGGCGTCGCCTCGATGGCTGCAGGAGGCAGCCACACGGCATATCTGAAGACAAATGGAACGCTGTGGACGACGGGCTTGAATTCCTCTGGCCAGCTGGGCAACGGTACGACGACCACCCGCCTCACGGCCGTGCAAGTGGCGACTGGCGTGGCGGCGGTTGCCGCCGGTGGTAGTTCTACCTTCTTCATCAAGACAGATGGGACGTTGTGGGCGATGGGTTCGAATGCCTCGGGCCGGCTGGGCGATGGCACGACGACCAACCGGACCACTCCCGTGCAGGTGGCGACCGACGTTGCCTCCGTCGCGGCAGGCGGCAGCCACACTCTTTTCGTCAAAACGGATGGGACGCTGTGGGCCATGGGTTTGAACAGCAGCGGCCAACTGGGCGACGGCACGACGACGAGCCCGACCTTGCCGGTGCAGGTGGCGAGCGGTGTCGCCTCGGTCGCGGCTGGCAACCAACACACCCTCTTTATCAAGACGAACGGAACCCTATGGACGATGGGTTCGAACGCTTTCGGTCAATTGGGTGACGGCACGACGGCCGACCATAGCGTGCCGATGCAGCTGGCGAGCGGCGTCGCGTCGGTCGCGGCCAGTGGCAGCCACACTATCTTCGTCAAGACAGATGGTACGATGTGGGCGACCGGTTTGAACCTCTCGGGCCAGCTGGGCGATGGCACGACGACCGACCGGAGCACGCCGGTGCCGGTCGCGACCAGCGTCGCCTCGGTCGCGGCGGGCAACAGCTACACGCTCTTCGTGAAGACGGATGGGACGCGGTGGGCCGCGGGCCTGGCCGGTAATGGAGCGTTGGGCGATGGCTCCACGATTTTCCGGAATGTGTTCGCACCGGTAGCCAGTGGTGTGGCTTCGGTGGCGACGGGTAGCAGTTACACGGTTTTCGTGAAATCAAACGGGACGCTGTGGGCGACAGGTTCAAATAACAACGGTCAGCTTGGGGACGGCACCACGGTCAGTCGAGGCACGGCGGTGCAGGTGGCGACGGGTGTCGCGTCGGTCGCGGCGGGCAACAGCCACACGCTCTTCGTGAAGACGGATGGGACGTTGTGGGCGGTGGGTTTTAACAGCAACGGCCAGCTGGGCGACGGCACGACGACCAGCCGCAGCACACCGGTGCTGGTGGCGAGCGGCGTCGCCTCAGTCGCGGCGGGTATCAACTCAACGCTGTTCGTCAAGACGGACGGTACACTCTGGGCGATGGGCTTGAATAGCAGTGGCCAGCTGGGTGACGGCACGACGACCAGCCAGAGCGTGCCGGTGCTGGTGGCGAGCGGTGTCGCCTCGGTCGCAACCGGCGGGAGTCACACGCTGTTCGTCAAGACAGATGGGACACTGTGGGCGGTGGGTTCGAATGGCAGCGGCCAGCTGGGCGACGGCACGACGATCGCTCAGAGTACGCCGGTGCAGGTGGCGAGCGGCGTGGCGACTGTGTCGGCCGGGAGCGGTCACACGCTTTTCGTGAAGACGGATGGGACGCTTTGGGCGACGGGCTTGAACAGCAATGGACAATTGGGCGACGGCACGACGACCAACCGGAGTACGCCGGTGCAGTTGGCGAGCGGCGTCGCCTCGGTCGCGGCGGGAATCAACAACACGTTCTTCGTGACGACGAACGGGACGCTTTGGGCGACGGGTTCAAACTCCACTGGCCAACTGGGCGACGGTACAACCACCACTCGGAATCCGCCAGTACAGGTGGCGAGCGGCGTCGCCTCGGTTGTGGCTGGCGGCGGCTACACGTTGGTCTTGAAGACAAGTGGGATGCTCTTGGGTGCGGGCAGCGCCATCAACGGCCAATTGGGCGACGGCAACGTCCTCGCCCGGAGCACGCCCGCGCCCTTGGGGCCGCAAGTCCCGGTGATCGCGGTGCAACCGGCCGGACTGGCGGTGAGCCTGGGGCAGAACGCGACGCTTTGGGTCTGGGCGACCGGAGTTCCCACCCCGACGTACCAGTGGAAGAGGGGAGACTCGGTATTGAACGGGGAAACGAATTCCGTGCTGACGTTGACCAACGTGCAAAGCATCGACGCGGTGAGCTACACGGTCATCGTCTCCAACACCCTGCCATCGTCCGTCACGAGCGCCGTTGCCGCTGTGACCATCGCGCCCCCGCCCAACACCGCGCCGACGCTCGGAGCGGTCGCGGTCAGCGGCACGGAGGACAACACGCTGACGTTTACGAAGGGGAATTTCACCGGGGCGTTCACCGACGAACAAAGCGATACCCTGCAGAGCATCACGATCGCGACCTTGCCGACGACGGGTTCACTGCGACTCTCGAATAGCACGGTAACGGCCAATCAAACGATCACGGCGGCGAATTTGGACAGCGGCCTGCTGACCTACGTCCCCGCCGCGAACGACAACGGCGCCCGGACCTTCACCGTGACTGCGTCCGACGGCAGCCTCCCCTCGGCGAGCGCGACCGTGACGATGACCCTCGCGGCAGTGAACGACGCGCCGGTGGCCACGGGCAGCGCGACCTTGGCGCCAATCGCGGAGAATACCTCGAACCCTCCGGGAGCGACCGTCAGCTCCCTGTTCAGCGCCAATTTTTCCGACACGGCCGACCAGGTGACCGGCGGCTCGACCGCGAACACCTTTGCGGGCATCGCCATCAGCAGCTACACGGTCAATACGTCGAAGGGGAATTGGCAGTACACGACCAACGCTGGCACCAGCTGGACGAGCCTCACGAACGCCACCACCGCCGCTGCCATTACGTTGAACGCGACGGACCGGCTGCGCTTCCTGCCGACGAATGAGTACGACGATGCGGCCACGGCGCTGAGTGCGAACCTGATCGAGAGCGGGCAGACGATCACCACCGGAGCCGTGGTGTCGCTCACCGGCGCGACCGGCGGTACGACGCATGTTTCCACGGCGAGCGTGGCCCTCACGCATTCGATCTCGCATGTGAACCACGCGCCGGCCGGCACGGACAAGACGATTGCCGCGACGGCGAATGCGGATTATATTTTTGTGGCTTCGGACTTCGGATTCACGGATCCCAACGACACTGTAGCGAACAACCTGCAGGCGGTGAAGATCACGACGCTGCCGGCGCTGGGCAGTCTCAAGAGCAACAATTCGACAGTGAACGCGGGGCAGACCGTCTCGGTCGCCGACATCAACAGCGGCAAACTCAAGTTCACCCCGGTGGCCAATGCCGGCGGGACGCCCTATACGACGTTCACGTTTCAAGTGCAGGACGACGGCGGCCGATCCGACGACGGTGTCGATTTGGATCCCACGCCCAACACGATCACCATCAACGTCACCGGCCTGCCCAACACCGCGCCGACGCTGGGTGCGATCGCGATTACCGGCACCGAGGACACGACGGTGACGTTCGTGTCCGGAAATGTCACTGGCACCTACGCCGACGCGCAGAACGATCCGCTCACGAGCATCAATATCGTGACGTTGCCGTCGAGCGGCACGCTGAAGCTCGCCGGTGTCAATGTAACCGCCAATCAAACGATCAGCGCGGCCAACCTTGGGAACCTCACCTATGTGCCGGCCCCGAATGAGAACGGCGCCAAGACGTTCACTGTGACCGCCTCCGACGGCAACCTCTCCTCTACGCCGCCCTCCACAGTGACGATCACGCTCGCGCCGGTAAATGATGCGCCGAGTTTCACGCTCCCGAAACGAATGTTTGCCTGGGGGGACAATCCTTTTGGTCAGTATGGGAACGGCAGCACCCAGTCCAGCGCGGTTCCGGTGGCCGTGCCCCTGAGCGGTGCGCTCGTCGGAAAGACGGTGGTCTCTGTCGCCACGGGATCGTTTTTCAGCGTGGCGCTCTGTTCTGACGGCACCTTGGCGACTTGGGGCGCCAATTTCGGTGGCCAGCTTGGAAACGGTTCAGACGCATTTGCCAGTACGGTGCCGGTTGCGGTGCCGATGACCGGCGCCTTGGCCGGGAAGACCGTGGTGGCCGTCGCCGCGGGACTTGGCCACAGCGTGGCGGCATGCTCGGATGGCACGGTGGTCGCGTGGGGCATCAACGATTCCGGCCAACTCGGAAATGGCAGTACGGTTGGTAGCTCCGTGCCGGTGGCGGTGAGCATGACCGGGGGACTCGCCGGCAAGACGGTGGTGGGCGTTGCCGCCGGAAGATTCATTTCCGTGGCCGTATGCTCCGATGGCACCGTGGCGGCATGGGGATCGAACACCTATGGCGAACTCGGAAACACCTCCGGAGGGATTAGCTCGGTACCGGTCGCCGTATCCTTCACGGGCGCACTGTTGGGCAAGCGAGCGGTCGCGGTCTCCGCTGGCGGCGACAACGCGTTCGCGCTCTGCTCGGACGGCACGGTCGCGGCCTGGGGCGTTTACGCGTTCACCCAGCTTGGGGTTCCTGCGGAAAGTCCGGGGCCGGTGGCGGTGAGCATGACCGGTGCATTCGAGGGAAAGACCGTCAAAGCGGTCTCGGCTGGCATGGTGCATAACCTGGCTCTATGCACGGACGGCACCGTCGTGGCCTGGGGCTTCAATGGCTACGGCCAGCTGGGCAGTATCACGGAAAGTGGGTTGCCGGTTGTCGTGGGCATGACGGGCGCGCTGGCCGGAAAGACCGTCGTCGCGGTCTCCGCCCACCCGGGGCACAGCCTGGCGCTGTGCTCGGATGGCACGGTCGCTGCCTGGGGTACTAACTCCTACGGTGGGTTGGGGAACGGTAATTCGGCGGACAGCATCGTGCCGGTGGCGGTGCAGCTTCCCACGGGAACGAAGATTTCGGCACTCTCAGTCGGCGGGCTCTCCCAGCATGTGATCGCGCTTTCCCAGAGTTCCAGCGTGCCGGCCGATGCCGGACCGCAATCGGTGGTCGGGTTTGCGACGAATCTCTCGGCCGGTCCGGCAAACGAGTCGTCCCAGAGCCTTACCCTGGCGATTGCGAACAGCAATTCGTCGTTGTTCAGCACGCCGCCGGCCATCACCCAAAATGGCACGCTGACCTACACGCCCAGCGGCTTCCTCGGCACGGCGACGCTGACCGTATCGCTCACGGACGACGCCACTGCGGGCGGCGCCGCGCTCACCACCTCGCAGACATTCGATGTCACGATTGCGCCCGTCGCCACGACCATTGTCGCAGCCGACAAGTTGGCCGACCGCAACGTTTCCGCGCAGACCGTCACGCTCACCGCCACGGTGACGCCGGCTACCTCGATCGGATCGGTGACGTTCCAAATCAAGGACCACATCGGAGCGAATATCGGGAGTGCGGCGTCCGGCGCCGTCGTTTCCGGCTCAGCGTCCATCGCCTACACTCTGCCGGCCGGACTCGAGATTGGCACCTATTCCATTTCCGCCACCTATGGCGGCGCGGGAATTTATGCGGGCAGCAGCGATGACACTCACACCCTGACCGTCTACAACGCCCCCGTGGCGCTGGCCAGCAGTGCGGCTACCCTCGAGGACACGCCGCGGACGTTTACGGCGGCGGACTTCAATTTCACCAATACGGAGGGCCAGCTGGCCTCAATCACCATCAGCAATCTGGCCCTGGCCACAGGTGACACCCTCACGGCGTATTATCAGTTTTTCGATGTCAACGTGACGAACGGCATGACGATCCAAGCGTACGAATTGCCAGCGCTGACCTATACGCCGGCGGCCAACGCCAACGGCGCGGCGCGCAGCCGGTTTGATTTTGTGGTCAACACCAGCGGCAGCGGCAGGACGGCCGCGACGATGTCGTTCAACGTGACGTCGGTGAACGACGCCCCGGCGGGCGCGAACAAAGCGATCGCGATGACCGCGAACACGGACTACGCTTTCGTCGCGGCGGATTTCGGCTTCACCGATCCGAACGACACTCCGGCGAACAGCCTGGCCGCCGTGAAGATCACGACGCTGCCGCTGGCCGGCAGTCTGAAAAACAACAATGTCGCGGTCACCACGGGTCAGGTGATTCCGCTCGCGGACCTCACGAGCGGCAAACTCAAGTTCACCCCGGTGGCGAACGCGACCGGCACGGCCTACGCGACGTTCACCTTTCAAGTTCAGGACGACGGCGGCACCAGTAATGGCGGCGTCGACCTCGATCCCACGCCCAACACGATCACGGTCAATGTGAGCGCGCCGCTGAACACGGCGCCGACGCTGAGTGCGGTCGCGATTACCGGCACCGAGGACACGACGGTGACGTTTGGGTCCGGGAACATCACCGGCGCTTTCAACGATGCGCAGAACGATCCGCTCGCGAGCATCAACATCGTGACGCTCCCGGCGACGGGCACGCTGAAGCTCGCAGGTGCCAATGTAACCGCCAATCAGACGATCACGGCGGCGAACCTCGGAAACCTCACCTACGTGCCGGTGGCGAACGAGCACGGCGCGACGACGTTCACGGTGACGGCATCCGACGGCAACCTGTCCTCCACGCCGCCCTCCACGGTGACGATCACGATCGCGCCGGTGAACGATGCGCCGACCTTCACGCTCGTGAAACGAATGTTCGCCTGGGGCGATAATTATCTCGGTGAGTTTGGGAATGGCAGCACCCAGCCCAGTAGGGTGCCGGTGGCGGTACCGCTGACCGGTGCTTTGGCAGGGAAGACGGTCGTGGCCGTCGCCACGGGACTAGTCCATAGCATGGCCTTATGTTCAGACGGTACGGTGGCCACCTGGGGATACAACCTCGCTGGCCAGCTTGGAGTCGACTCCGGTGTTGCGGCGAGTCTGATCCCGGTGGCGGTGAGTACAACCGGTGTCTTGGCCGGCAAGACGGTGGTGGCGATCGCCGCCGGTGGCATTCACAACGTGGTATTGTGCTCCGACGGCACGGTGGCGACGTGGGGCAACAACAACAACGGCCAACTCGGAATCGGCAGCACAACGAGTAGCGCGACGCCGGTGGCGGTGAGCATGACCGGCGGGCTCGCTGGCAAGACCGTGGTCGGCGTCGCCGCCGGACAATACTTTTCCGTGGCGGTGTGCTCTGACGGCACGGTGGCCGCTTGGGGCGGCAACAGTTCAGGCGAACTCGGCAATACGAGCGGCACACCCAGCTTGGTCCCCGTGGCGGTGCCGTTGACCGGGTCGCTCTCAGGCAAGAGCGTGGTCGCGGCCTCGGCCGGATCCAGTCACACGCTCGCGTTATGCTCGGACCGCACGGTCGTCGCGTGGGGGAGCAACGGCTACCTCCAACTCGGCAGCTCAGCGGTCGGTCCCACGCCGGTGGCGGTGCCGTTGACCTCGATCTCCGCGCTGGAGGGTAAGGTCGTCAAGGCGGTCTCGGCGGGCGAGACGCACAGCCTGGCCTTGTGCACCGACGGCACGATCGTCTCGTGGGGCAACAACGCCTCCAGCCAGCTGGGCCGGAGCACGGACGGTCCTTTGCCGGCGCCGGTGAGCATGACGGGTGCGCTGGCTGGCAAGACGGTCGTGGCCGTCTCCGGCGGCAAGGCGTACAGTCTGGCGTTGTGCTCGGATGGCACGGTTGCTGCCTGGGGCAGCAATTCCGGCACCAATTCCTACGGTGGGTTGGGGAACAGCGATCCCGCCGACAGTATTGCTCCGGTCGCGGTGCAGCTGCCCACCGGGACGAAGATCGCGGGCCTCTCCGCCGGCGGGCTCTCCCAGCATGTCATCGCATTTTCCCAGAGTTCCAGCGTGCCGGCCGATGCCGGCCCGCAATCAGTGGTCGGGTTTGCGACGAACCTCTCGGCCGGTCCGGCAAACGAGTCGTCCCAGAGCCTTACCCTGGCGATTGCAAACACCAACTCCTCGTTGTTCAGCACGCCGCCGGCCATCACCCAAAATGGTACGCTGACCTACACACCCAGCGGCTTCCTCGGGACGGCGACGCTGACCGTATCGCTCACGGACGACGCCACTGCGGGCGGCGCCGCGCTCACCACGTCGCAGACGTTCGACCTTACGATTGCGCCCGTCGCCACCACCATCGTCGCCGCCAACAAGCTGGCCGACCGGAGCGTATCCGAGCAGACCATCACTCTTAACGCCACGGTGACGCCGGCGGTCGGGATCGGATCGGTGACTTTCCAAATCAAGGACCGCGTCGGAGCCAATATCGGCACTGCGGCGTCCGGCGCCCTCGTCTCCGGTTCGGCGTCCATCGCCTACACCCTGCCGGCCGGAGTCGAGATCGGCACCTATTCCATTCTAGCCACCTATGGCGGCGCGGGAATTTACGCGGGCAGCAGCGATGACACGCACACTCTGACCGTCTACAATGCTCCCGTGGCGCAGGCTAGCAGTGTGACGACCCTCGAGGACACGCCGCGGACCTTCTCGGCGACTGACTTCAATTTCACGAATGCGGATGGGCCGCTGACCTCGATCACTGTCAGTAATCTTTCCCGGGCGGTCGGTGATACTCTCACCGTGTATCAGATATTTGGACCGGTCAATGTGACGAATGGCATGACGATCCAAGCGTACGAATTTCCCTCGCTGACCTACACGCCGGCGGCCAACGCCAACGGCACGGCGCGCAGCCGGTTTGATTTCGTGGTCAACACCAGCGGCAGCGGCAGGACGGCGGCGACGATGTCGATCAACGTGACACCGGTGAATGACGCGCCCGCCGGCACGTCCAAGACGATCGCGATGACCGCGAACACGGACTACATTTTTGCGGCGGCGGATTTCGGCTTCACCGATCCAAACGATAGTCCGGCGAACAGTCTGCTCGCGGTGAAGATCACGACGCTGCCGCTGGCCGGCAGTCTGAAAAACAACAATGTCGCGGTCACCACGGGTCAGGTGATCCCGCTCGCCGACCTCACGGACGGCAAACTCAAGTTCACCCCGGCCGCCGAAGGGCTCGGGAGCCCCTACACGCTGTTCATGTTCCAGGTGCAGGACAACGGCGGCACGGCCAATGGCGGTGTCGACCTGGATCCTGCGGCGAAAACGATCACGGTCAATGTCACCGCCCCGCTCAACACCGCGCCGACGCTCGGGCCGGTCGCGTTTTCTGGCACGGAGGACGTCACGTTGACGCTGACCAAGGCCGCTTTCATCGGCGCTTTTTCCGACGGGCAAAACGATCCCCTTTCCATCATCACGATCGCCACGCTGCCGGCGACCGGCACGCTGAAGTTTGGCAACACAACGGTGACCGTGAATCAGACGATCACGGCGGCTAACTTGGAAAGTGGCTTGCTCACCTATGTCCCGGCGGCGAACGAGAACGGCGCCAAGACGTTTACGGTGACGGCCTGGGACCTTTTTCTGTCCTCCCCCACCGCCACCGTGACGATGACCTTGGCCGCGGTGAACGACGCGCCGGTCCGCACGGCGGGCACGGTCGCCAATCTAACAGTGGCCGAGGATTCCGCCGCCACGTCGCTCGGACTCGGAGCACTCAGCTACGGCCCAGGCGGTGGTACCGACGAGGCCAGCCAGACGCTCACCTATAAGGTGACCGCGGTGCCCGCGCCGTCCTTGGGTGACATCGTGCTCGCCAACGGGACCACGGTCGTCGCCGCGAACACGACCTACACGCTCGCGCAGTTGCACGACATGAAGTTCAAGCCCGCCGCGAACAGCAATGGGGGGCCGGCGATCTTCTCGTGGACCGTGCAGGACTCGGGTGGGGTAGCCAATGGTGGTGTCGACACACTAACGGAATCGCTGTCCGTGACGGTCACCGCGGTGAACGACGCGCCGGTGCGGACGGCGGGCACGGTTGCCAATTTGACGGTGGCCGAGGATTCCGCGGCCACGTCGCTCGGACTTGGCGCACTCGCCTACGGCCCGGGCGGCGGCGCCGACGAAGCGAGTCAGATGCTCACCTTCAAGGTGACCGCGGTGCCGCCTTCGACGTTGGGCGACATCGTGCTCGCCGACGGCGTGACGGTCGTGACCCCCTTGAGTACGCCAGTCCCCACGTCGCTCGTCACCAGCGCCGGTTCCGGGTTCGCCCCATTGGTGAATCACTATGCGGGGCTCGGTACCGGAAGCCCGACCTCCTTCAATGCTTTCAGTCCGACGTTTCTTGGCGGTGCGCGAGTCGCGGTGGGAGATATTAACGGCGATGGCGTGCCGGACATCGTGACGGGGGCGGGCGCGGGTGGCGGTCCCCTGGTCAATATTTTTAGCCTGGCAGGAGGCAGCGCGACGCAGTTGGCGAGTTATTTTGCTTTCAGCCCCACGTTCACGGGTGGAATTTTCGTCGCGTCCGGGGATGTGAATCGCGACGGCCGGGCCGACGTCATTGTCGGTGCCGGCGCCGGCGGTGGTTCGCAGGTGAGTATTTTCAGTGGAAGTGATGGCGCAGTGCTGAGTCAGTTTTTTGTGTATGATCCTGCTTTTACCGGAGGGGTGCGCGTGGGCAGCGGTGATGTGGATGGTGATGGCGCGGCCGACATCATTGTCGGTCTCGGTTTCGGGAGTGCCCCCATCGTGCGAGTGTTCCGCGCCTCGGATCAGACTTTGTTTTCCAGCTTCTTGGCTTTTGAGTCCACCTTCACGGGCGGCATTTTTGTAGCCGGGGGTGATCTCAACGGGGATGGCAAGGCGGAGATCGTGGTGGGGGGCGCTGGGCAGGTCAGGATCTTCGACGGCGCCAGTACAACTCAGCTCTCTCAATTTGCCCCCTTTGGATCCGGTTACACCGGCGAGGTGACGGTCGGGGTGGTGTCGGAGGCCGGAAACGTCTACGTTCTGGCCGGCACGGGTGGGGGAACGGTGGGCCTGGTGAAGGTCTTCAACCTCGCTGGAACTGAAATCACCGCGTTTGCGCCCTATGGAGCGAGCACGGCACAAGTGTACGTTGCAGGAGCGGTGGGTAATTCCAGCACGACGACGTACACCCTCGCGCAATTGCAGGGCATGAAGTTCAGGCCTGCGGCCAACAGCAGCGGCGGCCCTGCGACGTTCTCGTGGACCGTGCAGGACTCGGGTGGAGTGGCCAACGGCGGGGTCGACACGCTGACGGAATCGCTGACGGTGACTGTCACATCGGTGAACGACGCGCCGGTGCTGGCGGCGAATGGCGGCGCACTGAGCTACACCGAGAACCAGGCGGCGACGGCGATTAATGCCGTGCTGACTGTCTCCGATGTGGACAGCGCGAGCCTGACGGGCGCGACGGTATCCATCACCGGCAACTTCGCCGCCGGGCAGGACGTGCTCGGGTTTACGAATCAGAACAACATTCTCGGCTTTTATAACGCCAGCACCGGCGTGCTCACCCTTGTCGGCACGTCGACCGTGGCCAATTATCAGACGGCGCTGCGCTCGGTGACGTATGCCAACTCCAGCACGAATCCGTCGGTGTTGCCGCGTACGGTCAGTTACCAAGTGGACGACGGTCAGTCCTTGAATCACGCCAGCAATGTCGTGACGTCCACGGTGGACATCGGCGCAGTGAACGATGCTCCGGTGGTCGATGCCCAGGTCGCCATTATCGCGTACTTCGAGAATCAGGCAGCGACGGCGATCGCCACCGGCCTGACGGTCACGGATGCCGACAGCGCCAACCTCACGGGCGCGACGGTTTCCCTTACCACCAACTTCTCCAGCACGCAGGACGTGCTCGGGTTTGCCACGCAGAACGGCATCACTGGCGCCTACAATTCCAGCACCGGCGTACTGACGCTTTCCGGCACGGCGACGGTGGCCAATTATCAAGCCGCGCTGCGCTCGGTGACGTATGCGAATACGAGCGAAAATCCTTCGGCGCTGCCGCGCACAGTCAGCTTCCAGGTGGACGACGGTCAGTTGGTGAATCACGTCAGCACCGTTTCCACCGCCACCATCAACATCACGCCGGTGAACGACGCGCCGGTGCTGGCGGCGAATGGCGGCACCCTGAGCTACACCGAGAATCAGGCGGCGACGGCAATCAATACGCTGCTGACCGTCTCCGATGTGGACAGCGCGAGTCTGACGGGCGCGTCCGTGTCCATCACGGGCAACTTCGCCACCGGGCAGGACGTGCTCGGGTTCACCAACCAGAACAACATTCTCGGCTTTTATAACGCCAGCACTGGCGTGCTCACGCTCGTCGGCACGTCGACCGTGGCCAATTATCAGACGGCGCTGCGCTCCGTGACCTATGCCAACTCCAGCGCGAATCCGTCAGTCTTGCCGCGCACGGTCAGCTACCAGGTGGACGACGATCAGTCCGCGAATCACGCCAGCAATGTCGTGACGTCCACGGTGGGCCTCGGTGCGGTGAACGACGCTCCGGTGGTCGATGCCCAGGCCGCCATTATCGCGTACTTCGAGAATCAGGCGGCGACGGCGATCGCCACCGGCCTGACGGTCACGGATGCCGACAGCGCCAACCTCACCGGCGCGACGGTCGCCGTCACCACCAACCATACCGCTGGCGAGGACCTGCTCGGGTTCACGAATCAGGGCGGCATCACTGGCGTCTACAACGCCAGCACCGGCGTGCTCACGCTTTCCGGTGCGGCGACGGTGTCCGTGTATCAGACGGCGCTGCGCTCGGTGACGTATGCGAACACGAGTGAAAATCCCCTGTCCGCGGCGCGCACGATCAGCTTCCAGGTGGACGACGGGCAATTGGTCAATCACGTCAGCAACGTTTCCACCGCCACGATGAATGTGACGCGGGTGAACGACGCGCCGGTGCTGGCGGCAAATGGCGGCACCCTGAGCTACACCGAGAATCAGGCGGCGACGGCGATCAACACGCTGTTGACCGTCTCCGATGTGGACAGCCCGAGCCTGACGGGAGCAACGGTGTCTATCACCGGTAACTTCGCCGCCGGGCAGGACGTGCTCGGGTTTACGAATCAGAACGGCATCCTCGGCTCGTACAACACGAGCACCGGCGTGCTCACCCTCGTCGGCACGTCGACCGTGGCCAATTATCAGGCGGCGCTGCGCTCGGTGACGTATTCCAACTCCAGCGCGTCACCGTCGGTCTCGCCGCGCACGGTCAGCTACCAGGTGGACGACGGTCAGTCCGCGAATCACGCCAGCAATGTCGTGACGTCCACCGTGGGCATCGGCGCGGTGAACGACGCTCCGGTGGTCGATACCAAGGTCGCAGTTCTCGCCTACAGCGAGAACCAGGCGGCGACTGCGATCGCCGCCGGCCTCACGGTCACGGATGCCGACAGTGCCAATCTCACGGGCGCAACCGTTTCCCTCTCCACCAACTTCTCCAGCGCGCAGGACGTGCTCGGGTTCACCGATCAGAGCGGCATCACTGGCGCCTACAATGCCGCCACGGGCGTACTCACGCTCACCGGCACGGCCACGGTGGCCATTTATCAGACGGCGCTGCGCTCGGTGACGTATGCGAATACGAGCGAAAATCCCTCGTCACTGGCTCGAACGGTCAGCTTCCAGGTGGACGACGGCCAATTGGTCAATCACGTCAGCAACGTTTCCACTGCCACGGTCAACGTCACGCCGGTAAATGATGTGCCGGTGGTTCAGGCCAGCAGGTTAACTACGAGTGAGGACACGGCGAAGACGTTCGCGGTGGCGGATTTCCTGTTCACGGACGTGGAAAACAATCCTTTAGCCTCAATCACGGTCAATAATCTGTCGCTCGCCGCGGGCGACACCTTGAAAGTGAACCAAGGCTCCACGGTGGTGGCGGTGACCAATGGGATGACCCTCACAGCGGCGCAGATCCCGACACTGGTCTACACGCCGGCGGCGAATGCCAATGGCGCGGCCCGCAGCACATTCGACTTCACGGTGAACGATGCCGGCACAGGGACGGTGGCGGCGACTATGACGATCAACGTCACCGCGGTGAACGACGTGCCGGTGGCGCTGGCCAGCAGTGCGACGACGAACGAGGACACGGCCAAGACGTTCGGCGTACCGGACTTCAATTTTTCGGATGTGGAAGGCGACGCGCTGGTTTCGATCACGATTAGCAGCCTGGCCCTGGCCAGCGGCGACACGTTGAAACTGAACGGACTGGACGTTACGGCGGCCCAGACGATCGTGGCGGCGCAGATTCCGACGCTCGTCTATACTCCCGCGGCCAACGCCAACGGCGCGACGCGCAGCACGTTCGACTTTAAGGTGAACGATGCCGGCAATGGCACCGTCGCGGCGACGATGACGATCAACGTCACCGCGGTAAACGACGTGCCGGTGGCGCTGGCCAGCAGCGTGGCGACGGGCGAGGACACGGCCAAGACGTTCGCGTTGTCTGATTTCCTGTTCACGGACACGGAAAACAACCCGTTGGCGTCAATCACAGTCAGCACGCTATCTCTCGCGACGGGTGACACCTTGAGTGTGAGCCAAGGCTCCACGGTGGTGGCAGTGACCAGCGGGATGACGATCACGGCTGCGCAAATCCCGACGCTGGTCTACACGCCGGCAGCCAATGCCAATGGCGCGGCCCGCAGCACATTCGACTTCACGGTGAACGATGCCGGCACAGGGACTGTGGCGGCGACTATGACGATCAACGTCACCGCGGTGAACGACGTACCGGTGGCGCTGGCCAGCAGCGTGACGACGGGTGAGGACACGGCGAAGACCTTCGCGGTGTCGGACTTCCTGTTCACGGACGTGGAAAACAATCCCCTGGCTTCGATCACGGTCAGCACTCTGTCGCTCGCGACGGGTGACACCTTGAAAGTGAACCAAGGCTCCACGGTGGTGGCCGTGACCAGCGGGATGACGATCACGGCGGCGCAAATCCCGACGTTGGTCTACACGCCGGCGGCCAACGCCAACGGCGCGGCGCGCAGCACGTTCGATTTTAAGGTGAACGATTCCGCCAATGGCACCGTCGCGGCGACGATGACGATCAACGTCACCGCCGTGAACGACGTGCCGGTGGCGCTGGCCAGCAGCGTGACAACGAGCGAGGACACGGCCAAGACGTTCGCGTTGTCTGATTTCCTGTTCACGGACACGGAAAACAACCCCCTGGCGTCGATCACGGTCAGCACTCTGTCGCTCGCGACGGGTGACACCTTGAAAGTGAGCCAAGGCTCCACGGTGGTGGCGGTGACCAGCGGGATGAC
>CANJIU010000167.1 GCA_947474365.1 Opitutia bacterium | reverse complement strand
TTCGAAGATCCAAGCCATCAAGTCAGACGCGCGGGGCTTCCGCAGCTTCGCCAACTATCGGGCGCGCATCCTCTTTCACTGCGGCAAACTCAGCCTCTTGCCGGATTTGCTCCGTCCCTCGGGCTGCCACTAAGAAACCGGGACAACCCTTTTTTATGAACGTCACCCGTGTCCAAATTGTCACCCGCGGCCTGACGAACCGCTGCCCGAATTGCGGCGCACCCACGCTCTTCAAGTCCGGCTCCCTGTTTAAAATCAACCCGAAGTGCCCGTCGTGCGGGTTCGAGTTCGAACGCGCCAACGACGAGGGTTTCTTCCTTGGCTCGATGTCGCTCAATTACGGAGTGACGCTCGTGGGTTTCCTCGTTCCCGTGATGCTGCTCGCATTCTTCAAGGTCATCGGCACCACCACAGCGATCGTGCTCGCGGCCGCTGGATCAGTGATCTTCCCCGCCCTGTTCTACCGGTCGTCGCGCAGTTGGTGGCTGATGAACTACTATTTCTTCTTCCCGCATCATCTTCCCGCCAACGGCGGCAAGGGCCGGGGAGGCGAAGACAGCAACGGATAGGCCGCCCACTCGTGCCCGGAATTTCTGGACGCTTGTCGCCGTTTTTCTCCGGGTTGCGCTCGCCGGCGTTCCCCGCTTTCGTGCCCCTTCCATGAAATTTCTCGTCACCAACGACGACGGCATCGAGAGCGTATTCCTCCACGAACTCGTCCACGCGCTGCGCGCGGCCGGACATGAACTCTATGTGGTCGCACCCAAGCACGAGCAAAGCTGGATCGGCGCCGCCAAGTCGCGCAACCGCCCGGTCCAGGCCGTCGCCGCCGACCGAGGTCTCAGATGTCCGACCTGGATTGTCGATGGCACGCCGAGCGACGCGATCAACATCGCCGTAGGGCACCTGCTGCCGACCACCCTGCAAATCGACGCGGTCATCAGCGGCATCAACGTCGGCCTCAACGCGTCGCTTGGCTTCATCATCGCCAGCGGGACGATCGGCGGTGCCTGGGAAGGCGCGCTGCACGGGCTCCCCGCGATCGCGTTCTCGCAGGACATGACCGGCGAAACCTACGACCGGCTCAAGGCGGCGGGTGACGTTCCCGATGCGCCATTACACGCGATCCTTAGAACCTCCGCTGTCCACGCCGCCCGACTCGCCCCGGAAATGGCGGCCGCGACTCCTCCACGAAATTTCATCGTGCATAACGTGAATTTCCCGTTGCCGTGCCACGCCCACACCGAGGTGCGCCGCACCGTGCCCGCCCGCGTGGTTGTTCCAGGTCTATTCAGTCCCGCGGGTGACGACGGCACCCATCGGCTAATCTTCCGTCTCGGCGACGATCTCTCGCCGCCGGAACCGCTCACCGATCGCGCCGCGCTCGCCACGGGCTACATCAGCCACACGGTACTGGATTACAAAAAAATCGGCCAGTAGTTCAAACGCGTCAGCCAACCGCGGCGCGCATCACGGCTTGCCGCTGTCGGCACGGACCACGGCGCCGTTCCGGAAAACCACTTCGCGAATGTCGGGCGGGGTCGGACGGGTGACGATTGGAGCACCTACGCCGCCCATTCCTCCCATTCCGCCGATGCCAGTGCCGCCAATACCCACGCCGCCAACACCGCCACCGATGCCGATACCGCCGGTCGATCCAATCGAGGTGCCGCCACGGCCCGTGCTGATGCCGATGCCGCCGCCGGTTCCACCCATCCCGATGCCGCTGCCACCCATCCCTCCGACGCCTCCACCCGGATAGTAGACGCCGCCCGGGTCGCCGCCTTTGGAATATACCCAAATCTCATCTCCCGCCGGCGAAACCGTCACCTCGCTGGGCTCACCCCACGCGACCCGCACCATGTCGGCATTCATCCCGGGCTCCACTTTTCCATCGAGCACCGCCTGGCGCGTCTCGATTGGCCATGTCTCATAGATGTCGCGGTTGCGGTCGATTCGACCCATCTGCGACGAAGAACACCCCGCGGCCATTCCGACGGCGAACAGCAGCAACACGTTGAACGGGTGTCTACGCTTCATGGGGCAAAGATACTATCATTCTCCGTGCCGTAAAGTGTGACGAAGACGCAAAACCGCCAGTTTTTTCTTGGAAACGCCCAGGCTCGCGCCCTACCCCTGCGTCGCGGCGCGATACGCGCTCGTCGTTTTTCCGGTCTCGCGCTTGAACACCACGCTCAGATACTCGACGTGTTCGAAGCCCGTCCTCTCCGCAATCAAGTAGAGCGGAAGATCCGTTTCCACCAACAATTGCTGCACGCGATTGAGCCGCACGTGGAGGATCTCCTCCCGGGGCGTCCGCCCGAGCAACCGCTGAAAACGCTGCTCCAACACGCGACGCGAGAGTGGAACCGCCCGCAGGACATCGCTCACGTTGATGCCTTCGCACGCGTGCTCGCGGATGAACTGCACCGCCCGCGCCACGTCGCGATCGTCCACCGCCAGCACGTCAGTCGACTGGCGGGCCGCCACTCCAAGCGGCGCAATCAGGTGCGGCACCGGAGCCACCCGCTTGCCCGCCATCAACCGGTCGAGCAACGCCGCCGCCTCATAGCCGGTGCGATGGGTGTTGGGGATCACGCTGGACATCGGCGGTGACGCGAGGTCGCACAGCAGCGCATCGTTATCGACTCCGATTACCGCCACCTCACCGGGCACCGCCACACCCGCACTCCGGCAGGCATCGAGCAATTGCTGGCCGCGAATGTCGTAGCACGCCATGATCCCAATCGGCTTGGGCAGTTCCTGCAGCCAGCGGCGGATATCACCGACTTGGGCCGCGAGATCCGACGCCGCCACATCCGGCCGGTAGACATGCAACGTCTGCTGTGCGGCCGCCAGGCGGGACCGGAAATGGTTCTCACGCCACACCGACCAGTTGAAGCGCGAATCCCCGCAATACCCAAAATGCTTGAACCCGCGCTCGAGCAGGTGCTCGGCCGCGAGGCGTGCGATCTGTTCGTCATCCGTCTCCACCCACGGCAACTCCGGCACCAGCCGGGCCGCACTGACGTCGACCGTCGGCAATCCCGCCCGCACCACCGCCCGCGCAATCCGCGGGGTCTCGATTCGCGCGATGATTCCGTCACCTTTCCAATTTTCCAACCACGCCGGGGGATCGTCTCCCCGCCCCTGCTCCATGAGATGAAACGACCACGGCTTGTGCTCGCGGATGTAGTGCACGATCCCCTGCAGGAGCCCGCGCGCGTACGCATTCGACGTCTCAATCAACAACGCCACCTGCCGGCGGCGGGTGACACTGAGACGACGTGACAGAGGCATGAGCCTTTATCCGCGGTGCAGAAAAAAAATCAATTCACGAATCCCGCTCGCCCCAATCTCCCGGGCAACGCCCGGTGAATTATCTCATCGCGAAAGCGCAAACTCTCACAGACGCCGCATCGCGAATCGGCTAAGATTCCCCCACCCCGACGTCCCCGCGTCCGCCCGCTCTCTCCGTCCCCACCCCGTCATGAAATCAGTCCAGCAGAACCCCGTGCTTTCGGTCCTATGTTTCTGGCGGACCGCCGCACTCCTCCTTGCCCTGTCGGTTCCCTCTCAGGCCCAGTCGTCCGCCGTCGGCACCATCGAGGGCCGCGTCATGAAACCGGCCACCGGCGATTATGTCGAAACCGCCCGCATCACCGCCGAGGGAACCCGACTCGAGACCTTCACCGACGCCACGGGCCAGTATCGGCTCGTGAACGTCCCCGCCGGCTCCGCCCGGCTGCGCGTCTTTCACACCGGAATCGTCCCGCAGGAGGCGGCGGTCACGGTGGAATCCGGCAAGACCGTCGTGCACGATTTCAATGTGGTGAACTTTCAGGGCGCCCGGGACAGCGCCAGTCCCGTCAAACTCGACCAGTTTGTCGTCGCGAGCGGGCGGGAGATGAGCGGCGCCGCCATCGCCATCAACACCCAGCGTTTCGCTCCGAACATCGTGACGGTCGTCGCGGCCGACGAATTCGGCACCATCGCCGACGGCAACGTCGGGGAACTCCTGAAATTCCTCCCCGGCATCACCGCCGAGTTCAACTCGGGCGAGCCGCGCCAAATCGGCATGAACGGAGTGCCGTCCGCCAATCTGCCCGTGACCGTGAACGGCTTCAGCCTCGCCAGCGCGCAGGCCAGCACCACCCGCGCGGTGGAACTCTATTCCGTTTCGACCAACAACCTGTCGCGCATCGAAGTGGTGTATTCGCCGACGCCGGAGTCACCGGGATCGGCCCTGGCCGGCTACGTCAACATGGTCACACAAAGCGCCTTTGATCGCTCGAAGCCGGTGTTCAACGGGAGCGTCTTCCTTCTCATGCGCGACAACGCCCGCGATTTCGGCAAGACCCCCGCGCCAAACAACAAGCTCACGCGCAAGGTCAATCCGGGTTTCGACTTCAGCTACATCGCGCCTGTGAACCGGCGTTTTGGTTTCACGCTCTCCGCGAGTTCGACCCGCCAATATCAAAATTCCGACGGCCTCGTCACCACCTGGCGCGGCGTCAGCGGATTGACCAACGGCACGACGCTGCCCGACACCACGCCCGACCGGCCGTACCTCACCGATTATACCGTGCGCGACGGTCCGCGCACCGAATCGCGCTCCTCACTGGGCGGCACCGCCGACTACAAGCTCGGCGCCAACGACCGGATTTCGTTTTCCATCCATCGCGTCGACTTCGGGGCGGAGTTTCACAACCACACCCTCGGGTTTCTCGTGAACAGCGTCGCGCCCGGCAATTTTTCGCTCACACAAACCCGCGGAGCCGCGGGCGCCGGCGAGGTCCGCCTCACCAACGGCGAGCGCTACCGTGAGGGCTCGTCGCTGAGCCCCAGCCTCACCTGGCGCCACCAAGGTCCGATCTGGAAGGCCGACGCCGGCCTCGGCTATTCGGAGGCCAACACCGCCTTCCGCGATTTGTCGAAGGGGTTCTTCAACAGCTCCCTCGCCCGCCGGACGGGAGTAACAGTCTCCTTCGACAACATCAACTACATGCGGCCCGGCACGGTCACGGTGACGGACGCCACGGGCGCTCCGGTCGACTACACGAAGGCCGGCACCTACGCGCTCTCCACCGCGAGTTCGATCGCCTCGGATTCCGTCGATGTGCAGCGCACCGCGTTCGCCAACGTGGCGCGCGCCTTCCCGGGCCGGTTCCCACTCACGCTCAAGACCGGATTCGACGTGCGCAAATCGTTGCGCGATCTGCGGGGGCTGAATTCCCCCTACAACTTTGTCGGCGCCGACGGCCGCCCCAGCACGACGCCGATTGGCAGCGACGACAGCGCCGCCGTCGTGCCGGACGAAATCTTCTCTCGTCGCACCCCGGGCTTCGGCTTTCCGCGCGTCCAGTGGGTCGACAACGCCGCGTTGCTCGCCCTCCAGCGTGATCACCCCTCCTACATCACCCTCGATCAGAACAACGCCTACCGCGCCGAGGTGAATCTTTCGAAACACGCCGAGGAGGTTATCTCTTCGGTTTACCTCCGCGCCGACGCGCAGTTTCTCGATCGCCGGCTCAAACTCGACGGCGGCGTCCGCGCCGAGCAGACCAACGTCACCGCCGAGGGTCCGCTCACGGATGCCTCGCGCAATTTTCAGCGCGACGCCAACGGCCGCGCCATTCTCGGAGCCAACGGTCAGCCCCTCACCCTCAGCACCGACCCGCTGACGGTCGCGCGGCGGACCATCATCGACCGCGGTCTGCACTCGGAGAAGGAGTACCTGCGCTATTTTCCCAGCCTCAACGCCAGCTACAATCTCCGCGAGAACCTGATCGCGCGCGGCGCCTACTATTGGTCGATCGGCCGGCCTGACTTCAACCAGTACGCCGCCGGTCTCACCCTGCCCAACGTCGAGGCGCCTCCCAGCGCGACCAACCGCATCAGCGTCAACAATGCCGCGATCAAGGCCTGGAGCGCGCGCACGACCAAGCTGACCCTCGAGTATTATTTCGAGGGAGTGGGACTCGTCTCGGTCTCCGGTTTTCGGCGCGAGTTCGAAAATTTCTTCGGCAACACCGTCTTCAACGCGACCCCGGCATTTCTCGCACTCTACGGTCTCGACCCGGCGACGTACGATCCCTTCGACGTCGCCACGACGCAAAACATCGCCAGCACTGTCCGGATGCAGGGCCTCGACTTCAACTACAAGCAGGCACTCACGTTTCTTCCCTCGTGGGCGCGCGGCGTGCAGGTCTTCGCGAACGGCAGCGCCTTGCGGGCGCTCGGCGACGCCACGGCGAATTTCGCCGGCTTCGCCCCGCGCACCGCCAACTGGGGCATCAGCCTCGCCCGCGAGCGTTTCAACGTGAAACTCAACTGGAACTACCGCAGCCGGCTGCGCCTCGCCAAGGTGGCCGACGGGCGCGGCATCGATCCGGCGACGTACAATTGGAGCTCGTCGCGGGTCTACCTGAACATCGCGGCCGATTTTCAAATCTACCGGCGCTGGACCCTCTTCGCCAATCTCCGCAATTTCACCGGCGTACTGGAGGACGTCGAAATCGCCAATCCCAGCACTCCGATCCACTCCCAACTGCGCAGTCGCGATGACTTCGGCTCCCTCTGGTCGCTCGGGGTGAAAGCCACGTTTTGAACCACCTTCTTCACCCATGAACGTTGCTTTCCCATTTCACGTTTTTCGCCTGGCCGTAGTCATGCTGGTGACGACCGCGGTTCACGGATACGCCGCCGGCGCGAACCCACCCAACATCATCGTCATCCTCACCGACGACCTCGGGTATTCGGATGTCGGATGCTTCGGCGCGCGGGGCTTCACCACCCCGCATCTTGATCGGATGGCGGCCGAGGGGCGACGGTTCACCAATTTCCACGTGCCCCAGGCCGTCTGCTCCGCGTCGCGCGCTGGTCTGTTGACCGGGTGTTATCCCAATCGGATCGGCATCCACATGGCGCTCGCCCCGGGCACCAAGCACGGACTCGGCGGAGACGAGACGACTCTCGCCGAACTGATGAAGCAGCAGGGATACGCCACCGGCATGGTCGGCAAGTGGCATCTCGGCAGCAAGCCGCCGCTCCTGCCCACGTATCATGGTTTTGATGACTATTTCGGGCTGCCCTACTCCAACGACATGTGGCCTCTCAACCCCGAGGCGAAACCCGGATCCTATCCCCCGCTGCCACTCCTCGACGGGGAAAAGCCGGTCAAGGTCGGCCTCACCCCGGAAGATCAGGAGCAGCTCACCACCTGGTACACCAAGCGCGCGGTGCAGTTCATCGAGCGGAACCGCGCGCGGCCGTTTTTCCTCTATGTCGCGCACTC
Organism: Opitutia bacterium; assembly: GCA_947474365.1. Lineage (GTDB taxonomy): Bacteria > Verrucomicrobiota > Verrucomicrobiia > Opitutales > Opitutaceae > ER46. The sequence goes on along the minus strand of CANJIU010000167.1, from coordinate 10,028 downwards.
GATGCCGCACGTGCCGCTGTACGTGAGCAGCAAGTTCAAGGGGAAGTCGGAGCAAGGCCTTTACGGCGACGTGATCGAGGAGATCGATTGGTCCGTCGGCGAAATCCTCGCCGCCCTGAAGCGCACCGGCATCGACGACCGCACGCTCGTCATCTTTACCAGCGACAACGGCCCCTGGCTCCGTTTCGGCAACCACGGCGGCTCCGCCCGTCCATTGCGCGAGGGCAAGGGCACCTGCTGGGAAGGCGGCACCCGCGTGCCCTGCATCATGCGGTGGCCGGGGCACCTGCCCGCGGGCACGACGAGCACCGACATGTTCATGACGATCGATCTCCTCCCTACCTTCGCGAAACTCATCGGGGCCGCCCTGCCCCGGCATCAAATCGACGGCCTCGACGTCTGGCCGCTGATCGCGGGAAAACCCGGGGCGAAAAACCCTCATGACGCCTACGTCTTCTATTTCGAACTCAACGAACTGCAGGCGGTCACGGATGGCGACGGGCGTTGGAAACTGCAGATGCCGCACACCTATCGCGGTCTCGGCGATCGGCCGGGCGGGCGCGACGGTCTTCCGGTGAACTACGACATGGTCAAATTGAAGAACCGGGAACTTTTCGACCTGACCGCCGACATCGGCGAGAAAACCGATGTCGCCGCGGCCCACCCCGAAGTCGTGCAGCGCCTGGAGGCCTTTGCCGAAACGATGCGCGCTCAACTCGGCGACTCATTGACCAAGCGCGAGGGCAATGCACTCCGCGAACCGGGCCGGCTGGCCGTCGCGCCCAAAAAGTAAATCCTCTCTCCATGCCAGCACATCCGGGAATCAACCGTCGCGCCTTCCTGCAATCGTCCGCCGCCGCAGGCTCCCTCCTGCTCCTACTCCGGGGCCTGCGCGGCGCGGATGGCAAGTTGCGCAGCCAGCGCCTCAACCTCGCCCTCGTCGGTGTCGGCGGCCGCGGCACCCCCGCGCTGCAGGCGTTGCAGGACGAAAACTTCGTGGCGTTTTGCGACGTCGACGAACGGCGCGGCCGCGATGCCGTCGCGGCGGACCCGGCCTCGAAACCGATTTTGGAGAAATTCTCCCGGACGAAATGGTTCAAGGACTACCGCCGGATGTTCGACAGCATGGCCAACGAGATCGACGCCGTGGTCGTGTGCACGCCGGATCACATGCATTTCCCCGTCGCGATGTCGGCCATCGCGCTCGGCAAGCACGTCTACGTCGAGAAGCCGTTGTGCCGTTGCATCACGGAGGTGCGCACGCTGCACGCCGCGGCGAAGCGCGCCGGCGTCGTCACGCAGATGGGCAATCAGGGTCGGGCGGGGGAAGGCATCCGGCTCGTGCGCGAGTGGGTTCAGGCCGGCCTGATCGGAAAACCCCACACGGTCCACGCCTTCACCGACCGGCCGAAACAACCCTGGTTTAACGATCCGGAAATCGATCCCGACGAAGGCGCGGCCGACGAAGCCGTGCCGCCGACCCTCGACTGGGATCTGTGGCGCGGGCCTTCACCGGTCCGCCCCTACCGCTCCTGCCTGCTGCCGGAGCACTGGCGCGGTTATGTCGAATACGGCAGCGGCTCGCTCGGGGACATGGGTATCCACATGATGGACTCACTGCTCTACGGACTCGAACTGCCGCCGCCCACCAGCGTCGAGGCGATCACCAGCCAGCTCTATCCCAAGACGTTTCCCCGGTCGACGGTGGTCACATACAAATTTCCCGCGCGTGGCGCCCAGGGGCCGGTTGAGTTCAAGTGGTTCGACGGCGGACTGCTCCCGCCCCGCCCGCCTGAGATGCCCGTCGGCGAATGGAAACCCAATCCTTCCGGGGGCACCATCATCTATGGCGACAAGGGCACACTCTGGGTCGGTTCCCACAGCAACAGCCCGCGGCTCCTGCCCGAATCCCGCATGAAGGAATTGCGCGGGTCGCTGCCGGCGAAAACGATTCCGCGGGTGGTCGGCGGCCCGCATCGCGAGTGGGCCAACGCGATTCGCGGCGGGCCGGCCTGCGGCTCGCAATTCGACTACGCCGCACCGATCACCGAGTTGGTCCTCCTGGGCGTTGCCGCGATCCGCGCGCAATCCCGAATCGAGTGGGACCCCGTTGCCGGGAAGATCACGAACATCCCCGACGCCAACCGGCTCCTCGGCCCGGGTTACGACTACCTCCCGGGCTGGGGGGTATAGCCGGACCTTGCGGGATCAAAAATTGCTCGCGGTGCCGTGCAGGAACAGTCCGTTCGGCCCGTGAATCGCGATGGCGCCATCCTGGTTGATTCTACCGTGGAAAAAGGCACCCTTGGGGCCGTGGAGGGAGACGTGCCCGTCACTTTGGGCGGTGCCGTGGATGTAGCTGCCTCCCGACATGCGGAGGGAGAATTCTCCTGCATCAGAAAGAGTGCCGCGCATGTAGACTCCCTCCGGGCCATGAAGTGACACGCTGCGTTCGAGGTTCATGTTTCCCCCAGTCGGCGTAACGGCGCTCGCTTGCTCGAAGTCAGTGCAACTTTTGTCGGGCCCGGGCATGGCAATAGAGTACCGGGAAAATGCGCCCTTCACAAGGCAGCGTCTTGCCCGACTTCGGCCCTCTCGGCACACGATTTCGCGACAAACCCTAGGGTGTTCACCCGGTACGTATTCGAGATGGATTCGAGGACGATTCGAGCACTATTCGAGCACGATTCGAGGAATACCCGGTAGACAGCTCGGAAAGGCAACCGGAGTGATGGAATTGGGGAAAATTTCCCACCGCAGCGTGCGGCCACAATCCACGGGGAAAAGCCGCATAAACAGGAAAAGCGGAATGAGCGTCTCATACTTTACCTCGTTTCCGGCCTTCCCATTGAACAGCCACCTCGTGAAATCGTCGCACGCTCAAAAACCTCGGGCGATTGGGAAAGTTGATCGTTCCGGGCATGGGTGCCGCGGAGTTTCGCCGGTTTGGCCAGACCAACGTTTCACCCGTGTGGCACGCTTGAATCCCGGCGCCAACCAACGAGAAACCCGGCCCACGATTCGAAGTCGCTGCGGAAGCGGCCTGCTGCTCCAAGTCTGCCTGCGCGCTGGTTTATGGACGGGCATACATCGTGAATTTTTGGCGTCCTCTCACGAGTGACCGTTTCGCGCAGGAGTCGATCTCAAGCCGAACATGACAGGGATGCCTCCAAGAACGTCCTTCCAAAAGAGAGCGGTTTCTTTATCCGTCTGCCTATGGCAATCGTCGTGACCACCACAAACCCGGGGAAACTTCTGCTAACGATTCAGCAATCAATCGAAGATCTGATCGTTGAGACCTGGGAAAAGGATGCGGACAGCGACTTTACCCCCACGCAGTCCGATCTGAAAAATCGGGCCTGGCTGCGTCCTCGCGTTGATGAAACCGCCCTGGTTCTCCGCCTGGTTGGTCCGGAGAAAAGCAAGATTGATGCGGAGCTTTACGGCGCATTTCACGCGCAGTTCGTGCAGTTGCTCCTCACCCATTTCTCGGCCCAAATCAGCGGGATCTCGGTAACGCCAAAGATATCGAAGGACGATAATTTCAATCCGGCGTGACAGCTGCACCAAACCAGCGAATTGTTCAGCGGTGGGCCCAACGGTAGGCTGGAAAGTGGTGTGACTGTTTCGCGGCGTCGATTTCGACGTCAGTCGCTGAAATGCAGTCTCTCGCTTCGAGGTGCCGCTCCCCAATTCGAAGAACGAGGCGCCGAGGTACCGCGTCGACCGCCACGCGCCCTGGGACGGTCAAAGGTTATTACGTTTACCCGCCACCATCGAAGCTGCGGACCGCCGAAACGGGTTGAATCTTGAAACCGAAACATTCGTCCCGGTGCATTCATCGATTTTCCGATCGCCTTCGTTTTTAGGCCCGCTCCCAGCGTCGGAGACGACCGTCCATCGTGGGCGCAGTGAGGCCGCACTTGCCAATCCGGGAGAGCCGCCAACGTTCAACGCCTATGCATTTTGACAATCTTCAGCCCGGTCTCTCCGCCCCTGTACCGCGTCTCGACGATGACGACGATGACGACGAATCTCCGGCCGGTGAGCGGCGCGCGCAGCGGCATACGCCCGTCGCGATGCTGATTCAGAAGAAATTCCTCGAGCAGCGGAAAATCTTTCTCTGGGGTGCGGTGACGGATGAAACCGCGAAGGACATCACCGAGAAGCTCCTGTACCTCGAGTCCAACGACCCGGGGAAGGACATCACCTTTTACATCAATTCCCCCGGAGGATCGATCACGGCGGGCATGGCGATCTATGACACGATGCAACTCGTCACGTCGCCCATCACCGTGGTGGTCACCGGCATGGCCGCCTCCATGGGCTCCATCCTCCTGAGCGGTGCGGCCAAGGGCCGCCGCTTGCTCTATCCACATTCGCGCGTCCTGATTCACCAGCCGTTGATTTCCGGCCGGATGATCGGACCGGCGAGCGACATCAACATCCAGGCGAAGGAAATGGAAAAACTCCGGCTCGAATTGAACCACATCCTCGCGGCGGCGTCAGGCCAGCCGATGGAAGTGATCAATCGCGACACGGATCGGGATTTCTATCTCAACGCCAAAGAGGCCATCGCGTACGGCCTCGCGGACCGGATCGTCGACAAGGTGTGAGTCTGGATCGCGTCAGGGCGCGACGCCCTGATGGGAGCGTTCCGCGGAACCGGTGGTCAATTCGATCCACTCGGTTTGCCACGTGTTGGCGAGGGACGTGTCGTTCGCCAACTGGGCGGTCTTCCGCGCTTCGGGCAACCAGGCCACGCGGAGTTCGCGGGGCAATCTTGGGGTCGACAAGAGCGTGCGCCAGACGTCGAGCGCACGCGTCGGCCGACCACACGCCTCGAGCAAGACGGCCGCATCGCGGGCCACCGCCCAGTCGCTGACATCGAAGCTCCGCAGCATCGGTGCAAAACCGAGCGCGTTGCCCGCCTTGTCGATTTCTCCGGCCTCGCGCAACCGGCGGGCCAGAGCGACTCCAACGGCGAGGCTGGGGACGTTCCTTTGCGAGGACACCGCCAACGCGGTGGCGTCAGACGAGCGCTCTGCGAGGTCGAGGAGATGCATGCGCCTGAGGGTCGCGTAGCCGGCAAGACGGGCCGGCAATTTCGAAAAATTCCGCATCTGCTCGTCCAGCGAAACAGCGAAGGGCCGATAGAGCGGATCGCCGATCAGCACCGCCTGCCAGCTCAAGGCGTTGATCGAATAATACGCCGCCTCCGCCAGCGTCGCCCCCCGCGCCAACGCCTTCAGTAAAAGGTGCGGTTGGTGCGTGAACTGCAGGTAGGGCTCGTAAACGTTTCCAACTGTAGCGGTGACCCCCCGCGCGACCAACGGCCCGGTCCAGCCGCTTCCCGGCTGGCGCAGGGTGCTCGCCGAGTAACTGTGGATATGCAGGGCAATCGCGCCCGGTGGAAATCGAAACCCTGGTAAGATAAACGGACCGTCGACTCCGCCGGAATACCAGCCGAAGTAGAGGACGGGAGCGTCGATTCGCGCCGTCGAGGGCATGGTCGCATTTTCCCGGTCCACACTCGTGTCGAATCCCAGCGCGGCGAGCTGCTTCGCCGCGGACTCCAGCCAGGGGTCGCCGGTGTGGTCACGGTTGGCGATGTCCACATAGGCCCGCCCCAGAAGTCCGGTTTGCTCGGCCGCCACCGCCCGGTCGACGAGCGAGTTGGCATCGTCGACACTCGGTCCGTCGAGCCGGGAAACCATGACAACCTGGCCAAGTTCATTCGCAGACGGTCGCTCGTTTTGGAAGAGCGGGTTCGGAATGAAGGCGTTGATCGGATAATTGGGCAGCGCCAGCAGGCTGAGCTCGGAGTCGACCGCACCCGCGTTGGTGCGAAACTCCCCACGCTTCGTCAGTGGAAGGGTCTCGACGAAGAATTCGGCGCTGTGCGCAATCTTCAGTGGCACCCCGCGACACACCACGAGCGCGGCGATGCGGTGACGGTACGGAGCGAATTTCTTCCGACCGAACGCATCCGTCAGCGACATCGGAATCGCGTCAATCCAGCCCAGCGGCACCAGCGTATCCAGCAAAGGACTCCAAACCGCGGCGACAAACTCACGCCAAGTGATCTCCTCGGTCAGCGGCATCTTCAACGTGATCAGATTGGCCTCGGGAACCCCGCGCACCTCGGCATAATGCCGGGCGATGCGGAGTGAGTCGGGATCGTCGCTGTTGGCGAGAATGATGACCCGCGTGGCGAGATTCTCATCGACCGCCGCACCGGCCCAACCCGCAGCAAGAAGGCAGCCGAGGACGAATCCCCAAAATCTCATCGCGCCAGCCTCCAACCGACGGCGGTGGCGGCAAGGCAGCAGATCACGGAAATTAGCACATTGGCGACGGCAACGGCCCAATTGCCCTTTTGAATCTGTTCGACCGTCTGCCAGCTGAACGTGGAGAACGTCGTGAAACCGCCGCAGACCCCGACCACCCAGAAGCTGTGGGCCCGCGCACTCTCGTCAGGGGGCATCGCGGCAAAGCGGGCAATCAACGCACCAATCAGCAACGAACCGGCGATGTTCACCAGAATCGTGGCCCACGGCAGCCGGCCGACCGGTATCAACTGGCCCGCGATCGCTCGGACAACCGATCCCAGCGCCCCGCCCAGTGCGATCAGTCCCAGCGACAACCAATTCATGGCACCGGCTTTTTTCCCTGCTCGGTGGCGGCGCCCTGGCGCTTGGCGAGCATGGTGCGCAGATAGGTGTCGACCGGGGCCGATTTCCACGCTGTCAACCAAACCCGCCCGAGCATCTGCCCGCCCTTCAGCAATTGTCCCTCAATAAATGCCCGACCCTCCGGCGTGATGGGCTGCTCGCCGTGTCCCAACTGGCCCGCTTTTTCGAGTCGGTAGAGCGGCTCGACGAGTTCGTGCTGGGCGATAATATAGTCCATCGCCGTGACAAAAAACGGGTCGCGTCCGTCGGTCCGGGGCGCGAGCACAAACGGCTCCGCCGTGGCCAGACGCGGCAGAAGATCGGGCAGCTTGATCCGCGCCTTGGCGCCAAAGCCGCCGTCGATCCACGAGTGCAGTCCCGGCCAGATAGTGTAGCCGTTGGGATTTGGGCCCACCCAGCCATTGTGATGGACGGTCGTATGCAACGGCTGCGCACAGTCGCCCACGTAGTGACCCATGATCCCCATCATCGTGACGACGTCAGCGCGCGCGTTGGCGAGTTCTTCCGCCGTGCCGCCGACCTCCTCAAACGACCGGAGATACGCGAAGGCCGAGCGCAATTTGTGGAAATATTCCGCCATCGCCCAGGGTGCGAGGCCTGGCCACTCGCGGGTGTGGTCGGTGTTTTTCGCCGGGTCGATCGCCGGGAGGTTGGCGGCGTGGGCCGCGCGTCCCGCCGCGAACGCGACAACAAAATCGTAGCGCAGCGACGGCACGGTACGCGGATCGAGACCGACCTCCGGGAGCTGCTCAAGGTCGAGGAAATGATCCGTCCAGCTGCCACCCGACTGGCGGAGGTAGGGATCCACATTGCGCCAGCGGTCGGGCACGTTGGCCAGAAACGTGATCCGCTCGGCATTGGCGGGCACGCGCACGAAATCCGGAAAGTCTTTCGGCAATGACGCGAGCGCGATCTGGTTGACCAGGCGATGCATGTCGTGGTCCCACGCGCGAACCGCAGGACTCACGAGCACCAGACAGAACGGGACGAAAAAGGAAATTCGAAGGCGCATGGGAATGTTGGGACAGGTTTGCCCGTCCGTGCCGAGCACGCAAGCCGAGGCCGGGAGGCGGTCCGGTCGTATACAACGGAAAATGAAATCAGTGCTCCCACGCCCAAATGCGGTCCGGACACGCAGCACGGGCAACCTGCCCGTGCTGGGTCGGCACCGTTCGCTGAGCGCTGAGCGCGTTCATCGGCGGGAAATGACCGACAAAAATCGCATCGACCTCTCCTACGGTCACACGCTCCCCAGTGGAACGGGAGGGCTATTTCCTACGGCGCCCGGGTATCCGGAGGGGCATACGTCGGCCGACGAGTCGGCCCCTCAATCGTGATGCCATAGTCGCGAACGCCCGCGGCGAGCGCTTCGGCGAGCTTTTGCCGATAGGCCACCGTGCCAATCTTGCGGGACTCGGACTCGCTCGTCAAAAAGCCGCACTCGATCAGTACTCCGGGACAGCTCAGGGCCCGCAGCACGCCCCAATGCGCCAGCTTCTTGCCGCGATCGAACGTCTTAAGGTCGACGACAAACCGCCGGTGGACGGCATGCGCGAGCACCGCACTCCAGTGATCATGACGGTTGACGGGAGCCGCTTCGCGCTCGGTGTCGTCACTCTCGCGCGGGCTCCAGGAATTGGTCGAGCGTTGAAATTGCGGGGCAAAGGTGAAGACCTCGACGCCGGAGGTTTTCGTGTCCCGGGGCAGCGCATTGAAATGGATGCTGACAAACAGGTCGGCCCGGTTGGCGTTGGCGATGGCCGCACGCTGCGGCAGATCGAGAAACACATCAGAGTCGCGCGTGAGCACCACGCGGACACCGGAGTCCTCGAGCAGCTTCTTCGCGCGGCGGGCGACATCGAGCGCATAGGTTTTTTCATGGGCGCTGGTGCCGTTGTCCTTGCCGCCGTGCCCGGGGTCGAGGACCACAATTCGGGGGGCGGTGGGCACCTTTACTCCCAGCCCCGGCCGCAGCAGTGGCGTCAGGCAACGTTCGGCGTCAATACGGCTGACATAGAGATGACCGCCCGCCTCCACCACCGGATCGCCGAGGAAGACCCTCAGCCCGTCGATCGTCGCTTCGCGCGCATCCCGCTCAAGTTCGGTCCGCCCCACCGGGCCCGTGAACGAGGCCCGCTTTCCCCGGTCGCGCACGGAAACCTGCAGGCCAAGGCGCGACGCCAAATCGGAAATCCGGACGCAGTCCACTCCGCCGATTTTTCGCCCGGGCAGCGGAGCCAGAGCGACCACGGGAGGCGGCCCACCCGGTCGCAAGGGCGCGGCACGGGGAGTCGCATCGGCCGCGTATCCAAAAACCGGACCGATCAGAATCAGTCCGATGAGCGCCAGCCACATTGCCGCCGGAACCATGGCGGCGACCGGCTCAGGAACCAGCCGTCGCGGACTTCGGATCGGAATCGTCTACCGACTCGTCATCGTCCTGCTGACCAGGGGCCGACGGATCGTGCTCGGCGCGATTCTCGTCGGGCTCATGGAATTTCGGCTTGCGCTTGTTGACCGGCAACGGCGTCAGCATGACGTGAATGTTGCGCCCGATGAGCTTGGGCTCCGAGTCGGGATGGCCCATGCCGATGAGATCGGCGACGGCGCGCTTCATCACGTTGAAGCCGAGCTCGGTGTGCGCCATCTCGCGGCCGCGAAACTTGAGCCGCATCTTCACCTTGTTGCCGTGATCGAGAAATTCCTCGGCGTGGCGGAGCTTGGTCTCGTAGTCATGCTGCTCGATGCGGGCCGTGAACTCGATTTCCTTGATCTTGCTCGCGGTGGACTTCGCATGCGAGTGCTTCTTCTGCTCCTCGTAAACGTACTTCCCGAAGTCCATGATGCGACACACGGGGGGAGTGGCGTTGGGCGCCACCTCGACCAGATCAAGTCCGTTCTCGAGGGCGAGATTGATGGCTTTGGCGGTATCCAGAATCCCCAGTTGCTTGCCCTCGGGCGAGATGACACGGACGGTCGGGGTCTTGATGCGGTGGTTGCGGCGGATGGCCGCAAACGGGTCGACATTGCGACGTTGGTATGAACCTGGGCGGCCGCCGCCGGCGGAGGGAAACGAAGTTGCCATCAAATAATGGTTGGAACGGGTGTCTGGTCGGGTTGGCTTTTCTCCCGGAACTCCCGCGGGAGCAAGGGTTATTTGGAGGTCCCCTCTGAACCAGGGTCCCGACTAGCAGCCCGTCGGACTTGGAAAATCAGGCTTGGGGGTGATTTTCCAAAATTTTTCCGGCGACGGGAGGCCCAACTCTGACGGGCTGCTGAGCGCCGTGCGGAGCACGGCGGGAGGGACGGGTTTTTGTCGTATATTTGCGTTGG
>CANJIU010000166.1 GCA_947474365.1 Opitutia bacterium | reverse complement strand
GTCATCTTATTACAAATATATTTCGAACAGACCGGCACACGATCCGCGAAAATGCCGCAGGCATTTTCATTTAGCAGCCTGTCGGTTCCGTTCGGCCAACATTCGTTTGCCCCAGATCGGACTTCCTAAGTCCGACAGGCTGCTAGCACCTCAATCTTTCCAGTCTGCAAATCGGTCCGCGTCACCCGTGGCTTCCCGGTCAGTTTCAGGTAGCGCCACGCGACGTCGGCTCCTTCGCACGCGATCAGCCGTCCTTGCGGATCGATCAGCAGTCCGTTGGCGACGTTGCTGTTTTCGCGGAAGGTGCTGAGCACGCCGTTGGCGCTCAGCTTCATGATCCGCTGACTGATGAGTTCGCTGAAATAGACGTTGCCCTCCCGGTCGGCGGCGGGACCCTCGGTGAAGGCGACGGTGGCGGCGATTTCCGCCGGCTGGCCCGCGCTGGGACAGGGCATGGCGAGGCTGAGTAGAAATGACGCGATGACGGCAGCGCTGCAGAACCGTGGGAGCCCAGTCATCTTGTCGGTTCGCGAACCTGCTCCGGCGGCTCAGAGCACCGTGTTCACGAGTGTACCAACAGCGGCGAGGGTGATCCGGATTTCGTCGCCATGCTGGAGCGTAAAGGCGTCGGGCGGAACCACGCCGGTGCCGGTCATCAGGTAGGCGCCGTTGGGGAACGCGTTGTCGCGATAGAGCCAGTCTGCCAGTGAGGGGAGCGGTCGCTTGATCTGGCCAACGGTCGTTTCGCCGGCGAAAACGGCGGCTCCGGCGCGGCGTATCTCGATCGCAATGACAGCGTCGGCCGTGGGCAACGTTTCTGTCACCACGAGGCACGGCCCGAGTGCCGCGCTGCGGTCGTAGACCTTGGCCTGCGGGAGGTAGAGCGGATTCTCTCCCTCGATGTCGCGCGAACTCATGTCGTTGCCCATCGTATAGCCGAAGATTTTCCCGGCCGTGTTGATCGCGAGCGTGAGCTCGGGCTCGGGCACATTCCACTTCGAGTCGGATCGGATGCCGACGCCCGTGCCGGGTGCGGCGACGCGGTGCGGTGTGGCCTTGAAAAAGATCTCGGGCCGATCCGCTTCATAAACCCGGTCGTAGAAACTGCCGCCGCCGGCTACCTTGGATTCCTCCATGCGCGCGGTGCGACTGCGATAATAGGTGACGCCCGCGGCCCAGACCTCCTGGGACTGCAACGGTGCGAGCAGGGTGGCCGGCGCGGGGGCCGCGACGGGGCGTCCGCCGGCAAACGCCTGAGCGACGAGCGCGACCGGATCCGCCGAATGAAAAAGACGGTCGAGCGAGAGCGCGGCGGCAGGAGCCACGCAGGCGCCGCTCTTTTCGAGAACCAATCCTGAAGTGGTGGAGTAGAGGCGAATCATCGGGGAAAATCGGGCTTTGCGTTACTTGTTTTTCTTGGCCGCTTTTTCGACGTTGCTCGAGGGCACCATCCCCTGGACGGTCCAGCCACCGTCGACGTAGAACGTCTGGCCGGTGACATAACTGGATTCGTTGGAAGCGAGGAAGAGGGCGGGTCCGACCATCTCCTCGGTCTCAGCGGTGCGGCCGAGCGGAATCATTGCGCCCCAGACGTCGCGGTAATCGGGATCGTCCTTGAGGTTGCGGTCCACGTTGACCGGGCCGGGGGCGAATGTATTGACGCGGATGCCGAGCGAGGCGAGTTCGACGGCGAGCTGTTTGGTCATGCCGTGGATGCCCGCCTTGCTTGTGCCGTAGGCGACGAGATTCTTCACTGCCAGTTGCGCGCATTGCGTCGAGACGTTGACGATGCTGCCGGCGGTCTTCGTCTCGCGCATCCAGCGGGCGGCGGCGAGGGAGCAGAAGAACGTGCCCTTGAGATTGGTGTCGAGGACGACGTCCCATTTTTCCTCGGTGGTGTCGAAGAAGCTGGCCCACCCGGTGAGGCCGGCATTGTTGATGAGCACGTCGAGCCGCGGAAAATGTTTCCGGGCCGTGGCGAACATGCGGTCGATCTGTTTGACGCGGGAGAGGTCAGCCCCGACGACGAGGGCCTTGCGGCCAAGGGCGCGGATTTCGTCGGCGGCGGCATCGGCACCGGCGCGATCGGAATTGTAGTTGAGGATGACGTCGGCGCCTTCGCGGGCGCAGCCGAGCGCGAGCGCGCGGCCGATGCCCTTGCTGGCGCCGGTGATGAGGACGGTTTTGGCGGAGAGACGCATGGTGGTGGCGGAAAGAAACGGGGGTGGAGCCCTGCCCTACTGAAGGAGCGCCTTGAGATCGGCGAGCGAAAGTTTTGCGGCGACGGCGTCGCTCGCCTCGAACACGCCGGCCAGCAGGGCGCGTTTCTCGGTCTGCAGGGCGAGGACCTTCTCCTCGACGGTGCCGGCGGCGATGAGCTTGTAACTGGTGACGACCTTCGTCTGGCCGATGCGGTGGGCGCGATCGGTGGCCTGCGCCTCGGCGGCGGGGTTCCACCACGGATCGAAATGCACGACGGTGTCGGCGCCGGTGAGATTCAGCCCGGTGCCGCCGGCCTTCAATGAGAGGAGGAAGAGAGGAATATCGGGGGTGGATTGGAACGTATCCACGGCGGTCTGGCGCGCGCCGGGAGTCATCGAACCGTCGAGGTAGCAATAGGCGATGGACTGTGCCTCGAGTTCGGCGCGCAGGAGAGTGAGGAGCGAGGTAAACTGTGAAAACACGAGAACGCGGTGGCCGTCGTCGACCGCCTCCGCGAGCAGCTCGTTGAAGCTGTCGAGCTTGGCAGAGTCGGCGTAGGGGATTTGAGATTTCTGATTTGAAATTTCAAAGTCCGGCAGCAGGCGGGGATCGCAGCAGATTTGCCGGAGGCGGAGGAGCTGGGTGAGAGCGGCGAACTGAAGCTTGGCCTCGCTGGCACCGCCGGCTTCGAGATCGAAGAGCTCGCGTTCCGATTTTTCCTGGGTGTCGCGGTAGAGTTTCGCCTGCGCAGCGCCCAATTCGCACCAGAGGATGTGTTCGAGTTTTTCCGGCAATTCGGGTGCGACGGCCTTTTTGGTGCGGCGGAGGATGTAGGGGGCGGTCTGAGCCTTGAGGCGTTCGTCGAACCAGCCGCGTTCGTCGCCGCGGAGACCGGTTGGAACCTTGGTGAGGTAGCCGGGCAGAAGGAACTCGAAGAGGGAGCGCAGATCGTCGAGGGAGTTTTCGAGCGGCGTGCCGGTGAGGAGGAAACGCGCGCGCGCGCGCAGCGCCCGGAGCGCAGCGGCGTTTTGTGAACGGCGGTTCTTGATGTGTTGGGCCTCGTCGGCGATGACGGTGGCGAACTCAACCGAGGTGAAGAGCTCCTGGTCGCGGGCGAGCGTGCCGTAGCTGGTGATGACGACGTCGTGGGCCGAGAAATCCGCTTCGGCCGCCAGCCGGCGACCCGCATGGTGCACAAACACGCGGAGGTGCGGCGCAAAACGCGCGGCCTCGCGGCGCCAGTTTTCGAGAAGCGACGCGGGGCAGACCACGAGCGACACGCGGGATGCGTTGCGCGTTGAGGGTTGAGCGTTGACGGATGAAAGCAGTGCCAGCGCCTGCAGCGTCTTACCCAGTCCCATTTCGTCGGCGAGAATTCCGCCGAGTTGATGGCGATGGAGGTGCCAGAGCCACGCGGCGCCGAGGCGTTGATACGGCCGCAGCTGGGCGCCGAACGACGCCGGAATGGGCGCGGGAGCGAGCGCGGTGAGATTGCGCAGGGCGGCGCTGCGGGCCTTCCACGATTCCGGGGATTGGAAACCAGGCGAGAGCTCTTCGAGGATTTCCTGCGCCTCCGCGGCGCGGGCGGCGGAGACCCGTTGGGTCCGGCGCGGGGCGAGGCCGGCCGCGGGATCACCGGAGAGTGCGCGCTGCGCGGTCGTCAACTTTTCGAGCGCGGTGCGGTCGAAGAGGAAGACCTTTCCTCCCGCCTCAAGATAACCGCGATTGGTGGCGACGGCGGAACGCAGGGTCGCCTCGTCGGCGTTGCCGGCGCGCAGGCCGAGGGTGACTGAAAAACTGTCTCCCGTCTCGGTGACCTCGGTCGCGATCTCGGCGTTGCGCAGATGTGCGGTGTTTTTTTCGAAGTTGGCGGTGAAGTCGGCGTCGAAGACGTCGCGCAGTCGGGTGCGATGCGAGGCGAGGAAATTGAGTGCTTTGTGCCGGTCGCGGAGCCACCACCGTCGATTGGAAGGTTCGAGGGTGAACCCGTTTTCCTTCACCAGCGCGAGTGCATCGGCATAGCGCGGATGCTCGCGGGAGGGCAGCGAAACCGAGAGGAAGTGTTCGCTGCCGTCGACCGTAAGTGGAGTCGCGGCGCCGGACGGGGACCGGCCCGTCGGCGGGGTCGTCGCCGCAGTCGTTTTTGGCCGAGAGGAGACCGGCGCCCGGATGAACACCGAAACGCCGGCAAGTTCGTCGTCGTTCCAGGCGACGGGGGTGGGTGCGCCGTTGACCCAGAAAAATACCGGCTGGCCGCGGAGCGCCTCCACCAATTGGCGCATCTGTCCCCGGTTCACCTGGAGAAATTTGGGCGGCGTGGGCGAACCGCACCACCGCTGCAGGAGGGCGAGTGCGGGAAAGAGTTCCGGCCCGGGTTGGGCGGTCAGATCAAGTTCGACGCGCAGCGCGATGGCATCGCGGGGAGCCGCAGAGGCGAGGTTGGGCGGCAGGTGGAGTCGGAGCATCGGCTGGGAGCAGATGCATTGCTTCGTCGCTTGCGCTTCCCGCAACGACAAAATGGTGTGATTGGCGGGAATAATCTCCGCAGTCGGATCTCCCATCCCCGATGTCCCACGAGGCTTTCACGCAATTGGTCGATGCGCACTATGAGGCGCTCTATCGCTTTGCGCTCAGTCTCGCCCGCAATGGTGCCGACGCCGGCGATCTCGTGCAACAGACCTTTTTCATCTGGGCGACCAAGGGCGACAGTCTGCGGGAGGCCGACAAGGCGAAGTCCTGGCTCTTCACCACCCTTTATCGTGAATTTCTGCGGGGCCGGCGCCGCGCCGCGCGCGCTACTTCCATAGAGGACTTGCCGCCGGGAGAACAGGAAATCGCGGCAGAGGAAGTGGATCGGGTGGCGCGTCTCGATGCCGGCACGGTGATGACGGCGTTGCAGTCGGTCGACGAGGTTTTCCGGGCGCCGTTAACTCTCTTTTATCTTGAGGATTTTTCCTACGTGGAAATTGCGGCGACACTCGACGTGCCGATCGGGACGGTCATGTCGCGCCTTTCCCGGGGCAAAGCGCAATTGCGGGCGGCGCTCGCCCAGGAGGAACGCGGAGCCGGGGCCAAGATCGTCGCGTTTGCGGCGGCGAAAGGAGCAAAATCATGAGCAACGACGAGGCAAAATTTCTGCTCAACGCCTACCGGCCCGGTGGTCACGACGCGGGCGATCCAGCGATGGCCCCGGCGTTGGCTCAGGCAAGGAGTGATCCGGCCCTGCGGGCTTGGTTTGAACGGGAACAGGCCCACGGCGCGGCAGTCGCTGCCAAACTGCGGGCGATTGCGCCGCCGGCCGGATTGCGTGATGCGATTCTCGCCGGAGCCCGGGCGAGTCGCCTTCCGGTGGAGCCACGGTCACGTCGAGCTCGCTGGCAACATCCGGTGTGGCTCGCGGCGGCGGCAGCGATTGTGATCCTGTTGAGTTTCGGAGCATGGTGGGGTTTCGCACCGGTGGGGGGCGCCTCGCTCGAGGAATTCGCCGTCAACTTTGTCGACCACGGCTTTCGCCTGCAAAAGCGCGGTGCCGATGTGGCGGCGTTGAAAACGTGGCTGGCGGAGCGGCAGGGACCGTTGCCGGAGAAATTGCCGCTGGAGTTTGCCCGCCTGCATGCCCTGGGTTGCCGGACTTTGAAATTTCAGGGTCGCGACGTTTCGCTCGTCTGTTTCGAGCGCGACGGACGGGAATTTCATGTCTTTGTCGCGCGGCGCGAGGGACTTTCGGGCGACGCAATGGAGAGCGCGCCCCGATTCCTCGATCGGGGTAAACTGGTCGCCGCGACCTGGACTGACGCGAAGAACCGTTACGTCGTCGTCAGCGATGCCGAAATGGATACACTGAAGCGCGTGTTGTGAGTGGCGGCACGATGAGTGGACCCCGGCCGGAGGGTGGGGAAGATTCCACACCCGAGGCCCGCGACGGGGACGTGAACCCAGTTCCGGATTCGCTCCACGCTTGCCGACGAACTTGACCGAGCTCCCTCTGGGATCCCGGTGGCGGCGTAACACGCACGACCCGTTACTTTAGCAGGCCGGTTCCCGAAAAAGCTCCGGAAAATTTCCGGCGCCGCCTGTACCTGAGCGCGGAACGTGCGGTCGGGATGACGCCGTGAGCACCCTCAATTCCCACCACAAACGTCTGCCGCGTCCCGTCGGGGCGCTCGTGTTCGTGCTGTTCCTTTCCGTTGCCGGCGCCGTGGCCTCGACCCGGCAGGCAACCTTGGAGGCGATTCACCATCTTGAAAATCCACGCAATCTCGCGTGCCCGGGCCCGAGGGGTGAGCTGGGTCCCTATCAGTTTCGCGTCACCACCTGGCGGATGTACACGTCTGCGCCGTTTTCCCAAGCGCTGGACCGTGAGACCTCCGACCTCATCGCGGTCCGGCATTACGAATGGCTCAAGTCGGGACTCGAGTCGGCCCGGCTACCGGTGACTCCCTATAATATCGCGCTCGCGTGGAACGGTGGACTGGCCGCAGCCATCGCGGGGAGATCCCCGCGGGTGGCGCACAATTACGCGGAGCGGGCTGCCAATCTCGCGTCAGAGTTTGAATCGCCGCCACGGCTCGCCAATGTCCGCTGAGGTGGTGGGCATTTCGGCATCGTGAAAATTCGCCTTGGTCCGCGGCGCGCTCGCGACAAGCTCGCAGGCAAGCATGAAACCCAGCCTCGCGTTTCTCCGCCAGCACGCGGCCCCCGCCGTGCTGGCCTTTCTCCTGGCGCTGGCGGTCGCGCAGCTGGATTTCGTGCAGCGGTTTGAAAACGTCACTCTGGACCGGCGGACGACCCTGCGTGCGAGCTTCCAACCGGATTATCTGCCCGAGCCGATGGTCATCGGCATCGACGATCCCAGCATTGAGCACCCCAAGCTCGGACGCTGGCCGTGGAAACGGGTGTGGCACGGGGAATTGATGGCCTTGGTGGCGCGGGCCAAGGCGTCCGTGATTGCGTGGGACATCCTGTTCACCGAACCCGACGACATCGAGCCGGTGAACGATCAAAAACTTCTCTCTGGCACGGTCACCGCGATGCAGGCTGGCACCGACGTCGTTTTCGGCGGAGTGACGAATGAGACGCCCGGACCGGAGGTCCTCCAGCCGATGACGCCGCCAGTCGCGTTGCTCGAGGGTGACGTGAACCGGCTCTTCGGGGAAAAAGCCTGGCTCCCGCCGCTTCCTGAACTCCAAACCGAGGCGTATTACGGCTCGGTTGACACGCCGCCCGGCGCCGATGGCTCGCGGCGGCGCGTCCCGCTGGTCGTACGCGCGGGTGATCGGGCATTCTTCAGTCTCTCGTTTCAGTCGGTGCTTCGGCATTGGAAGGTGCCGACGGAGAAAGTCCGGGTCCGGCTCGGCGACGGGATCTACGTTCCGACCAAGGACGGAGTGCGGCGCATCCCGATCGACGAATCCGGACTTTACTTGGTGAACTACCGTTTCGGGTTGGCGAAGCCGCCCTACGTCGTCGGTTTCATGCAGCTTAGCCGGATGCTCGAGCTGGTCCACGTCCAGCACGAGGCCGTCGACAATCTGCCGAATGTCGCGGGCAAGATTCTCCTGGTCGGGTTGGTCGCCACCGGCCTGACCGACAATGGGCCCACGCCGTTTTCCGGCCATACGCCGCTAGTGATGGTGCATGCCAACGTCGTCGACAACATCCTGCGGCAGGACTTTGCGCATCTTGCTCCGACGCCGTGGGTCTGGCTCTGCGGCGTGGTGGTGAGCATCGGGGGGCTCGCTTTTTATTCGAATCGAACGCTCAAGCAGGAGGCGTTTTTCTCTCTGGGCACACCGATCGCCTATATGGGCCTCTCACTATACGTGTGGTCGGCCTACAACCTGTGGCTGCCGCTGGTTTGGCCGCTGATCGGCTTTGGGGTGGTGCAGCTCTTCTCCATTGGCCGCCGGTTGCTCGCCGCGCAGCGCGCGAGGGCGGAAATCAAGGGAATGTTTGGCGCCTACGTGTCCCCGGCGCTCGTCAACCGCATGGTGGACTCGGGACAGAAACCCAAGCTCGGCGGTCACGAGGAGGATATCACGGCGTATTTCAGCGACATCCAGGGGTTTTCCGGTTTTTCCGAAATCCTGCCGCCCCACCTGCTCGTGGAATTGATGAACGAGTATCTGACCGCGTGCACCGACATCGTGCAGGACGAGGGAGGTACGCTCGACAAGTACATCGGCGATGCGGTCGTCGCGATCTTTGGCGCGCCGATTGCGCTGCCGGATCACGCCTATCGCGCCTGTGTGGTGACGCAGCGGGTGCACTTCAAGCTCTCGGATCTCCGCTCCAAGTGGAAATCGGAAGGCGACCGGTGGCCCGAGATTGTGTGGAAGATGCAGTCGCGCATCGGGCTCAATTCGGGACCGTGCATCATCGGCAACATGGGCAGCCGCACGCGCTTCAATTACACGATGATGGGCGACAACGTGAATCTCGCCGCGCGCATGGAGTCGGGTTCCAAGTCATGGGGCGTGTATTCGATGTGCACGGACGCAACGAAACTGGCGTGCGAGCAGCACGGCGGAGATCGCGTGGTCTTCCGGCCGCTCGGCCGGATTGTGGTGATGGGTCGTTCGCAGGCGGTGCCGATTTACGAAATTACCGGCCTGAAGGAGTACCTCGCCCCGGCGACGCGTGAATGCCTCGGCGTTTTTGGGGAAGCGCTCGCGAAATATTACGCCCGCGACTGGCGGGGTGCCTTGGCCGGGTTTCAGCAGAGCGCCCGCGTCGAACCCAATCAGCCCGGAAAAACCCCCGGGGTAAAAGGCAATCCGTCGCTCACCTACATCGGAATCACGCAGGATTACCTGGAAAATCCGCCGCCGGAAAATTGGGAAGGCGTTTACGTGATGAAGGAGAAGTGAGGGATTGGCTCTCGCTCTTGGCGCTGGGCTTTCGACCACTTGCTCCCGACCTATCGTCCCGCCGCCCAGAGCAGTCCACGTGAAACCAGGGCGATGAAGGCGGGATCGTGCCAGGTTGCGTTGCCGTGTCCGAAGGTCGTGCCAAAGACGCGGGTGCCGTGGTAGCTGTTTTCCCAGACGACGGGATACGTGTTGCCGTCGGCCTCGCTCTTTGACGTCGCGAGCGCCCGCGCGTTGGGCCACAGTTTTTCAATTACGTAGAGTTCGTCCATTGGCGAGGTCCAGATGGCCGGAAAATCGCGCATCGCCGGATGGCTTGTGACGATCGCCTTCACCGGATACTGGCTCTGGTGGTCGTGGCGCCGGCTGGTGACACCGAGGAATTCGCGCCAGTCGTCCTCCGCGAGCGTGCGATAGGTGTGCATTGCGCAGTGAATCACGACGGCCGGCGTGCCGGCCTGATGCGCCGCGGTAATCTTGCGGACGTAGGCGATGTCCTTGAGGTCGGCGAAGCACTCGTTGTGCACCACGACATCGTACGGCTTGGCCCAATTGGGATTTTCGTAGAGCGCGAACTTGGCGTCCTTGGATTTTCCGCCCTCGTTGATCACCGTCCAGGTGATGTCGCCAAACTTCTTCGAGCCCTCGACGAAGGCCTTCGCCTGGAGTTCGTAGTCGTGGCAGCAACCGCCGGTGATGAGCAGGGCGCGCACTGGCTTGGATGCGGCGGGCGACGCCCCGAAGGCGACGCCGGAGACGAGGCAGAGCAGGAGGGCGAAACGGATTTTCATGAGGCGAATCATTGGAGGGTGAGAGCGATGAGTCGCACGTCCATCACTTGTTTTCCTGCGACCTGTTTGGCTCGGAGCGTCAATTTTCCGCGGCCGGCTTCAAGCCGCACGGTGCCAAGTTCCAGCGGGCGAAAGTCCTTCATGTAGGATTCACCGACGCGCGGGACGCGGTCCTCGCCTTTGTTCAGCGGCGGATCCCACGCGGGCGCAACTTTTCCGGTGATGCTGGCGGAATTGAACGAAAGCTCGATGGTTGAGCCGACGTCCTGTGCCGCGCACGTGTAATTGATCGCCACCGCGTAGGTGCCGGTCTGATGCACCTCGATGTCCCACGTCATGGTATCTTCGGTGCTGGTCCAATTGGTGAAGTACGAGGAGTTGGGGGCGCCGGCACTTCGTTTCACTCCGCCGTGGGCCACGCCATCACGGGCGGGCAGCGGCGCGCGAGGAAATTCGCGGTAGCCCACGGGATAGGGCCGGTTGTCATCGCTCGCGGCCTGTGCCTTGCCGACTTTCTTTCCATTCTTGGCAACGGCCTTGCCGCCCGCCGGAGCTGCCGTCGCGGCCGCAGCGGCGCCGAAAACATCCTGCCGCCACGCGTCGACCGCGCGGGTCATTCGTGCGGCCTCATCCGGCTTCTGGGCGCTGATGTCGGTCTGTTGACCTGGGTCGGCAGACATGTCGAACAGTGCACCGCGGCTGTCGAGGCGGTAACGCGGCGAACGCGCGCTGACGCCGCCGTTTTGATGGGAGAAAATCACCCGATCCGGCCACTGCGACGCGGTTCCGAACAGCAAGGGCGAAAGGTCGACGCCGTCGAGCGGCTTGGTGCCCACGCGGGGGACGCCGGCAAGTTTGGTCAGGGTGGGCAGCAGATCGATCGCACCGGCGATGTCCGGCACGGTGCGGCCCGGCTTGATGTGTCCGGGCCAGCGGATGAGGAACGGCGCCCGCACCCCGCCTTCGTCGGTACTGCCCTTGCGACCCTTCATCCCGCCATTCCAGCGCCAGCTGTTCGGGCCGTTGTCGGAGAAATACACCACGATCGTGTTGTCGCTGAGTTTCAGCTCGTCGAGCCGCCGGAGAATGCGGCCGACGTTTTTGTCGATGTTCTCGGTCATCGCGAGGACGCTGCGCGTCACCTGCACGTCCTCCTTATCGCCGTCGAGTCCGCGCTGGGCGACCGGATCCTTTTCAAAGTGGCGCCAATATTCGTCGGGCACGCAGAAGGGGGAGTGGGGCGTGTTGTAGGGCACGTAGCAGAGAAACGGTTTCGCCTGGTTCTGTTCGATGAACGCGATCGCGTGGTCGGTCAGGTCATCCGTGATGAAGCCCTTGCCGCGCACCGGCTGGCCGTTGTGTTCGAGGACGGGGTTGAAATATTCGCCCCAGTGGCCCGAGGTGAAGCCGTAGTATTCCTGGAAGCCGCGCGCATTGGGATGATACGGCCACTGGCTGCCGTTGTGCCATTTGCCGAAAGCGCCGGTGGCGTAGCCGGCGGCCTTGAACGCCTCGGCCACCGTGCGCTCGTCGGTATTGAGGCGCTCCAGGCCGGTGCTGACGCCGCGCACCCCACCCCGTGAATGGTAGCGGCCGGTGAGAAATTCCGCCCGGGTCGGCGCGCACACCGAACAGACGTAGAAGCGATCGAAAACCACGCCCGATCGACCGATGGAATCGATGTTCGGCGTGCGGACGTTCTTGTTGCCGTTGATGCTGAGATCGCCCCAGCCCTGATCGTCAGCGAGGATCACGACGATGTTCGGCGGGGTGGTGGGCGGATTCGCTGCATGGGCGGCCCCCAAGAGCAGGGAGAAAAGGAGCAGGGCGGCGGCGGATATTTTCATGGGGTGGACCTAGGTGAAGAGCTTGGTGAAGACCTTGCCGTGCACGTCGGTGAGGCGGTAGTCACGGCCCTGAAAGCGAAAGGTCAGCTTGGTGTGATCGATGCCGAGCAGATGCAGGATCGTCGCGTGAAGATCGTGCACGTGGGCCGGGTCGGTGGTGGCATTGAAACCGAGTTCGTCGGTCTCGCCGAGAACCTGGCCGGGCTTCACGCCACCGCCGGCAAACCACATCGTGAACGCGTCGATGTGGTGGTTGCGGCCGGTCGTGTCGCGGTTTTCGCCCATCGGCGTGCGGCCGAACTCGCCGCCCCAGATCACCAGCGTGTCCTTGAGCAGTCCGCGCTGTTTCAAGTCCTGCACGAGGGCCGCCTGGCCGCGGTCGACCTCGCGGCAGACCTTTTCGAAATCGCCCTCAAGATTTTCCCCCGGCCCGCCGTGGCTGTCCCAGTTGGTGTGATACAGTTGGACGAAACGCACGCCGCGCTCGACCAGCCGGCGGGCGAGCAGGCAATTGCGCCCGAACGACGGTGCATCCTTTTCGATTCCGTAGAGTTTGAGGGTGTCGTCGCTTTCCTGCCGGAGATCGATTAATTCCGGCGCGCTCGACTGCATCCGGGCCGCCATCTCGTAGGCGGCGATGCGGGTGTTGATCTCGGCGTCGCCGGTTTCCACCGCACGCTGCAGGTTGAGATCGCGGATCGCGTCGATCGTCTGCCGCTGCCGGGTGGCGCTGATTCCCTCCGGCGTGGTGAGGTCGAGGATCGGCTCGCCCGTGCCGCGGAAGGGCACGCCCTGAAAATTGGTGGGCAGGAAACCGGTGCCCCAGTTCACCGCTCCGCCACGCGGACCGCGCGGGCCTGATTGGAGGACGACAAATCCGGGCAGGTTCTGCGACTCGCTGCCGAGCCCGTAGTTCACCCACGCGCCCATGCTCGGCCGGCCAAACTGGCCCGTGCCGGTGTTCATGAAGAGTTTCGCGGGCGCGTGGTTGAAAAGCGTGGCCTGGCACGACTTCACGAGGCTGATGTCGTCGACGATCCGAGCGGTGTGCGGGAATAGGTTGGACACCCACGCGCCGCTCTTGCCGTGCTGCGCAAAGGTGCGTCGCGTACCGAGGAGCTTGGTGCCGTGGCTCGTGTTCATGAACGCGAACCGCTTGCCTTCGATCAGCGAGGGCGGAACCGCCTGGCCGTTGAGTTCGATCAGCTTGGGCTTGTAGTCGAAGAGTTCGAGTTGGCTCGGGCCACCGGCCATGAAGAGATAGATGACACTCTTGGCACGCGGGGCGTGGTGCAGGATTTTGCCGGGGAGGGGAGCGGAGTCGGCCCCCCATAGTTTTCGCTGACCCAGCATCGACGCGAGCGCGATGCCGCCGAGACCCATCCCGCACCGACTGAAGAAATGGCGGCGGGTCTGCCGGTGGAGGTGATCAGATGGGGACATCGAAAAATTCAGAGTTGAAAGCTGAGAGTTGAGAGTGGGGCTGAAGTCGGCGGAGGGAAGAAGCGGAGTATTTTTGACTCTCAACTCTCATCTTGCATCTCTCAACTTCGCCTTCATTCGCGTGTGATGGTTTCGTCGAGATTGAGAAGCACGCGGGCGATGGTCGTCCACGCCTCGCTTCGCTTCGCGTCGTCATCGGGACCGGTGGCCGACGCCAACTGCTCCCGGTGGAGCGCGATCAGCCGCTGGCGCTCTTTTTCTCCGGGCAGCCGGCCGACGCAGAGTTGAAAGGCCAGTTCAATTTGGGCGTTTAGATCGCCCCGGGCTTCGGATTGCACCCGTTGCGCCAGTGCGCCGGCAAACTCGAAGAACTGCCGGTCATTCAACAGGGTGAGCGCCTGCAGCGGCGTGTTGGACCGGAGCCGGCGGGTGCAGGCGCTGAAACCGTCGGCGGCGTCGAACACCGCGAGCGCCGGGTGGGGCGTCGCCCGCCAGAAATGCGTGTACAGCCCGCGCCGATACCGTTCCTCGCCCTTGCTTGCGGTCCAGGCCCGCCGCGACTGTCCGAGGTTCATCACCCCGTCGGGCTGGGGCGGGAAGACGGGGGGGCCGCCGAGCTTGGGTGAGAGGAGGCCGCTTGCGCTGAGTGCCACATCGCGCACCAGCTCGGCATCGAGTCGCAGGCGGAATTGGCGTGCGAGCAGCTTGTTCAACGGGTCGGAGAGGTCGAGGTCTGGCCGGGCGCGGGAGGACTGGCGGTAGGTGGCCGACGTCACAATCAACCGATGCATCGCCTTCAGGCTCCATTTTTGCGCGACGAGTTCGGTGGCGAGCCAGTCGAGCAGCTCTGGGTGCGAAGGCCCGGAGCCCTGCGTGCCGAAGTCGTTTTCCGTTTCGACCAGGCCGCGGCCGAAATACTGCTGCCAGATCCTGTTCATGATGACGCGTGTCGGCAGCGGGTTGGCGGGATCGACGATCCACCGGGCGAGGTCGAGGCGGTTCGGCCGGTCGGTGCTGGCGGATTTCAGCGGGGGTAGGATCGATAGCGTGCCAGGGCCAACTTGGGCGCCGCGGCGAGTGAAGTCGCCGTTGATAAAGACGAAACTTTCCCGTGGCTTGGGCAGCTCGGCCATCACCAACGTCGAAATCGGCTTGCGCTCGTTGCGCTCAAGTTTCGTGAGCTTGGTGTTGCGGGTGCGGAACTCGGGATCGGTGGACTTGAAAACGGCATACAGCGCCCGCTTTTGCGCGAGGGTCTGCTGGCCCCACGGAATTTCGACCGCCTCACGCGCCGTGGCGCCGAATTTTGCCTGCGCCTCCTTTGTGAGGGTGGCAATCCAGACTGTGACGGCGCTGCCGTGGGTGTTCAGGTAGCGCTCAAGATCGTCGCGCGTCTCTGCGAGTTCCTGCTTCAGATTGTCCTCGGGCTCGATCTCGCCCTGAAACTCGAGGAGGCCGCCGGGAGCCGACTTGCCGTGGCCGTCGTCCACCGTGCTGTTGAAGAACGCGAACAGCTGGTAGTACTCGTGCTGCTTGATGGGATCGAATTTGTGATCGTGGCATTGCGCGCAGCCGATTGTCAGTCCGAGAAAGGCCGAGCCAAGGGTGTTCACCCGGTCCATGACCCCTTCGATGCGGAACTGCTCGGTATCAATGCCACCCTCCTGGTTGATCTGCGTGTTGCGGTTGAAACCGGTTGCCACCTTCTGCTCAAGGGTGGCGCCCGGCAGGAGATCGCCGGCGAGTTGCTCGACGACGAATTGGTCGAACGGCAGATCCCGGTTGAGGGCGCCAACCACCCAGTCGCGGTACTTCCAAATCTGGCGCGGTGCATCGATGCTGTAACCGTTGGAGTCGGCATAGCGCGCGACATCAAGCCACGGACGCGCCCACCGCTCTCCGAAATGTGGCGAGGCCAGCAGGCGGTCGACCACGCGCTCGTACGCGCCGACGCTCCGATCGTCGGTGAACGCCTTGATTTCGGCCGGCGTGGGTGGAAGCCCGGTCAAATCCAGGGTCACGCGTCGCAGCAAGGTCGTGCGTTCGGCCTCGGGCGCCGGAGCGATATTTTCCTTTTCGAGCCGCGCGAGAATGAAGCGATCGATGGGCGTGCGCGGCCAGTCGGTGCGTTTGACCGTGGGGGGCGAAACGCGCACCGGCGGAAGGAAGGCCCAGTGCTCGAATCTGCCCGGTGTCTCGTTCTCGGGCGCCGGTGCCCCTTGGTGCACCCAGTCCTTCAGAATGGCGATTTCAGCCGCACTCAACGGCGGCTTCTTGTAAGGCATCCGGGGGATGTCGTCGTGCGTCCCGTCGAGCACCTGCGAGAGGAGGCTCTGTCCGTTGCGGCGGACCCTCACGGCGGAACCGCTGTCACCGCCGGTCCGGGCAGATTCCGCGGTGTCGATCCGCAGACCAGCTTCGGTTTTTTCCTCCCCGTGGCAGCGCACGCAGTGCTGCGTCAGCAACGGCTTCACGTCGCGGAGATAATCGACCGGGGCGGCTGCGAGAGGAGAAAAGAGGGCGCCGGCGCAGACCAGCAAACTCAACCCATGGATGGAACTACGGCGGGAAGCCTTGGGCTGCCGACGACGGTGCGCCCGCGCTCCCGCCTCCATGTTTCGCTCCTCGCTAGACAGTGATCGGATGCCGCCGGGCTTCATTCAGGCCTTCTTTTTCTTCTTCTTGGTTGTCGGGCTGCCGGCCGGATCGTGGCTGGCGGCCGTCACCTGTGGCTTGGCCTCGGGCTGGGCGTCGAGGATGCGACGCAGGGAGGCGACTACGGCCGGCTGGCTGGCGGCGAGATTCCGGGTTTCGAGCGGATCAACGACGTAGTCGTAAAGCTCATACTCGGCAGTGGCGGCGGGGGCTCCGGGCGCCTTCCATTCCACGAGTCGGTGCTGCGCGGTGCGGACGGCCCGGCCGATGACCTCGCCTGCTCCCGGGCGGTGACGCGGGTAGCTGTGGAAAACGGCCTCTTTGGTTGGCGCGCGGGGATCACGCAACGTGCTGACAAAACTCCGGCCGTCGAGGCGCTGGGCGCCGGTCGAGGCCGGAAGTCCGGCGAGTTCCGCCAGGGTCGGGTAGAGGTCGACGCTTTCCACGAGCGCAGTGGTGCGCGTGCCGGGGGTGGTTACGCCTGGTGCGGCGACGATCAGCGGAATGTGTGCGGCCTGCTCGTAATTCGTGTGCTTGCACCACTGGCCGTGATCGCCGAGGTGCCAGCCGTGGTCGCCCCAGAGCACGATTATCGTGTTCCCGGCGAGTCCGAGCCGGTCGAGTTCGGCCGTCACCCGCCCGAGTTGTGCGTCCATATAACTCACCGCGGCGTGGTAGCCGTGAATCAGCTGGCGCTGCTGTGCGGCGTTGAGCGGACCGATTTGCGGCATATCGCTGTACTTACGCAGCTCGCCCCAGGTCGTCGGTGCATAGGCGGGCGCGCCTTCCGGCGGAGTGGTGATGGGTTCCAGGGGAAACGCGTCGCGGCGATAAAGATCCCAGTATTTCTTCGGCGCGCAGAAGGGCAGGTGGGGTTTAAGGAAACCGACGGCGAGGAAGAACGGTTCGTCGGGCTTCGCCTTGGCCTGCTGCAGGCGGCGCACCGCTTCGTCGGCGATCTGACCGTCGGCGTAGGTGCTGTCCGGCACGTCGGCACTTTCGGTCGGGGCGTTGTTGTTGGCGGCGACGGCGTAATTCGAGGCCTTGGGCCGCCAATGCGGCACGGTCCAGGAGGCGGCGTCTTCGTGATTGCCGTGTCCGGGGTGGAAAATCTTGCCGAGCGCCTCGGTGCGCCAGCCGTGGGCGCGGAAATGCTGTGCGACTGTGACGGCATTCGGTGCCGCGACGCGAAAGTTGGTGGGCAGATCGTAGATGCCGAGGGTGGTGGAGCGAAGCCCGACCATGAGGGCGTTGCGCGAGGGCGAACAGACGGCCTGGTTGCAGTAGGCGCGTTCGAGCACGAGGCCGCGCGCAGCAAGGCGATCGATCGCGGGCGACTTGATCAGTTGATTGCCGTAGCAGCCGAGCAGGGGTTTCAGGTCGTCGACGCAGATGAGCAGGACGTTGGGCCGCTTCCCGTCGGCAGCGGTCGCGAGGGCCGCGATAAAAGCGAATGCGACAAGGATGAGCAGGCGGTTGGGGCGCATGGGCGGGAGCAGCATCGATGGAAGGATGGTTCGAGGGCAATCCCTTCCTCGCAGGGTTTTGGGGGCAACGCCCACGGAACACAGGCATGTGGTTTTTCAAGTCGGTTTTAACAGCCAGCCGGTTTTTTCTTCGATGAAGGCCGCCTTCGATTTGTAGCCCAGATGAAGGATCGACTTCACCCCGATGGCGGTGGCGAGCTTCGCGAGCTTCACCTGAAGGCTCGGGTCGATC
>CANJIU010000165.1 GCA_947474365.1 Opitutia bacterium | reverse complement strand
GGTCCGTGCTGAACGCCTTATTCAGCAAGGACGGGAAGCCGAGGCATCCAGCGCATTCAAGGCAGGCAAGGTCCCGACTACCCAGTTGCGAAGATTCTTCCGATCACAGCTCCAGACCCCGTCTGCGGGGAAGAAAACGCTCAAAGTGATGCATCGTGACCGTGAGGTCAAAAACACCTTTTTGGCGGCGAAGCAGCGATGCCGAGACACCCCCTGCTCCTGCACCGCGCTTCTATGGGCTTTGGCAAACGGCAGTAACAGAGAACTTACTAGGATCGCAGACCTTGGGAAGATTGATCTCGTTTCCGTTGCAGCCGCAGCCGCGCATTTCCTTCCATCAGTCGATCCGCTCGATGAAAGATTTGATGTTGCTCTTGCGAGAATCACTTACCCGGAGGGCTCCCCTATTGGGGAGCAGCCCTGGGACCTTTGGCAGCAACGAGCGATTGCACGCGGCATCGCGGACCAAACGGCACTTTCAGTTGGAGGGCGTATCATCCGCGAGTGCATTTCAAAGGGTTGGAACGATTTGCTTTGGAGTGAACTAGACCTTGAAAATCGCGGAGACGGGATGATCTTCAGCCTCAAGCACACACCCGGCCGTTGCGTGCTGCGCTGGGCTAGCCTCGTGGAGTCGTCCGGGGAACGGAGCGCATTACCGCGCCAATGCACGTAGATCCAAATGACAGCGCGCCTTCCGTGACATCTGTCCACAAGTTCAGACTTTCAGCGCGAATCGTGTTTGCGCTCGGTATCGCATTCTACCTTTTTGCGTTCGGAGCGACGATTTGGATCTTTTTTCTTTCGGGATCTAAGTGGTCGGACTATGTTTTTGGGGCTTTTTGCGTAGGAATTTTTGGATTCACCTACAAGACCTACGCGAAACAGGCAGCTCACTGCCTATTTTATCAACTCCGAGTTGATGATACGGGAATAACGATGACCGACCAGAGCGTCCACATTACAATTCCATTTCTAAACATCACAAAGTTTTCGGATCTGGTTTTGGCCGACGACGAAAGCGGAAAATGCGGAGGATATCGCTTTTGCGTCGAGGGCGACTCAGGAGTGGTGTTTTTCTCCACGCAGATTGTCGGTTGGGCTGAAATAATAGAGCGCCTCCACACTGCTGCGCCGAGAGTTGTGCCTCCGCCATCCCGGCTCGAAGCGCATCAATTGCTGGAAGGAACGTCGCTTTCGGTCGGAGCAAGAGCGCTTACTGCGCCGCCTTATTGCTCCCAAAGAGCGTGGAAATCCGCGGGAATTGCTTGCTGGTATGATAGCGTAATAGGGCTTGTTGTGGCAGGCGCAGTGGCCCTGCTGATTGTGAAGTTTCCGGGTCGGTGGCTTATCACCCTATTCAAGGACAATGGTTGGCCATCTACGGTCGCTTTTGTTATTATTTTGATTCCTACCTTGATTGTATTTCGTCCAGTAGCCTCACGGGTTGCAGACGGAGTAAGGATTCTGAGAAACAAGCTTTTGCGTCGATAGGGCGAGTCCCTTTGACTGCCCCTGATTCACTCAATCCGCAGTTTGGCACCCACAAAAAAGTGATCTGTCCAGACCCGCTTGTTGGCGTCATTCGGCCTCTTCCCGTAAGGCGGACGGAGGATCTCAATTGCGGTCCACTTTCCCGTCCCAGCGACCACAAGCCGGTCGTAGCACTTGTTGGTAATGTGAGTGGCGGCGAAATTGTTCAACTCCCCGGCCTCACGACCGATGCCGTAGAGCGCCTGCTTCTCGCTGTTGTTGGTGTCGCCCAAAACAACCACAGTGGTTCCGGGCTCCCGGGCGAGCTGCTCCGTTATCCAGCTGCCAATCGCCGCCCGCTGTTTTGCATGCTTCTCCGCCTGAGCTCCGATGGGGCGAAGGAGGTGCACTGCCAGAATGTAGACCTTTTCGGCGCCCTTGGTGGCGAGGACCAGCAGGTGTTTGGAAACCACCCGATCCAACTCAGCCACGCGGCCCTTTGAGGTGACTTTCCAGCCGGGTAGCTTGTAGAGGAGCCCTACCTCCTCACCCGTGGCGGTGTCCTTTCCCTTCGTCCAGGCCCAGGACATTCCCGCCGCCGCTGCCAACGCGGTGATTTCGGCGCGCCCGCCCGTCTCCTGCAGTGCCACCACCTCGTAGCCCTTGGTAAACGTCGCGAGGTTGGCGATCTTCGTCTGATACTGCTGAGCCGTCATTTGATTTGCGTCGTCCACTTTCCCAGGGTGATCAACGGCTGGATCAAAAAAGAGATAACAATTCAATGAGCCTATCTTGAGTTCGGCCGCGAGGGCGGCGACAGCAAGAAGCAGGAAAACGGCGACGTGGCGAAAAGGAATCTTCATGCGGCTGAAAGGTCGGCAATCCTGGTGGGGAGAATCGCGCTCAAAGCCAACACCGAACGCGAGTGACGTAATTGGAATACTCGGTTCCGAAGGTGTTTTGGATTGTCGCCTCCTCGCGGACCACGACGAGCCGGTCAAGGAGAACGAGCCGTGCGCGATTGAAACGGCCTCGTTTCAGGTTCGGGCGCCGGATGCGTGAAGCTTACCCTCTCCTGACGGGGCGTTTCGATTTCGTTCTCGGTCGGCCGCCTGGCTTCCTCGGAGTCGTAGTCGCGCGTCCCACCGCTTGCTCGATGAACAGCACGGTTGCCAACTGGGCTGCGCCATCAAAGTCCCCTTGTCGAACAGCCAGGCGAAACTCAGGGGAGGTGTTCAGGTAACGCCATTCCTCGCGGGAGAATTGTTTCCGGAAGGCGGCTCGGGTTTGCCGGACAAGCTTCGTTGTGCTTTGCATGCCTGACTTCAGCTCAGGTAAAGTGACACTTCAATAATGCCGCATACCCAAATTTGGGTATTACCCCTCATCTGTGATTCCCGACCAGCGGCTTGCGAGCCTCAGAAACGATCCGCACCCGCACATACGTGGCCCCAGCAACGGCGACCGGCTCGCCAAAGCTGAACGACGCCGCGACATCCGGGAAGAGACGCCGGATTTGCGGAACCTTTTCCGCCTCGATCCAGAAGCCGACATGGTCAGGTTCCGACGACACCTCCGAAAAGACCTTGCTGAAGCTGGCTGCCGGGACGGCGCTGAGCAGGCCAATGACGTGCCTGCCCGGACTCCACACGTGAACTGGGAGGCACGGCTGAATCTTAACGTCGCTTGCGGCGGCGGTGACGGCGAGCAGCAGGGAAAGGAAGAATGGTTTCATCATTTTTGTTCTGTTAACTTTGTGACGGTTGAGCTCCGCGAGGGCGGTCTCCACAGGAGGAACGGTCGGAGACAAAACTCTATCCGGAGAGCTTGATGGCATCGACGGAGAATTCCCCTGAGCCTTCCGGGTCGCGTTTGATGACCAAAGCCAGCCCGCTCAGTTTCCTGGCCACGAGATCGTCGATCCCGAACGACCTCGGCAGCACCGCTACAATCTGCCCCTCCGCCCGCGAGAGCCGCCGAAACGCATCCTCAAGGTCCGCCAGCCCCAGCGCCCCAAAGACTTCCTCGTCGAACAAAAGCGCGCGGTCGGGTGTGAGTTGATCGATCCAACGGCACAGGATGAGCAGTGGTCGCTGTACTGCTGAAAGAGTCCCGCCCCCTTCGCTCTTCACCGGATCACCGCATTCACTTGTCGGGTATCGCCTGGATTCGGCCATCAGGGCCCGAATCAAGCTGCTTTTGCCGGACCCGCCTTCACCGATGATGAAGTTCAACCTCGGCGACAGTTGGATGTGCAATTCCTCGAACGGTCCAGCTGCTCCAAGACTGATGCGGCGAAGGCGCGGCACAACCGCGTGCAGAAACGCTGGCGCACACAAAGGCGGCGTCTCGGGCTTCCCAGACGGAAGAGATTTTCGGTTTCGCTTGTTCATCGTAGATTCCAATGGTGGCGGATCCGATTTTTTGTTTTCGCGGTGTCCATCTTTGGCGGCGGTTTCATGAATGCGGATCAACGTAGCACCTCGCGGGTGATCCACCGTTCATACCCAAGAACGATGGGATTCATCGGCCAGTCCAGCGCCCCCATGTGCAGGTAGTTTCCAAGGAGTGAAGTGCCCTGCATCCGACAGAGCTGTTCGACCGACAGTCCAACGTATTTGTCGGCGACGCCGATGAACGATTTGTCGTATCCCGCCCAAGCCCAGAGCCACGGAGCCAGCGGTGAAGTGGTGTATTCGAGGAGATCATCGAGGATCTCGCCACCCGGGACGCCGACCGTGCTCTCCAGAAACTCGCGGGCAGATTTCTCGTTCGTCAAGCCGAGCGCGAGGACGTGCCACGAGGAGAATCCCTCGTCGCAGGAGCACGGCGTGGTTTGCCAGGTATCCGCTGGAAAGCGGTGGAGAAATTTTCGGCTCACGGTCAGCACGTTTTTGTGTTGGCCGAGCCAAGATCGACGTTTGACCGCCTGATCGATTGTGCGTCATGCCCACTTTCCGGATGGCTCTACTCTTTCAGGCTTTTCCCGTAAATCACACGAGCGCGGTCATAAGGACACCGTCTGGACGCACGGCAGCAGTTTCGCGGGGAGGACGCATAGCGGGCAAGAGCATCCGCCAAACGAGTTCGTCCAGATGTTCACTCCACGCCGAACGACGTCGCCAAAGGACTCATGCCTTGACGACGGACAGGGCGGAGCATTGGCTGCGCCTATCGTGATGCCCGCGAGCAAATCGCCCTCGGCACCCCGAATCGTGCCTTCATGCGATGTAGGTCGAAGGCGCCTCTTTTATCCGCCGATTAAACCCTCCGCCCCTCCCCGATGAAATGGAATTCCAGTTTGGTAACGAAATCCGGGCGTCATGAAATTGGATGCGGTGGGGGACCCATTCGGGGCTTTGCAGAAGATCGCCCTCGACCATCTTATTGGCTTCGATTTACCCAGCGAGTTCGCAGTCGCGGGGCCGATGCGGGAAAGAGGGGGATGGACAAATGCTGATGCAGGTTGGTGATTTTTGCGGGAAGGTCGAAAGCAACCTCTCGGGGCTTGTTGATGAACTTCAGCAGCTGACTGGCCGGTTCGGCGAAGCCGAGCGACATGCGTGGATGAGTTCGTTGCCAAAACTGTCGGTGGCTTTGGCAAAGCCGCAACTCCAACCACTCCATCTTCATCTCGGGCAGTCTGCGGGTATGGCACTGGAATACCGCCTGCCCGCCTCATCCTCGTGGTGCGACGTGGTTCTGCTTGGTCGCACAGAGAAAAAGCCCGCAGCAGTCATTTTGGAGTTGAAGGACTGGCAACTTGAAGGAGATCGACCGGGACCACGGGAGGGATTGATAGAGCACAAGG
Organism: Opitutia bacterium; assembly: GCA_947474365.1. Lineage (GTDB taxonomy): Bacteria > Verrucomicrobiota > Verrucomicrobiia > Opitutales > Opitutaceae > ER46. The sequence continues at coordinate 12,461 of CANJIU010000165.1, read as the reverse complement.
GCGTTTTCTATCCGCTCGCAATTTATCCCATCGTCCCGACAAAGCATCTGCGGAACACGCGCGCGCTGGTCGCGAAACAATTCGCGCTCTCGAAGGACGTGCTGCGTCACACGTTCATTTCGATGTTCGTCGCGAAATTCCGCTCGCTCGGCGAGGCCGCGCTGCAAGCCGGCAACTCGGAGGCGATCATTCGCAAGCACTACCTCGATTTGAAAAGCGCCGCCGAAGCGGACGCGTTTTTTAGCATCCTGCCGAAGCAGCCGGACGAGTCCGCTGCGCCGGTTGCAGAACAAACCACCGCGCCGTTGTCGCACGCGCCGGCCAGAGCTGTTGACGTGCAGCGAGCAGCGTGAACACCACATTAACTCCCTCGAATGGCAGCCAGCTCACCGACATCCTCGGCCTGCGCCTGTGCGGAATATTCCCGCTGGGCAAGGAGCCATCGATCCGCACCCTGCGGGCATGGACGAAGCTCCGGCGTATCCCGCATCACAAGGTCGGCCATTTCGTTTACTACGATCCTGCCGAGGTGGCGGTCCACATCCGCACCAAGCTGAAGGTGCCCGCTCGGGGCTGAGAATCGCGCACGCCACCCGGCGCAATCGATGCGACACAGCGTGTGTCGCATCGGGCAAAGCCAGGAAACGACACGCGCGTGTCGTTTTCCTTTTTTTTCCACCGACCAGCTGACACCGCCCCTTAAGCGTGTTTCGCCGGATCTGTCAGCAACCGCACTTCCAGTTTTGTGATGAACACGTCATTCGCGCTCAGGCTGGCGCGATGGGATGCCGGCAAATCACGCAGACAGGACACCCTGGGAACCAAAATATCGTCCATGATTCCCCGGAGATTTTCCCCGATGGCAATCACTTGGTGATGGGGGAAGAAGAGTTCTAATTGCTCCGCCTCCGGCCCGCGAAAAAAGCTCATGGCATCAAGCCGGGACCAAGGCACGGTCCATTGCTTGGCCTCCCATGGGCAAAAGGTGACCATGGTGGCGTTGTTGAGCTTCGTTTCCACGCAGCGAATAGGCGACGGGCACTTGGCTTCCATTTCGGCAAGGATTTTACGTAGACTGCTCATAGGTGAATATGTTGATGGTTGGTTTGGGTGGCCGTCATTCGCATGAAGGCGTCGTTTTGGCGGACGCGCTCGGCGGCAGTAATCGAGCGCCGCGTCCACTCCGATTGGCGGACGTCAACCGACCGAGCACCTTCCGGCTTCAAATCCATCGCGAGTTCGCGCTCGCCGGCCTGCTGGACCTGGACGCGTAGCGCCTCCTTATCCGGCGTGAAGACCAACACCCGTTTTCGCCCGCGAGAAATCGTCACATACCACTGGTGCGCGTCCGTCGCGGCGCGGTTGGCGGCATCCGCCAGCATCACCGTATCGACGGTCTTGCCCTGCGAGCCGTAGGAGGTGACCGCGTAACCACGCACAAAGAGGCGTTGGGCCGGCGCGAGCGTTTTGCGCGCTCCAGCGCCGGCCTCGACCACGAGCGAGCCATCGGGTGCGACCTCGCAGACAGTGACCAGCTCACCGTTATTCAGCCGGGCGCCTTCGACGGACTGACCGTTGAACTTGAGTTGGAGCCGGTCGCCAACGGCGATTTCCGTTTCTTTTGCCACGGCGACCGTAAGGCGGTCGGTATACCGATAGCTCATCGTGCTCTTCACACCGTTTTTCTCGATCACGACACCGCGCTCGTTGGCCCCGGCGATGGGGCAGAGTTCGCCCCTGGCAAAACGACCGTAGCCACGGATGAAACACGCATACTGCCCTTCACGGTAAAAGCGTGAGTCTCGTTTTTGGGCCTCGCCCAGATCGACGGGCTCGTAGGTCGTGATGGACGCGCCAGCGCCGAGTTTTCCGGCTTCCCGCAATTTCGCGCGGATCACTTCGTTGACCGTGCGCACCTCCTCGCGTGTTTGGGCGACGACCAGCGCCTTTTCTTTGCGCTCAATCGCGTCGAGATATTCCGACGCGAGCGCATGGCGCCGATCTTCATCGCCAACTTCCCGAATGCAGCCGAGCCGGTCGAGTGCATCAAAAGACGCGGCAACATCACCACCGGCTGCGGCTTTCACGGCCTTGCGGTAGGCGCGGATGAATATCCGCTGCCGGGCGGATTCACCCAATTTGGGATCCTGACGGCGGATGGTCTGAATCACGGCCGGCTTGAGCCCGGCGTGCTTTTCGATGGCCCGCAGCGCGTCTGATGCGGCGACCGCGCCATGTTGGCGGGTGTCGCCCGACAAAATCAGCCGGCCACGATTGGCCCGCACCAAGCGGATCAATTCGCCGAGCTGCCGCGCGCCAATCTGACCAGCTTCATCGACGATGACGACAGCGTCCCGCGCGAGCTGCTTTTGCTGCAAGAAATGGGCGAGGGTATCGGCTCTCAATCCGTCGGCCTGCAAGTCCTGCACTTGCTGACGCTGGGGAGCCAGCACGGCTACGGGGTGGCCTGCCGCCGTAAGGCCACGCTCCACTTCCTTCAGGGTAAAGCTCTTCCCCGTGCCGGCGCCGCCGCGAAAGAGCGTGATGAAGTCCCGGCTCCGCAGAATCTTTTCCACGGCCACGGTTTGTTCGGCCGAAAGCGACGGCGACACCCGATAATCTCGATTCAGCGCCACGTGCCGGTTGCGGCCATCGTGAGCCGCCACGACCACTTCAAGTTCCCATCTCAAGGCCTCGCGCGAGGTGAGCTTGTCGGTTCCTTTTTCCCGCACATAGCCGCGTTGATCGATGACCAGACGCAGTGCCGGAAGATCGAAATCCATTCCGCGCCCGCGCTCCAGTGCGGCCGCCATGAGTTCATGGTCATGCACGACGGCCCGGCGTTCGAAGAGGTGTTGATCGGCCCACGCCACGATCCCGGCCAGGTCGGCTTTCTCGGCGCGATGCGGTTTCATCGCGTGCAATGTCCGCAACGCCGCAAGTTCCTCGGCCCGCATTTCGCGGCTCCAGGCCGAACGCAGCCGCTCAGCCGTCGAATCCTTCAGCTTCCGACGCCGGTTGCCGTGTGCGACCCGTTCGCGCAGGTCTTTGATGTTTCCGACCAGCTCCCCCTTCGCCAATCGCTCACGGGTTTCCTCGTCGATTTGCCGGTGCCGTTTCGAAAAGCGGTCGATCACGCTTTGCGGCACACCTTTGATTTCAAAACCGCGGGCATGGTTGTCGATTTCGTAACCGAGTTCCCGGAGGCCCTTGCAGAGTTCATGCCGGTAAAGATTCGTCGCAAACCGGTGCGCGCGATACATTCCCGCCGGGTGCAGAGCCTTCCACCGTTCTTCCACCGGATCGAACGTGGCGTTCATCACGACGCAATGCGTGTGGAGATGCGGATCGAGTTCCCGGCTGGTTTCATGGCGGAAGCAAGCCGTCACGAGACTCCCGGTCACGCGCTCGCCGTTTTGGCCCGATTTCCGCACGCGCGCTTCCGCCCGTTTTTCGAGTTCCAGCATGGCTTTCCGGACCGCCCGCTCATGCAAAGCCAGGATGCGGTCATCCTGCAAAAGCCCGACCAATGAGACGCTCTTTGGCGGCGCAATCGTGAAGTCAAAAAAGATGCGCCGGTTGGCTTTCACCCCGCCTTCCTCGTTGCGAACTGAGTTCATCCGCTGGCCCAACTTGAGCCCAGTTTCCGGCTGCTTTCCTTCGCACAAAGCGATGAAAGCCCGCTCACCAACGGCACCCTTTAAGCCCAACTTTTCCGCGCCAATTCCGAGCCATTCTCCCGCCACTTTCTGTCCCTCAGAATAGTAGTCTCCCGCGCCCAGATGCTCGCGAAAATACTGCTTCGCGTTCTTAAGGTTAAACTGAATTTTAGTTTGAATCATCGTCGAAAAATCCGACTCGACGGCGGTTCACTTGCGAAACGAAGTCTCGTTTCGTTAGGTTGAGACACCCTACCCCTTGCGGCTGGCCGCAACGAAAGGGCATTCGCAAGTGCGACACGCCGTCGGTCGCATCAGCGCGCGCGTCAAGCGGCGCAGGTTCGCGCCGCGCGGGATGCCGTCGCCAAATCGGCGCGGCCGGAACGGCCATCCCGAAAGCGACGACAGCGCGCCGCGCTGCGCTGGTTCGGCGCGCCCTCGTCGGGTCGGGAAAGATGCGGCAAACGCACGGAGACTCGGGCGCGTTCGTCGCTCCGCATCCCGCTGCGTTCCTCCCGTCCCGAGACTCCGTGCTGGCCGCAGAATGGCTCGCCAATTCCGCGAGCTTTCATGGAGCGACAAGCTTCGTTTCCCGTCGCCGGATTCAACCGGCCATTGGCAGGTTTCGCCGGCCAGCTGTGCGGGTTTTCATCTCCTCAATAAACCCAACAATCGGCTGCAGTTCGGAAAGAGCCAGTTCGCACGTCTCCGGCGACCATTCCTGCCAGACTTCGGCATGATTCTCCACAAACCGGCACACCGCCCGCAGTTCCCTGAACAGGGCAAATGGCGCCACATTGCTGGCCGCAGCAGGGCCGCTGTCGGGCGAGGTCGGACCGGCCAGATGCTGGCGGATGCGTTTCCTCAATTCCCGCACGGAAAGCCCCTCCCGCTCCGCCAAGCTTAGCCAGGATTTGATCTCAGCCGGCGCCTTGAACGCCTTGCCCACCTCGCAGTGGTGCGTCCAAGACAAAGTGTTGAGTCGACTCAACACTGGAATCCGGGAACAGACGAGTTTCGCGATCCGCAGGGTCCCCGGATCGAGCCCGGCCGCCATGGCATATTCCGTAATCTGGCCGCGATATTTGCCTCCGCCGTAAGCCAGGAGATCGCCCAGCCAGGCGGTCACGGTGTCCCGGTCGCGCGAAAGCCGGCCGGCGACCTGCGCCAGGCCGGCCACCAGTTTCGACCAGCTCTCGGTATCCATCCCGGGTTTTAACGCTAGCCCGAGGCGCGATGCCTCCTGGACATGCGTTTGCGGCAAACCGCTGAGGAGACTCTTGAGATCAGCCGGCATGGTTGCGTCGATTCACCAGACGATGTTCCGTGCGGACCTTTTCGGAACGTTGCGTGGGCAGCCGCGGCAGATTGAGGCGCTTACGCATCGCCTCCGCCTCCCGGCGAAACCATTCGTGCGAGCAGCCGTGCTTGCGCGCGTAGTCGCGGAGGCTGGCCGCACCGAATTCGGCGATCCCGGTGACATGGGTGAAGAGATCCACCGCCAGGTTCCGATTCTTGGCCCCGGCAAATTCATACGCGATATCGCGCGCAATGCTCAGCTGGTCCCCGTGACCCTCCGGGTGGTCCTGGCACAGCAACGCGCGAAGCTCTTCTTCGAAGCCCCATTTCTTGGCGTCCAGATACATCGCCTCGGGCGAGTCGAATTTAGAAAAATCTGGCTCGGTTGCCATGCTGGCGGTGGGGCCGAGGGAGCGGTTAGGGTCCGTATTCATTCGCACGTGACACCGGTTCGAATGGAATCGATGAGGAGCTGAGCTGAGGGAATTTTCGCGCGCTCGCCGTCGTTGGCGGACAACTCCGGTCGAAAGCCAGGCCCCGTGAAGGTGACGGGCGGCGGATTTCCGAAGGGTGTTTGAAGATTCATATTCATCGCGCCGGAAATCCTACTGCAGCAATCCGGGATGAAATAGGGGGCAAATGCAGGTCGATTTACCCCTAATTTCAAGTTCTTGATGCATAGGCGTTTGCCGTCGGCTCGCCCAGCGAGCGGCCGACCATTGTCTGCGCGTCGTCCATTTCTGAGGATGATTTCACGGCAATCCGCCCGCGTTACATCGAGCCAGAATCGAGAAATGACTGGCTGTGGAATTGCGGCAGGCGACAGATTCCGGGCTGGTTTTTCGAGGTGCATCTTCATCACGCGCAAATCCTACCGCAGCGATCCGCAATTAAATAGGGCCGATCGGAAGAGCTGAAGTGGCCTAATTCAGAGCGATGGAGGCAGCGGCGTTTGCCGCCAGCCTGCCCCGTAATCGGCCAGAAGACGTCCGCACGACTTCTATTTCTGAGGTCAATTTCACGGTGATTTTTCTGCGATCCAGCGCGCTGGAATCGGAAAAAGGCCTGCAGCGTGACTGCGACCGGCAGCGAATTCTCGCCTGACTTTTCGAGGTTCTTCTTCATCACGCCGGAAATTCTACAGCAGCGATTCGGAATCGAATAGGGGTCAAATGAAAGTCGATTTGACCCCAATTAGACCTATTGAGAAATACGCATGGCTGGTCGGCCACTACACAGATCCCTTTGATCGAACCGCGCTCGGAAAAGCGCGGCGATGTCCCAAGCGAGCGGGAAAACCCTCGCGCGCGCGTGGGGGATTCGCTTTGCTGACTGCCTATGCAGTGGATCACCCCCTCCGAGAAAGCCACTCACGCAGCTACGCTCGAAATGCGCTTCTGGGATTGCGGCGACCAGTTCCGCGCTAACTCCGGCCTCAAGTCCCAGGGATACTCCGCGCCCGTGCTCGACCTCATCTTCCTGCGCTTCGCCGAAGTCCGCTTCGCCGCCCGGCGCGCTATATCGAAAGCCGAGTTCGACGTGCTGGGTCAAATTCGTCTCCGTTAAGCGCATGATTTCCGCCATTGAAACCGCTGCCGGGGGAGGCAACGCCCCGATCTACCAGTTGAAGGTCGTCCTGCTCGACAGCGGGCCGCCCGTTTGGCGGCGGCTGCAAGTTTCCGGCGACGCCAGGCTCGACTGGCTGCATGCCGTCCTTCAGGTCGCGATTGGCTGGACCAACAGCCATCTGCATCAATTCAAGGTGGGCGAGGCCTGCTACTCGGACACGCGCCATCACTTTGCTGAGTTTGAGGATGACCAGAAAATCCTCGAAGAGCGCAAGTTCACTCTCCGGCAAATCGCTCCGCGCGAGCAGGACGCCTTCGGTTATGAATACGATTTTGGCGATTCCTGGGAACACGAGATCACGGTGGAGAAAATCCTGCCGGACACGGCCCCTGACTCGCCCGCGCTCTGCCTCGATGGTGCCCGCGCCTGTCCGCCGGAGGATTGCGGCGGCGTTGGGGGCTACGACAACCTGCTCAAGATTCTCAAGAACCGGAAACACCCGGAGCACAAAAGCATGAAGGAATGGCTGGGCCGCCCGTTCGACGCCGCAGCCTTCGACGTGGAGCAAACCAATCTCTGGCTGCGAAAACTGAAATGGCCGCGCGTGACCGAGGCTCAACTGCGCAAGGTGCTCATGGGCCGGGACACCTACCACGAGTGACCAGCAACATGCACAATCATCCTCACTAATTTCATGCTCTGGATCGCCCCATCAGAGAAAGACACCGACAACGCCGCACTCGAAAAGCGCCTCTGGGACGCCGCCGACCAGTTCCGCGCCAACTCCGGCCTCAAGTCCCAGGAATACTCCGCGCCCGGCCGCTTCGACTTCGTCCTCGCCAACCCGCCGTTCAACGTCAACGCCGTGGACACTGCAATGCGCGTGAGCGCACGTCGTCACCCCGAAGGCACACCGCAGGACTTGCCTGAAAGGCAAGACCACGAACGGTTGAATGACATGGTCGGACCGGGCCGCCGTTTCTCGTTCGACCCTCTTGCACTCGAACAACTAGGATTCCAACTCAATGTCCCTCGCCCTCAACAAACCCAAACTCGACAATCTCGCCGGTGACATCTGGAAATCCGCCGAGCGGCTGCGCGGCAAGTTCAAGGCTTACGAATATCAGGGCGTCATCCTGCCCATCATCGTCATCCGGCGGCTGGAGTGCGTGCTCTTGGCCTGGCGCGAGGCGAAGTCCGCCGAGGTGCTCGCCAAGCGCCCGGCCCTCAAGGACAAGCCCAAGGAACTCGCCAAGCTGGTCAAGGAACTTGAACTCAATCCCAAGCAATGCCCGTTCTCCAACACCACCGACTGGACGCTCCGCCGCGTCTATGAGGAAGACCAGACGCTGCTGGAGAAAAACTTTCGCTCCTACATCAACGGCTTCTCCAAAAACGTTGATGACATCATCGAGCATTTCAATTACCGCGCCACCATCGGCGTGATGGTAAAAAACAACCGCCTCGCCCCGATCCTGAATCAATACAAGGAACTCGCGCTCGGACCGGACCAGCTTTCGGCGCTGGAGATGGGTTACATCTACGAGGAATTGCTCCGGCGATTCTCGGAACAAAGCGGCGAGGAGGCCGGGGATCACTTCACCCCGCGCGAAGTCATCCGCCTCATGGTCGAGTTGCTGGAAATCCCCATTCCGGAAAAGCATTTCTCCATCTACGATCCTGCCGGCGGCACGGGCGGGATGTTGTCCGTCAGCAAAGAACACCTGCTCGACCGCGCCAAAACTCCGGAGGAACGGGAGCGCGTCGAGAAATTCCTCACTGTCCACGGCCAGGAGATTTCCCCAACCAACTACGCCGTCTGCCAGGCCGACCTCCTGATCAAGAACGACAAGCAGGCCAAGGTGACACTGGGCAACTCGCTCATCCCCCACGACCCGCACGGCAAAGAGCCGGGCGACCAGTGGCCCGAAGGCAAATTCCGCTTCAACCGCATGTTGAGCAATCCACCCTTCGGCGTCACCTGGGGAGGCAAGGATGGCTACGAAGCTGAGGCGCGGAAGCTGGCAACCACCCGTTACCGGGCGGGAATGCCCCGCGTGAACGACGGCGCGCTGCTCTTCCACCAAACCATGCTGGCCAAGATGATCCCGCCCGAGGACGGCGGCAGCCGCATCGCTGCTGTTTCAAACGGTTCGCCCCTCTCCAATGGCGACTGCGGTTCGGGCGAGAGCGAAATCCGCCGTTGGATGCTGGAGAACGACTGGCTCGATGCCATCGTCATGCTGCCCGACCAGTTGTTCTACAACACCGGCATCTTCTCTTACATCTGGCTTTATCGGAACGACAAGCCCGCCAGCCATCGCGGGCGCGTGATGCTCATTGATGCGCGCAAGCAATTCGAGAAAGAGCCAAAAGCCTTCGCCAACAAGCGTAACCGCATGACCGACGCGCACCGCGCCTGGATCAAACAGCATTATTTCGAGGGCTGGGGCAAAAACTACTCTGATGAAAGCGTGAAGATTTTTCGGCGCGAAGATTTCGCCTACCACAAGGTCGGCGTCGTGTTCTGGCAGACGGACGAGAACGACAAACCGGCCATCGTCACCGAGCCTTACGAAAAATCCTTCACCGCCGCCAACGTGTCCAAGGAACTGGAGTTCCACGCCACCGACCTGGCCTTCCGCGCCCGCGTGAAGAAAGGCGGCAGCGAATCCACCGTTGAGCTCGCACTTACGGCCAAGGACAACGCGTCCAAACAATTCAAAGCCGCGTTCGAGGACGTGCAGGAAATCCTCTCCGTCGAATGGACGCACCGCCATTACGTGCAGGACGACGAATACATTCCGCACGGCGAGGACATCGAGGCGTTCCTGAAACGGGAAATCGCCAAGCCGATAATCCGTTGGGAGGATAGCCCGCAACTCGGCTACGAAATCCTGCCCAATAAATATTTCTACAAATACCAACCGCCAACTCCCGCGAAAGACCTGCTGGCCACGTTTTGGAAGCTAGAGAAAGAGGCGGAAAAAATGTTGGAGGGATTGGCGAAATGAGCGCTGTCGAGTCCAATGACATCTGGCTCGACGAAATGCCACGCGACTGGCAGCGCAGCCGCATTCGCAATGTGGCCCAATTATCGCCCGGCTACTCTTCCACACCTCCCGCAACTGATGAATTATGCACGATCGTCCCGATGGAATTGCTTTCCGACGATGGCGAGATTGACGTGACGAATCAGCAGCCGTTGGGCGATGTCACATCCGGGCTGACCCTTTTCGAGGCGGGTGATGTTCTCTTCGCCAAGATAACCCCGTGCATGGAGAACGGGAAAGGTGCTTTCGTGCCCACTCTGCCCACACGCTACGCCTTCGGAAGCACCGAGTTTCACGTCCTTCGCCCCGCCAAGAAAATTGACGCGGCGTTTCTTTATTACGCCACTTTCAACCCGGTTTACCGCGCTTACGCCGCGGAGAACATGGTCGGGGCAGCAGGCCAAAAGCGTGTGTCCACTCGTTTCGTCAAAGATACGCGCCTGTTCCTCCCACCGTTGCCGGAGCAACAGCGCATCGCGGCGTATCTGGATGCCAGTTGCGCCGCGATTGACGCCGCCGTCGCCGCCAAACGCCGCCAACTCGAAACCCTCGACGCTCTTCGCGACTCCATCATCAGTCGCGCAGTGACGCACGGATTGAGTCCGCAAGCGAAGATGAAATCCTCCGGCTTAGATTGGATCTCGGAAGTTCCGGCTCATTGGCAGGTGCGGCAGATCAAACGCGTATGCAGCTTGGTTCGCGGCCAGTTCACGCACCGCCCTCGAAACGACCCGGCTCTTTACGATGGTCCGCATCCATTCGTCCAAACCGGCGACATCACCGCTGCGGGGAAATACATCCGCACTTACTCGCAAACGCTCAACGAACTTGGCCTGAGCGTGAGCAAGCGCTTCCCAAAAGGCACGCTCGTCATGTCCATCGCCGCCAACATCGGTGACGTTGCGATCCTCGATTTTGAAGCCTGTTTCCCGGACAGCATGATCGGCATGATTCCCGGTCACAAGACCAACCTCGATTTCCTTTATTACCTCATGCGGTCGATGCGAGGCATCATGCTGCGCTCCGCCGTTCAGAGCACACAGCTCAACCTGAACTACGTTCGTATCGGGACGAATTTTGCTCCGTTCCCTCCACCGAAGGAGCAAGCGGCCATCGCCGAATACCTGGATGCGAAAGAGCACGAATCCAATTTGATAAGCAACACCATCGAAACCCAAATCGCCACGCTCACCGCCTACCGCAAGTCGCTGATTCACGAATGCGTCACCGGCCAGCGGCGGGTCACGGAGGCGGATTTGAACCACGTCAAGGCGCATGGCTAAAACGAAGCAAGCCCCGGAACTGGTGTTCCAAAAGCACATCGCGAAGTATCTCATTCGCGAGCACGGCTACGGCGTGTTGGAACAGTCCGACATCACGGACACCGAGCATTACATTGCCGAAGATCTCCTCTGGGCCTTCCTCAAAGCCACCCAGGCCGACACGCTCAAGAAGTTGGAGGAAGATTACAGCACGGACGCGCGGGACGAGGTGTTCAAGGCGTTGCGCAAGGAACTGGAGCACAAACCGCTCTGCATGATTCTGCGGGATGGCCTCGAAGTGAAAAAGAGCGTGCGGCTGCTGCTCTACTACCCCAAACCCCGGTCCGCCGCGAGCGCCGGGGCTGAGGGCTACGCTCAAAACCGCATCACCTTCCGCCCGCATTTCTACTTCGGCGCAGTCGCGCCCGGCCAAGCGCCCAAGGAGATTGATTTCGTTTTCTTCCTGAACGGCCTGCCCATCGTGGACCTGGAGTTGAAGCACGAGGCGAATCAGAACGTGCATAATGCCGTCCAGCAGTTCGCCGACCGCGACCATCAGCACAAGATTTTCTCGCATCCGTTCCTTTACCTCGCTGCCGATACCAGCGACGTGATGGCCGCCACCGATCCGCGCCGCGTGGAGAATTTCCGCTGGCACAACATGGGCCTCACCAACGTGCCCACCAACCCGGATGAATATCCGGTCGAGTTCCTTTATCGCGAGGTGCTGTCCAAGGATCAGTTGCTGGAGGCGCTGTCCTTTTTCCTCGTGCGCGTGCCGAAGCGCGAGGCGGAGGCGGACAAACCCGAGCGTCCGGCCTTCACCATCTTCCCGCGCTACCATCAGGCCCGGCTCGTGCGCAAGGTCGCGGAGGATATTTCAGCGCACTACGTCGCCACCGGCAACATCGGCCGCAAATACCTGGCGGAACATTCGCCGGGCAGCGGCAAAACCCTCTCGATTTGCTGGCTGGCCGACCGGTTGCACAGCCTGTTCAAGCCCGGCACGAACGAAAAGTTGGTGGACATCACGTTCATCCTCACCGACCGCAAAGCGCTCGACACGAATGTCCGGGAGGACATGGAGAATTTCACGCATCTCAAGGACATCGTTGGCTTCGCGAAAAAGGCGGACGACCTGCCGCGCTTCCTGAGAGACCGCAAGCCGATCATCGTCACCACGCAGCAGAAGCTGGCCTATGTGCTGGAGGAACTTCAAAAGAACCCGGCGTTGAAGGATCTGCGCGTCGCGTTTCTGATTGATGAGGCGCACCGCTCGCAGGAAGGTCAGATGGGCGCGGCCATCCGCCTGCCGTTTCGCAAACCAACCGAGCCCGACGCCGAAGCGCCGGAACTCGACCCGGAGGAGCAGCTTGCCAAAGTCATCCGCGAGCACGACATCAATCAGTTGTTCGTCGCGTTCACCGCCACGCCCTCACAGGCCACGCTCGATCTGTTCGGCAACCCGTTCGACAGCTACACCGAGGCCGAGGCCATCGCCGAGGGCTACATCGTGGATGTCGCGGCCAGCATCATTTCCTACAAGACGCTCTACAACCTGCATTGCCATTTCGTTCCGCCCGAGGGCGAGGGTGAAAAGCTCTTTTCCAAAGGCCTCG
>CANJIU010000164.1 GCA_947474365.1 Opitutia bacterium | reverse complement strand
TTGCCGGCAATACGCCGCCTGGCTGAGCTCTTGCGCGGCATAGTCCTTCATGTGCCCGGACTTCTCCGCCGCCGTCCAACGTCGCCGCTGCCTCCACCGACCGTTAGCGTTTGTGGCTGCCGTCGGAGACGGCTGCACAGCGATCGTGGAGGCCGTGGCTGGAGGCAATGTCGCGGGTTTCATCGCCCACGAGCATATCAGCCCGCGGCCGCGGCGTCTTCACGTCCAAGTCAGACACTTACGATCGAGAAGCACTGGAATATGCTCTACCGTGGCGGCCCGGTCACCGCCGCGGCCCCGCAATCGCGCGACGGTGCGCGAGGTCTGCCGAAAGTCACTCCGATCTCAGTTCGGGGGAGCGAAGGCATCACCCACTACATCGTGCGCATTGATCTGTTGCCGTCTTCGTTGCGGTCGCGATTTTCACATCGCAATCCAGTTTAGCCGGCGTAGCACGACCACCTGGATTTCGACCTGCAGAGCGCAGCCATTGAAAACGCCGGCTCATGCAGCTTTGTCACCTTCCACCGGCGACATTGTCGGCTTTTACGAAGCCTTGGAACTACGCTGAGGAGTATTTCGAGTACCTGGCTGGTATGCACGCCGCGCACCCACGAGACTGGAGGCAATCTTGAGCATCGTTTTCAAGTGCCCATCGAAATTCATCTCAAACCGTTCGGCCGGGAACGAGACCGAGAGGGCATATGGCAGGGATCCTTGATCGATTGGAACACATATGCCGGTGACACCATCCAGGTATTCCCCGCTATCGATCGCGTACCCTTGCTCCCTAATTCTTGCGAACTCCTTCTGCAATCGCGACAAGCTCGTGATCGTCTTACGCGTTCGCTTCGTCAGTGAATGTGACCGCAGATATTGCGAACTGGTTTCGTCCGGGGCGAACGCCAGCAGCAGCTTTCCCGCAGCCCGCGCGTGGGCGTCGGCGTAGGTGCCATGCGGTATTTCACGTGCTTGTACAGAGTTTGTCCCTCGACAGGTCGCCAGAGTGACGATCTCACCATTCAACCAACCGGAAACATAGGCAGTTTCGCCAGTCTCATCGGAAACCCGGCGCAGCAACGCAGCCAAATGCTGCACAGGAGCCAGCTGGCGCCGGAACGCTTCCGCGAAGATTCCGATCCGAAGTCCCAAGATGTAAAGCCCCTGCTCGTTGCGCGTCAGCATCCCCGTCGTCACCAGCGTGTGCACGAGATGGTAGGTGGCCTGCTTGGGTAACCCAGTAGCCCGGACAATTTCGGGCCCATTCAAGCCAGCGTTACTCTGGGCGACGGCCATGAGTATGCTGATTGCGCGGGCGACGGATTGAACACGCGGTTCACGATCTTTCATTGCAGGGATGTTTTGGGTGAGGCGCACTTAAAGTTGGGCGGTGCTGTGAGGCAAAACACCATTCTTCAAGTGGACGTCCCTGGCAATCATGTTTCGTCCTCAAGGACTGCCGATCCCGGGCACAGCGACGCGGCATGACAGCAGACACGCTCGGTCTGTCTCAGTAAATTCCTTGGAGAGCAAAGGTGGCGCTGCGCATATATACAAAGTTCGTCTATCTGCTCCTCCCAAAGCGACAGCGTAAGCGGTTAGGTTTTCGGTAACCACCCGGTCTAGGATTCTCCCACCTTCGCCCACCCGCACCGGACCCCGGCCGCCAGCATCACCAATCCAGAGTGCCCCCTCGGCATCCAGCGCCATGCCGTCAGGCAGCGGTTTGCCGGAAGCCACGGCCTCCGGAATCGTTTCAAATGGTACATTGGAAAACGACGCCCAGCTGCGGCGATTTCGGAGCGTCCCGTCCGCCCCGACGTCGAATGCGCTGATCCGCGCTGCGAAGGTTTCAGCGACCAGGAGCGTCTTGCCATCAGGTGTGAGTACCATGCCGTTCGGAAACACCAAATTCTCTGCCGCGATTGAGACAGTTCCATCGGGTTCGGTCCGTAAAAGCACCGTGGATTTGATTCGTGGATCTTGCGAAGAATTCCATCCGAAATTCCCGATGTAAGCGCCGCCGGCTCCGTCAACGATCATGTCGTTGCAGTGGAATGGCGCCAGACCGCTAAGATCGGCCACCTGCACGAGCTTTTCGCCCTGCAATTGCAAAACTTTACGATCGATCATGGAAACGATCTGCAGGGCACCATTCGGTGCAAAGCCCAGTCCGGACGGTTGGCCCGGCACGAGGCACAATTCATTCATCAATCCATTGCCATCGAACTTGAGAACTCGATGGCTAAAGAAGTCCGAAACGTACAAATAACCGTGCCGCCACCTCGGGCCTTCCAGAAACGACAATCCCTTGGCTACCGTTCTCACTTCGCGCATTTGGTTCATGTTGTTCATCTTGGGCTCCTTTGCGTTTCATGCCCCGGAAGGGGCGTTTTCAGCAAAATACGGTCACCGGGTTTTCGATCCACCGCTTGAATTCGGCGAGCAACTGGGCGGCGCTGCAAGCGTTCGATGGCTTCCCCCACAACCTGGTACACCTCCTCAACATCGTTACCATCGATGGGCTCGCCGTCCCCTCGAAATGCCGGTTGCGGCGCATCGTTTCGAACATGCCCAGCAGCACCTCAGGTGAAATTGCTTTGGATTTAGACATAGCCGTATGCAGTCCAACCGCCGTCGATGCCCAGGATTTGACCGGTCACATAAGCCGCTTCCTTCGAAACGAGAAAACTCACCGCGTCCGCGACTTCCTCGGCGGTACCGAAGCGCCCCATTGGAGTGCGCTTCAAGACGGCCGCGGGATCAAATTTGCCGCTCCTCACCAGCTCGGCTGTAAACGCGGTTTCGACGTAGCCGGGAGCCACCGCATTCACTCTCACACCCGCGCTCGCCCATTCGACTGCAAGACACTTCGTCGCCATGGCCACCGCCGCCTTTGTCGTACAGTAGGTCAGGCGGTTCGGCGCAGCCAGCAGTGAGTAGATGGACCCGATGTTGACGATCGATCCGGAGAGTTGCGCGACCATCCTTCGCCCGGCCTCTTGGGAACAGTGAAAGAGACTGCCCAAATTGACGTCGAGGGTGTGCTGCCACTCCTGTGGCGTAAGTTCCAAGGTGGGTTTGACCACAGAAATACCGACGTTGTTCACGAGCACATCGATTCCGCCCCAGGCTTCATCGATCGTTTTGAAGGCCCGTTCGACCTGCGTGCGATCATGCACGGCGGCGCCGATCGCCAAGGCCTCGTGGCCGCTTGCGATGAGTTGCTCGCACACGCGAGCCGCCGCAGCCGCATCGAGGTCGACGACGGCGACTTTCATTCCCATCCGAGCCAACGCAAACGCGGTGGCGCGCCCGATGCCGGCGGCGCCGCCCGTCACCAAGGCACGTTGACTAACTGGGGTATTTTTCATGTGGGCGCTCAAAGCGAACGACTAATGCGATATTTCATATTGCGATACGTTGCTCAATACCTGATATTTGACCATGATGTCTCGTCAAGTTCCGAATACCCCTGTAACGTCACTTTGACGCCACTGTCGTCGAGGAATTGGCGGGTGACGACCGTGATGCATATTGCCTCTAGATTTCGTATCAGCTGGATTCTTAGTGTTGCGCGTATTTTTTGCTCAAGCCGTCGACGAGCATGGTAACCACTGCCGCTCCAAAATCATTTGTCCGCGACCGCAGGGGTGCCCCGCTATCGGGGTGATAGCACTCGGACAACCCGTTCTTCATGGCATTCTCAAGGAAGCGAGTGGTGATTTCGCTGGCCAAGTCGGCATATCCATAATCTCGCAGGCCACAGCAAATATAATAGTTCAACGGCCCCCAGACATCGCCGCGAAACATGATGCCGAGAGGCATGACCGGCAGTCCGCCATCGTTGAATTTGGGGCTACTGCGTCCCACCGATGGAATCGGCAGCGGCGTGGACCAATCGGGTTCGAGAAGTTTGGTGGCCATCTTCTTCGCCTGTTCCTTGGTCGGAACTCCCGCCCATAATGGCATCCAACTGCCGATGGTCGGGACCCGTATTTTTTCCAGCGATCCGCGCTTGACCGCCAGAAAGGTGCCTTCCTGTTCGTCCCACATCAAACGGCGCATGGCATCCATTCCTTTTTTAGCCCGGCGATTGCGGCGTTCGGCCATTGCATGATCGCCGAATTTTTCAGCTAACCGCGCCAGCGATTGCTCGGCTTGAATTAGAAAGGAGGTGATCCCGGGCAGAAGAATCGTCCCGTACATTGCCGGGCCACCACGACTTGGGTGCGGGACAAGTGTCAGATCATCCATGCACGGCTCAAAATCAAAACTTTCAAAACGAGCCGACTGAATGGTCTTCTGTATCCGTTTATCGGCGTCTAACGACGGATCAGAGAACCACTTTTCTGTGGACATGTTTTTCAGCGCCAGAGGGGCATAGGTGCCGACGGTGATCAATCCCAGGTCATCAAGATCGCGTTCGCGCCAAGACCAGTCATGGTAACGCTCTAGCCTCGACAGGGAATCAGCGGTAACCAGGCCAAGATTCGGTTGCCGCGCTTCAATCCGTTCCATGGCCCAGGCAATAGGGCACATCCCCTGGGTGTTGGGAGAATAACTTCCCGGCCTGACGTTGTTGGAGATCATCCCGTGTGCATAATCCGGCGCCAGGCCGGCCCACATATCCTGGAAATCCCAGTAGTTAGAAAAAGCATCACGCAGGTTTTGTTCAAACCCGGGAGCTAGGCTCAAGAGGTCGGCCAGGAGCATGGCGTCCCAGATCCAATGCCCGTTGTATTTAGAATCCGGGGTCAGCCATTTACGGCGCAGCAAGCCCTCCGGCTCGCGGATGTTCGGCATCACGCAGATACGATAGGCGTCCCCCACAAGCTTATCGACGGAGGCATCCTTCCATTTGTAGTTGTTGCGCAATGTCTGCAGCCATGCGTCGATTTTCGATGGATCGGTTACCCCGGGCTTGCCCTCACTGGCGCTTTGCGCCCTGACGGGTGAATTCATGCCGATGAGCGCCGGGGCGGCGAAGGCGGCTGTCTTTAGGAAGGAACGGCGTGTGAAGTGATTCATGGTTTCGGAGAGGATAGGTTTCATGGGATCAAGCTTTTGTTTGTGCATAAATTTTTAACGTTTTGGCGCAGAGTCACCCGAATGGTTCTGGCCGTTCAGGACGTCGGAGTACGAAGGTGAAATCTCCGAAGCGGATTGAATCCATTTGAAATTGGACGGGCTGAGGATCGGGGTGCGGATTGCGGTCTGACTAGGGCGGGCATCGAAAGCATGACTTCCCGCTGCCTCTCGTCCCTTGATGACAAGTCCGTTCACAATCCCTCCGGCGCTTTCGAGTGTGACTACGAGCTGCGCATCGCCGCTGAAAGACGGGGCCTGCACTTGTCCTTCGCCATCCCTCGCGAATACGGACAGCACCCGACCGTTGGAAAGCGTGATCCTGCATAAGGATGAGGTGGCGGACTTTTGCTCCGAAGGTTCGGTCACGATCAGGTCGCGGGCATCTCCCGTCTGGCGGGGTTGGATGATCACCTTTCCACTGTCCCAGACGTCGCCCGTGTTTCGCGCCAGCAACTCCACCGAGGGGCCACAAGAACCTGATAGGCCGTCTGCTGCAGCGAGCGCGCCGATGGGTCGCGACTTTCCGGCACCCAACTCAAGAGCGGCCGCACGACATCGATACCAGACGGATTGGTCATATACTCACTGCGCAAATTGACCGCATGAATCGCACCGCCCTCATCGGCTCCGTATAGTCCCGCCATTGATGTCAGCAACACGACAGCGAGCAGATGACAGATTCGTTGTCTCATGGTTCTTTTCATGTTTTGTTCTGGATCCGATAGGGGAGGTCGTTGTCCGTTCCGTGAGTTCAATCGTATCCGGGCTATCACTGGGCAATAAGTCGCCCAGCGAGGAGTCGTCTTTAACTGCGCATGTCGCGTCACCACGCAGAAGCATCCACCCTGTTGGCCTGTTTTTCCATCATCCTCCAAGTGGACGCCTATGGATGATCGCATTGCCGATGATTACAAGTCGGTCGAGCGCGTTGGCTGTTTGGCCCCACGCTTGCCGGAGCTTTCAATAGTCGTTGGAAACCAACCCCGCCGGATCGGGAGAAGTTCAATTCTTAATTCCTTTCTTCTCCCGTTCGTTTCTTCGACGTTTTTGGTCAATCCAATCTATGAACGGATAAAGTTTGTAATCAACAGCACGTTTGTCGAATAGGGCTTTCAGTTCTTTCATCTTTTCGGGTTCCTTAGCCGACAAGTCGTTCAACTCATTGAAATCATCGTTCATATTGTACAATTCCCATTTATCGGTTTCGAAACGGTTAGGATCATTATCAAATCCTTTTTTCGCATCAGAAAGAAAGGTCTGGGCGTTTGCACCAAGACGGTGTGCGGTTGCCGCTTTCCAGCCATCTTTGTAAACCGAACGGGCGCCAAAAATATAGTAATGTTGCTCGGTATGGCGCGATGCTGCATTCGCGTTGTCGAACGAATAGTATAACGAAGTTCCGTGAATTGGGTCCTGTTTTACCTGACGAATCTGTTCGGGTTGTTTTAGACCAATCAGATCGAGAGTTGTTGGCAGAATATCAATTACATGGCCGTACTGGTTGCGGATGCCCCCTTTTTCTTTAATTCCTTTCGGATAGTAAACAATAAGCGGGTTGCGTGTGCCTCCTTCGCTGTTTGCGTCCTGTTTCCATAATTTGAAAGGAGTATTGGTTGCCTGAGCCCATGCTAAGGGATAGTTTGCTTGTATATCTATGTTTGGAGCACCTATTTTATCCGCATTTTTATAGTTGTGTTCCAGCAATTCGCCATCGTCGTTGAAAGCACGAGGCCCCTTGTCTATAACACCACTATATGAACCCTCCTTGCTGGCTCCGTTATCGCCAATCATTACGAAAACAGCGGTATTTTCCAATTGTCCCGACTGGCGCAAGTAGTCTATCAAACGGCCAATTTCCCAGTCGGTATAATCCAAAAACCCCGCATATACTTCCATGAACCGGGCAAATAACTTTCTTTGTTCCGGTTTCAAGTCTTTCCAGGCTGTTAAGTTCGAGTTGCGTGGAGGCAATACCGCATTGGCTGGAATTACACCCAATTGTTTCTGGCGGGCAATCACCTTTTCACGGTATACATCCCAACCTTCGTCGAACTTACCTTTGTACTTATCGCTCCATTCGGCAGCAACCTGATGTGGAGCATGTGTTGCTCCGGGGGAGTAATACAGGAAGAATGGTTTATTGGGGGCTGCTTTTTTAAAGCGGGTGATATAGCTGATGGCTTTGTCGGTGATTTGTGCGGACAGGTGGCGACCATCAGGGGTAACACGGGCGTTACCCTCGACTAAGTTGGGTTTGTACTGGTCGGTAACAGAACCAAGGAAACCGAAGAAATGGTCGAAACCCTTGCCCGAAGGCCAGCGGTCAAACGGACCGGCATCGGTAACATCAGCATCGGGAGTTATACCCCATTTGCCAACGGCAAAAGTGCCGTATCCATTGTCGCGCAATATTTCGGAAATAAAGCCGGCTTCAGAAGGAATACGGCCATCCCAGCTTGGGAAACCGGCACCCATCCATACGTGACCAAATCCAGCCATGTGAACCGATGCACTGTTGCGGCCTGTTAATAATGATGCACGTGTTGGGGCGCAAATACCACAAGTATGGAAGTTCGTATAACGCAAGCCCTGGTTTGCAAGGGTGTCAAAGTTGGGCGTATTAATGAGCCCGCCAAAAGCGCTGGAAGCGCCAAATCCGACATCGTCAAGCAGTACCCAGACAACGTTGGGTGCACCTTCGGGCGCTTTCGGGTTTTGAGGCCACACTTCTTTTGAGTCGGCCAGTGTTCTGCCTATTCGACCCGGGAAATCTGCCGGTGTGGGCTGTTGGGCTTTTACCCCAATACCTGCAGATAGAAGCGAGAACGCCAAGAAGAGATAGCGGCCGATGTTTATGTCACGTGTATGCATTTGTTATAAATGTTGTATGTATATAATTACTTATCAAAATATCATAAAAACGATAGGAGTTCCTTTTTTTTCGTGCGTATGAGGAAGGGGCCGCATCGACGCTGCGCGTTAAGTGTGAGGGTGTGTTTCGTTCTGTGCTTCATGGTGAGAGTGTGTTTCACGCGGTTAGGAGTTATTACTTGGTTTTGGAGTTCTTCCTGGCTTCCGCATCGAATTGATCGGCCTTCTGCTGGATTTCGCGGTCGAGTGCGGCGGAACGCGTGCGTAGCTCAGCGAGGCGCCTCAGTTCTTCCGTCGTTGGAGCGATGAGCACCGGCACTGATGTGCCGCAGTCCACGCGGCAGTCCTTCTCGATCACGTCCTTGGCGTCGGCGAGTTTCGCGAGGCCGGGCACCGGTGCGGGGGCACGGGCGACGACGCCTTGCAGAGTCAGGCCTTGCACGTCGTCCCCGGCGATGAAGGCGCGGGCATCGGGCTTCTCCACGGCGAATCGCACGTTCTCCAGGCGCACGCCTTTGACGTGCCGCAGATAGAGAGCCGAGGCGGGCAGTTCGCCGTCGAAGGGAACCGCCCATTTGATATATTCAAAGGCTTCGAGCAGTTCCCCCACGTCGAGACGCGACGCTTGCTCGGCGGTGCCGCCGCCGGGATAGCTGATGTCGATGTTGGAAAACGAAATATTTTCAATGCGACTGCCCGGTCCCGAAACCACGGCCGAGCAGAACCGCTTGTAGGGGGCTTCCCATCCGCTCTTGCTTCTGAGAATCCCGCCGTCACCCACGACCGCCTTGATGTGCTCGAAGCGGACGTTCCGTATGTGCCCTATCGGGGGGCGACGCGTCTGGTGGTGCTTGCTGAAGGCGAAGCGCGAGGCCAGCACCATGATGGGTTGGCAGACCTTCGTCATCTGGATGTTCGAGAACGAAAGGTCCTCGTGCGTCTGACCGCCGGAAGACTCGATCTTAATGCCGCCCTGGCAGTCCGTGAACGTGCAGTCGCGCATCGTCAGGCGACGCGTCGCGCCAAAGGACTCGCAGCCGATACGGATGGCGTGCCAGCGCGTGGACAGGCGGCAGCCGCTGATATCGATGTCCTCGTTGGGCCAATCGGGGTGAAAGGTCATCAAGGCGATGCAGTCGTCCTTGCAGTCGGCGTCACAGTCTTTGATCGATACGCGGCGTGAGCCGGCGAAGACGAAGGCATTGCCGTAAGCGGCGGAAGTCCGGCTCCGCACCGTGACGCGCTCGATCTGGATATCCGTGCTGCGCACGAAGAACGTCGTCACCATCCCGGGGTCGATCAGCGTGAGTCCGGTGAGCTTCACATCGCGGCAGCGCTCGAAGCGGAGCATGATCGGGTGGCGGCGCTGAGCATCGTCCTTGTTGGGGAAAATCTTGCTGTCCGCTCCGCCCTGTCCGTCGATCACGCCTGCGCCTTCCAGCCCGATCCGCTCGGCGTCTTCCGCATAAATCAACGCCGGGCGGAATTGGGTGTTGAAGCTCTTGAACCCGTTCAGGCGGTCTTGGGCATCGAACCAATTCAGTTCCGCCGTCTCGACCGCGTAATCAGCGATCTTCGGACTGCCGCGCAGGATAGCGTCCTTCTCAATGCGCAAGACCACGCCGCTTTTCAGGCGCAACGAACCCGTGAGGAAGACTCCCTTGGGCACGCTCACCACACCGCCGCCCGCATCATGACAGGCATCCACCGCCTGCTGAATCGCCTGCGTGTTCATGGTCGTCCCGTCGCCTTTCGCGCCATGGGCCGTGATGTCGAACGCCTTGGGCTCGGCCGAATGCAGTGCAGCCAGCGGCGCGAGCAGCAACGTGGTGAGGAGTGTGAGGGTATGTTTCATGGGATTGGACTTTTCTGGAGGGGGTTCACAGTAGCGCAGCCCGGTGGATCAATTCTTGCCGCGGGCGGAGTGCGCGATGGCGAAGCCGCTCAGAAATTGAGCCGCGCCGAAAGCGTCCAGTTGCGGGGTATTGGGTAGGCAAACGCGGTAGGCGTCGCCACCCGTGCGGGTGAAGAGACGTCGCCGTTCCGCGGGCGCATCGTCGTTCCCCCGGTTGTAGTGCCCACATTCTGGCTGTAGCGAACTTGGTCGTCGCCAAGAAGATTATCGATTCGCAGATTGAAGGCGACGCTACGGCCCTGAGCGAGCCTCCACGTGTAGGCGACGGTTGCGGTGCCGGTGTGATACGCTTTGCGATACACGGGTGTGTAGGCGTCGACGCTGGGATCGTCGATCGCGACCGCGGGGTTGGTGGGACTGACAATGGTATCGCTCCCACGGAAGCCGAGCACTTCCTTGTCGCGGTAGTTCACGCCGACGCCGAAACGCACGCCGTTGAGCGGGCCGCCGCGCAGCGTATAATCGGTAAACAGATTGGCCGTGACGCGGGCAGATCCGGCGATGAGCCGGGGCTGGGTGACGAGATTGGCGAGGAACGTGTTCTGGATGTTGTTCCATGCGTTGGCGGCCCGAATGGCGTCGGGTGAGGCGATGTTGGAAGGTATGCTGGTATCGACCGTCGCGACCTTGGTGGTTGGGTTCACGATCACGCCCGCGTCGTTGAGAATCTGGATGAAGTCCTTCTCGTGGGCCGCGTAGTAGGCAATCGAATCGGGAAAGGCCTTGTCCGACAGGGGCTTTGCCGTGGAGGCATTGGCGAGCAGGCGCCACTGCCGGGAGAGATTGGCGGTGATATCCAATTCGATGCCGGACGTGTTGCGGCGCACGGTATCGCGAAGGTCGGTCGGCAGATCCTGAAACCCGCGAATGTTGCGCCCGTTAGCGCTTAGATCGCCGATCGCGTTGGCTTGGTAGATCGTGGTGAAATTGGTGCTGGAGCCGGCTGGGGGTATAACCACGGAATTATCCTCGTGCGTCTGGAAGTAGTTCAGGCTGCCCGAGAATTTTCCGCCGAGCAGGTTTACGCGCGCGCCGAAGTCGATGCCCTCGGCGACGGTGGGAGCCAGCAGCTGCCCGCCGTAGCGCGGGAGGGCGCCGGACGGGTTGAAGGATTCGGCGTAGTTGGCGGAGAGCCCGAGCCAGCGAGTGACGTTATAGACTCCGCCGACCGTTTTGGTGCCGATGCTGCCGACGCTGGCGGGCGCACTGAAGTCGTCGCGGAAGCGATCCTTGGCGTATTGTGAAAGGGCAAAATCGTTGGCGTCTCGCGGCCGGGTATCCGCCCCAATGGTGCCACCGGTGGCGTTGCCGTTGGCGTCGCGGGCGACCACGCGGGGCAGAGTGAAGAAATCGGCGGGGGCTTTTGGACGCATGAGCGCATCGAGGCCGTTCCAGCCGGATGGGTAGTCACCGGCGAAGCGGCTCGTTTCCACGGAATTGTCATACGCGTCGCGCCGGTAAGCTCCCAGCAGAAGAAGCTTCCCCTCGAAAAACTTCGCCTGCAAAGCGAGATTGCCGTTATCCAAAGCATTCTTGGAATTGGTGATGCCGTCCGGCCGGCCGGCGTCGAGGACCATCCGCGGAGTCAGGCTGTAGTTGACGCCGGCGATCGGGTCCACGACCCGCACTGCACTGGGAAACTCGGTCATCGAGCGGTCCGCCTGATCCCAGTATTGCCGATACCGGATGAAGTGCCGTCCGACCCAGAGCCGGCTATCGGACTCGAACGGAAGCGACAGATTCGTAGATCGCGCAGTGGACTCGGTTCGGTTGGAGCCGCCGAGAAAGCTGAAGGTGAACTTGCCGATCCTGGTATCGGCAACGTAGGCGGCGGCCAGGCGGAGATTGAGCGTCTCCGAGCTTCTATTAACGTCGTTCCGTTGGGCGACTTCGAAATATGGCTTCAGGAAGTTCGGATTGGTGACCCCCGTGGGGAGCTGGCGGTTGATGTCGATGACGGTTTCGACCGTGCCGCGATTGTAGGTTCTATCATTGAAGTTATCATTCCGGTTGTAATCGGCCGCCAGTTCGAGGAAGACGGATTTACCGAACTGGTGGTTGAAGTAGCCGGTAAAATCACGGAACCGCTGCTTGTAGGTCGGCCGATTAGAAAAGCCGGTCCGGAACTCGCGGCCGGGAACACGAAACGACGACCCGGCGATGGCGCGATCGAAGCGATTGGCCGGAAGGTTCAACTGATAAAGGAGCGGGTGTCCCACCGCGCCGATCGCGCCACCCACGATGGGCACTCCGCCGATGAACGTGCCCGCGGCGTTGGCGGGTGCCGTGGCTCCCATTCGCTGAAAGCTCATGATGTCGGCGGTGCCAAAAGCCTGGCTGTAGACCCAGACGTCGGCTCCGTATTGGGCGACACCGGCGGCATTGGAAGTGGCGGTTGGGAGAAAGGCCGTCGGCACGGTCGCGAAAACGGTGGTGCCGTCCCACCCGCTGACGCGTTCTGAAATAAAGGTCTGGGTCCGGCGCTGTTCCAGAGTGCCGTATTCGGCATCCAGGCGGATACTGGTGTTTTCCGACAGACGATAGGTCGACGTCAGGAAGGCGCTCTTTTTCTTGGTGTAATCATCAAGAGCCCAGTCTTTGGAGTCCTGCCAAAGGGTATTGACGCGGACCGCGAGCTTTTTTCCCGACTGCCCCACATCGGTGGAAACGCGGTAGTTGGACCATGAGCCGGCGCGAAGCTCGACCTCGCGGATGGGTTTGCCGAATACGGCCTGCTTGGTGACGGTGTTGACGAGACCGCCAATTGATCCATTGCCATAAAGGACGGCGTTGGGTCCCCGGGCGAAGTCGAAGCGATCGAGATTGTAGCTGTCGAAGTTGACGGAGAAGGGGAAGAAGTTGCGCTGGCGCGAAAGGCCGGCGACGCCGCGAACGTTCAGACCGGGAACCGTGCCGAAGATTCCGCCGGCGCCGGCTTGGACAGTCTCGTGGGCACCGACCGTCCACTCGATGGCCTGGGACAGGTCGTTGATGGCAAGGGCGTCGATAAACTCGCGGGTGAGCACGGAGTAGGCGACGGGCGTGTCTTTCAGATCGGAGGCGAGGCGCCCGCCGGCCAGTGAGCTGGCGGCGACAAAGCCGGTGTCACGATCGGTGCGGACTTCAAAAGGGGAAAGCGTGACGGCTTCGTCTTTGGCAGGAGCGGAGGCCGTCTGAGCGTAGGTGGCGGGTCCGGCGACGAGCCAGGCCGCGAGGAGGGCTAGGAGTTTGGGGGATTTCATAGGAGCAGATTCGTGGTGTTGGGATTGAGAGGTCTGAAGTTGGTTGGGCTGCGCGGTGCACGACGTGCCCGGCGGAGAGTAGCGTGAGTGGGCACCGGAGTTGGCTTCACCAGGGCGGTCGTTTTGGCCCGGGTTCAGGGCCGCCCCGGGGACTTTTGGGCGCGGAATTGCGGCGATACGAAAGACGCCGGCCCGCTCGTCTCGCACGTAAAGGGTCGTTCCAGCCAGCATCTTCTTCACGGCCTCGCCGGGCAGGAATTCGCCCTTGATAGCGTTGGTTCGCACGCGAGCCGCCGCACCCCCATCGAGGTCGACGACGGCGACTTTCATTCCAATCCGAGCCAGCGGAAACGCGGTGGCGCGCCCGATGCCGGCGGCGACGCCCGTCTCCAAGGCACGTTGACTAACTGGGGTATTCTTCATGCGGGGGGGGTACTCAAAGTGAACGGCTAATGCATAATATCATATCGCGATACCTGACTCATTAGATGATATTTTGCGATGATGTCTCGTCAAGTCCCAAATACCCCTGTAACGTCGCCTGCACGCTGGTGTCGTCGAGGAATTGGCGGGTGACGACCGTGATGCTGGACGCGATGTCCTTGAGGTTGGTTTTAAGACCCGTGCCGGCCAGGGTGGAGTTGGCCTGGTAGCCCTCGCTGCGCCGCTCTCGACGACGAACGGATCGAGCTACCGCTCCGGCCCTACTGCTGGCTTGATAGGCTCAACGACATGAACTTCCCCGTCCGCGACCTCGTCGCGTTTCCGAGCGGGAGCACGACCCTGCCTGCCGGCACAGTGATCCTGACCGGCACGCCGCACGGGGTGGGCATGGCGCAAAAACCGCCACGCTGGCTCAAGGCCGGAGATGAAGTTAGGTTTGCTCGATCAGTTCATTGAGCCGGTTCAGACGCTTGTTGGAGGTGGCCAGAGTCGTCGTGCGGACGACGTCGCTGCCCAGAGTCTTAAAGTCGGAAGGTCGGCCGTGCCCGCGGGCACCCGACACGCGGCCTCGGCGAACCGACGGACGGCTTCGGGTCAGTTTACTGGCAAACGTAATAGCGTTCGCACCAGGCACGTATTATGGCCAACGTGATCGCTACGCCTACAATGAAACCTAATCCCCGCTCCCTCGCCGTTGTCTCGCTCTTCGCCGTGTTGCTCACCTCGGCCGTGGGCCCTTCCCATTCGGTCCGAACTTGAGCAGCACAGAAGAGATGTTGTCCGGCAGCCAAGCGGGCAACTGGGAAAAAACCGCGGCCCAGGCGTATAGTGATCTCACTATCCCCTTTGCGCGGCCGGCGGATTTTGACGAACGGATGGGCGCCGGGTACATTCAGGCCAATATACGAATTGGCAGCGTTCGAGGGCTGGCCGGAGTGCGGTACGAGAAGACCGATGCCATTGCTTATTCGTGGATCCGCAATGTTTCGGTGGCTGCGGGCACCACCAGCGTCGGCGGTGCTTCGCTGGATCCCGCCGTCGTGGCGGCCAACGTGGAGCGGGCGGAGCGCTCTTATGTCACCCGGCAGCGCACGTCCTCCAGCTACAATAATGTGTTTCCGGGGGTGCATCTCGTCTGGGAACCCGCGAGCGGAATGCTCGTTCGCGCCAGCTACAATCGCAGTATTTCCCGTCCACCATGAGTGCCATGCTTCCGACCGGTTCGGTCAACGAGGACCTGCAAACGGTCACCATCAGAAATCCGGATTTGAAGCCTTAAACCGCCGACAACTTCGAACTCTCCGTGGAGCGCTATTTTGAACCGGTGGGTCTTGTCAGCGCGGGGGGCTTTAAGAAGGAGCTTTCGAACTACTTTCGCTCTTTCAACGATGTCATCGGGCCCGAAGGCATTGATGGCTCCGGTCGTTACAACTGACTATGAAAAACACGCTCACACTCATCACCGCCCTGCTGCTCGCGCCGCTGGTCGCACTGCACGCCGCCGACACCGGATCACCCGCGCGGGAAGCACAGGCATTCGACATCCGCTCCTACGGAGCCGTGGGCGATGGCCAGACGATCAATACCGCCTCGATCCAGAAAGCCATCGACGCCTGCCATGCGACCGGCGGAGGCCGGGTCGTCGTGCCCGAAGGGGTGTTTGTGACCGGGTCGTTGCGACTCAAGAGCCGGGTCACACTGAAGATCGACCAGGGCGGTATTCTGCGGGGAAGCCCGAAGATTGGGGACTACGCAGTCGAGACCGCGCCGCTCCACTGGGGAGGAGCTTGGAAATCTTCCACCCTCCAGTGGAGGCAGTGCCTGATCTACGCGGAGGATGCCGAACAGATCGGCATCGAGGGCCCCGGAACGATAGACGGCCAGGGCGGTACTGAGCGCAAAATTTTCCCAAACGCCAAAGACCCTCGCCGGCCCATGCTGGTGCGGTTCGAACGTTGCCGGAGAATCGCCGTTTCTGACGTGATGCTCCTCGATGCTGCGGCCTTCACCACCTTTTTTGTGCATAGCGAGGACATTGCCATCGAGCGCGTCACCATCCGCAACCGGAAGACGCCGACAGGGGATGGTCTTGATTTCGACGGGTGCAAGCGCGTTCGCATCGCAGACTGCGATCTCGACACGGGCGACGACGGCATCGGCCCGAAGACCTTCCATCCCGACTGGCCCAACGAAGATTTCGACATCAGCGGCTGCCGCATCACCTCACGTTGGCACGCGATCCGCGTCGGCGCGGAATCGATCGGAGCGATCCGGCGGCTGAACGTGCGCGACTGCGTCTTCACTCACTGTCAGGGTGGCATCAAGATTGAGTCGAACGAGGGTGCGCAATTTGAGGATCTGGCTTTTACCCGCATCGAGATGAAGCAGGTCCGTCAGCCCTTCATGGTGCTGGCCTCCCGGTTTGCTTTCAGCGTACTTGGCTCGTCGGTTCGTCCGCCGGTCGGACGCATTCGGAACGTGCGGTTCAAGGATATCCGGGTGCTCGTGGGTGTAGGAGAATCCGTTGGCCCTAGAGGCGTTGACGGAAAGGAGGATCCATTCAAGCGCCTGGGTTCGGCGGTCGTTTCACGCCCAGGGACAAGCATCGAGAACGTGTCGTTCACGAACATTGACATTACATTCCCCGGTGGGGGCACGCCAGAGCTGGCCTCGCGCCTCGATGTGGGCGAGTTGCTGGAGTCATCCAATTACATGAAGTGGGCCACGCCCTTCGACGGTGAACTCCCCGCCTCCGCGCTCTATCTCCGCCACGTCAAAGGCGTGCGCCTGGAGAACGTGCGGCTGACCGTGGAAAAGCCTGACGCCCGCGCCTTCATCGCAGGCGATGATGTCGCAGGCCTGACGTTGCAAGGCGTCGTAGCACGCGCCCCCGCACCGGTGCCCGGCCTGGCTAAACTTGCCGACGCCAAGGACGTGGTTGTAAAGGACTGCAGCGTAGATTGCGGCGCGAGTGTGCCCGTGATGGTCGCTCCAGCGGCAGATGAACTGCGCCGCCTCGCCGAGCTTCGTACCCGCTCCGCCGAACTCGACCGCGAAATCCAAAAGAAGGCCGACGAGGCCGATGCCGTCGCGAAGAAGACAGCCGAATCGAAATAGCGATACGCTCATGACCATGAAACCATGAAGCCCATCCTCAAATTCCTCACCGCCCTGCTGCTAGCGCCGTTGGCTGCGTTGCACGCTGCACCTTCCACTGACGCCCGCATCGTCGTCGCCAGCGAGGCCGGCGCGAAACTCGACAGCGATGTCACCAAAGGCGGCGGCACCGACGATACCGCGCTGATCCAGAGCGTCCTCGATCGCGCGCCGAAGCTCGGCTCGCTCACACTGATCGTGGACGGCGCCATCCTCACCTCCGGCCTGAGGATTCACTCCAACACCACCATCGAGTGCCTGAATCGCGCCTGTGGCTTCTACCTCGCCGAAAACTCCAATCGTCCGATTGTCGGCAATGCCACGCCTCAGCCGGAAGGGCGGGTCGACCACAATCTGTCGTTCATCGGCGGCACCTATAACGGGAATTCGGCGCATCAGGAGAAGAAATTACATCCGGACTATGGCCTTTCCACCGCCGTCGCCCTGCACGGCGTGGAGCAGGTGTTATTTCGCGATGTCTCCATCACGAACTCGCGCGCCCATGCTTTGTATCTCACGAACTGGCGGCGTGTGGTCCTCGAAAACATCTACATCAACGTTGATCAGGTCCCGACTCACTTGAGTCGGGATGGAATTCACCTCATGGGGCCGGGTGAGTTCATGAGCATTCGCAACGTCCAGGGCCGCACTTGGGACGACATGATCGCGTTGAACATTGACGACTTTCTCGGCGATTGGGACAGCCAAGGAAAGTTTGGCCGCGATGCGGGAGCCATCAAAAGCTACGGTGGCGCCGCTGGCATCGGGCCGGTGAGCGACGTGGATATTGATGGCGTGCAGGCGGACGACTGTGCCCAGGTCATCCGCATCCTCTCCCGCGCCTCGCGGCTCGACCGTGTCTCCATCCGCAACGTGAAGGGAACCTACCGGGACTTCGGCGTCTGGATCACGCCCTATTTCCGCGAGGGCGGAAACATCGGGCGGGTGGAGTTTGAGAACATCGACCTCCGTCCCGTCGGTCCGCGCACCTACGATTATGTGCCGCCCTTCCTCTTCTGGTTCGCAGGCAAGATGGAGCAGATAACGCTCAAGAACATCAGCAGCCACGCGCCCATGGACGACCGCCCGCTCGTGTGGATCCAGCCGGATGCGAAGATTGATCGGCTGCGCATCGATGGCTTGAA
>CANJIU010000163.1 GCA_947474365.1 Opitutia bacterium | reverse complement strand
TGCGTGCGGCGGCGGTCGTCGCCAGTGTTTTTGCGCAGCTCGAGGAACTCGAAGATGTCGTTGTGCCAGGTTTCCAGATACGCGCAGCCGGAGCCCTTGCGCTTGCCGCCCTGGTTGACCGCGACAAGCTGGTCGTTGTGGAGCTTGAGGAACGGGATGACGCCCTGGGATTCACCGTTGGTGCCCTGGATGTGCGCTCCGGTGCCGCGGACCGCGGTCCACGAGCCGCCGAGGCCGCCGGCCCACTTGGCGAGGAACGCGTTGTCGGCGATGCCGCGGAGCATGATGCTCTCGAGGGAGTCGTCGACGTAGTAGAGGTAGCAGGAGGAAAGCTGCGAATGGAGCGTGCCGGCGTTGAAGAGGGTCGGCGTGCTGCTGCAGAAGCGGCGGCTCTTGTAGAGTTCGTAGAGGCCGGTGATGCGCGACTCGCGGTCGCCCTTTTCATCAAGCATCAACCCCATCGACACGCGCATCCAGAAGAACTGCGGCGTCTCGATGCGGCGGGAGGGCTTCCTGGTCTTGTCGATGATGAGGTAGCGGTCATACATCGTCTGGATGCCGAGGAAGTCGAACTCGAGGTCGGACGACGGGTCGAGGGCGGCGCCGAGCTTGGCGAGGTCGTAGTCGAGGAGGCGCGGATTGAGGCGCTTGATCGCGACGCCGTGCTCAAGGTATTTCTTGAACGCGCGCTGGTGGGCGGCCTTCAGGGCGACGATGCCGTCGCGCATGATGTCCCAGCCGAGGACCTCCTCGTAGATGTACGTCAGCTGGATGCGGCCGGCGAACTTCGCAAAGTCGGCGTCGCGCTCGATGAGCGTCTTCGAGTTGAGGATGATGGTGGCGTCGAGATCCTTCTGCGTGATCTGGTCGTACACCGCGCGGCGGAGCTCGGCTTCGATTTCGTCGTTGGTCAGGCAGAGGTCGAGGCCGATGCGGGCAAACTCGATGCGCTTGCGGAGGTCGGCGCCGTCCCAGAAGACATTGGTGCCGTCGACCTTCTTGACGACGATCATGGACGCCTGGCCACCCGCGGTGGCGGTGCCGGCGGCGTCAAACGGGGCGGCGGAGTCACTGTCCGGAAGGTTCAGCCCGGAATCACGGGCCGCGGCGCGCTCGGCGCGGAACAGGATGTACGCGGCGGCGACCTTGTAGTGCCCGGCCTTCATGATCTCCTCCTGCACCATGTCCTGAATTTCCTCGATGTGCACGAATGACTGTTTGGAGGAATGCACGCGCTCGGAAACAGTGCGGGTGATGGCGACCGCCGGGGCCGAATCGCGCTGAAGCGAGAGGAACGTCTTGCGCACCGCGATTTCGACCTTCTGCTCGTTCCACGGCACAACCTGGTTGTTGCGGCGGATCACACGGAGCGTCGACTGCGCAGCGGCCTCGCGGTTGATCGAGATCTTGCGGGCGCGGTTGAGGAGGAGGCTCTTGGCGACGAAGTACGAATTGTTGTCGACCAGCGTCTTCTCCAGGAGCTCGTAGAGCGCGTCGAGTGAGAGCCGGACGGGCGACTGCTTGCGCGAGAGCTCGGCGATGTTGCCGGCGACCTCACGGCAGATGCGCGCGACCCAAGCGCGGTTGGCATCGTTGAAGATGTCCTTCTCGCCCTTGGCCAGGTGGACGTTGGTCAGCGCCTTGCCGAGGGTGTCGGCCACTTCCGCGAGCACAAACCGCTCTTCGCCGTGCGGGCAGAGCAGAATCACGTTGGGGACCTCGATCGCCTCGGTGGCGATGATGTCGCGCCAGGCATAATGCGGCTTCTGTTCGACAGGCGTGTGAACAGTGCGTTTGAGGGCGAGATCGTGGGCGACGGAAGGAGTGCTCATGGCAAGGACGGAGAAGACGGACGGCAGCGACAGGAAAGGTTGGACGAAAGGGACCGGAAGAAGGACGGGCGAAGAGACGGAGAAGCCGTTGCAAAACCGGCGACGGCTGCGCAACGGCAGAACTGAAAAAAAGCGAAGGGCTGGGAGGCGGGAGGCCGGCGGAAGAAAGGTCTTCTGCCGAACCGTGGAGGGACGAGCGAGGGGTCAGAGCTCGTCGTCGTGAGCTACATTGAGGGAGGAGGCTTTCTGATATTCGGTGACGCGACCCTCGAAGAAGTTTTGCTCCTTCTTGATGTCCATCATTTCGGCGAGCCACGGCAGCGGGTTCTTGACGCCGGCGGCGAGCGGGGCGAGACCGACGCCTTCGAGCCGGCGGTCGGCAATGTAGTCGATGTACTGGGTGAAATCGTCGGCACTGAGGCCGACGGAATTCACCGGCAGGCAATCGCGGATAAACTCCTTTTCGAGCGCGACGGCCTCGGCCATGAGGGCGCGCAGCTCCTCCTTGAACTCGGAGGTCCAGATGTCGCGGTTCTCCTCCACGAGGTCCATGAAGAGATTCCGGAACACCTCGATGTGGTTCGACTCGTCCCGCAGCGTGTAGCGGAACATCTGGCCGATGCCGGGAAACTTGTTCTGCCGGTAGAGCGAAAGCACCATGCCGAAGAGGCCGTAGAACTGCGTGCCCTCCATGCATTGCCCGAACACGAAGATGTTTTTCGCCAGCAGCTTCTTGCTGGCGGCCTGGGTCATGTCGAGGTCGCGCCGCAGCTCATGCGAGACCTTGGTGACGAACTCGTTCTTGCGGACGATCGTCGGTACATCCTCGAACATCGCCTCGCACTCGTGCGGGTTGATTTGCAGCGACGAAATCATGTAGAGGAGCGAATCCGCGTGGATGTTCTCCTCGTGCGCATGCCGGCCCAGGACCAGCTTCAGTTCGGGGGCGGTGACCAGTTCCCGGACGACGTGCTGGATGTTGTCCCCGACGATGCCCTCGGCCGCCGAAAAGTAGCCAATTCCCATGCGGATGATCCAGCGCTCGGCGTCGGTGACCACCTTGTCATCCCGCCACTGCTCGATGTCCTTGCCCATCGGAATATCCTCCGGCTCCCAGTGGTTGGCCTTCATCTTGCGGTAAAGATCATACGCCCACTGGTACTTGAGCGGGAGCAGATTGAAGGTCATGGTCACCCGGCCATTGATGACTTTCTTGGCGGCAAACGCGGCCTCAGCCTTGTCCTGGTCGAGGACAAAGGTCTTGGAACCGACCTGGAAGATTTTTTGCATGGTGACGGAAGCGGCGGAAGAGAAGAATTAAAGAAAAAGTGAGCGGCGAAAGGGGGTTTTCAGGGTTAAAAATCCTTTAGCGAACCAAAGTTGTTACCAGTTATCCACGGGTTACCGACCACTACAGGATGTGGTCTGTGACCTGCGAGACCACAACCCATGGGACTGCCGGATTTCTCCGTCAATAGGTTTATGGTCACAAAACCGCTAATTTTCAGCGCATTTTTTGCTTGCCGGAAGGTCCGGAAATCAGCTCCGAGGGAAAATCAGGGCCGAAGGGAAAAAACACGCGTTTCCACCTCTGAAACCGCAAGATACGGCCGTTGGTCAGGAGAATTTTAGCCCCTCGATGTACTCCCCGATCAGTTACAATCCGGCAACGTATCGGAAACAAATGGACGACAGGTCCCGGCGGGGCATTTTCCCTCGTGATTTGGATCCAGCCTTTGTCATGCGAATGGCAGGACACCCCGACGAACGAGCGGCAGATTGCCCGTTTTGGACCCGGATTGGGGACCTTTCCCCAAGCAAAACGGCCGCACCTGAGGGTGCGGCCGTTTGATCGCGGTCAAGTCGGGCCTGGTTCAGAACCGGATGCGCATGCCCGCCTGGAGTTGCCAGCGGGAATTGCCCGACGTGCCGTCGGCGGTCGTCGGCACCAGATTCAGGGTGCTGGGAGTGAAGGTGTAGATGTACTGGTTGGCCGCCGCGTCGTAGGTCGCCCCCGCCACCGCCCGCTTATACGAGAACGGCAACTCCTGCAGCAGCCCCCAATGGCTGTTCAGCAGGTTGCCAAGGTTGAGCAAATTGGCGAAAATTTCGGCCTGGAGGTTGCGGTAAAGCGGCACGACCTGGGTGACCTTCAGGTCGATCGTCTGCACCCAGAGCGAGGTTTCGCTGTTGCGCGGCACGACGCTGCCTGCGTATCCACTTAGTGATGACGAACGGACAAACGCGAAGAAATTGTCGCGTTCGGTGGCGTTCGTCCAGCGGACCTTCGGGTCGGTCGGGCCGGTCGGGACGTAGAACAGGTCGTTGAAGGTGAAGCCGTCGCCGTTGGCGTCACCCGAGAAAACCCACGAGTAGGGCCGGCCGGTGCGGCTCTGCCACAATGCGGTGACCGTCGTCGGCGCACGGAATTTCTTGATCAGGTTGAACTGGTAGGTGAGCTGGCCGACAAGACGGTTGGTGATGTTGTAATTCGAGGTCGAGGCGACGTCCTCATTGGGATTGAAAACCGCCCGGGTGTTGTAGAACGACTGGGCAATGCCCGTCGCCGTCATGGGAGTGACCTCCTTGTAACTGCCACGGGTCCAGGCAAGGCTGCCGGACCAGCCGCCCCGCATGACCCGCGCCAGCTTGACCGTGACGTCGCCGCCGCCGCCCTTCTTCGTGTTGGTCAGTTCGTAGACGTCGGCAAACCCGGCGTTCTGGTAATTGGCGTTGCTGGAGTAGTTGTTGCCGTTGGCTCCGCGGGCGTTGCCGGTGGAGGTGGCGACAATCGCCCCGGCGTAACGCACCCGGCCATCGGGCATCGTGCCCAGCGCCCGGAGGTTCAGGTTGCGCAGCACAGTGCCATACTGGGTCTGCAAGCCCCCGAGCTCGACCGTCGCGACGAGCCCGCCAAACGGCAGCGTATGGTCCACCGCGAGGTTTTCCTTCCACACCGCCGGGGAGTGGTAACCCGGGTTGGTGAAATTGATCAGGGCGACGGCCGGAGCGGAAGTCGCCGTGTTGGTCAGCGCCGGGGAGAACGCCGCGTTGGTGGTGGAGATGTTCGCCGTGACTCCACGAGTCTGATACGCATTGTTCAGCCAGACCATCGGGCTGATTCCCTGGAAGAGACCAACCCCGGCCCGCACCTGGGTCCGGCGCTCGGTATCCAGTCGGTAGTTGAAGCCAACCCGGGGCGAAATCGTGTAGTTGCCATCATTCGTCGTCGTGCTGCGGACTCCGAACGCGCTCTGAAAGGCCGCTTCGCTGTAGGTGGGGGCCGTCGGAATCGGCGTGGGCGACTCCGGGGTGTAACCGCCGTCAAATCGCAACCCGCCGGACACCGTCAGGCGCGACGTGGGTTTCCACAAATCCTGCAGATAGAGACCGAGCGCGGTGTAAGTGAACGAGCCAATCGCGTCAGCCGCGGTTTTCCCTGGCGCGAGCACGGTCTGGGTCTTGGACGCGCCCGTGCCGGAAAGCCAGGCCGCCAGAGTCGAAAATGTATAGGAGCCGTACGCGTTGCTGATGAAATCGTCCAACGTCTCCGACCGCTGGTAATCCACTCCCGCCGTGAAGGTATGATCCCCGAGGAGGTATTCTCCGGAGAACGCACCCGTGCGCGACTTCGAGGCCTTTTGATTCTCCTGCTGCACGTTGTAGGTGCCAAGATCGACCGTGCCGTTTGTCACCGTGGCCCCGTCGGCCACGCGCGTCGCGGTGAGCCCCTGGATGAACACCTGCGGGAACGGGGTGCCGCGGTTCTTCGCGGTGCCGTCGTATTTCATCGTCGAAAACGTCGCCTCGGTCCGGAAGTTCGGCGTCCACGTGCTGTATAACTGCGCCGTATACGCGTCGGTCTTGCGGCTGGAGTCGTACCAGAAATTGCTGAAGGAGGTGTTCGTGCCGCCGTAAAATTGAAAAATTGGCGAGAGGCTCCGGACGCGGCGGTAGGAGAGACTGAGGCGGTGGGCGCTGCTGATGTTCCAATCCAGCTTGGCGAGATGGGATTTCTGCGTCGCGAGATTCTGCGCGCCGGCGAAGTCACCCGGCTCATAGCCAAAGGTCTTGGCGCGGGCCACGATCTGCGCGACCTGGGTCGGATCGAGCCGGAGGTCGAGTGTCGGCGGGGGCGTCTGGCGCCGGAATTCATCGTAGCTCAGAAAGAAGAAAAGGCGGTTGGGCACGATCGGGCCGCCCAACGTGCCGCCGACGACGCGCTCCCGAAATGACTCGCGGGCGTCGGTGACGGGATGCTTGGCCCGCATGTTCAGATCGGTGTACTCGCCATAGACCATGCCGGTGAACCGATTCGTGCCGGACTTGGTCACGGTGTTGATCAGCGCCCCGGTGAAGCCGGCCCGGCGAACATCGAACGGATTCAGCTCGACGCTGACAGCCTGGAGCGCCTCGAACGGCACCGGGCTGCGCAAGGTGGTGAAACCGTTCGAATTCAATCCGTACGGGTCGCCGGTCTGCACGTTGTCGACGAGAAACGAATTGAAACGGTAATTCTGGCCCTGCGCGCTCATCTCGCCGTCCTGCGAGAGATTCATGACCGTCACGCGCGAATCGAGCTGGGCGATGTCCTGCACATTGCGGCGCACGGAAGGCAGCTGCTCGACGTCCGCGCTGGTGAAGTTCGACCCGGTGCTGATTTTCCCGATGGTAAATATGGATTCGCGCTCCCCGAGCACCTTGAACGCCTCCATCTTCACCACCGGCGCCGCGCCGAGGGAGAAGTCGACCGTGGCCCCCTCGCCGAGATCGAGGTAGACATCCTTGCGCGAGTCGTTGCCAGTTGGACTTGAAACGGTGACCGTGTAGGGACCGCCCGGACGCAGACCAGAGAGCGCAAACTGTCCGTTCGGCCGGGTTACCGCATCCGCCTTGGTTCCGGAGGGCTCGTGCACAACAGTGACGCTGGCGCCCGCCACCGGGCGGTTCTGGGCGTCGGTCACGAATCCGCTGATGGCGGAGGTCGTGATGCCCTGGCCGAACGCGGCGGCCGACAGCGCCAGCAGCCACGCCATCGCCCACGCGAATTTGAAAGACGAAACGCACTTGGATGTTTGCATGATGAAGGTCCCGCCGCAGAGGTCAGATCCCGGCCGGACGAGGCAAGGGTTTGCCCGTTCCGCCTCTCGAATGCGAGCGCAGATACGGCAACGTCAGGCGCAAAAAAACCGCCGCGCCTTGTCGGGCACGGCGGTCGAAAGGAAACCGGTTTGTCTGAAACGGATGTACCTTAGAACCTCATCCGTACACCGGCCTGAATCTTCCAGCGGCTCTCGTTGCTGTTGGCCCGAATGACCGAGGAAGAGGCCGAGATATCGGCCGGCACGTTGGGGCCGAACACGAGGCGGTTGTCCGCGTTGAGGGAAAGGACGGTCGTCGTACCGTCGAGATACGTCGGACGCAGCCGGCCATCCGCCCCGTAGTTGGCGGCGCCGAGGGCGCGGGTCTGGCCACCGTTGCTCGGAGTCGTGTTGGGCAGTTCGACATAGTTGAACAGACCCTTGCTGAGCCAGGAGCCGAAGTTGAGGAAGTCAGCAAAGACCTCGAGTTTCACCTTGTGGAGGAAAGGGAGGTGCCCGAGCGGCAGTTCCTGCGCAATCTGAAGATCAAGCCGGTTCTGCCACGGGGAGGTGAAGGCGTTGCGCACCGTGTGGCCGCCGGCCGCCTTGGACAGCCCGCTCGAACTGAGGAAGTCGAAATACGCCGCCTGCTGGGCCGCGTTCATCCCGCTGAAGTCGAACCGCGAATCGGTCGGACCGGTCGGCACCGCGACGAGGTCGTTGTTGCCGATGCCGTCCTTATTGAGGTCGTTGGAATAAACATAGCTGAAAGGCAGCCCGGTGCGGCCGACGTAAAAGAGCGAGACGGTCGTCACGAAATCCTTCTTGAAACGAAACTCCTTGCTCAACGACGCCTGCACGCGGTCGCGGACGCCGTAGTCAGAATTGGCGACTTCCACCTGATTCTGGTTGAAAACCGCGTTGAACGTCCAATTGGAATTGGCGGTCGAGCTGTTGAGGGTCTGCGCCTCGGTCGCGTGCGTATGGGTGTAGGCGAAGGAATAGCCCCAACCGCGCTTCATCGGGCGTTCGAGCGAGAACGCCATCGCCTGCGTGGCGCCCGCCTTTACGTTGCGAGTGCGAATCACGTTGCCGAAACCGGCGACCAAGGGCGCATTGCCCGTGCCGCCGTTGCCCGCCGCATTGGTCGCAAAGATCTGGCGACCGTCGATGCCCCGGGACGCGGGCTTCAGATTCATGTTGTCGACAAAGAGGGCCGAGGTCTGACGGTTGTCGATGTACTCGATCGACGCGATGGCATCGAGGAACGGCAACCGGCGGTCGATCGCCAGATTACCCCGCTGCACGGTCGGGAGTTTGAGGCCCGGCCGCACGAGGTTGATGGTCTGGACGGCGGCCGGCGGGGTGCCGGCGGTGCGGCCGATCGGATCCTTCGGGTCAAACTTGTACGCCGGGTCGTTGATCGAGAACGTGCCGTTCAGGTACTGGGTGAGCGTCGGCAGACTCGCGCTTGCGGTCGTGACCGGCAGCGCCGTGCTTTGGTTAATCGTAAAGCGACCGAGGCCGAAATTGCCGTAGGAGTTGGAAATCCACACCCAGGGATTGCGGCCGAGGAACATCCCGAGCCCGCCGCGGATCTGCGTCACGCGCCGCTCATCCAGGGCGTAGTTGAAGCTGAGGCGCGGGGCGGGAATCGTGGTGTCGTCGACCGTGCCGGCATTGGTCATGCCGAACGCCGTCTGGAACCCCGCATTGAAGGGCACGGCGATCGGCGCGCCCAGATAGTCGACCCGAACGCCGAGCATGGCGTTAAACCGGCTCGTCGGCGCCCATTTCATCTGGGCGAAAACGCCCGTCTGCTCGAAACGGCTGATGTCAGCCGTGGACAGGCCGTTTTGCACGACGGCGCGCTGGAAGCCGAACGGACGGTCCGCCTGGAAGTCGGCGAGATTGTCGTAATCGAAAAAGCCATACGAACCCTGGCGGAAGTAGTTGAGGAAATCGGCCTTTTCATGATCCGCGCCGGCGGTGAACGTGAAACTGTTCCAGGTGTAGTCAGCCGAGCCGCTGTAGGTCTCGGAACTCGTCACGACACCGTTGCCCATGCTGCTGATTTCCGTGCCGAAGCGGAGCGCATTGCCGCTCGCCACCGTTGAATTCGCGATCGGCACGTTGAAGATGCGGATCTCGGGGAAAATCACCGGCGTCTGGCGCAAGCCGTCCTGCTTGGTCTTGGAGTACTGGAACTGGGTCTTCAGTTCGGACGTCCAGTCATTGAACAGCTGGCCCGCCCAGACCTTTTCCTTCGAGGGGATGGTGTAGAAATTGGACGACAACGCCGTGATCGTGTTCGGAAACGCGGTCGGCTGGCCGCTGATCGTGGCCGGCTGGCTGAAGCTGCTCGCGTTGAGGCTGCCGGTGTTGGTCTGCGCGCCGATCGTCTCGCTGTAACGGACCGAGAGGCGGTGACCCTTGATGATGTTCCAGTCGATCTTCGCGAGTTTCTTGGAATCGGAGGTCCGGGACGTGCTCAGGCCGCCGAAAGTACCGAGGTCGGGGGCGCCGGGCAGGGCCGCGATGCGCGTCTTCACAGCAGTGAGGAAGTTCGCATCCGGCGTGAATTGCGGCACGATCGGCGACCGGTCCTGGAAGAACTTCTCCCAATTCACGAAGAAGAACAGGCGGTCCTTCAGGATCGGGCCGCCCAGAGTGAACCCGTAGGTGCGCTCCTTCAGCGGCTGGCGGGTGTCCTTGGTCGTACCGGTCAAATCCTTACCCTGCCAGTTCTGGTCGGTGAAGAGGTCGTAGACGCTGCCGTGAAATTCATTCGTGCCACTTTTGCTGACGACGTTCATCGCGAGGCCGGCGAAACCGCTCTGCCGGATGTCGTACGGCGTGAGGGAAACGCTGACCTGCTCAATCGCGTCGAGCGAGAACGGATTCCGCAGTGAAAACAGCCCCGAGGAATTCAGGCCGAACGAATCGTTAATCTTGGCGCCGTCGAGCATGATGCTGTTGAAGCGGCTGTTCATGCCCAGGGCGGCGGCCTGCTCACCCGTGCGCAAATTGACGAACGGGTTCGTCTTCATCAGGTCGGCGAAGGCGCGGTTGACGGTGGGCTGGGTGAGGATTTTGCGGGAATTCAGCACCGTGCCGGCACCGGAGGTGTTCGAATCAAGCTCCGTCGTCAACGCGTTCACCTGGAATGCCTCCATCCGCACGACCTCGGCCTGCGCGCCCTGCGAGCCAACCAGCATCACATCGGTGCTCTCGCCAAGGGTCGTCTGCACATCGGTCGCCTGCCGGATCGTGTAGCCGGCGGCCGTAGCCGAAACGGTGTAAGGTCCGCCGACCGGCACACCGGAGAAGCGAAACCGTCCGTTCGGGGCCGTGACACCGGTGAAGGTGGTGTTGGTCGGCACGTGCACCACCGTCACGGCGGCACCCGAGACCGGCTGTCCGCTCTGGTTGGTCAGGAAGCCGCTAATTGACGCAGTGGTGACGCCCTGGGCTTGCAAACTTACGACGAGAACGAGGGCCATCAGCCCACCCAGCGCTCGTTTCATCATGGAGGATAGTTTCATAGTGGAGGATGCTTGGTTGTCTGGAGTCGGCGTTACGGTCGGCAACACGGATGTCGTCAGCAAGAGCGTTGATTTTTTTTCAGTCAAGACCTAGCGCACGTCTGCGATTCGTGTAACGCCGTTGTCACCTGCAAGCAGTTCGGGGGCCATGCTTTCGCCAGCGCGGATCATTTCGTCAACGACTCCAAATCGGCTCCCGACACGCGCCCTCGGGTCGGATATTCAGCCTTCCCTCCGCTTTTCCGAGCGCATCCGGGCAATGTTCGCTTGCCCGCCACCGATTGCCCGGCGACGCTGTTTGCGCTCGAGTGACTTCCGCCTCCACGCATCCGTCTCCATCACCGACACCTATTGTGGTGAGCGCACTCGATCAACGGGTGCGGGCGGAACTTGTGCGCACCGCCTACCGCGACGCGCTCTACGGCGCCCCCTTCGGCACCGCCGTGGCGCTCCTGTTTGCCTACGCGACGTATGGCGCGTTTTCCGCCCGAGTCGTGCTGCCTTGGCTGGCCTTCGCCGTCGCCTGCAACGCCGGTCGGATGATTTCCCGCTGGGCGTATCTGCGCAAGCCAGTGCCCGTCGAGCACACCGAACGCTGGACCCGCCTGTTTGTGGCGGTGAGCGCCGTCACCGGGGCAAGCTGGGGTGTTGGGGCGTGGATCTTCTACACTCCGCACGACTCGATCTACCGCGTGATGGTCGTCCTCGTGCTCGCTGGACTGACCACCGGGGCGTCCCGGCTGCTCGCCCCGATTCTCGCCGCCAACCTCGCATACATCTACCTGTCGATCGGACCGCTGATGGTCCGGGTCCTCGGTGATATCGATCGGTCGGATACGCGGAGCTTTGTCCTCACGATCATGTGCGTGCTCTACCTCGTCTACATGAGTGTCGCCGCCCGGCAGCAGGTGCAAAATCTCCGCCGGACCGTGCGGCTCGGGTATGAGAACACCGAACTGGTGGTTTCGCTCGGCGCCGCCAAGGAGAGCGCGGACCGGCTGAACCGGGATCTCTCCGCGGAGAT
The DNA here is from genome assembly GCA_947474365.1 of Opitutia bacterium. Classification (GTDB taxonomy): domain Bacteria; phylum Verrucomicrobiota; class Verrucomicrobiia; order Opitutales; family Opitutaceae; genus ER46. The sequence continues at coordinate 6,452 of CANJIU010000163.1, read as the reverse complement.
CGCCCGCCGCCAGGTCGTCGAGACCGAACTGCGCACCGCGAGCGAGACCGCCCTCGCGGCGAGCCGGGCCAAGAGCGAGTTCCTCGCCACCATGAGCCACGAGATCCGGACGCCAATGAACGGCATCATCGGCATGCTGCGCATCGTCCGCGACTCTCCGCTCTCGCCCGTGCAGCGCGAACAGGTCGAGACCGCGGCGACGTCGGCGGACACCCTGCTCGATCTGCTGAACGACATCCTGGACTTCTCCAAAATCGAAGCCGGCCACCTCGAGTTGGAACACATCCCGTTCGCCCCGGCGGCGATCACAAAGAGCGTCACCGACATCCTGCGGCCCCGCGCCGTCGCAAAGGGCCTCCTCCTCGACGTGGAGATCGATTCCAGCGTGCCGGTCCGCGTCGTGGGCGATCCGACGCGGATCCGCCAGATCCTCTTCAATCTCGTCGGCAACGCGATCATGTTCACCGCCCAAGGCAATGTGGTGCTCCGCGTCACCTACGATGCCGCGGCGTCGGACGCGACCACCGCCCAAATCGGATTCATCGTGCAAGACAGCGGAATCGGCATCGAGCCGGAGGCCCTGGCGCGGATCTTCCGGCCGTTCACCCAGGCGGACAGTTCGATGAGCCGCCGTTTCGGGGGCACCGGGCTGGGCCTCGCCATCTCCCAAAAACTGGTGACGGCGATGTCCTCCAAACTCGAGGCCCAAAGCGTGCATGGCGCAGGTTCGGTCTTCGCGTTCACGCTTCGCCTTCCCGTGGCGGTGGAGACCGCTGCCACCCGTGCAGGCATGCCGGGCGACCCTGCATTACCCAAGCTCCGCGGCCGCGTGCTGGTGGTGGAGGATGATCGGGTCAATCAGCGCGTCATCGGCCATTTTCTGAAAAAGCTAGGGCTAGAGTTTGGGCTGGCGGAGGACGGCAACACCGCCATCACGGCCGGGCTCGAAGACGGGTGGGACCTGATTCTGATGGATTGCCAGCTGCCGGGAGTGGACGGCCTCGAAGCCACCCGCCAAATCCGCAGCCGCCGGCCCGATCGCCCGATCCCGATCATCGCCCTGACCGCCAATGCGAGCACGGAGGACCGGAGCGGGTGCCTCGCGGCGGGCATGAATGATTTTCTGACCAAGCCCGTCCGGGTGGAATTGCTCTCCGCGGCCCTGCAGCGGTGGCTTCCGGCGCGGACTCCCTGACGGCACGATCGAGTGTTTTTGTCCGCGGATGCGCTCGCCAACGGAGCAATCGCCCCCATGCTGCATCGCCGGTCCAGAGACTTTCCAACACCCGTGTCGATCGCCCCGTCCATCCCCGTCCCACGGGCGCCCAACCCCGAGCGGCACGAACACGCGACCATCACGGAATCACGAACCAGGGTTGAACTCGTGCGGATGGCGTACGGTGAACTGGCGTCTGGGACGATGGCGTCATTCGCGTCGGCGGTCGCCTTTGGCATCATGGTCGCAACGGGAACCCGCACCACCCTTCCCGTTCTTCTCCTTTGGGTCGGCTCGATGGCCGCAGTCAGCGGTTATCGACTGTGGCTCTCCTACGCCTATCGGCGGACCGACGCCGCGAGCGCCCAAAACCTCCTCTGGGGTTTCCAATACGTCCTCGGTTCTTCCCTCACCGGCGCCATCTGGGGGACCTCAACCTGGCTGTTTCCCACGCTGGAGACAACGACCCCGCTCGGCATTGCGCACGTACTGATCCTGGTGGGCCTGGTGTCCGCCTCGACCCGACTCCTACTACCGATGCGCAAAGGCAGTATCATCTACCTGTTCGCCGTGGGCGGGCCGCTCGCCGCCCGTTTTTTTTCCTTCGGTACCAGCGACGGCATCACGCTCGGCTGCTGGGTGGCGCTCTTCCTCGCGTACATGACCGCCACGATGCTGCGCAACCACCGGATCCTCTCCGACGCCCTCGTGCTGCGCTTCGAACACGAGGCGCTGGCCGCGGCGTTGCAGCGCGAAAACGCGGACCGCGAATTCCGCGAAAAGGAACTGCAGGAGGCCCGCCTGAACGCGGAATCCGCGAACCGCGCCAAGGGCGAATTTCTCGCCACGATCAGCCATGAAATCCGCACCCCCATGAACGGGGTGATGGGCATGCTGCGGATCGTCCGGGAAAGCAGCCTGACCCCCGACCAGCACAGTTACCTGAAAACGGCGAGCGACTCGGCCGAGGCCCTGCTCCTGCTGCTGAACGAAGTGCTCGACTTCTCGAAAATCGAGGCCGGGCACCTCGAACTGGAGCATCTGCCGTTCCAGCCCGCCGCCGTCGCCTCCGGCGTCAGAAGCCTGCTGCAAACCCGCACCCGCGACAAGGGTCTGGAATTCGAACTGGACGTGGCCGGCGATCTGCCGGCCGCCCTCCTGGGGGATGCCGGCCGGCTGCGGCAAATCATCATCAACCTCGTCAGCAATGCGATCAAGTTCACGGAGAAGGGTCGGATCCAAATCCGGGTGACATGCCCGGAACGTTCGGCCGGTCGCGCGGTGATTCAGGTCACGGTTACCGACACCGGTATCGGGATCGACGCCGCCGCCCAGGAGCGACTTTTCAAGCCGTTCATCCAGGCCGACAATTCGCTGGGGCGGCGCTATGGCGGCACCGGGCTGGGTCTCGCCATTTCCAAGCGGCTCGCCGAAGCGATGGGCGGCACCCTCCGCCTGCAAAGCGCCGTAAACCAGGGCTCCACCTTCACCCTGACGCTGCCATGCTTGGTGTCAGACAAGCCCCCCGCCGCCCCGCCGCGCGAGGCGCCGCCGGCCCTAGAGGTTCCGGCGCTGGGCGCGCGGGTGCTGGTGGTGGAGGACGATCCGGTCAACCAGCAGGTCGTCGATCTCTTTCTGAAGAAGCTCAGGCTCAACCCGAAGTTTGCCGGCGACGGCGAGGCCGCCGTCACGCTGGCCACGACCGAGCCCTTCGACCTGATCCTGATGGACTGCCACCTGCCCGGTATCGACGGAATGGAGACGACCCGCCGCATCCGGAGCAAGCTGGCGGGCGGACCACCCCTGAAAATCATCGCGCTCACCGCCAACGCCAGCGGACAGGTCCGGGACGCCTGCCTCGCCTCCGGCATGGACGATTTCCTGACGAAGCCGGTCCGATTCGAGCTGCTGAGCAAGATGCTGCAGCACCATCTGCAGGCCTGACCCGACGCCGCGCGCCCCGGTCGAGCGGGTGTTTACTCCGGCACGATCCACTCGACCCGCCCGACGCCACCCGGCTCCTGGGCCAGCACGGACGCAAGGTGCGCCAACACGGGTCGGGCCAAGGCCTCGAATTGCCACGGCGGATTCAGCAGCATCAGCCCGCACCCTTTCATCTTCACCGGTGAGGATTCTCGGAGAACGGCAAGTTCGCAGGCCAGTGTCGGCGGCGGCCGGAGCGCCCGCACCGCCGTGAAAAAATCGTCCACACGCGCGCGCCCCGTCAGCGGATACCAGACCGCGAAAACGCCTCCCGGCAGGCGCCGCAGCCCCTCTCGCAGCGCGGTGGTGATCTGGCTGAACTCATCCTGGGCCTCGAACGGCGGGTCAATCAGCACGAGCGCCCGGCGCTCCGGCGGAGGCAGCATCGCCCGCAGGGACACATAGCCGTCCAGTTCATGAATCGACACCCCCGCGGCCCAGCCCAATTCCTCCCGAAGCGCGGCGCACTCCGCCGGATGCCGCTCACAGAGCGCGAGGCGGTCGAAGGGCCGCGCCAGATGTCGTACGAGCCAGGGCGAACCGGGATAAAAACGCGGCGCGCCCTCCAAGTTGCCGCCCTGCCGGTCGCATTCGCGCACAAGGCCCAGATAGTCCGTCAGCGCCGAGGGACGTTCGGGACCGCCCTCAGCCCACAATCGTCCGATCCCGAGCGGCCACTCCGGCTCGCGCTCCCGCGAATCGCCCGTCGCGGCACGGGAAAGATCATAGCGTCCCCGCCCGGCGTGTGTGTCGAGGTAGAGGAAACCCTTTTCCTTCTTCTGCATCGCCCGGACCAACCCCACGAGCAGCGCATGCTTCATCACGTCGGCAAAATTGCCGGCGTGAAAATGATGACGGTAATTCATCGCCGCGCGGGACCGGCGGCGGTCACGCGACCGGGACTTTCACGACGGTCTTCCGGACCAGCGCCGCGGCGGGGCCCGCCTGCAAGGTCGGCATGTGCACGTCCACCGGAAAAAAGATCGCGCCCTCCCCGGGGCCCAGCCGGAGCTTGGACGCCGCCGGGTGGTCGAGGTGGAGCATGAAATCCTTTTCCGCGTCGTAGGCCTGCCGCAGCGTGCAGTGCCCGAGGTCAATCACCTCCATCTGCTCGTCACCTTCGACGATGACCTGCACGTCGATGTATTTCCGATGCGACTCGAAGACGCCCTCGGCCCGCGGTTTGGTGGCATAAACCTGCTCGATCGCGTAGGCGCCGCCGGCGAGTTCGATTTTCTGGGAGCTTCCGCTCGTGATGCCGCGGAGTCGGGCGCGCGCCGGCGAGTCCGGCCGGAGCAGGTCCTCGACATAGGCGAACGCCGCGCTGAATCCCGGGGTTTGCGGCGCCTGCGCGCGCAAGGTGGAGAGTGAACCAAAGAGTGCCATCGGTCGAATCCACCCGGGGACCGCGGCACTGGCAAGCCGTGAAACCGCGCCCGACTGCCCGGCCACACGCTTGCCATGACAGGCGTTGAGGTCGATCCTCGCCCCATGAGCAAATTCTTCGTTGCCCTGGTCGCCGGGCTCCTCCTCGCCCCCGCGGCGGTCCTCGCCGCGTCGTTCGAAGGCCGGGTCAACTTCACGATGACCTCCGGCCAGGGTCAGCCGCAGCATCTCAGCTATCAGATGAAGAACGGCCGCATTCGCGTCGAGATGCCGGGCCAGACGGCGATGGGTGGGATGATAATCGACCCCGCGAGACGGGAGTCGACCGTGATCATGACCGAACAGCGGATGTACATGGTCACGGCGTTGCCCGACGTCGTAGCGCAGGCCGCAGAGGCGAAGGCCGGCGGGACGAAGTTGGAAAAAACCAGCCGGAAGGAGAAACTCCTCGGCTATGACGCCGCCGAATACACGTCGACGATCAACGGCGTCAAAACCATCCTCTGGCTGGCGGAGGGCCTCGGATCATTCATGGCGCTGGGTAGAGGCAACCCGTTGCTGGGCGGCGCTCCGACCGGTGATGACTGGGAAAGCGCATTGGCCGGCAAGGAGCTGTTTCCCTTGCGGGTGGTGACCAAGGACAACACCGGAAAGGAAACATTTCGGATGGAGGCGACGGCGATCGAGAAGCAAACGCTCTCCGACGCGCTGTTCGCTCCGCCCGCCGGTTTTCAAAAACTCGACATGGGCGGGATGATGCAGGGCTTGATGCCAGCGTTGGGGAAATAAGGTCCGGCCAGCGGCCGGGCCGGTAAAACAAGGCGGCAATCTGGGCGCCCGAGGCAGTCGCGTTGCGTTTTCAACCCATGGGGACGGGGCATCGCGTCTCCGGCGTTTGGACACTACGACACGGCCCTGCACGCGAGCGACGTATGCCCCTCCCGTCATGAGGGCCGCGGCCTTCCTTCGGTCACTCAGTCAGGCGCCACGTTTGGCTTTTCGGGCTCTTGGTTTCCGTTTGTTGGTTTCGAAGATGTGAATGATAACGACGTTGTTGTTCGCCGAGAGATCGAAATACAGCGAACCCCAGGGGAATTTCTCCTCGGGGCGGTGCAGCCGAAAACCGAGATGCTGATGCAGCTGCAAACCCACCGCCGTCACGGATTCGGGAATCACCATCAAGAAATAGCCCAGTACGCCCCGCCGGACCACCGGAGCACAGCCGCAGGGCAAGTCGAGGAAGGTGCCGGCGCCCAGCCGCACGTGCACCTCTTCGTTTTCGCCCGGCACACACTTCGGTCGGAGGGGCGCCAGCCCGGCCATGATGTCGGCCTCCCCGCTCTGATCAGTGATGGCGTAGCCCAAATCTGGAAACGAAATCGCGCCGCTACCGCGGTCGATGCTGACGGTGTAATGGGGAGGTTTCATCGGGGTGTGCAGGGCGGGGAACCCTGTTCCCCGAGCATCACACTCTGCGAAACTGCCTTCAATCCCGGAGCGCAAGGCCCGACGCGGAAAACCTCATCCATCCTTCCTGTCACCGGCCGGTCGCAGACTCCCATGCCAAAAGCCGACGGCGGATCCATTCCGTCGGCTCGTTTATCTGGCGGAGGCGCGGCCGGCCCCTCCTCGAGCACGGTGCCATCGCTTTTGCGCACCTTGACCTCGACCTTGCGCACCGCGACGCCGTCATCGGCCATGATGGCGATTTTGTCGCCCACGCGCCCCTGAAGGTGCTGCGTGAGGGAATTCATATCGACTCTAGCAGCCTGTCGGACTTAGGAAGTCCGATCTGGGGCAAACGAATGTTGGCCGAACGGAACCGACAGGCTGCTAAATGAAAATGCCTGCGGCATTTTCGCGGATC
>CANJIU010000162.1 GCA_947474365.1 Opitutia bacterium | reverse complement strand
CCACTGCGACCGCCCGCCCGGCTTCGAGTGCTTGTGGAAGGGATACGCCATCTTGAGCACCATGGTGCAGATCATGCAGCGATATCATGACTCCAACCCGAAACCCCGCCGCCCCATGCGTCGCGGCAAATCTGTGGGCCATGCGCAGCCCTAGGAGGGTCACTCTTTTACCTATGAGCACAGGGGCCGTTTGTCTGTTCGTTTGTACATCCCGAAACCACACCGGAAAATTTTAGGACCAATACACGAACCGCGAATTTTGAGACGGCGAACGGATGACGCGGCGGTGACCGGGCCATCAGGGGAAAGGGGCGGGTTGATTTCCAGCGGCGAAACGACTATGCTGCGGGCATGATGCTCGCGGAAAGATGGCAGGGGCAGGACGTGGCCGGCTGGTGGCTGGCCGAGAAGCTTGACGGCGTGCGGGCGTATTGGGATGGGGCCGTGATCCGCACGCGGAGCTGGCGGGAGATCGATGCCCCGGCGTGGTTCGTGGCAAAGCTGCCGCGGGGCGTGGCCCTCGACGGCGAGCTGTGGGGCGGCCGGGGCACCTTTCAGATCGCGAGCGAACTCAGTCGCTTTGCCCGCGCCGCGGATCATCCGGCCTGGCACGTGATGCAGTTCTGCGCCTTCGACTGGCCGACGTGCGAGGCGATCCCGTTTGAGGCTCGCATCGCCAAGATCGAGAGCTGGAGAAATGAGACCGTGAAGCCGGTGGAGCTGCGTCGGTGCGAAGGCGCGACTGACGCTCGTGACACGATGGCGCAGATCGTGCGGGGCGGCGGCGAGGGCGTGGTCGTGAAGCGGCCGAAGCATTTTTACGAATTCGGGCGGAGCCGGGATTGGTTGAAGGTGAAGCCGGTCACGATGGACTAGGCGCCCTGCCATGCACAAAAAAAACCCGCGCGGTGAGGCGCGGGCTTGGGATTCCGTGGTGGGCGTTACCGTGGTAACGCTTTTTGATACGTCAGCGCGCAACGGCTGCTTCGAAATGCGCCCGAACCCCATCGCGGAGCGCGCTGCCGGGATCGATGCCAAGCGCGCGGACCTCTGCCGTCGCCTTGCGGGCCGCCGAGCGCTGGCGCCTTTCGGCCCAGGCCTTTTGATCGGCGGGGACAGAACATTGCCTAGTTGGTGCGTTTTTCTCCTGCCACTGCTGCACCAGCGCACGATAAACGGATTCAACGTGCACAATGTCGTAAGACGCGTCACAGGGCGGCAGGGCGAGCGCACGATCGATCCATTCTGTGCCGCGGGGGCCGAGAGGCTCTCTTTCCCACGAGAGCAATTGCGATTCGACACACGATTCGAGCAGCGAGAGGACGAGATCAATCTCAGCCTTGTTGACCTCAACCGTTACCTTGATCTTTTTCATGGCTTCTTTCTCCAAACAGAGGCCGCGCACCTACTGGCGAGGTGATACAGGCACAGCAAAGTGCCATCCCGCTTTCGATGCGCGGCCAATTGTCTGTTTTGCTGTTTGCCGGGTATCACGCCGGACGAACTCACAGAGTTCATGCACGGCAGCGTGCCGGCCGGCGGCGCCGCGTCAACGGCGGAGTAATGGCGCGGCCGGCGCCGTGGCACCCATGGGTGCCACCGGAACAATTGTTCCGATTTCTCACCGTTGGCGCACACGATGGGCCGGCCCGGCGACGTCGGCGAGCTGCTTCGCCTCCATCACGGTCTTGCACTCGGCGAGAGCCTGGATCTCAGCCACGTGACGCAGGGGCGAGCGCCGACTATTTTACGGGTTTAGGCGCAAACCTCCCATCGATCTTCTGCAACGTTTGGTTGACCTTGATGAGTTCGGATCCGAGGAGTTTGGCGTCGTCGCGGGCGACCAAGGCCGTGGAGTCGCTTACCTTGTGACCCACGGCGGTAAGATCCTTCGTGGCGGAGCGAGCGAGGCGGGCGACGTAGTCGGGCGAGCGGCCAGTGCGGATCGCCTCCTCTGCTTGGGCGCGGAAGGCGGCGCCGCGGTCGGCGAGACGTTCGCGTTCGCTGCGCCCGCGCTTGCGCGGTGTCGGCGTGCGCGTGGCCAACTGCGCGCCGGCGCCGACGAGTATGCTGCCTACGGCGTCGCTATCGCTGTTCTGTTGAAGCGCGATTTCATTCCTAACGGCGTTTTGCTTCTGAAAATTCTCACCGAGCGCAACTTGTCCGGCGCCTCTTTTTGCCAGGACGCTGTGTTCTTTTTCGAGCGCATTAAGTTTGATTTGTAGCTTCTCGCGTGCGGTCCCGTCGTTAAGTGCAGACCGAGCGAGCTTGTCCTCGAGATCGATCTGCCGAGCGAGATCGGCAACCTGCCGGTTGCTCAGTTTGGTCGTGATCGTGATCTCGTTGCCCAAATCGGCCTGACGCTTTATCAGAATATTAAGATCATCCTCAGCCTCCTTTATGAGTGCCTGCTGATGCTCGTTAATAAAGCGGATAGGATTGGAATTGAGTTCCGCCACCAGGTTCCTCTGCCGCTCGATATCCGAGGCGAGGTCCTCTAACTCGCGCTTCTTTAGCTGAAGGTCACGGTCTGGGCCGCCAAGCACACCGATCGTACGGGCCGTGCCTTCGTAAAGCTGCTGCGTGAATTCGGCCAGATCGCGCGCCTTGTTTTTTGCCTGCTCGAATGGCGCGACCACGAGGCGGGCAATCTGATCAACCGAGCCGATCCCTATGCCCTGGAACAATCCTTTCATGGCATCTTTGAGACCGAATTTCCTTTCGAGCGTGCTGCTTGCAACCTCCGCAACGGACTGGGTGCCACCGAGAGTGGGCGCGCCTGGCGGACCGATCTGGATTTGCCGGCTTCTCGCTTTTTTCGAAAAGCCGTCCATGTTGCGATCGGCCCGCTTGAGGCCTTCTTGAAAGCGGGATTCGTCGAGACCGAGTTTGGCGATGATTTCAGCAGACATTTTTTGTGGGTGGTGGATTACTCGTCGAGCGACTGAAGGAGGGCGCGGAGGCGCGTGGTTTCGACAAGCTCCTCGGCACGGCGAGTCACAAGAACTGATCGGAAAAGCCAGCCGGCCGCGAAGGCGGCGACAATGGATTGGAGCCAGCAGGCGAGGACCGTCGCCACGCCTGCCACAAGGAGGGCGACGCCGAAAAACCAAAGGTCGAAGCTTCTGAACGCGAAATACGCCTCGCGCATGCTGCGGGGTTTCATGGTGTGGTGGTGTGGTGGTGGGCGAAGGGGATCCCGCACCGGTGACTGCGCTGCGAGGATAACTTCTCCAAGCCGGGACCTCGCGGCGCATGGCCGGTAGCTTCCGGTGCGGGTAATTTTAAAAGAAGCCCCGCGCCGGCGACTGCGCCCCAGAAACCCCAAAAATCTGCGGGCGCAGAGCTATGGCGGCTTGCCGGCACGGGAGAGGGATCGGGAGGGCGGATTATAGGGATCCGCGCGTCGGCCGGGAACCGCTTCACCGAAGTCCCCGCCGCGCTATGCGTCGCAACTGGGAGCGGCCGACGCGCGGAGATGGGTTATGCGGCGCGGGCCGCGGCGACGTCGGAGGCCGAGCGAAGACCCCGAGGCGTCGAGGACGTCGAGGTCGTCGCTGTCGGAGCGGGTGCAGCATCAGCGGGGGGCGTGTTGAGCTCGCTGATGGGAAAGAGGGGTGGTGCTGGGATTTCGTCCAGGGGCACCGAAAACCAGCGGGACATGATGACGGCGACGTCTTCCGATGACTCGGGCGCCACGGCGACCGCGATCTGTTCCTCAAGGAATTTGATGGCGGCGCGGAGGGCCTTGGCGAGTCCACCGGAATCAACAGCGATCCCGTACTTTCGGTGAAGGGGGATCTGGCTCGCGAGGAGCGTATCGAGATCGGCCTGGAGGCCGTCAGCCGTGGCGCGGTAAATTTCACGGCCAATGGCCGCCACCTCCCGCTCGACGTGGCGGCGAATCGCTTGCCGGACCGCAAGGTCGACGGGGGCCTTTGTTTCTTCGGTCGACCACTGCAAAAATGCGCGATCAAACCAGTCGTCCGGCGGCAAATCGCGGCCGATGACGGAGGCCTTGAGCTTCAGGATCGCAGCTGGAGACGCCAGAATGCGCCGACAGTCCTTCAGTGTGTTGTCGAGCTCGTGTTCGAGGGCGTGAATTTTCTCGCAGCGTTGGCGGAGGGCCGGTGAGGCGTCTCCCGCGGCACGAATGAAGGCGGCGAGGGCGATCGAGGATCGCGCGTCGAGATCTTCGTTGAGGGGCCAGAAGTGGTTGGGCATGTGGTGAGCGGTTTTGAGAGGACGAGGTGGATGGACGGGAGTTTTTCAGCGGCGCGGGCGGCTCGCGGCGGCCATCATGCCGCGCCAGAGTGCGTCGCGATGAAGGTCGAGGAACGCCTTGCGGGTCGGGCCCGTGAGGGTCGAGTACGTGGCGTACAGTTCCTGGTCCGTCGGCGGTGTCGGGGGAATTTCGATACGAGCCGGAGTTGTCGCGGGTGACGCCGCCGCACGGAGGGTCCGGAATGCAGCGAGCCGTGCCTTCACCGGCTGGCGAACGGCCGGCTCGAGGCGAATGGACCCGGTGGCGCTCGGTGATGGAGTGACAGGGGCGGGAGCGCGCGGCGCCGGCGGCGTCGGCTGCATCACGTTTTTGAGCAGTTTGAGTTGGGCGCGGGCATTCGAAAGCGTTTTCGGTTTGTTGACGCCGGCCGTCGCCGATAGGACCGCACCGAAATCCGTCAATTTCGAATTCGCGTCGCGTCTGCCGATTTCAATCAGACGCTCGCCGTAAGTCGCGATTCGGGCGATTGACTCCATCCCCTGAGCAAGTGTCGGTGGCTCAGTCGCGAGCGTTGCGTGGATCTCGGCCAAGATTGACTCGGCGGAGCGGCCGGTGAGGCCAGAGCAGGTTGGGGTGTCGACGAGGGTTGTCATGAGATTGTTGGAGGTTGCGGGTCGTGGGGAAGAAGTCGTCCTAGGATCATCGCTTGGGTCGGGCAGAAAAGCGGTGAGAGCTTGCCGCGAAAATCAATCCAGGCGGCGGCCTCAATCTGTCCACGGGCAAGCGCGCTCAACGGCGTCGCGTGATGGCAGTCGACGAGTTCGGCGAGACCGTTTGAAGTCAGGAGGATTTTCTTCGGGTCGATCCTAAGCTGGGCGGATTTGGCGAGTGGCATAAAGGGGGGCCTTTGCATAAGGCGCCGCTGTCAACAATGCCGCGTGCATCGCGCCCATCTGCGCCGGCCCCTTGCCCACCGGCCCTACCGCGCCACAGCCAAAGAGAAACGAATCGACAAATTCAACCTCCCCGCGCGAAAAAACGACGGGAGTCGCGTTACCTCTCAGGCGTGGTCCCGGAAAAAGATTCCTTACTCCCGGGGGTATGCAGCCGCACTACCGCAACACCGCAGCCTCCTATATATAGGAGGCTGCGGTACTGCGGTAACCGCCGCAGTTGCGGTGAAATTGCGGTGCCTTGCGGTACTGCGGTAATGCAGTTCAAGCGGCGAGCGTGTAAAGGTTTGGGGGAAACCGCACAATCACTCCAAGCCTGTTCATTTCACTGACTTTCTTGTCTGCGGTGCGCTCACTGCATTTTGCGGTAGCCTGAACCCCGTCTCTGAGCTTGGAGTACGTGAGTGTGCGATTGTCGGAAAAGACCTCGACCGCCACCTGCCGCAACTGCTCGGCCTTGGCGTGGTCCTGGCGGGCCCGCACGCTTTCCCCGGTTACGTGCATACCCTCCCCGTCCGACCAACGGAACGTTGGGCCGTCCGCTTTAGGAATAGGTGCACCGCGTTGTTTCAAGCTGAACACGACCGTCGTTCCGCTCTCAGCGTCCTTCTCCATCGTCAGATTCGACTCCGACTTGCGCTCGAGCTGGCTTCCGAGATGCCCTCTGGTTTTTTCCGACCCCGGGTTTCTGTGCAGGACACTGACGATCGGGCAATCGTACTTGATCGCCAAAGCATGAAGTCTCGTAACAAACGGAAACGTCTCTTCAGCGTCGTTAGGATCAACGATTAGGTCGGCGATTCCATCAATGAGAACCGAGTGAATCCCCCCAAAGTCCCTTTGCGCCCACGCCATTGCAATTTCGAGCGCAGACCGGCACTCGGCCGCGGACATTCCGGCAATCGTGTAGCTAACCAGCCAAGGCGGGAATTCGACGATTCCAGCGCGGCGCTTTGCCTGGCACAGATGGCTGAACCAATCCGAAGCACTTTGCTCAGTGTCGAAATGGAGAACCGCATGGCCCTTTTCGTTCGAACCGGAAACCGACAGGCAATCCGCCCCAGGGGCCGCCATCGGCGCCGCGAGCATCGCTCCTATGAACGCACTCTTTCCCGCCTTGGCCTCCGCGTTGACGGTGGTGAGGTTCTGCGCGGTACAGACCGGAACCTTGCCGAGGGAATACACCACGCGCGATTTCGGCGGGGTTGTGGCCGGATCCATCCGCCGCGCTTTCAGCTGCGACGAAAGCGAATTGGCGGAGGTGGTAATCGTCTCGACCGCAAACCGAAGTTCGCCAGTGATCTGCTCGAACTGTTCGGGGTCACAACCCACCGCCGAATCAGCAGCACGCCGCGCAGCCCGAATCAGCTCGCGCTGCGACTGCAGCCCACGAACGCGCCGGATGTAGTAATCGGCCTGCGCCGTCGTCGGAATGCGGTTTGTGACCTGCGTCAGGAAGGCATACCCACCGATCATTTCAAGCTGACCTGATACCTTCAGCTCCTCCGCCAGGATGCCAACATCGATCGATTCGGACCCCCGCTCGATCAATTGAAGAATAACAGCGAAGATCGCGCCGTGCTTGGAATCGTAGAAGCTCGATCGTGAGATCTGAGCCTCCTGACACCTTGCGACGACGGCGCGCCCATCGATCAGGCAGCTCGAAAGAAGCAGTTCTTCGGCCTCGATCGAGTGGGGAAGTTCGTTGCTGGTGATCATGCTGCCATCTCCTTTCGCTTTTGCCAATGCCGACGTGTCGCCTCGGAGAGCTTCAACCGTTTCTCGGCATTGTCGTAAACCCGGAGCGAACCAATGCGTCCCAAAACGTCACGATAAACGCGCGAAAGTGCAGCCCTCGTGACCCCTAGTTCATTCGCGATCTCCTCGAAGGTGCGATGCTCAATCCCGGCGACGATCCTCACCGCCGCCTCTCTCAACTCAAATGTCACGCGTTCCTTCGTGGTCATGTAGCCGAGCACGTCGCCTGGCTCGAAATCAAATTCGGTCTCGGCCCAACCGTCGACCACCGGGACGGGTTTGCCGTTTTCGCAGAACACGACGCCGCAGTCGTTGACAGGACGCCGATCTACAGTTTCAGGATTTTTGTGGATCGGGCCGGCGCTTTCGCGAGTGCCGGCCTTTCCACTAGGTGGGCCTTCGACGGGCGAGTTAGGATCTTGGGGGGTATTGATAGTTTTGTTCATGGATGATTGGCGCCAGCCCGTCAGCCATGTGATGAATTCGTTGTGTCCGTTACGCTACCAGCTTGAAGAGCTCGGACCCGCGGATCCGAAAAGGACGACCGCGGCCTTTGATAATTCCCCGACGAACAGCAGCGCGGATCGTGCTCGGCTCAACCCGGGCGATTTCGGCCGCTTCGTTCGTGAGATAGATCGCGTCCGGAATAATCGCGACCGGAAATCGTACCACGGCCGGCTGTGTTTCACCAACAACTGGAGCTGAACGGGCGATCGTAGTATCGATTGAAGTGCTCATGAATTACGAAATGGGTCTAATCGAAACGACTGTCTATGCGGTAAACGTGATAAAAGAGGGGGGCTTTATCGCAGAAGCGGAAGCCATTGAATTGATACGTAAGCCGTCGCACTAGGCTGTCTAGATTCACAACGAAACGAACCCGCAACACGCTACATGTTAGCGCGTTGCGGATTTTATTCAATTCCTCTCAGGAAACCCAACTGCGACTAAACCGGAGGATTGATCTGAAACCACGCCTCTCCGTTGGCCTTCCCCCCACCCTTCCCGCGGTAGTTGCTCCAGAGCATGCGCAAATTCGAATGCGTGAGCATGGAAGCCGTCTTCCCCGCGTCTCCGTACTTGGCAATATGATACGACGCCGCCGAGTGCCTGAGGACGTTGTGAACGTGATCGAGCTTGGCGCGGACGAATGCAGCGTGCTTGGCATTCCGATACGCAACCCGGTTCATGCTCCACTCCTTCGGATTCGACCACTCGAGCCAACGCCAGAGGTTTTTCTCGGCGTGCTCGATGAATTGCGCCTTTCGGTTCTTGTCGATGCTCGCCGCGATTGTGATCACCTTGGTGGTAAAATCGAAACCGTCCGCGCCAATTTGGGCGGCCGTCTCGTGACGCATGCCAGCAAACGCCTCCAATGCCAAGCGGCCCAGCAGCTCCCTGGCCTTCGGGGCCTGGATGCTCTCCTTGAAGAGCTTCAAGCCGTCGGCAACCGGCATCACCGTGATCGTCCGAAGCGCCGGCCGCGGCGCCTTCCACCCATCGCACGGGTTCTCCACGATCTGCCGCGTCTCTGTCAGCCAATTGAAAAAAGTCCTGATTCGCTTGAAGTGCGTCCGGCGCGTCTCGCTGGAATCGGTGTCGAGTCCGGCCAGGTAGCCCTCAAGCTGGGTCCGGTCGATCGTTGAGCACACCACGTTGCCCACCACGTCCTGGAATTGCCGCAAAACCGGGCGATAATGCCCCAAACTCGCCGTGGACACGCCCTCGGCCTCTTTGGCCGTGAAAAACGCCTTCGTCGCGTCGCCCATGGTGACGTCGCTCGTCTTGCCACCGTAGCGCCGCCAAATCCGGACGACCTCCGCCAAGTCCGCGTCGCCGATGTCGACACGGAACTGGCGCCACTGGCGAGCCTCGTCAGGGTTGAGCCGAAGAGCCGCCAAGCCGTCGCGCTTGACGTCACCCGCAAGCTGCTTGGCAAATTTGATCTGCTTCTCCCGTGTCGGAAACGTCTTCGTCTTGCGCTTGCCCTCCAGTCGCCATTGCACCGCGTAGGGTTGCGCCGGCCGATCTGGAAACTCAATGAATCGAATGCCACGCGGAGGCTCCCAACTGGGGGTCCGCGGTTTGACTCCGCCATCTTCGGGGGCCTCCGCTTGCCGTTGTTTGTCCATTGCCGTTTGTTTCCGTTTGCCGTTTTAATGTCAAAACAACAAACATTTGACCAAACGTTGGCTAACATCGGAAACCCGCTTTTACCTCTGAAAACTAAAATCCCCGCCGAAGCGGGGATTAAAGTGGTGGACCCTAGGAGGCTCGAACTCCTGACCTCCTCAATGCCATTGAGGCGCTCTACCAACTGAGCTAAGAGCCCATTCGCGTGTGCGAGGGGTGAGCAAAATCAAAGGTCCGGGCCCGAACGCAAGAAATTTTTCAACCTTCTCCGCGTTCTCTCATCGAGAAGTCGAATTCTACCGTTTCGCCCTTCTTGTCCGGCCGGGACGGCATGCGGACGCGTTTGATCGCATCCAGAACCGCGAAATCGAACTCCTTGCTCCCAGAACTCCTGACCACGCGGGCCCCAGAAAGGCTGCCGTCACTCGCGCTGCGTACCTCGATGGTCACCTTGAGCGAGTCGCTCAATCCCGGTGGTGGCTCGAACTTTTCCCGCAGGCGTTGCTTAAACAGCGCATCGTACGCCGCCAACACGTCGGAATTGTCGCTGGTCATAGCCTTTCCGCCCGCGCCACCCACCTTGTTTGCACTCGAACCGCCCGCGACGCCCTTGGCGATGCCTTCGACGTCGATTTTCTTCACGGCGGGATTCTTGGGGTTCACGCTGGCCACCGACTTCGCCTTGTTCGCGCGGTCGAATTCTTCCTTCGTCATCCGCTTCGCCTCTTCCTCCAGCCGTTTCTTCTCCGCGGCGCGCTCCTTCGCGATTTCTTTCTTCGCCTTGTTCACGGCGGTGCGCACGTCCTGTTTGATCTGTTTTTTGAAATCGGGAGCTGCGGGCTCCGTGGCCTTCGTGGGCGCAGGGGTGACCGGCTTCGGCACGGGCGGCGCGGGAGTGGAGGGTTTCGGAACCGGAGGCGCCGGCGTGATCGGGGCGGGTTCGGGGCGAACTGGCACCGGCTCGGGGGGCGTCGGCTTCGCTTCGGCTGCCTTGTTCAGAGGTACCTTGATGCCGCCTTCCACTCCGAGTGCCGGGGCCACGTTGGCCATGTAATTGTCCCCCTCGCCCGCGACGAGTTCGAGGACCTTCGGACGCGCCCGGTCGCTTTGGCTCGTGGCATAGCCCAGCAACAACGCGAGCGCGATCACAGCCCCGTGCAGCGTCGCCGATAACAGAAAAGCACTCGTCGTCTCCGAATTCACCTCTGAGCCGAGCACCTGTGATTCCAGCCGTGACATGCCGTTCGCCTAGGGCTCCGTCTGCGCGTCGATTGTGAAGCGCGTCAAACCCGCCTTCTGGACCTCGGTGAACAGCTCCGCGACCTTCTGGTAGGGAACTTTGGAATCCCCCCGAATTCGAATCACTGGTGGCTTGGCCTCCGCGGCATACGCCGTTAAACGGCTCCGCAGCTGGGCGAGCGTCACCGGCGTCGACTTGTTGTCGACGTAGAATCCCTTGGCATCGACGCCCACCGCAACGAAGCGATCGTCCTTCTCATTTTTGACCTGCGGCGCCTTGGCCACGGTCGGCAGGTTCACCGGGACAGTCTGTTCCTGCTGGATCAGCGGCGTCGCGATCATGAAAATGATCAGCAGCATGAACCCGAGATCGATCAGGTTCGTGACGTTGAGATCCGCGATGGGATGGGAACTGCGCTGGCGGCGAAAATTTCGGGCCATGGTGTTGCCTCAGCTCCCCTCCAGTTCGATCCGGTCGGCGAGCGAACTGGCGTAGTTTTCCAATTCCGTTATCATGCGGCGGGTGTGCCCGAGCAGCAGATTGTAACCGAAGACTGAAGGAATCGCCACCACGAGACCCGCAATGGTCGCAAGCATCGCGCCTGACACGCCGGGGGCCAGTTGCTGGATGCCCGCCGTTTGCTGCATCGCGATTGAACTGAACGCCTCCATCACGCCCCAAACGGTGCCGAGCAGCCCGATGAACGGCGCGCCCGACACGATCGAGGCGAGGAAGATCATGTTCGCCTCATAGCGCAGCGTCTGGCGTGCGATGGCCCGCTGAATGGCGTTCTCCGCGTGTTCGAGGCAGGCCCGGGAATTCTCCTGGCCGCGTTCCTTCCCGATGGCGGCGGCGCGGGCGTAGCTCTCAAGTGCATCGGCAAAAACATCGGCGTAGGGAATCGAGCGTTTGTTGCGATACGATTCCGGCAAATCGAGCAGCGTGCGCTGATCGCGGAGATGAGCCTCGAATGTGTGATTGAGCACGCGCAGCCGCTTGAGTTCGGAGTGCTTGCCGAACATCACGGTCCACGCGACAAGACTTGCCACACAGAGGCCAAGGGTGATCGCCTTGTCCACCGGATCGCAGCGCATGAAAATATCGATGATATTGGTCGTCGCGAGGACGGGAAAGGCGGAGAGCAGCTCAAGCATGGGCAGATAGCGCAAGAGTTGGCGGGTTTGATCCGTACCTTCAACGGAAAACCCGGCAAACTTGTTCACCGTCCGGCGTGGCGCACGCCACGAATCCGACGAATCTGGTTGCCGCCACGCGCGATGGATTCTTGCTCAGGGCTGGACTCCATCATCTACCATGTTTCGCCAACGCACGCTCCAGCAACTCACTCCCCGTCGCAATAATATCGGCGCCAGCAGCGCCTTCGTCGGCTTCGACGGTTTCGTCGACACGATTGTGACGCCTGTCGGCCTCCGCCATGGCGCCGGAGAAAACTTCACCCCGATCGCCACGCTCACCGAGTTCGGCCAGCGCATCGTCGCCGCCGCCGGTAAGAGCACCAACATCGAGCTGTTTCCCCGCATCGACAAACTCGGCGGCAACGGCCCGATCATGGCCAACGCCCTCCTCGCCGGAGGCGCCCGCGTCACCTATGTCGGCGCCGTCGGAACACCCGTGGTGCACCCGGTGTTTGCCGCGATGGCCGCCAAGGCCCGCACGGTTTCGATCTGCGCCGCCGCCCAGACCACTGCCATCGAGTGCAACGACGGCAAAATCATGCTCGGTCAAATGCGCTGCCTCGATGAAATCAGCTACGATCGGATCTGCGCGGTGATGGGTGAAGCAGCTTTTCACGCTGAAATCGGCTCCGCCAACCTGGTCGCCCTCGTCAACTGGACGATGATCCCGAACATGACGGCGATCTTCACGGCGTTGACCGAGCACGTGCTCCCCAAGCTGCCGAAGTCCCCGGACCGCATCTTCTTCTTCGACCTCGCCGATCCGGAAAAACGCTCGGCCGACGACCTGCGGGGCGCGCTCACCGCAATCTCAAAGTTCCTGCCGTTCGGCCGCGTGACGCTCGGCCTCAACCTCAAGGAAGCGCAGCAGGTCACCGCCGCCCTCGGGTGCGCCACCGTCGGAGACGACGAAACCACACTGCGCGCCGCCGCCGCCGCGATTCGGACCAAGCTCTCGCTTCATACGGTTGTGATTCATCCCCGCGAGTCCGCGGCCTGCGCCACGGCGGCCGGAACCGCCTGGGTGCCCGGGCCCTACACTTCGCAGCCGCTCATCACCACGGGCGCCGGCGATCATTTCAATGCGGGTTTCACGACCGGACAGCTGCTCGGACTCGACCCCGAGGGCTGCCTCACCGTCGGCGTCTCCACCAGCGGCCACTACGTGCGCACGGGCGAAAGCCCCAGTCTGGCGGCCATTGAAACCTTCCTCGCCAACTGGCGTTAACCCATTCACCCTCTGCCATGCCTCTGAAACAAAAGACGTCCGGCAAACTCATCTCCTTCGAGGGTTCCGAAGGCTCCGGCAAGTCCACGCAGATTGCGCGGCTTGCGGCGCATTTTCAGAAAACCAAGCGCGATGTGATCTCGACGCGCGAACCTGGCGGCACGGAAATCGGCGAACAAATCCGCAACATTATCGTCCACAACTCCAAGGGTGATGAGATGTGCGCCGAAACGGAACTGCTCCTCTTCACCGCCGCGCGCGCCCAGCTCGTGCGCGAGGTCATCGCCCCCGCCCTGCTCCGCGGCGCGATCGTCCTGAGTGATCGCTTCCTCGATTCGTCGACGGTCTATCAGGGCATCGGTCGCAACCTCGCCGCAGACCCCGTCGCTCAAATCAACCGCTTTGCCGTGGGCAACGTCATGCCCGATCTGACCATCGTCATCGACGTACCCGAGGAAGTCAGCCTGGCCCGTCTGAAAACACGGGCTTCCGATTTGCCTGATCGCATGGAACGCGAGAACGTCGATTTTTATCGCAAGGTCCGCGAAGGTTACCTCGTCCTCGCCAAGGGCATGCCCGAACGATTCGTGGTCGTCGACGGCACCAAAACCGAGGATGCGATCGAAAAGAAGATTTGGACGGAAGTGCAGGCGCGGTTGACCTGAACCGCACCGGAGCGCGGCTCGCCCTCCACCTGATTTTTCGGAGCAGTCGCGCCGCCCGCGCTCCCATCCTTTTCATGCTCACAGCCACGCCCTGGCCCGACGCCCTCGTTGGCACACCTGCGATCGCGGTCATTGAACAGGCGATTTCCCGCCAGCGGCTGTCGCACAGCCTGTTGTTGCATGGTGACGACTTCGAAACGCTGGTCGCAGTGGCGCACGGCATCGCGGATCGATTGCTGAATGGCGAACCGGGTCGGCGGGCCGCGGCGACCTTTCCAACGGAGCAGCATCCGGATTGTTTCAGCCTCCGGCCGACGGGAAAAATGCGGCAAATCTCCGCCCAAGCCACGCGCGACCTGATCACCAAGGTTCAGGTTTCGCCCGCCGTCGCACCGAGAAAGGTCGCGATTTTGCACGAGGTCGATCGGATGAACGTCACCGCCGCCAACGTCTTCCTCAAGACCCTGGAGGAACCGCCGGCCAACACCACGCTCCTCCTCCTGACGACCCGGCCGTACGCATTGCTGCCGACGATTCGCAGCCGCGTGCTGCATTTTCGGTTCCCCTCCGCCGCTGCCGCGATCGCCGCCGACGGTTGGACCCCATGGCTCGACGACTACCGCGCCTGGCTCGGACGGCTCTCCGCCGGCGTCACCAGCGACAAGGCCGCCATCGCCGATCACATTTTCGTCCTTTACGGACTGGTCGCGCGGTTTGGCGCCGTGCTGGATTTCGCCACGGCGGAAGTTTGGAAGCGACAGAAGGAAAAGCTCCCCGACGACCTGGACGACGACGAGCAGGTCGCGATCGAGACCGGGATTGCCAACGGGCTGCGTTCGCGCCTGTTCGTCGAAATCGAGCAGGCGACGCGCACCTTTGCCCTGCCCCGCCTGACCGCGGGCGACGAGACCACCCGCCGCGCGCTCGTCGGTGCGATCGAGAAACTCGAGCGCGACGTCGGGCTCCTGCGGCTGAACCTGAATGAGTCCGCCGCTCTTGAGAGCTTTCTGCTGGCGTCGCTGAGAATCTGGACCCGGAAGTAGAACTCGGCGATCGGTCGACGACTCCGGACGGGGATTTCTGCCTCAGGCCAGACCGAGTTTCTTCAGTACTTCGGGTGGCGGGCCTTCGAATTTCTCCGTGGCCACGTTGCCGACGTAACCGATGTCCTTCATGCCCTCCGGGGTCGTGTAGTACCCGCCGGCCGTCAGATCGCGGAAGCGCTTGAAAAATTGCGCGCCCTTGCGGAATTCCGGTTTCGCATTTTGCGCGAAGCAGATGTCGTCGCAGATCGCGTTCTTCTGCCGGGCGATCAGGTTCACGAAATCATTGCCAAACCGCTTCTGCGCCTCGGCGTCGAGCCACGCCAATCCCTCGAGGATCGTCTTGCGATCGCCGTCGTGCCCCGGGTACGGCGCGCTGACCCATTCGTCGATGAAGTCGGGCACGCCGACCGTCACCGCGCTCGGTCCCTTGGCATCCGCCGGGATGATGACATCGCACAACGACGCCGTGGTCGCTCGCTGGGCGGCGGTAAATGTCAACGGCCACAGGTCACCGGGCTTGTAGATTTTCAGCACGTCAGGATCGGTGCCGTAGCCTTTGCCAGACGGCTGGGCGGCCGTGGCGGCACCGAGGCCGTTGTCGAGCAGCGCCGTCGACGCCGCGGCGGCAAGCATCCACTTGATCGCATCACGGCGATCCATCCGCTGGCTGGTGAAGGAGGTTTCGGAAGCGTTCATGGTTAGAGATTTCCTTTGTTCAATTGATCGAGGAGGTAGTCGCTCGCGCGCCAGGCCAACGCCATGATGGTGAGCGTGGGGTTCTTGTCCGCGTTGGAGCAGAACGGACCGCCATCGGTGACGAAGAGATTTTTCACGTCCCACGTCTGGCACCATTGGTTGGTCACGGAGTTCTTCGCGTTGGCCCCCATGATGGTGCCGCCCACCTCATGGATGATCTTTCCGCCGGGCTCGATTGCCTTGGCGCCATCCCCATCGGGCTTGGAACGGACCGTGCCGCCCATCGCCTCGATGAGTTCGGCAAACGTCTTCTGCATGTGCGCCGCCTGCCGCGTCTCATGCTCCGACCATTTCCAGTGGAACCGCAGGACCGGAATGCCCCACTTGTCCTTCACGGTCGGGTCAATCTCGCAGTACGAATCGTCGTTCGGAATCATCTCGCCGCGTCCGGCGAAACCCATCTGCGCGCCGTAATAGCGCCGCGCGTCCTCCTTGAATTTCCGACCATAGCTGCCGTTGGTGAGATACTCGATGCCGGCGGCCGTGCCCAGGCTCGGCATCCGGCGACCGCTCTCAAACTCGATGTGATAACCGCGGGCAAAGCCCAGTTTCCCGGCCAGTTGCTCCTTGTAGAGCCACCAGGGCACGTAGGTGTGCGCACCGCCGGCACCATCCTCATTGTGCAACGGAAGGTTCTCGAGGGCGGGGATGTGTCCGCCAAAAGAGGCGCCGACCGTATCCATGATGTACTTGCCGACCTTGCCGCTCGAGTTGGCGAGCCCGTTCGGGAACCGCGCCGATTTCGAATTCAACATGATCCGCACCGACTCCGCGGAACTCGCGGCGAGCACGATGACGCGCCCCTTCACCGTGCGTTCCTCCCCGGTGGTTTTGTCGATGTAGATCACCCCCGTCGCCTTGCCGTTGGCGTCGGTCGTCACCTCCCGCGCCATCGCGTTCGGCACGATGTCGAGATTGCCGGTGGCCAGCGCCGGCGGCAGATGAACAGTCGTCGACTGGTAATTTGCTTTGATGGAACAGCCGCGCCCGCAGGGCGTGGCCCAGAAACAGGCCTGCCGCCCTCGCATCGCCTCGGCGAGGACGCGCTGCGCCTTTGGATTGTTCGGGTGCAACCTGGCTGGAATCTTGTCCGCGTCCTGTTTCGCGCTGAGCACCGCGCGGTGGATCGAGACGATGGGCAGTCCAAGCTTCTTGCCCTTTGCCCGGGCATACTGCTCGCCGGCGCGCATCGCCGGTGGTGTCTGCAATACCCCCGGAGGAGAGTCGGGGGTATTCTCCAGCCCTTCGGCCGTGCCATAAACGCCGATCAGCATCTCCACCTTGTCGTAATACGGCGCAACATCCTCATAGTTGATCGGCCAGTCGAAACCGAGTCCATCGCGGCTGTGCGGTTTGAAATCGTAGGGCCCGTTGCGCAACGAAATCCGCCCCCAGTGGTTCGTGCGTCCGCCCAGCATGCGCGCGCGCCACCACCAGAATTTCCGGGCCGGATCGTCCGAGGCGCTCGTGTACGGCTCGCCCGGCACCTGCCAGCCACCGTCGATCGTCGCGTCATGAAATCCGAATGGTTTGTCCGGAGTGCTCGACGCCAGCAGCGGCGCCTGCCCGTTGGTCTGAAACATCGGCGTCTCCTTCACGGGGTCGTAATTGCGTCCCGCCTCCAGCATGAGGACCTTGGCGCCGTTCATGGCGCAGGTGTAGGCCGTCTGGCCGCCGGCGGCACCGGAACCGACAACGACAACGTCATAGAGAGGCTGGGTCTTGCTCGAAGTAATGAGAGGCATGGGAATCGCAAACGCAGGGGTTGACCGACATACTCACGAAGCCCGGCCCCGAAAAGCAACCCGGCTTTTCCGCCGGTTATCCGGCGCCTGACGATTGCTCGGCCCCGAGCACCGCCGCGACAAACGCCGCCCGCGCCTCCATGTGCGGATTGTGTCCCACATCCGGGATCACCTGAATTTTCGCCGCCGGGAAATGCGTTCGAATCGCCGCGTGATCGCCCGGCTCGATATAGGGCGACTTGCCGCCCGCCACGAACAGCACCGGGCCGGCATAGCGATCGGTCGGGCCTACAGGATTTTTCTCCAGTTCCGGGAGCGCGACGGTCAGCACCGGAAGGTTGATTTGCCATGTCCACGCACCGTCCTCCGCCCGTTCCAGGTTGGTGGTCAGAAATTTTCGCATCGGCCAGCTGGGCACCCTCCCTTCAAACCGCAGCTCTGCTTCGGCTCGAGAGCGGAGATCACCGAGATTGAGTTCATTCATCGCGGCGAAGCTCGCCCGATGCCCCGGCCAGAAATAGTTTTTCGGTGCGATATCGACGATTACCAGACGCGAAACACGCTGCGGATGACGGCACGCGAGTAGCATCGCGATCTTCCCTCCCATGCTGTGCCCGATGAACGTCGCCGGGCCAACGCCCTGGGCATCGAGCCACTCCAGCACATCGACCATCATCACCTCATAATCCATCGCCGTAGCGTGCGGTGATCGGCCGTGATTGCGCAGGTCGGGCGCGAGAACGTGCCCCGCTACCGCGAGTTCCGCCCCGACCGTCTGCCAGTTGCGCGACGAGCCCAGCATGCCGTGCAGCAGCACGATTGGCGGATTGCCCGCCCCTCCCAGATCGCGGTGGAAAAGTGTCATCCCCGATTGTAGCGGGCGGCGGAGCCGCAGTTGCGAGGAGATTTGCCGCCATCAGAAAGACCCATAGAGATCCTGACCCGGGTAAACTGAAGCCAGCGCTGATCGAACTACGTGTGTTGGGGAGCCGAGGTGTAAGGTGGGTGCAGCAGAGGATGAAGGAGGCAACGGGCAGGCTGCTTGGAGCCTGCCCGTTGCCTCCT
>CANJIU010000161.1 GCA_947474365.1 Opitutia bacterium | reverse complement strand
CGGGCGCTGCTGCGGCGGCTGTTTGTCACCCCGGCCAACCTCCGTCCCGATTATCCGGCGGAAACCCTCACCGTCGAACTCCATCGCCTCGGCAGTCCGCTGCAGGACGCCGCCGTCGCCGCACTCTGCCAAACCCTCACCGCCACGGAAACCTGCTTTCCCACCACCAAACTCCGCCTGATTTATCGCCAGGTGGGTTCACCCTGATTCCGCGGCAGGTCAGGAGGTCTGAGCCTTGGAATAACGGAGTTTCCTCAGGTGGTCGCATTTTGCGACCACCTCTTCTTTCTCCGTTTGAGATAGCTGAAACATGAAGTCGGCCGGAAATTTTCGCGCATTGCGTTTCACCTGTTCGTTCAGGCGCTTCGTTCGAACGCCATAAAGCTCCGCGAGGTCAACGTCCAGCAACACCCGTTGACCATGCAGGATCAGAATCCGCTTAGGGATATGTTCGGCGGGGCTGATGAGGTCCGGCATAGCGCACCCTTCATCGTAGCGTTTCACCCGCTCGTTCAATCCCTGTGCGTACCCGAATTATGGGTACTGGTTGGCCTTGCAACGGCTCCTCCGCGCCGACCGCGAAATCGGCAGGGGGGAAGCCGGGAAGGCGTTTGGCCGATAGAGAGACGTGCCGCCGATGAGCGACGGCTGAAACGTAAGCCCGGGTGGCCCGGAACCCGGCAGCGGGCCCCGGGGGAAGCCCCTTTTACAGCGTCTCGACGAGAGACCGCAGGTTGTGCAGGCAGGTCCGGCTCGCGGCTTCGCCGCCGTGGGAGAAGCCGTATCCGGCGGGCAGATGCAGCATCTTGTCGTCGATTTTCTGCAGGCGCCAATGAGTCTCCAGGGAGAACATGCCGTTGTACCCGCATTGCCGCAGGGCGCGCAGGTGCCCGCGCCAGTCGACCTCGCCGAGGCCCACCGGCGTGCCGACCGCAATCAGTCCGCCTGGCGTGGTGGGGGCGCGGCGAATCGAGTCCTTCAGGTGCACATGGAACAGCCGCGGTCCGAGGCGCACGATGTTGTCCGGCACGGGCGGCGGCACGTCGTGGACGTAGAGGACGTTGCAGGGATCCCAGATCGCGCCGAAGCGATCCGCCGGCAGGTGGGCGAGAATCGCCTGCATCTCCTCCACGGTGCCCGTCAGGCAGGAGTGTTCGTTCTCGATGCCGATCCTCACCCCCGAACCCTTCGAGAGTTCGGCCAGCCCCAGCAGGTGCTCGGCGACGCGCGCCAGGCGCTTGGGTTCGAGTGCGTCCGGTTGCCGCAGGAACGTGAAAATCCGGAGCAGATCGCAATTCAGGGTGCGGGCGACGTCGACGCTGCGTTTGAAAATCTCGCGGTGCTCGGCAATCGCTTTGGCGTCATCGAGCACGCATTTGAAAACAGGCGTAGAGCAGCCGAAGATTTTCCAGCCATCCTCGCGGGCGGCAGCGCCGATCGCCGCGACATCCGCGATGGTCAAATCCTTGAAAGCGCGGCCCGCGTAGCTGCGAAGTTCTATGCCGGGCAATCCGAATTCGCGGACAAAGGCGCGCACTACGGGCAGATCCTGGGAAACTTCATCGGAGATGAAGGTGAATTTATCGGGAAACGTCATGGGAAAGACAGAAGGGTTAATCGACTCCGCTGCAGAAATTCAGTTGAGAGTGGAGGGCTGGGCGTTGAGAGCAAAGCCCTGCAGAGGCGGCCAGGTCAAAAAATGAATCTCGTTTTCCAGTGCGATGGCGCGCTTTTGACCGGTCGATCGATCTCTCCACCCTCAACTCTCAACCTTCAACTGGGAGTTCGCGGTTCACGGTTTGGCGCCGGCGGCCTTCATCACTTCGGCAATGCTGACGGGTGCGCCGCCGCGGCGTTTGCTCTCGTCGGCGGCCTCCATGTAGGCGAGCACTTCGACCGTGGTTTCGAGTGGCACCGGCGTGATGCCCGTCTGGAAGAATTTCACGAACTCCTCGACGAGCGGCTTGTAGCTGTGCTTTTCGCCGCCGGTGACGCCGCCCTTGGTGCCGAAGACTCGGACCCCGTAGCCGCCAAAGCCTTTGCCGCCGCTGCGGTTGCCCTGCATGATGCCGACGCGGCCATCTTTCCAGACGCCGGTGAGGACATCGGTGTTGGTGGCGTGGGTGCGCGAGACCTTTACGCAGCCCGGGCCCATGACCGCGTAGAGCGCCTCAACCGCATGGATGCCGTACCAAAACATGTCGGGATGGTGCGGCTCTAACTCAGCAGGACCGAAGGAATAGACCGAGGTGATCTGTCCGATCTTATCGAGTTTGCCTGCGGGTGAGTCCGGCGAGTAGCGCAGCGACGACGCGCAGAAAACCGGCACCTTTGATTCGCGCGCCAGCCGGGCAACTTCGACTCCGTCCTTGAGCGAACCGGCCAGCATCTTGTCGATGTAGACGGGTTTTTTGGCGGCAAGCGTGCGGCGAAATTGATCGAGATGGGTGCGGCCGTCGACACTCAGGACAATCACGGCGTCGACGTTCTGGGCCAGCTCCTCAATCGTGTCGTACATCTTCACTCCGTACTTCTCGACGGCGGTCTTGGTGAACCCGTCGACGCGCGAGCTGCTGCTCTCGATGTCGGGGCTGCCGCCCTTGTATCCGGCGACGATGCGCGCTCCGGCGACGTGGTCCTTATGCTGCGGCTCGTTGAGCGTCTGCAGGAAGGCGGTCACGTGTGAGGTGTCGAGGCCGATCATCCCGATGCGCAGATCCGCCGCCCGGGCGGGCAGAAACAACAGGGGAACGAGGCAGAAGAGGAAGGGGGCAAATTTATTTTTCATGGCGGGGAGAGGCACCGAAGCGGGAACGCGGGTGAAGTGCGACAATGGAATCGCTCAGGTGGCGAGCAACTTTGCCGCCGCCACATCAATGTAGAGACTCGCCGCGGGATGCAGCCGGAGGATCGATGCGGGGCATGCCGTCGTGATCGGACCCTCGACGGTGGCCTTTACGGCGTTGGCTTTCCGCGGGCCGGGGACGTGGATGCTGAGGCGCGTGGCGCGGCGGAAGATCGAAACCGTCAGCGTGAACGCGTGCTTCGGCACCGCGTCGAAGTTCGGAAAACAGCCGTCATTCACCTGTTGCACGCGGCACGCCTCGTCGAGTTCCACGACCTTGATCAGGTGCGGGTCATCGAAGTCGGCGACCGGTGGATCGTTGAACGCGATGTGACCGTTTTCGCCGATGCCGAGGCAGATCAGGTCGATGGCCTTTTCGCTGAGGAGGGCACTGTAGCGGGCGCACACCGCGGCGGAATCCGGCTCCTCCGCGGGAACGGGATGAAATTGCTTCACCTTCACCTGGGAAAGGAAATGGGTGCGCAGGTAGGTGCGGAAACTTTGCGGGTGGGTGCCCGGCAGGCCCACGTAGTCGTCCATATGAAACGCGGTGACCTTGGTCCAGTCGACGGCGGTGTGGCCGCTGCGAGACACCTCGATCAACGACGACAGAAATTCATCCTGGGAGGGGGCGCAGGCGAAAATCACCCGGGCCTCGCCCTTGGCGGCGATGACGTCGTGCAGATAGGACGTGGCGGCCAGGGCGGCGGCGCGACCGAGGGCGGGGCGATCGGCATGGATTTCGACCGCAAGGCGGCCGGCGGTGAGATAGCGGAGGGAGGTGGCGGACATGGTTTTAATTGGACCAGGAAGGAAGGGTGACGCCGAATGCCGCGGCGGCGGCGTCCGACCAGTAGCGAGCAGATTCGGCGAGGGAAATTCTAAGGTAGTCGGCGCAGCGCCGCACGCCATCATCGGGGGTCAACGTCGAACCGGCAAAGCCGCTGCCGCCGGGCTGCCGGGCAATGCCATCGGCGCCGACGTCGATTTCGAATCGGCCGATGCGGTAACGACCTGGTCCGCCGCCGGCGCCGGACATCGCGTCGGTCGTGAAGAGGACTTTGCCGGCGGGTTTGGCGCGGAAGTAATTCTTCAGCACGAACGGCGGCAGGTGCACGCCGTCGGGAATGAGGCAGGCGGTGAGTTCGTCGCGCGCGAGCAGGCGCTGGACGACGTTGTCGTGGCGGTGCATTTCCTGCGGCGTGCCGTTGCCGAGGTGGGTGACAAATTTGGCTCCGGCGCGAATGGCGTCGTCGATTTGAGCGTTTGAGGCGTTGGTGTGACCGAGCGCAAGGTGGACGCCGGCCTGCGTCATCGCGGCGATGCACTCGGCGCTGCCGGGCCACTCGGGGGCGACGGTGATGAGGCGGATGCGGCCGCCGGCGGCAGACTGCAGGCGATCGAACTCGGCGAGGGAAGGGGCATGCATCGGCCCGGGGGGATGCGCCCCGCGGTATCCGGGCTCCGGACTCAGCCAGGGGCCCTCGATGTGGTAGCCAACGACCATGCGGGCGATGTCGGGCGAGGTGGCGCACAGCTTTTCGAAATTTTCCAAGCGCCGGCAATGCGCGTCGATTTCATCAGTGATGAGCGTGAGAAAGATCCCTGCCAGCCCGTGGTGGCGCATCACCTTCACCGCGTGTTCCATCTCGGCGCGCGACACCGATGGCGCCTGAAAATCGATGCCGCCAAAGCCGTTGACCTGAAAGTCAAAGAGGCGGAAGGGGGAGCGCGGGACAGGGGAGTTCACGGGAAATTATTTTGGGAACGCGGGCGGCCCGCCCGCAACTATTTGCCGCCGGTGCTTCGGGAGAATCGTCATCATCATGCCAGCCAGCGCGGCAGGTTCTTCGTGACAAAGTCGTCGTCCACCAACCACGGATAGGCGCGGGCAACGCGGGTGAGTTCGTCCGCCTGGCCGGCAGAAAGTTTTTCGCCCGGGTTGAGACACGCGATGGATTGCAGCAGACCCTGCCGGCGCAGCACCTCGTGGATGCCCGGGAGGCACCCGGTAAAATTATTCGCGGCGTCAAAGACGGCAGCGTTCATGTCGGTGAGCGCCGCGTTGCGGTCGAGCCAGGCGGCGTCGAGCCGCGAGCGGGTCCGGGCGCGTTTGATTTCGTTGAAAAGGGCGACCGCGCGTTCGGTCCACACCCCCCATTGGCCGAGCAGGCCGCCGACGATGTGCCGCGTGCGTCCGCCAAACGAGAAGGGCGTGAGCAGGTCGGCGACGATGTTGTCGTCGTTCCCGGTGTAGAGCGCGACATCGTCGCGACCGGCGTCGAGCACCGCGCGCACGACATCGATTGTGCGGTAACGGTTGAACGGGGCGATTTTCACCGCGACGAGTTCGGGGATCTCCGCGAACGCGCGCCAAAATTTGTACGAGAAAACGCGGCCGCCTACCGCCGGTTGCAGGTAGAATCCCACGAGGGGAATCTCCTTCGCGATGGCACGACAGTGGGAGAGTACCTTGCTTTCGGCGTCACCGGCCCAGACGCCGAGGCTGAGCAGGCCGGCGTGATAACCGAGGTCGCGGGCCGTGCGCGCTTCAGCACGTGCCTGCGGGGTCCGACCGCAAAGACCCGCGATCAGGACGAAGTCGCGGCGTTTCTGGCCGAGCCAGGCGGCGCTGGAATCGGCGGCGAGTTTCAGCACAGGGGCGTAAAGCCCGACCTTCGGATCGCGAATTGCGAATTGGGTGGAGTGTACGCCGACGGCGAGCCCACCCACACCGGAGTCGACATAGTAGCGGACGAGGGCGCGTTGATGCGCTTCATCCCAACGACGATTCGGCGCGAGGGCGAGGGGCAAGGCCGGAATGACCTGACCGGCGAGCAGATGGGAGCGAAGGTCGAGCGACATGCGGAATGGATCGTCCCGCTCTCGATCAGAAGCGTCCGTCGCGGCGCTCGAAACCCGTGGGTTTGCCCCAGGTTTCGCCGCCGTGCTTCAGCCAGCCGGCGGTCCACCCGATCATCGTGTCAACCGACGTGAGCGGTGAACCAAAAAGCCGGTGGGAGCGGTTCGCGTTGTTGAGCCACGCGGTTCCGGCTTCGGTGCCGGTGATTTCGACCGGGGCATCCAGCGCCGCGCCGAAGCGCTGCGCGAGATCGCGCACCGAGAGGATTTCCGCACCGGTCACGTTGATCGGCACGGCCGGAGCACCGGCGATTTCGAGCGCCTGGATGCTGTGCGCCACGGCGTCGTTTTGCCAGATGACGTTGACGTGACCGGTGGTGACATCGACGGCCTGCCGCGCGTGCACCTTCTGGGCGATGTCGAGGAGCAGGCCGTAACGAAACTCGATCGAATAGTTCAACCGGATCAACGCCACCGGTGTGCTGTGGACCGCGGCGACTTCGGTGAACGCCTGTTCGCGCGCGACGCACGAGGCCGCGTAGTCGCCGACCGGGGCGGTCGGGGTGTCTTCGCGGGCGCCGCCCGAGGCAGGCGCGACAAACGGATAGACGCAACCGGAGGAGTAGGCGACGATGCGGGCGCGGGCGAATTTCCGGGCGACGCGGTGCGGAACGTCGACGTTGATCGCACGCAGCAAACCGGGCGCGGACGCGGTGCCGAATTTCACGCCGGCAAGGAAGAAAACGACAGGCGCATCGGGCAATTGCTTCACCGCCGCGTCATCGCCGAGGTCACACGCGATGGTCTCGACGCCGCGTTGGGCGAACGCCGCCTGATCGCGCAGGGTGCGGAAGCGCGACACCGCCACCACCCGGTCGTTGCGGCCGAGTTGATCCAAGGCGCACCGCAGCATGATGCACAGGTGGAGGCCGATTTTGCCCCCGGCGCCGAGCACGAGAAAGGGTCCAGGCGTGCGGGTGACAACCTCGAGCACGCGGGGCGTCGGCCGGCCGATGAAATCGTCCACCGCGTCCGGGGCACAGGGAAGCCCGGAGGAAGGCGCGTGGGACGGTTGGACAGCGAGCATGGAGTAACCGAGTAGTTACGTGGCGGCTCGCGTCCGATCAAGAGAATTTCGCGCGCCCGGGAGGGCGCCTCCGGCAGCGAGGCGGGGACAAATGGGGGAAGACATTGAATCGGCGCGGAGGCAGGCGCGTGACGCGGGTAAAACAGCGCGCGCAAGCGCCGCTTGTAAAGCGAGAACGCGTGAATGACGGATTCGAGGGCCTTTCGCAATTTCCGGATCCTGGGGACGCGACGCCCTCGTCGCGTAGTTCGGAACGGTTATGGACGGGCGTCGCGCCGTCGCGTGGCTGGAATTGGACAGGCCCCGAGATTGGACTTGCGCCGGGATCCGACGGTAACTGTATGGTTACGCACCGGTGGCCGCAGGGCTTTTCCGGGGAAACGATGCAACCCAACCGCCGGGACTTCCTCCGGAAATCTGGCGCGCTCGGACTGGCCGCGCTGGCCAGTGCGCGCGCGGCCGACGCTCCTGTTCGCCTCCCGAATCGGGCGGCGGGAACGGGTCTGCCCGCCGGGTGGAGGACGATGCGGAAGTTCGACGCCCACAATCATGTTTTCTTGTCTGGCCGGCGTTCGGCCACCGATTGGGCGGACGTCGACAGCCTGATCGAGGCGGCCGATGTGCTCGGCATCGAGCGCTTGTTCTGCTCCCGGCCGATCACGGCGGGCGTGCTGGCCAACATCGACGTCGTCCGCGACGCCAACGACTCGGTGCTGGCCGCGATGAAGCGCCATCCGAAGCGGATTGCCGGTTACTGCTTCGTGCAGCCGGGAAACGGGGCCGCGGCGCTGGAGGAAATCGACCGCTGTCTCGGCGCCGGCATGATCGGCGTGAAGCTCTACAACCAGTTCAAGTTTACCGATCCGGTGCTCTTTCCCATTGCAGAGAAATGCATCCAGCGGCGGATTCCGTTTCTCGGGCACTCGGGCCATGTGACGGATCCGAAAACCTTGGCCGCGCAGCCGCGGATTTCGGACTCGCTCGATTTCTGCGCGTTGTCCCGGCGTTATCCGGAATTGCTGCTCATCCTAGGTCACGTGAATGGCGGCGGCGACTGGGAGTGGGCGATCAAGGGCCTGCGCGACTGCCCGAACGTGTATCTCGACACGAGCGGCAGCGTGCTTGAAGACGACACGATCGGGCTCTGCGTGCGCGCGCTCGGTCACCGGCGCATCCTGTTCGCCACGGATGCGACGATGGAGGGCTGCGTCGGCAAGATTCTCGGCGCCGAACTTACGGCTGACCAGCGCGAGGATATTTTCTGGCGAAACCTGCAGGGGATTCTCGACCGGAGGACGGCATGATCATCGACGTCAACGCCTCCCTGGGGCACTATCCGTTTCGCAGCCTGCGGTGCACGACGGCGGAGGGGATGCTGGCGTTGATGGATCGCAACGGCATCGATCGCGCGGTCGTGACCTCGCTCCAAGCGGTGTTTTACCGCGATGCGCACCGCGGCAACGAGGAATTGTTTGAAGCGGCCAAGGCCTCCGCCGGACGCCTGATTCCCGTGGCGACGGTGAATCCGACGTACGTCGGCTGGGAACGCGATCTGGCTGACGCGGTGGAGCGTTGGAAGACGAAGGCCGTGGCGCTCACGCCCGAGTACCATGGCTACACGTTGACGGACGCGCATGGCCGCGCCGCGCTCGCTCGGATCGCTGACTACGGGCTTCCGGTGGTGTTGCGGCAGCGCCTCGAGGATCGCCGACAACGGCACGCCTGGGATCGGGCGGAGGATCTGACCGTCGCGGCGTTGCTCGCGGCGGCGGCGGCGTTTCCGAAACTAAAGTTTCTCCTCGTGAATTGGGCGGGTCTCGATGGGGCCAAGCTGATGCAGGCCGGACTCAACGGACGCTGTCTGGTCGACTTCGCCCGGATGCAAGTCGTCTACCGGCAGGACGCGCTGAAGCTGATCGAAACGCTCGGAGTGGAGTCGGTCGCGTTTGGGTCCCACCTGCCGTTCGACTACGTGGCCTCGTCGCTCGTCAAGCTCGCCAACGTCGAGCGGCTCCGTCCGGCCGACGTCGAGCGCATCGCGTGGCGCAACGCGGCGGAGTTTCTGGGGCTGGAGAAGTGAGGTGTCCCGGCCGGTTGCCGGTTCCGCCTTACGCTAAAATTCAGTCGAGAGCGGAGAGCCGAGAGCTGAAAGCAGGACCAAACGGTGAACTTCGCTTTCTGGGGCGGGCGGCGCGCGTGTCTGCTCTGGAGATTGGGTTCTCAGCTCTTCGCTCTGAGCCCTCGACTGCGTGGTCGCGTCTTACGCCTTCGCCAAGTCGCCTGCGCGCTTCTTCACGCCGGCGATGACTTCGGCGATCCGTTCCATCTCGGAGCGCGGCTCAAGGAGCTTGGTCTGGCCGAACCAGACCGCTTCCTGGATGACGCGGTCGTTGACCGGGCATTGGTTGCGGTCGACCCAGCGCGCCATCGTGTCCTTGCCGTAAATCCGCTGGTAGTGCGGGTTCGCCGCGAGCGCCTTCACATGGGGCGAATTGTTCAGGGTCGTATAGCCGCTGCTCGCGGAGACGCGCTCCTTGCTCAGTGCCTGAATGAATTTCTCACGTGACAGCCCGGCGAATTGCCGCGCGTCGTACCGCATCATGAAGAGGTGCCAGCCGGCGCGGTTGCAGCCGCTCGCGAGCTTCGCAGGGGCGATGCCCGGGATCTTTTGCAACATCGACGAAAGGTAGGTGGCGTTTTCCGTGCGTCGCGTTTGCTGCTCTTCGAAGCGCGTGTACTGAGCGAGGAGTAGGCCGGCCTGAAATTCGGTCAGCCGGTAATTGGCTGCGCGGCCCCAACTCGGGCCGGGCTTTGGCCCGCCGGGCGTATGGAAATTGTAGACCTGATTGGCGAAGGCCTCGTCGTTGGTGAGCACGGCTCCGCCTTCGCCGGCGGTGAGATTCTTGCTCGCCTGAAAACTGAAGCATCCGCCCAGTCCCTGCGTTCCCACCGGCTGGCCGCGCCATTCGGCGGTCAACGCCTGGCAGGCGTCCTCGATCAGCGTGATTTTTCGCTGGCGCCCGATCTCGGCGATGGCGTCGAGTTCGCACGGGGTGCCGCCAATATGAACGGGAAGGAGCAGTCGCGTCGCAGGCGTGACGGCCGCGGCGACTTTGGCGGGATCGATTTGAAAACTGTCGGCCAGCACGTCGGCAAAGACCGGCAGGGCGAAGCTGGCGGTGATGGCATTGAACGTCGCGACAAACGTGTAGGGTGGGAGGATGACTTCGTCGCCGGGTCCGATGTTGATTGCGCCGAGCGAACTCAGGAGTGCGGTCGTGCCCGATGAGGTCGCGACGCAGTACTTGGCGCGCATCCTCTGGGCGAAAAGTGCCTCGAATTCCTTCACGCGCGCGCCGCCCGAGCCGGTGCGGCCCCATTTGCCGGAGTGGAGGACGCCAATCAAGGCGTCTTCGTCGCGCTTGTCCCAGACTGGCCATTCGGACGCAGCGCGGGCGGCGGGGGCGCCGCTCGCGTTTTTGGGAGTCTTGGCGGGCTTTTCCGCGGCGGCCGAGGAGGAGGAACCGAGGGCGAGACCGGCGCCCGCGGTGGCGGCGGTGCCGAGGAAGGTGCGGCGGGTGAGGGGAGCGGGCATGGTGATCGGGAGTGGCGCGGGGGACGCGATTGAACCGTGGCGTTTGCCGAATGGCACGTAACTGGAAAGTTACTTGACGCGGGGTCGAGTCAAGGGCGTTTTGGCACGGACCGCGGGCATGCGCCACTGACCAGGCCCCGCCGCGAGCGCTCCCGCCGAGCACTCCAGCCGTTGAACCAAACCGTACCATGATCCTCTCCCGAATTTTTGGCCGCCTGCCGCTCTGGCGGGTATTTGCCCTCGGCGCCTCCGCCTGCCTGCTCGCGCTTTCACTGTCTGCCCAGACGGCGTCCGCCGGATTCGGGATTGTGCGCGGCCGCGTGTTCAATCCCGCGACGGGCGAATATGTCCGCAACGCCGAGGTGCGGCTCGCGGGCACGGAGCTGGTCGCCTATTCGGAGGAGGGCGGCGTTTATCAACTGGACCATGTGCCCGTCGGTGCGGCCGCGCTGCAGGTCACGTTTTCCGGTTATCAGATGGCCACTGCCACCGTGGCGGTGTCGGCCGGGGAGGTGGCCACGCGGGATTTCGAGTTGATCAGCGCGCTGGCCCGCGCGCCCGGCAAGGAGGAAATTTTGCAGCTGGGCAAGTTCGTCGTCTCCACTGATCGCGAAGGCAACGCCAAGGCGATCATGGAGCAGCGGCGCAACATGAACATCTCCACTTCAGTCGCGGCGGACAGCTTCGGCGACGTGACCGAGGGCAACGTGGGCGAGTTCCTGAAGTTTCTCCCCGGAGTCGACGTCGAGTACGTCGACGGCGTCAGTCGCGGCCCGCGCGTCGGGGGCCTCGATCAGCAGTATGTCGGTGTCACGATGGACGGAGCCAGCGTTGCCAGCGCCGATGCGTTCGTGGCCTACGGAGCGACGCTGAACGGCGCCACCGGGAGCCAGTCGCGCTCGGTCGGCTTTGAACAGATGTCGATCACCGCGGTCGAATCGATCGAGATCAGTCGCACCCTCAGTGCCGACATGGATGCGAACTCGCCGGCGGGTTCCATCAACATGAAGAGCCGCCGCGCCTTCGACCGCAAGGGACGCCGCGTGGACTGGCAGTTTAGCGTTGGCTTCAACACGCCTGACGCCGCGAAGTTCGGCGAAGTCCGTGGCTGGGACGATAATCTGCGCCGGCAGTGGCGCCCGAACTACCAACTCGACTACTCGGACGTTTTTCTCGGCCAGCGGCTCGGCGTTCGGCTGAGTCTCAGCAACACCAGTGTCCGGTCGGAGCAGCAGTACGTGACGCACACCTACAACCGCACGCCGGTCGGCGCCGACACGCGGCCCATGGTGCTCACCGCCATCGCCTTCACCGACGGTCCGCGGCTCTCGAGCCGGGCCAACATCACCGGCACGGCCGATTTCAAGGCGTCGCCGCGGCTGGTGCTCTCGCTCACGACGATGTTCAATGCCTATGAGAACAACGCCCACACGAAGAGCCTCACCTTCTCCGCTGGCGCCAATGGCACCGCCGCCGCGACCGGACGCCAGACCATCCTCGGCGACGGACTCATCGACCTCCGCACCAACGGCCTCGCGACCAACACGTCGCGCACGATGGCGCCTGGTGGCGCCAGCGCGATCAAGTTGACGAACTCCGTGACGCTGACGCCGAAGTTCGAGTACAAGCTGGGCAGCCTCACCGTGGACGGCACGGCGAATTTTTCCCGCTCGAAGAACGATTACGAAACGTCCAGCCGCGGCACGATTCGGGCCGAGACGCTCAACCCGCTGACGGTGGACTTTCGCGCGACCCGACCCAATGCCAGCTCCGCGGAGTGGACGATCGTGCAGACCGGCGGCCCCGACTGGTCGAACCTCGCGAATTACATCAATCCCCGCACCACCGAGGAGGGGCGCTTCGCTTTCACGGAAATCTACACCGGCGAGGCGAACGCGAAGTACATCCTGCCCTGGAGCGTGCCGACGTTCTTCAAGTTTGGTGGCAAATGGGCGGAGGAAAACCGCAAGACGGAGAACACCACGCCCTATCTCCTCTACAGTTACGTCGGGCCGGGCGGAAACATCCTCAACGCCAACGGCACGATCACGCCGGCGGGCAGCTTCGCGGCGTTTCCGTCGCCGCGCTCGTTCAACAGCGACATGGGCCTCATCCGGGCCCTCACGATCGCCAACCTCCCGACGCTCACCAACCGGAGCGCGCTCTCGCTCGTCTATCGCGAGCATCCGGAATATTTTGTGAACACCGCCACCGCGGAGAATTACTACACCGCCTATGTCGCCAACCACCGCGATTTCCGCCAGCGGGTCTCAGCGGCCTACGGGATGGGAAACACCCGGCTCGGCCGGCTGCAGCTGCAGGCCGGTTGGCGTTGGGAGCGGACGGAGTCCGACGCGCGCGAATTCGATCCCCTGACCCTGGCGCAGGTGGCGGCGGCGGGGTACCCGACGTCCGCGACGACGCGGCGCGCGACGACGGTGCCGGGCATGCAATACCAGTTTTTCTCCCGGCCGCGCGTTTCCCGTGACGGGAGCTATGATGATTTTTTCCCGAGCATCGGAGGCAAGTACTCGATTCGGCCCAATTTGCAGGCGCAGGTAGGTTTCAGCCGCGCCATTTCGCGGCCGCCGGTCGATGCGCTCGCTGGCGTATGGTCGATCAACGATCTGGCGCTCCTCATCACCGCGCCCAACCCGAACCTGAAGCCGGAGAGGTCCGACAATTACGTCGCGCGCCTTGCCTACTATTTTGAGCCGGTCGGCAGCTTCACGTTTTTGGTGCAACAGCTCGAGATCACCAACCAGCGCGTGACGATCCGCGGCAAGGCGCAGGACTTCGGATTCGAAAACGACCCCGAGTATGCCAACTACGAGTATCAGTCGCTCACTAATAGCGATTCACTCTACCGCTACCGCAGCATGGAGCTCGGCTACAACCAGCAGCTCTCGTTCTTGCCAGGGCCGCTGCGCAGCACGAGCGTGAACCTGAGTTACACCCGGAACTACGCGAACCTCTATTTCCCGGGAGTCAGCCCGCACAAGGCCACCGCCAGCATCGGCTGGAGCTACTCGCGTCTGAGCCTGCGGCTCGGCGGCGTCTGGCAGGACGACACGCCGTACACGACGCTCTTCGGCCGGTATCAGCGCCACAACATCAAACTCGACCTGAGCGGCGGCTACAAGACCTCGGCCCGGACCAGCCTGTTTTTCCAGGGCCGCAACATCCTCAACGACCCGACCGTGCTCTACGAAGGCGATCCGATTCGAAACATCCCCGCGGCGCTCTACCGTTACGGCAATTTCGGCGTGAGCTGGACAATCGGGGTCCGCGGGAATTTCTAATCCTGTCACCTGGTTTGCGGCCGAATCATTTTCCCACCTCGAGTATTCTCTCCCCCATGCCCCCTGTTAACGTGTCTCTTTCGCGCGGCCTGCTCCTGAGCGGCCTGCTCGCCTCCAGTTGCCTCGCCCAGATTGGCGATCGTTCGGATCGCGCGGGTGAGGTGCAGAAATCCATCGTCCCCGCGGAAAAAATCCCCGCGGCCCCGGCGCTGACGCCGGCGCAGGCGCTGAAGTCGTTCACGCTGGCGCCGGGTTTCAAACTGGAACTCGCCGCGGCCGAACCGCTCGTGCAGGAGCCCGTCGCGATCGCGTTTGGCCCCGATGGGCGGCTCTACGTCGTCGAGATGCGCGGCTACATGCCTGATCTCGACGGCAACGGCGAAGACCTGCCCGTGGGCCGGATTTCGGTCCTGCGTGACACGAACGGAGACGGGACCTACGACACCTCGACGGTGTTTGCCGACAATCTCGTCCTGCCCCGTGCCATCGCGGTCGTCGGGGACGGGCTGCTCGTGGGCGCGCCGCCGGAACTGTTGTTTTTCCGCGACACCGATGGCGACGGCAAGGCCGACAAGAAGGAAGTGATCGCGACCGACTACGGTGTGCGCGTCGACCCGAAGCGGCCGCATCTCGCCAATCCGGAACGCGCACCGAACAGTCTGCTCTGGGCCTACGACAACTGGATCTACAGCGCGGCTTACACGAAAAAATTTCGCTACGTGCAGGGCGTGTGGGAAACCGGCGCGACGAGTTTCCGCGGTCAATGGGGACTCTCGCAGGATGATTTCGGCCGGCTGTACCATGGATCGAACAGCGACTCGCTGCGGGTCGACGTGATTTTCTCCGACTACCTGCAGCGCAACCCGAATTCTCCTCGTCTCGCCGGCACCAACGTCAACGGCGCCGAAAACCAGCTGGTCTGGCCGGCGCGGGTGAATCCTGGCATCAACCGCGGCTACCGCCCGGACATGCTGCGCGACGGTCGGCTCAAGGAATTCACCGCGGCCTGTGGCTGGTGGGTGTATCGCGGAGATCTGATGCCGGAGCTGACGGGCAACCTCTTTGTCGCCGAGCCGTCGGCGAATTTCGTCCGTCGCACAGTGCTCCGCTCGGAGAATGGCACGGTGCGCGGGCGCAACGCCTACACGGATGAGAAGCGGGAATTCCTGGCCTCCACCGACGAGCGGTTCCGGCCGGTGAGCTTTGCGACCGGTCCCGATGGAGCGCTCTACATTGTCGATCTCTACCGCGGCGTGTTGCAGCACCGCATTTCGCTGACCAGTTACCTGCGTAAACAGAGCGAGGATCGCGGACTCGCCAATCCGCAGCACCTCGGCCGAATTTATCGGATCGTTCCCGCCGACCGTCCGGCTCCCCGGGTGGCGAGCCTGCCCGCGCTGAGCACGGTGCAGTGGGTCGAAAAGCTCTCGCATGCCAACTCCTGGTGGCGCGAGACGGCGCAGCGCATTCTGGTGGAGCGGCGCGACGTCGCGGTGGCGCCGGCAGTTCGCGCGGTGGCAGTGAAGGGCCCGCTGCCGCAGGGCCGGGTGCACGCGCTGTGGGCTCTCGATGGTGCAGGCGCGCTCGACCGCGCGACGGTGATCGCCGCGCTGGGAGATAGCTCTCCGCTGGTTCGCGCTACGGCGGTGCGGCTGAGTGAACGCTTTTTCGACGGCGAGGGGCGGGCGGATCTGATCAAGCGTTTGCTGGCGCTCGCGAAAGACGCGGCCCCGGAGGTGCAACTCCAGGCCATGCTGTCGCTCGGCAATGCCCGTGACGCCGCGACCGACCGCGCCCTGGCGGAAATCGCCCGCACGAATCCGACGAATGTTTTTTTGCGAGATGCCCTGTTCAGCGGGCTCGCCGACCGTGAATTGCCGTTGATCGAGAGCCTGGCGATCGATCCCGCGTGGGCCGATGATGCCGAGGCAGGAAAGATTCTGACTGGACTTGCGCGCGGTGTGTTTGGCGCGCGGCAGGTGCCGGCGGTGGAGCGGGTGATTGCCCTGGCCGGGGCCGCGGCGGCAAAGGGCGGAGGAAAACGGGCGGTGGCGTTGGTCGATGGTTTGGTGCCGACCACGGGAGGTTCGCGGCGTCGCTTGCAGTGTGCGCAGCAACCGGCCGGCTGGGCCGATTTGGAGAAAAATCCCACCGCGAAGGCGCGGCTGGCCAAGCTCAATGACATCATCGTGTGGCCGGGAAAACCGGGCGTCGCGGCACTGGCGGAGGCGAAACCGCTGACTGCGGCGCAACAGGCACGATTTGAAACGGGGCGGACCCTTTTCACCGCAGTGTGCTCGGCCTGCCACCAGGCGACGGGGCGTGGGCTCGACGGGTTGGCGCCGCCGCTGCTCGACTCCGAGTGGCTGCTCGGTTCGCCGGAGCGCACGGTGCGCATCGTGCTGCACGGCGTGCGCGGGCCGATCACCGTGCTGGGTCGGGTGCACACGGGCGATATGCCTGCCTTTGGCGGCGCGCTCGACGATCAACAAATCTCATCGGTCCTCACCTATCTCCGGCGCGAATGGGGACACACGGCGGCACCCGTCGATCCGGAATTGGTGAAGGCGATCCGGGCGGCGACAGCGGGGCATACCGACGCGTTTAGTCCGGAGGAACTCAACCTCCTGAAATGAACGCGGGCCGCATGACGTCGTTGGTCGTGGCGCTTCTCGCCGGGGGCGCCGTGTGCGCCGCCGAACGCCTCGACCGGGAAAACCTCCTGGTCTATCGCGCCGCGCCTGATCGGGTCGCGCCGGTCAAATCGACCGCAGACTGGCAGCGGCGACGGGCGGAAATCCTGGCTGGTGCGCAGGCGGTGATGGGCCCACTCCCGGGGGTGGCGAAACGCGTGCCGCTGGCCGTGACGATCGTGAGCGAGACGGACTGCGGCAGCTATGTGCGCCGCGAAATCACCTATCAGGCCGAACCCGGTGGCCGGGTGCCGGCTTATCTGCTCATGCCCAAGGCGGTGCTGACGGGCAACACGCTGTCGCCGGGGATTCTCGCGGCCATGCCGACCAATGCCGCCGAGGGCAACCGACCGGTCGTCGGGCTCGGCAGTCCGAACGCCAAGCCGGGCCGCAACTACGGTGAGGAGCTGGCGCAGCGCGGCTTTGTCGTCATCGTCCCGCCGTATCCGCACCTCGGTGACTACAAACCCGACCTGAAGGGGCTCGGCTACGCCAGCGGGACGATGAAGGCGATCTGGGACAACATCCGTGCGCTCGACGTGCTGGCGGCGATGCCGGGTGTAAAGCCCGGCGGCTTTGGCGCCGTGGGGCACTCGCTCGGCGGGCACAACTCGATTTACACCGCGGTGTTCGATGAGCGGATCAAGGCCGTCGTCTCCTCGTGCGGCTTCGACTCGTATCTCGATTACTACCGCGGAAAACCCGAAGTCTGGAAACCCGGCGGCGGGTGGACGCAGGAGCGTTACATGCCGGCGCTGGCGTCGTACGCGGGGCGGCTGGCGGAAATTCCCTTTGATTTTCACGAGCTCGTTGGGGCGCTGGCGCCGCGGGCGTTTCTGACGCTGGCGCCAATGCGCGACGCGAATTTCCGCTGGGAAAGCGTCGATCGGGTGCTCGCGGCGGCGCGACCAGTCTATCACTTGTACGGTGCGGACGATCGGATCGCGGTCGAGCACCCCGACTGCGAACATGACTTTCCTCCGGAGATGCGGGCAAAGGCCTATGCGTGGCTGGAGCGCTTTTTGAAGTAACATGCTCCGGCGCGGCCTGCTGCTTATTCTTCTCGTGTCGGCCGGCCTCGCGGCGGCGCCGCGGGAGATGGAGGTATCAGCGCGGCGCGCGGACGAGTTGCTGGCGAAACTCCCGACGGCGGACCCGTGGGTGGCCTTCCCAGATGGCAGCTCCCTCGCATGGGGTGAATCCCATTTGCTGCACGCGTTGGTCGATCTCTACGAGGCGACCGGTGACACCAAATATCTCGACGAGGTCGCGCGCCGCGGTGACCGCCTGCTCGCGCACCGGGATGACCGGCGCGGCGTGAAGGACGGCTCAGGTCACAGCCGTCCGGCGTGGAGCATGGCGAGCAAGTATGTTGTGGCGGAAGGCAACCTGCTCGACACGACGGGAGACGTGGTGATCGCGCTGCGTTCGACGGCGTCTGCGTACAACAACCTCACGCGAGTGAAGGTGGTTTCTGCCGAAGGGAAACCGGACCGCTTCTCGTTGCTGCTCTCCAACGCGCAATTTCACCGCGAGGAGGAATTCTCCGATCTGTCGCTGGATGTGGCTGACGCGCGATTCGTGGAAAAGGTCGTCAACGCTCCGGTGCCATCCCATGGGGCCAAGGCGGGGAAGTTCACCGACCATTCTAGCAGCCTGTCGGACTTAGGAAGTCCGATCTGGGGCAAACGAATGTTGGCCGAACGGAACCGACAGGCTGCTAAATGAAAATGCCTGCGGCATTTTCGCGGATCGTGTGCCGATCTGTTCGAAATATATTTGTAATAAGAGGTTCCTCGCTGTTTCCAGTGGGTAGGGGGTAAGTGGCGAAGGTGATTTGGGCGTGACGCAAGGGGATAGTTGGTCGCGATAGAGGGATGACACCTGAAACTCTCTTTCATACGTTACTGGGATTGGGGACGCAGTGGAAAGTTGTG
>CANJIU010000160.1 GCA_947474365.1 Opitutia bacterium | reverse complement strand
CTTTTCATTGAGATCGAGCATCGCCGCGGAACTGAACCCCGACCCGACCTCGATGATCCGGCGCGGCCGCGCCTCGCGGAGCATGCCATACAGCATGAGGGCGTCAAAATGGCCGTAGGACGGATTCTCGAGGTAGAATCGCGCCGCCTTGGTCTGTTTTTCAGGAAACGGCTGCTCACAATACCACTCGGCAAAACGCTCCAACCGCGCGGCCTGTTGCGCTTCATTGAGTTCGATGGCGGGAAACGGCGGGCCGAACCCGCCGCGGGAAAACGCCTCCGCGACTTCCTCGCGCGACGGCAGCGGCGAATAGAAATGCCCTGGCGGAAAAAAACGGGCCCAGTCGGCCTGCTCCATCCGAAGGCGCGCCAGGTCGGCGCGCAACCGATCGTTTTCCTTTTGAATCCGCCGATAAAACGGCAGGAGGCGCAACAGTGGGTTCAGACTGGAACTCATGCAGGGATCAGGGTGGCACGGCCGCTGGCCGCAGGACGATTTCCAAATTCGCAATATTGAAGGCGAGGTCGCGCGG
The DNA here is from genome assembly GCA_947474365.1 of Opitutia bacterium. Taxonomy (GTDB): domain Bacteria; phylum Verrucomicrobiota; class Verrucomicrobiia; order Opitutales; family Opitutaceae; genus ER46. The sequence continues at coordinate 18,360 of CANJIU010000160.1, read as the reverse complement.
ATCGCTGCCGATTTTCACCCCGGGTCGGTCGCTGCTGAAGACCAGGACGGTTTCACCGGGCGGCAGCACGAGGCCGAATCGCATGACCACAGGATTCTGGCCGACGGTGTCGCCCCAGAGCATTTTCTCTCCTTGGCTGATCCGTAGCGAACGCGTCCCATCCGCCGAGCTGGCATGGCCCAGCAACGTCATCTGAACCGCGCCACCGGAGGCGTTGACCAGATGAAGTTCGGAGCGGCCCTTGCTCCAGCGCCAATGTTGGTCGAGGTGCCGCTCGGGTCCGTACCAACCGCCAGACGTCGTCACGCGCACAGTCGAGCGGAGCGCACGATCGCCGCCTAAATGATAAAATTCATGCGGCGGGGAGAATTCGAACACGCTCGCAGCCACCGTCAGGTTGCCGATGAGCAGCAGCGGCAGCCACCGACGACCGCGGGGAACAAGAACATTGAACGCCAGCGTCATGGGCAGGAGCACGCGCGTCGACGCTCCGGGGAATCCCTCCCAAACCGGCGTCGAGAGAAACGTCATCATTACGGCAAAGGCGACGCCGACCCGCCACCAGCGTTCACCCGGCCGCCACCGCAGCATGAAGAACAGCCATTGGGCACCGAGGGCGATCACGACCGCGAAGGTCGCGCGGCCCAACGCCGACGCGTCGCGCGCCACCGCGTCCGGCCACGCGGCGCGCCATTTTTCCACGTAGCCGGCAAACGGGAATGTGAAGTTGCCCATGCCGGGATCGTCGGCGGGGCCGAACTTCCAGCGGATATAAAGCATCCACACCGCCAGCGGTAGCCCGATGAGAACGACCGTCAGCGCCGTCCGTCCCCACGTGCGGGGAGCGCGCCAATCGAAGTCGAGGCCCGCCGTCGCAAGAAGGCTGGTTTCCTTGCCGAGGCCGGCCAGGGCGAGGGTCACCCCACCCCGATGCCTTTTGCCTTCCTCCAGCCAGCGCAGTGCGAGCGCCACGAGCAGCAGGCTCGGCCCATCCACGAGCGAATGACGCACGCTCATGCAGACGCCGTGGGAGAACATTACGGCGGCCCAGCGCAGAAAATTTTCCCAGCCCGTCGGCGGAAACCAACGCAGGAGCGCCCAGCCGAGGACGAGCCAGCACAACACGTTGAGCAGCGCGTGCGCCTGCACGATCCACGCGGGCTGACCGAGGCCGAGCGTCCAGGCGGCCCAGCAAAACAGGATCCGCTTCGCCCGATACGGCAGGTTGTCGATCGCCTTTTTCAGCTCGGGATTGTCGAGCGTCGGGTAAAGGGCAAGTTGCACATAGTAGGCGCCATCGTAGCCGGGGGAGCTTTCGTAGATGTAGTGCGGCGACTGCCGCAGGGCGGTGACCTTGGTTTCGCCCAGCATGTCCCCAATCGAAATGAGACTAGAGAAGCCGGTGCCGGCGTGGAAGAACTGGGAGACGCACCCTAGGAAGACCAGCACGCAGGCCAGATACGCGAACCGAACCGGGAAACCAGGCCGGGCCCAAAACCGGCCGGCTTGAAACTTGGAGGGCGAGGCGCTCATGCACCGCGCAGCGAAGGGGACCTTGGGCTCCGATGGTCGGAGCGTTTGACCCCTTTCACCGTATTGTGCGGGCGCTTGTCTTCCAAAATTGTCACGGGCAGTTTGCGGCATCACAGAACGCAAGCGCACCATGTCAAATCCGAATCCCCCCACCAACGCCACTCCGGCGAACCGATGGCTGTGGTGGCTGGGCTTGGTCGCACTGGCCGGATACCTGGTTTTCCTCGGGCGCCATACCGCAGTCGTGGCCGGCGGATCGGATTCCTCGGGCTATTTGAACAGCGCCCGCCTGCTCGCAGATGGAAAATTGCTCACTGACCTCCGTGCGCCGTTGGAATTTGGCCCGCGCGGATCGCACGATCCGATGCACTTTCTGCCGCAAGGCTTTTTTCCTTTCACCGATCGGGCTTTGCTTACGCCGACATATCCGACCGGGTTACCGCTCCATTTTGCGCTCGCCGGAAAACTCTTCGGCTGGACCGCCGGTCCGTGGATCGTGGTGTTGCTAGCGGCGGGCACCACAGTGGGGCTCACGTATCTGCTGGGCCGTGACCTGGGGCTTTCCAACGCGCTGGCAATGGCTGGCGCGGTCGCGATGGCGGCATTTCCCGTATTCATTTTCGCCTCGATCCAACCGCTGAGCGACACCCTCGCGACCGCCTGGACCCTGGCAGCGTTGCGCGGCGGGTTGGCCGCACGAAGGTCCCAGGCCGCGAGCCTCGCGTGCGGCGCGGCGCTTGGAATCGCAGTGCTCGTGCGTCCCACGAACGCCCTGCTGGCACCGGCATTACTGGTCCTGCTCGGCGCAGACCTGCGAAAGCTCGCGCTCTTTGTGCTCGGCGGAATGCCCGCGGCGCTCTGGATGGCATTCTACAATCACGAACTCTACGGCAGCGCGTTCAATTCGGGTTACGGCCAAATCTTCCTCGCGTTCGCGCTGCACTACGGGGCGCCCACGACGGTGCATTTCGCCAAGTGGCTCGCGCTGCTCCTGCCCACGGTCCTGCTCGCGCTGCCGCTGGCCGCCTGGGCCCGGCGCGACACCCGAACTCGTGAACTGCTCGCGCTCACGCTGGCATTTGCAGTGATCACCGGGCTTTATGTTTTCTACGAAGTGTCGCACGAAGTCTGGTGGTGCCTCCGGTTCATCCTGCCCGCCATTCCTTCGCTCATCCTCATGGGTCTGCTGGGCATCGAGGCACTGGCCCGCGGACCGGGGGCGCGTTGGGGAGGAAAATTCCGCACCGCCGCCGCGTTGGCGATCGCGCTTTGGGCGATCGTCCTTTCCTGGCATTGGACGCCAAACCTCGGGGTCTTTCAGATGAAGGGCTACGAAGAGGCGTACCGGAATGGCTCGATGGCAGCGCGCGACAAACTCCCACGCGATGCGGTCGTAATGAGTTTCGCCTTCAGCGGCGCACTCTATTATTACAGCGATTTTCCCGTGCTGCGCTGGGATCAGATGGAAGCACCAGTGTTCGCGCGCTATGTCGAGCAGGCGGCGAAGGGTGGACGGCCGATCGCCGCCGTGCTGTTTGACTGGGAGGAAAAGGATGCGTTTCAACATTGCCCGGGGGCGTGGCAAAAAATCGCGACGATCTCGAACATCGGCATCTGGCTACTCGCTTCACGCTCCCCCTAACCGCCATGTCCGCGCCCTTCCTCCTCGACCTTTCCCATACTGGCCACTCCCGGGCGCGCACGGGCATCCAGCGGGTCACGCGTTCCCTGTATAACGCGCTGGGAGCGCAAGCCATCGCGATCACGCATGACCCGCATGCACGGGCGTGGCGGGCGTTCGAGCCGTGGGAGCACGCGAATCTCGCCGACGAATCTCCCGCCGCTGGTCGAGGCGCAAAATGGCCGCTCGGTGCCAAGCTGCGCGGCACCGCCCGTCGATTGGTCGGAAATGCTTCCGCCCGTTTGCCGGAAAACGCCGGCTTAATCGTCCCCGAAGTGTTCTCGGAGCAAATCACCCGCGCCCTGCCGACGCTCTTCGCCGCCACGCCAGGGCCGCGGGTCGCGGTTTTTCACGACGCCATCGCACTCAAGTACCCAGAACTTACTCCGAACAAGACGGTGGCCCGATTTCCCGCCTATCTCGTCGAGTTGCTCTCATTCGATGGCGTCGCGGCCGTTTCGGAGGATTCGCGCGCCGCGTTGGTGGATTATTGGCGGTGGCTCGGGGCAAAGAATCCGCCTCCGGTGCGGGCGATTTCACTGGGGACCGATCCCCGGCCGCCAGCGCGGAATGGTGAAAAATCCCCGGCCGGTGGGCGGCCAATCGTGCTTTCGGTCGGGTCAATCGAAGGCCGAAAGAATCATATTTCGCTCCTCGCTGCCTGCGAAAAACTTTGGGCGAGCGGAAACCAATTTTCCCTCCACCTGGTCGGCACCTCTCACCCGCAAACCGGAGCCGCCGCCCTCGCTCGGATTCGGAGCCTGCAGGCCGCCGGCCGGCCGCTGCGTTACGACGGCGCGGTGAGCGACGCCGCGGTGGAGGCGGCTTATGCGGCGTGCACGTTTACCGTTTATCCGTCCCTGATGGAAGGCTTCGGGCTGCCCGTGATTGAGAGCGTGGCGCACGGAAAACCGTGCATCTGCTCGGCGCATGGGGCGCTGGCGGAATCGGCCCGCGCTGGCGGCAGCCTGATGCTGGAATCGGTGGATGAGTCCGCCCTCGCCGCGGCGATCACGCGGTTCATCGTCGAACCGGGGTTGCTCGCCAATTTGACGGCGGAGGCCCGCGCCCGCCGCTTCAAAAGCTGGGCTGGCTACGCCTCTGAATTGACTGAATGGATATGCGGTCTGAAACGACGGGATCGGACTGGTCGATGACAGTTCCCCGGCGTTTTCAGCCTTTGCATTTGCAATAGGCACGGGCGCTGCTCAGCGTTCAGCTGAGTCATGGCGTTATCTTTCTTTACCAAAAACAAAAAGGCGCATCTGGCGCGTTGCCGCGATGATTACGCGACAAAGATGCGACTGAAGTACGCGCCTTTTTACCACGCCATGGAGGCCCAGCAGGGCACGACGGTTAAGCTCGGGGGCAAGGACATGATCATGCTCTCGAGCAACGACTACCTCGGGTTGTCGTTTCATCCGAAAGTCATCGAGGCGGGCCGCGCCGCGATGTTGAAGTGGGGCACGAGTACGACGGGGGCGCGCATTTCCAACGGCTCCCGGGCCTTCCACTTGGAATTGGAGGAGAAGCTAGCGCATTTCCTTAATCGGGAGGCGTGCCATATCAGTGTCGCTGGATATCTTTCGTGTCTGTCGAGCGTGGCGACGTTTGCCCAAAAAGGCGACGTGATCCTGGCGGACAAGAACATCCATTCCTGCCTCTGGGACGGCATCCGCCTGTCGATGGCGACGGTGGAACGTTTTTCGCACAACAATCCCGACGACTTGCGCGAAGTCATCGCCGCGACCGCTTCGGACGCCCCGAAAATGATGGTGATTGAGGGGGTTTACTCGATGGAAGGTCACATCGCGCGGCTGCCAGAACTGGCGGAGATTGCAGAGGAACACGATTGTTTTACGGTGCTCGACGACGCGCACGGCTTCGGGGTCCTCGGCCGACAGGGCCGCGGCACAGTCGATCACTTCGCGTTGAACGACAAGGTCGACATCATCTGCGGCAGCATGTCGAAGTCGCTCGCCAGCACCGGCGGCTTCGTGGCTGCCTCCCGCGAGGTCATCGAATACCTCCGGACAAATTCGAAGCAGACTGTTTTCTCCGCGGCCGTGAGTCCGAGCCAAGCCGCGTGCGCGCAGGCTTCGCTGGAACTCATGCAGAGCGAGCCGCAGCACCTGGAGCGCCTCTGGAGCAACACGCGCAAGTATCGCGCCATGCTCAAGTCACTGGGCCTCGACACGTGGGAGAGCGAGACGCCCGCGGTCCCGATCGTCCTCGGCTCCAAGGAGCGCGTCTATCCGTTTTGGAAAGCCCTGCTCGACAAGGGTGTCTTCACCGTCATGTCGATCGCACCGGCCGTCCCTGCGGGCAAGGATCTCATCCGCACCGCCATCTCAGCCATGCACACGGATGAGCAGCTGGAACGCATCGCCGAGGCGATGGCGTACGCGATGAAAAAGATGTGAACGTCTCCGCGTAAGGCGGAGTGGTCACCCGATTTTGTCGGAGCCAAGCGTCAGCGCAGCGGAACTGGTCTTTCCTGCACGCTCTCGCGAAGGACTTTCATCGCAGCCCGATATTCCGGCGACGTCGTGTCGTTGCTGAACAGGCGAAAAACCGCCAGGGCACCGGGCCAGACCTTCAGACCGGTGGTGAAGTGCAGATATTCACCCGGGGGATACTCGGTCTTTCCCACCAATTTGGCATCGGTGAACACGCAAAAGGTCCCGGCCCCGGTGCGCGGCTCAAGCTCTTCGAACTGCATCGCCTTTTCCACTGAGCTTTCGACGTATTCCTGAAAAAGCTCGACCATCTTTTCCTTGCGGGCGCGCGCACCACTAAACTCGCCCTCGGCGTCGGGAATAAACACCAGATGGAGCGTGACTGCGTCCTTCGGTGCCGCGAGTTGGACCGCCACCAACCCCTGCTCGTCCCGGGCCGACTTATAGGTGAATCCTTCGGGAACAGCGATCGCGAGCCGGCGATTTTCGAAGATGAAGACGGTCTCCTCCCGTTTGGGAGCAGCGGCGGTGAAGGCGGCCGTCAGGAAAAACCAGGGAAGAAACGTGAACAAGAGCTTCATGATGCAGTGGGTGGATGGCGTGTGACCCGCGGAAGCTGGAAACGTTGCATCTGACACGCCGTCGGCTCCGGCGCGCTATCCCGCGTTTTTCACACCGGAGACGAGCAACGTTTCAAAATAAGGTTCAGCCTCCTCCCGCGCGACGGCCGTCACCTCGACCTTGGCAAATCCGGCCTTCTTCAAAAAGGCATGCAGCGCGCTTTCCTTGAATCCGAGCCATACGTCCGCATAGAGCTCCCGCGCCTTTTCAAAGCCATGCTCGTTCAAATCCAGCAGCAGCAGTTGGCCTCCCGGTCGTAAAATGCGAAATGCTTCGTTCACGGCCACCTGCGGATGCTGCGCGTGGTGAAGGGCCTGGCTCAGAATCGCGAGGTCGACGGACTTGTCCGGCAACGGCACCTTCTCAATGTCACCCAGCTTGTAGGTCAGGTTGGCGAGGCCGTTCTTTTTGGCCAATTCGGTGCCCACTTCGACCATGCGGGGAGAGTTGTCGATGCACCACACCTGCCGGGCGCGGTGCGCCAGCAATTGCGAAAGCAGCCCCTCCCCCGCCCCGAGATCCGCGATGTCGATCGCCGGGGTGAGCCGAAGCGCGAGGTGCCCGATGGCTTCCCATGATCGGCCGGGACAATAATTCTTCCCGAGCCGTCCTGCGATCAGGTTGAAGTATTGCTCCTGCGTCCGCCGTCGTTTCTGCAGGATGCGATCAAGGTTCTCCCGGTCCTCCCCGATGACCGGAAGCTCACCCACCGATTCGATCGCGGCCCGAATGAGCGCAAGCGTCCTGGCCGGCAGATTCGCTCGCAGTGAGTAAAAGGCGTTCTTTCCTTCACGCCGATCAGTCACGAGGTTGACCGTCCGAAGCAGTGCGAGCTGAGATGAAATCCGGGATTGTCCCATGCCGAGAATCTCCTGGAGTTCGGCCACCGAAAGCTCCTCCCGCGCCACGAGCGCAAGCAGCCGGAGCCGGGTCGGATCCGACAGGGTCTTGAGGATATCCCAGGAGGCGTTCACGCAGGCGCGAAGGTGGGGAAGCAATGCCGCGAAATCAATTTTGTTGGAGCAGGCACGGTCCGAATGCTAGCGGAGGAACAATTCGCCCAGTTCCCAAACGCCGAAAAGGGAGATAATGGCCCCAAAGACGATGTTGAGCCCTCGCATGCCGCCATCCCGCAAGTGAGATCGAAACCATCCTGCAGCCGTGCTCAGTAGCAGCCACCACGCGACGGATCCCACGAAAACGCCCAGCACCAGCACGAATGCCGACCACATGCCGCCCGACACGTGGATGCCGAAGCCGGCAAAGATTCCAATGAATGCCAGCACCGTCATCGGGTTGAGGAGGGTGATCACCAGAGAAAGGCCAAATGCCGGCAACAGCCCCATCTCCGGCGGGAGGCGCGTTTCATCCGTGGGTGGCCGGCTACGCAGGGTCACCACCCCGAAACCCACCAGAAAGAGTCCACCGCCGAGCTGAAACCAGCTCCGGTTTGCCACCAGGGTGTCGGTCACCGCCGAAAGTCCCAGCGCGACCACAAGGCCGTAAATCGTATCGGCTGCTGCTGCCCCAAGACCGGAGACGAAACCAGCGAGCCGACCATGAGTCAGGGAACGGCGGATGCACAGCATGCCGACCGGACCGACCGGTGCGGCGATCGAAAATCCAATGACGATACCTTTGAGAAGCTCAGGCATGAACCGGGGGCGAGAAAAAGGCGGGCCGAAAGGGCCCGCCTGAAATTCTTCCAGAGTGCGTTTCAGCGCGGCTCAACCGGAGGCCTTGTCGGCATAGCGTGCAATGCTGACGATGGTGTAATCCTCGTCGTTGCCGCCAAGCTTCACCTTGACGGTTTCGCCGGCCTTCTTGCCGAGAAGAGCCGCCCCGAGCGCCGTCTTGTAGGAGATGATGTTCTTTTCCGGATCGCCGTCCCAGGCTCCGAGAATCGTGTAAACGGAACTTTGTCCATCTGACGCCCGGCGCACGTTGACGATGGTACCGGCGCTGACCTGATCGACTGAGGCATCCTTGAAGTCCGTCACGCGCGCGCGACCGAGGTCGCGTTCGAGGAGGGTCTTTTGCGCCATCAGCACCTGTTGGTCCTGCTTGGCCATCTTGTATTCGGAATTTTCCTTCAAGTCGCCATGCTCGCGGGCGGTGGCGATCGCCTTGGAGTTTTCCGGAATCTTCTTCGAGACGATCGTCTCGTATTCTTCGCGCTTGCGGTCGTAACTGCCGCGCGAAACGAGGAGCTGCTCCTCCTTGCTTTCGGCGTCGGCAGCCACCAGCGACTGAATCTTCGGGAAAATCTTGATGAACCGGGCGAGCAGCGACTTCTTGGTCAGCTCCTCAAAGCCCTGGTTCAGCATCAGCGTGTTGGCGAGATCGCGGGCGGTCTCCGGATCCGCGGTGGAAAGGAGGTCGGAAATCAGATCGGTGTCCTCGCTCAGGATATCGGCGAGCGGAATTCGGCGGGCGCTGGACGCCTGCAGCGCCTCATAATCGATCGCGAAGAAAATCGCGCTCAGCAGACGGGGCGTAATCAGGTCGTTGAGCAACTTCGCAAATTTCTTCGAATGCCGGTTCTTGACGATCCAGAGGAGAACCGGGGCGCGCAGGTTCTGCTCGGTCTGCCAACGCTTGAGCGTGGCCGCGAGTTCATCCGCATGGTCGTGCTCGATCAGGAAATTGATGCACTCGGTCGTGAACTTGCCCTGCGACGTCTTCAGCAGGTTGAAGAGAATGTCGCGTGCCTCGATCGGGTGCGTCTCCAGGATGAGGTCCAGATAACGGGACTGGAACTGCACCGGAATTTTTTCCGCGATGCCCGGCAGATCGCGGACATTCGCGATAATCGTCGCCTGGGTGGGCTCGAAATTGTTTTCCGCGCCGACGGCCTTCGCCAGATCGTCGCGGACCGCGGCGCCAAAGAGGCGCTCCGCTTCGTCGAGTTGGTTGGAATCCTTGACGGCGTCGGCAACGCCCTTGAGCACGACGGAGAGGTCTACTTTGACGTCCTTGCGACCGGTGGCCTCCATCATCTCCACCGCCAGCGCAATCCGGCGTCGGGCGGAACGGGTGCCATTGAACTGCTCCAAAATTTCATCCTCAGCGGAAACGGGAACCTCACGCAGCACGTAACACTCGGTCTTTTTTTCCGGAACCGCCACGCGCGGGTCCTTCGCGACGAGCTTTTTCGCGGCCGCCCACCATTTCTTGAATTTCTCCTCCCCGATGACCTGGGCGAGCGTGATTTCGATTTCAATCACGGTCGCAGCGTTGTTCGGATATGCCTGCAGCGCCTCCACCACGAGCTGAGCGGGATTATCGGCGATCAGTTCGTTGATTCTCTTGGTGTCGGTCTCCTTGCGAACCAGAAGGTGCTTTTCCGGCAACACATCCATCGTCGTGATGCAAAAAGCCGGATCCATTGGATGTCCCTTCTTGCCCTTGAAATCGATGATCAGCCGCTGGGCGGCTTCATCATAGCTCTTAATTTGGCCGAACCCCCAGCTCCGGTGCACCACATAGGCACCGGGCTCCATCGCCTCCAACTTGGGCTTGGCCGCCTTGAGGGACGGCGATTTTGCGATGAGCGCGGAAACAGCTTCGGAATTCATGGTTGCGTGTGTGAGGGCCTGAACGGGAGAGTTGAGCGGACAATGTCCAGCCTTGTCAAACAGCCTGTCAATTCGGTCGCAAATCGGGGTAACCGCTCCGAAAGGGTCCAACCATGAGCGTCAACACCGCCCTTTCCTCCTCACCGACGCCCCAAGGCGCCTGGCCCACCGCCGCTCGCCTCATTGCCCGCTGGCTTGACCGCCGTGAACGGATCGACGGGTTGCTCGACACCCTGCCCCGTACCCTTGCCGGCCCCGAGCGGGCCCGCTGCCAGCACCTGGTGCTCGGCGTCGTGCGACATTTTGGCCGCATCGAGGCCGCCCTAACCAAACTCGTCAGCCATCCACCGCGTTTTTCGACCAGGGCCGTGCTTTTCGTGGCCGGCTTCGAACTGATCGACGCCGCCGGGGATGAAGACGACGGCCGGGTGGCCAAGATTGTTCACCACGCGGTCGAACAGACCAAATCGCTTGCCAGTCCGGCCGAGGCGCGACTGGTCAACGCCGTCGTGCGCAAGCTCGCAGCCCCACTTTCCCAGCCAGCTCCCACCCTCAACGTCAGCCCGGACGAACTGGGTGAATATTTTTCCCACCCAGCGTGGCTGGTCCGCAACTGGCTCGCCCAATTCGGCCCCGAGTCCACCCGAGCTTTGTTGGAATGGAACCAGCGCCCTGCCCCCGTTTACGCCCGCTGGCGCCCCTCCCCGGAGAAGCCTTCCGACGGGACAACCGCAAGTGTAGTGGAAACAGCAAACCCACCTGATTTCCTCAAGCCGACAGAGTGGTCCGGGGTCTGGGAGGTCGAATCCGGGAGGTGGTCGCAAGTAGAACCGTTCCTCAAGACCGGCCGGATCTATTTGCAGGATCCCTCGACCCGTACGCCGGTCGACCTTTTGGCCCCCCAACCGGGCGAAAGCATAATCGACCTGTGCGCGGCCCCCGGCGGGAAGAGTTTGTTCATCGCCGACACGATGAAGACCGGCCGGCTGGTCGCGGTAGATCTTCCCATCGACCCGGACCACCCGGGCCCCCGCATCGATCGATTGAAGGAAAATCTTTCGCGCATTACCGGAGTCGAGGTCGCGCTCGTGCAGGCGGATTTGCTGCAGAACATGGCCATGATCCTGCGGACGCACCGGCTGCCAGAGTCCTACGATGCCGTTCTGCTCGACGCGCCTTGCTCGAACACCGGCGTCATGCGCCATCGCATCGACGTCAAATGGCGACTGCAGCCGGGCGATTTCAAGAAACACCCGCAGCAGCAGCTCTCCCTTTTGCATGCCGCCGCCCGGCTCGTCACGCCTGGCGGTCGACTCGTCTATTCGACCTGCAGCATCGACGCCGACGAAAACGAAGGCGTCGTGAAGTCGTTTCTCGCGAGCAAGGCCGGCGGTCCGTTCACCCTGGAAAAAACGGTGCTCAGCCATCCTTGGGCGACCGGGCACGACGGGGCCGGGGCATTCCTCCTCCGTCGCACCGGGTGACGGGCCTGAACCGCGTTGCGTCAGGGCACGAGTTCGAACACCGCCACCCGCTTTTCCGTTTCCACGGTTCCGAGGAGAAACGTCAGCCCGATTTCATCGGCCGTCGCCAGGAGTTTCTCGTAGCGTCGGATATCCCAACGAGCGACCGGCTCACCGTTGATCCGGGTCACGAGATCACCGGGCTGCACCTCCGCCTTGGCCGCCGGCGAACCTGGGACAACCCCGGCGACGCGCCAGTAAGCCGGAGTTTTGCTGAAACTCACGCCGGAGCTACGCCGGGCCGGAGTCGAAATCGGTTCGCGGGAATTTCGGAAAAACGTCACGCGGTCCCTCAGTTGATCGAAGCTCACCGAAAAGTGCCGCAACAACCCGCCACCAACGGCGGGTAATTCGTCGGAAATGACCACGATCGGTTGGGGGAAAACCTCGTCACCAATCGCGATCGTCTCGCCCAGCCGGCCAATCATCTGCGGGCGATCCCCGCTGATCGTTCCGACCGTGCCTCCCGCGGTCGGTCCCGCCACAAACCGCGGCGCAAAGCCGATTGGATTGAGGGTGAAGAACGCATCGCTCCCCGAGTCGACCAACGCGACAATGGACCGTTCGCCCAGCCGGACGGTGATAAGCGGCACCTTGCGCGCATCATCAAACGCGATGGGAGTGCCCGGAATGAGCGGGGCATTGCGAGCCGGTTGGAGCAGTACGCGTTGCCCAGGATAGTCGAGCGTCAGCAAGGTCTCCCGGAAGAGGGGGAATCCGAGCACGCCATCGATCCGCACGCCGAGATGGGCGGACAGCGCGGCAAAATCGTAAATCAGGACCGAGACGTCGTCGAAACGCACGTCACCGAGTTCAATACGCCGGATCGTGCCTTGGGGCAATTCCGTGACAACGCCATCCGCACCCGTCACCCGCACCCGCGGCGCTGCTCCCGCGGCCGGGTCCGGTCCCTGGTAGCGGCGGGCCAGCGCCGGGGTGACCAGCGTGGAGGACGATCCGGTGTCGATGAGAAATCGGTAGGGTCCGAAGCGATCCCACTTCGCCTCAATCAGAAGCAAGTTGCCGATCAACTGGGCAGGGAGAACGACCAACGGCGAACTCACCGTGGTGTGCCCCGGTTGCGACGGTCGCCTCGATCCAACCGTCGTGCACGCGGACAACAGCCAGAACAGCGCTGCGGCAAACAAGATCCGCCCGGCCGGCCGCAGTGCGGCACGGCGGAAATCGACCCGGGGCCAGCCACACCCGCTCCAAGACCCGCGGCCGTTTTTCATTTTACCGGAGTCGGCAGTTTCACACTGAGGGCCAAGGCGCCCGCCGCGAGCACTGCTCCTCCCAAGAATACCGACAGCGAACCGTAGCGCCAGAAAACGACGCCGGCGAGAACCGGGGTAAATGCCCGCGACAAAGCGCTGAGTGAGCGGAAAATTCCGAGCACCCGGCCCTGTTCCTCCGAGCCCGCATAAAGGGAGATCAGCCCGGTCGTGGAAGGATTGACCAGTCCCGAGCCAAGCGCCAACAGCGTCAAACCGGCATAGAGCATCCATGGTCGAACCGCCCAACCGATCACCAGGAGCCCAACGATCGTGAACCCAAGGCCACCCGCAAGGATCCGGACCTCGCTGGCGAACTTGAAAAGCTTTCTGACGATGTAACCCTGAGTCACAATCGCGCAGAGTCCGAAAAAGCCGAGCAGCAGCCCGTTTTCGCGCGCCGTGTAGCCAAACCGCTGGGTGGCCAAAAACGTGAGCGCCGCCTCCATCGCCACGAACGCGATGGAAAATACGAACGCCACGAGGTTCGTCCGCCGCACCGCCGGGTTTTTCAATCCAAGAATCGCGCCGAGGGGATTTCGCATCCGAGGTTCGACGGCACCGGCGCGCGACGCATCCGACAGGGTCTCCTTGAAACGCGCCGCAATCCAAACGAGATTGATCAGACAAAGTCCGAGTGCGAGGAGTGCCGGCACCGAAAACGGATTGATGCCAAAACGCACCAGGCCGGGCATGCTCGCCGCCAGATTGAAATGAGCCGTGAGCGCACCGAGGGTCGGGCCTGTCACGAGGCCCAGTCCAAAGGCGGCCCCGACCAACCCCATCGCCTTTGATCTCTCCTCCCGGGTCGTCACGTCGGCGACTGCCGCCGTCGCGACCGACAGATTACCACTGAATCCCCCACTCACAATGCGCGACAGGAGAAACAACCAGAACGAACCGCTGCAAACCCAGATCAGGTAACCAAGGGCGGTGCCTGCGACCGAAATCATCAGCACGCCACGCCGCCCCCTGCGGTCGCTCAACGCCCCCCAGAAGGGCGCAAACACGAATTGCAGGATGGAGAAGACGGAACTCAGCACGCCGCCGAACAGGACGGGCGCATAACTGGCGATTCCGAAGGTTTGAGCCAGGGCATCTGTTTGCCCGACCAACCAGCCCAGCGCACCCGTCCGGCCCTCAAGTTTCAGGTAATACTCCAACAAATCCGGACCCAGCGGAAAAATAATCGAGAACCCGATCAGGTCGATATACAGGGTGAGAAAGATGACGCCGAGCGAAAGTGGACGCGGCGAAGGCGGGGCAAAGTGGGAAGTGGCGTTTGACACAAGGTGAGTCCGTCACGAAAGCGAATCCGCGTCCGAACGCCAAGGCTAGGTTTTCGTGGGGACCTAAAACCCGTTGGGTTTGACACCGGGAACGCGCCTCGGTCACGCGCGGGCCTCGGACTCAGCCGAGCAACTGGCGCAAGGCGGCGATCAAGGCCGCACGAGTAAAGGGCTTGTGGAGAAAAATGAATGGTCCCCGGTCGTGGGCCAGGCGTTGCATGACATCGGAGTCGCTGAAGCCGCTGATCACCAGAACGCGCAGGTCGGCGCGCAGCGTACGCAGCACCTTGAGCGTCTCCTCGCCCGTCAGGCCCGGCATCAGCAGGTCGAGGAGCACGACATCGAATTCGGCCGGATTTGACCGGAACAGTTCGATCCCCGACTGGCCGTCTGGGGCGGTCTGCACGGATGCGCCGATGGATTTCAACATGCCGGCGGCGACAATCCGCACCGGTTCGTCGTCGTCGATCACCAGTGCCCTGCCCGTGAATTTCCAATCGCCAGACTTTAAGACTGGCGGCGGTTGGATGGAAAATGCGCCCGGCGCGGCTGGCAGCAGCAGGCGGAACGTCGATCCGACACCCGGTGTGCTGTCAACGAGAAGGGCGCCCCCATGACCGCGCACAATGCCAAGTGTGGCGGCCAGACCAAGGCCGCGTCCGGCAAACTTCGTCGAGAAAAAGGGATCAAAAATCTTGGCCTGCACCTCAGCCGTCATCCCGCAGCCGCTGTCCCGCACCTCGAGAAAAACAAAATTTCCCGGCATCAGATCGGCCCCCACCGGACACCGGCGCAGGAGGGTCGAATCAGCGATCATGATACCGGTGGAGATCGCAATCTCCCCGCCGCGCTCGCCGACCGCGTCGGCCGCGTTGAGGACGAGATTCATCACGATCTGACGCATTTGGGTGGCGTCGGCCCGGATGGGGGGCAGCTCCCGCGCCAGCGCCAGACGGAGGTGCGCCTGCTTGGCCACCGAAACATCAAGGAGAGGCACAAGATTTTCGACGAGTGAACTGACGTCGACCGCCTCGATCACAAAGCGGCCCTTGCCGGCATAAGCGAGCATCTGACGACACAGGTCTGACGCGCGCTGGGCCGCGTTTTCGATCGCATCGAGCTTGGTGGCCGTGCTCCCGACAAGGGAGGGATCAAGGCGGAGCAGGTTTGAATTCCCGATGACGGTTGCGAGCAGGTTGTTGAAATCGTGGGCGATACCCCCGGCCAACAATCCCAAACTCTCCAGTTTCTGGCCGTCCAGCAACCGTCGCTCAAGGGTCAGGCGTTCCTGCTCGGCCAGTTTTTGTGCGGTGATGTCGATGACGAGTCCTTCGAACATCTCCAATTTCCCGTCCGGGCCGTAAACTCCACGCCCCCGCGACAGCATCCACCGTTCAACTCCGGCACGCGTCCGAATGCGAAATATCTGCTCGAAATCCAACCGTTCGGCGAGGGCCTTTCGCGTGTTCTCGCGCACGTGCGGGAGATCCTCCGGATGGATGACGTCCCGAAATTGCATCGCACCGGAAACAAAGTCCTCCGGAGCCCATCCCGTCAGCACGCCGGTGCCATCGCTGGCAAACAGCACGGTGAGGGAATCGTCATAACGGCAACGAAACGCCATGCCAGGCAGGGACTGCATCAAGCTGCTGAGTTGCCGGCGGCTTTCCGTAAGCTCGACGGTGCGGTCATGCACCTGCTGCTCGATCAAAGCCGTGCGGCGCAGGCGGGAGGAGAGGAAAGCCGTCCCGAGGCCGGTGATGACAAGTCCGCAAAGCAGCACCACCGTCGGGAGGAATGAACCATCGTCGGAACCCGGTCCGTTCGCGGGTCGGTAGAAAATCCGCCAGTTGCGGCCCGCGATGGGCAGGGAAACATCCCGATGGATTCCCGTCAAAAACTGCGATTCCGTCGGAACCGATCCGCCATTTGCGAGATGGCAGAACAGCACTCGCCGGCTGGCCTGGGTGGCGGACTCGTCGACGAACATCACGTCCAAGCGCCGGCTGCCCGCCCGGTTCCACGGTTGCGCCAGAAGATCCGCAACACGAAAGACTCCGAGCAGCACGCCCGAACCCCGCCGCCGCAGTTCACCGTCCTTCTTCGGGAGGTAAACCGGACAGATCATCACCACCCCATCGTTCGGCCCCGTTTCGTAAACCAATTTGAGCCGGCCGCTCATCACGCTGCCGTCGGTCGCAAAGGCGCGCTCGACGTCCCCCTTGAGGGGACTGGCAATAATGTCCGATCCGATGACGTGCCGGTTAGACTCATAAGGCTCGGCAAAAACAATCGGAAAGTACCGGTCGCGCACCCCGGCAACGATATCGGAGCCTCCCCGCGTACGTTCGCGGATGCCGTTCGGGACCGCGGTCTCGTGCGCCTTCTCCCATTCGGCGCGTTCGGCCACGGCGACCTCGGGCGCCCATTGCACACCGAGAAAACCCGGGTGCCTCGTCAACTGCTGTTTCACCGCTTCGGCAAATTCCGTCCGGGTGATCGCGCCGTAGTGGGTGAGCAGCAGCCGGAGCCCCAGTAAACAGTCCTCGTAGCCGCCGAGCGTCTCACGAATCAGCGCGTGCCGGGATGAGACCTGGCGTTCAAAATCCGCATCGCGCCGCAATTCCTCGCGGCTCCGCGCCTCACGCCAGAGCCCAAAGGACAACGCCAGGCCAAAAATGGCGGCGAGCCCAACGCTCCAAGGGTAAATTTTTTGGCGGTTGCTGCCGGCTAAAGCCATGAAAGGCGCATCGTGCGTGTCCGGCACCTGACCGCAAGCTCAGAGGCACATCTCACCGAAAGGACTTGGGCGGATCGGCCCGTTCGGCAAATGGGTCGTCCTGACCGGGACGAAAAAACGATCCACCGCAGGGCGCGATCAGAGCTTATAGGGCAGAGGATGGCGTCCAGTGAGAACGGCGACGCGGACCTTTACCGCGTCGAGCGCGGCGGCTTCGCCCGGCGTGCCAATCGCGGCCAGCACGGTGTCGATGCAGCCGGCAATTTCGTCCATGTCCGCCTCGACCAATCCGCGGGTCGTGACCGCCGGTGTGCCGAGCCGGATGCCCGAGGCCTGGAAAGGGCTGCGGGTCTCGAACGGCACGGTGTTCTTGTTGCAGGTGATGTGGGCGAGATCGAGGGTCTCCTGTGCCTTCTTGGCGGTGAGTTCGGGGAACTTGGGCCGCAGATCGACCAGCATCAGGTGGTTGTCCGTGCCACCGGAAACGATTTTGTACCCCCGCGCGGTCATCGCCGCCGCCAACGCCCGCGAATTCTTCACAATCTGTTCGGAGTAGGTCTTGAATTCTGGCTTGAGGCACTCGCCAAAGCACACCGCCTTCGCTGCGATCACGTGCATGAGCGGTCCGCCCTGCCCGCCGGGAAACATCGCGGAGTCAATCGCCTTGGCATGCACCGTCCGGCAGAGGATGAGCCCGCCCCGCGGCCCCCGCAGGGTCTTGTGGGTGGTCGTCGTTACGAAATCGGCGTGCGGGACGGGTGACGGGTGGATGCCCGAGGCGACAAGTCCGGCGATGTGGGCAATGTCGGCGAAAAGAAACGCCCCCACGCTGCGCGCAATCTCACCCATCCGCGCAAAATCGATCACCCGCGAATAGGCGCTCGCGCCCACCGTGATCATTTTCGGCTTTTCCCGGGCGGCGACGGCGGCCAGCTCGTCGTAGTCGATCAGGCCGTCACTCTCGCGGACTCCGTATTGGACAAATTGGTACAACTTGCCGGAAAAATTCGCCGGATTGCCGTGCGTGAGGTGGCCGCCGTGGCTCAGGTTCATGCCGAGCACCTTGTCACCCGGCTGCAGCACCGCGGTGTACACGGCAAAGTTCGCCTGGGAGCCGGAGTGCGGCTGGACGTTGGCATGCTCGGCACCGAAGAGCCGCTTCGCCCGCTCGATCGCCAGGTTCTCAACCTTGTCGACATGCTCGCACCCGCCATACCAGCGCTTCGCCGGGTAGCCCTCGGCGTATTTGTTTGTCAGGACGCTGCCCTGCGCCTCCATCACGGCCGGATAGGTGAAATTTTCCGACGCGATCAGCTCGATATGGCTCTGCTGGCGACCGAGTTCCGCCGCGATGGCGGAAAAAATTTCAGGATCAAGGGTGCGGAGTGGTGTGGCAGTCAGCATGGCGATAGCGGATTTCAGATTGGAAAAGCGGGTCCTAGGCGACTCCGAGAATTCGGAATCCGCAATCCGAAATCCATCATCACTTCGCCCGCTTCGCAGCGATCAGCGTCTTAGAGCCTATCCGTAAATAGAGAATGAGCATTCTAGGCCATCCGAAAGCAGATCATGGCAGCTGCGCAGTGTGCGAGGGCCAGGTAATTCGCTTCCTTCTTCTCGTAGCGCACGAGGAGCTTTCGAAAGCGATTGAACCACGAGTGG
>CANJIU010000159.1 GCA_947474365.1 Opitutia bacterium | reverse complement strand
CTGAGCATCCGTGTCTATTCGTGTCCATCCGTGGTTCAATTGAATCGTCCCGGCTGAGTGCAAGGTGTGACACGGGAGATCCCGGAAATCCGATATTGCATGCAACGGACTGACCCCGGCGGGGCTCCCCGGCGTCTCCTTTGCTCCTTTGCCCCCCCAGACCGGCCGGAATCGAACGGGCGCGACCGCCCTGCCGGCTCCTTGCCGTGTCCTTGCCGTGTCCTTGCCGTGTCTATGCCGTGTCCCTTCTGGGCGTTTTTCAGCGTCCGGTCCGGTTTCGGCGCTCCCGTTCTGGCCGAAGAGCCGCACGGCGAGTGCGACCAGCCCGGCGAACGGGAGCAGCTGGGTGAGCAGGGCGGGGCGGAACAACCCCGTCGGGTCGATCGGATCCCCGTGGTGCTCCGCGCGGAAGGGTCGCGTCTGTCCGTTGGCGTTTACCGTTCCATCCGTAACCCGCGGAATCCAACTCCATTTCTGGAAACTGGGGACGCGACGCGTCGCGTTTCGCCGGCGACGGGGGCGTCGCCGCTCCCGTTCGATCGCGATGGCGGCAATGCGATTCTTCGCGTGCCCCAGCGAGAAAATCGTCGGGCCACACGTGGAGCTGACGCCGTCGCGCTCGTCGTGCTCCGCGCCGAGGCACCAACACCGCCGAACTCGGCTCCGCCGCGGTCCAGGTCGGAGCGTTTCCACTGCCTTCGGGTTCGCGCGACGCCGCCGTCGTCGTCACCCTCGCACCCAGGGCCTGCACCACCCTCGTCAGCGGCGCCAACGATGGCACAGGCATCGCATTGGTAGCGGTTTACGAGGCGCCGTGATCCCGGCTGCACCTGCCACGGAATATTTCGCCGCAAAAGCCTTGGCACGCGGCAGGCGACTCCCTTTCGTTCGGCTTTAATGTCCACATTCCAGCCCGCCGTCCTAGCGCTTGAAGATGGTTCGATTTTCCGGGGCCGTGCCTTCGGCGCCGCCGCCACGGTCTCCGGCGAATGCGTGTTCAACACCTCGATGACCGGCTATCAGGAGATTCTCACCGACCCTTCCTACTTCGGCCAAATCGTCACGATGACCGCCGTGCAGATCGGCAACTACGGCATCAACGACGAGGACACCGAGGCTTCCGCCCCCAAGTGCACCGGCTTCGTTATTCGCGAACTTTCCCCCGTCGTCAGCAATTGGCGCAGCAAGCTGGCCCTCGGCGACTACCTCGCCAAGTACGGCATCCCCGGCATTAGTGAAATCGACACCCGCGCTCTGACCAAGAAACTCCGTGTCGACGGCGCGATGAAGTGCTGCCTCAGCACGCTCCCGATCAGCGACGCCGACGCCGTGGCCCGCGCCCGCGCCTGGGAAACCATCGTCGGCGCCGACTACGTGAAGGACGTCACCTGCGACGCCCCCTACCTCTGGCGGGCGGACGACGCCTCCCACCACAACACGCCCTACCTGCCCGTCGGTACCACGATGAACGCGCCCGGCATCCCGACGAAGAAGTTCCGCGTCGCAGCCTTCGACTTTGGCGCGAAGCACAGCATCTTTCGCAAGCTCGTAAACCACGGCTTCGAGGTCCAGGTGTTCCCGGCCCAGGCCGGCCCCGAGGCAATCCGCGAACACCGGCCCGATGCTGTGTTTCTGTCCAACGGCCCCGGCGATCCGGCGGCGCTGCCCTATATCCACAAAACGGTGACGGCCCTCCTGCCGGAGTTTCCCATGTTCGGCATCTGCCTCGGCCACCAGATGCTCACGCACGCCCTTGGTGGCACGACCTTCAAGCTCAAGTTCGGCCATCGCGGCGGCAACCAGCCCGTCAAGAATCTCGAGACCGGCAAGGTGTCGATCACCGCGCAGAATCACGGCTTTGCCACCGACCCCAAGTCGATCGAGAACCGCGGCGCGAAGATCACCGAGATCAACCTGAACGACCAGACGGTCGAGGGCCTGCGCCACACTTCGCTGCCGGTGTTCAGCGTGCAGTATCACCCCGAGGCCGCGCCCGGGCCGAACGACGCCGATCCGCTGTTCGTCGATTTCTACCGGATGGTCGAGGCGCGCAAAGCGGGGAAGATTTGATGCGGGGACGGCCCGGAGCCGTTCCTACCCGAGCCACTGTTCAAACTTCGCCGCGTCCTCCGGCGTGTCGACGCCGATGGTGGGATCTTCGGTGATGTCGCAGGCGATCTCGTAGCCGTTTTCGAGCACGCGCAGCTGTTCGAGTTTTTCAATTTGCTCGAGCCGTCCCGCCGGCAACGTCGCAAATTTCTGCAGCAGGTCGGCGTGGTAACCGTAGAGGCCGAGGTGCTTGAGGCACGGATTTGCCTGCACCCAGGCGTCGTCAACGATGCCGGCGCGATCCCGCGCATAGGGCAGCGGCGATCGCGAGAAGAACAACGCGCGTCGTGCTGCCGTCGCGAGCACCACCTTGACCTGGTTGGGGTTCGCGAAATCGACCGCCCGTCGAAACGGCGTGGCGAGCGTGGCCATCGGCGCACCGCCGGCCAGCAGGCGGGCCAGCATCCGGATCTGCGCACCGGTCACCAGCGGTTCGTCGGCCTGCACGTTAACGACATAATCCGCCCGCACCGTGCGGTTCGCCTCGGCCAGCCGGTCCGTGCCGGTCTGGTGCGTGGGGTTGGTCATAATGACGTTGCAGCCGGCCTCGGCCAGGCAGTCGCGCAAGAGCGGATGGTCCACCGCGAAATAAAGGGGAATTTCCGGTGCCTCGCGCGCGATTCGGTCCGCCACCCAACGGAGGAGCGGACGCCCCTTGATGACATGCAACAGCTTGCGGGGGAAGCGCGTCGACTCAAGACGACAGGGAACGATGATTGCGGTCTGTGCCATTCCGACGCAGCCTGAGCGCCGGTTTTTGGGTTGCAAGCCGCCGCCTCGGCCCGGATTTTGGCCGGTCTTTTCCGTATTCATGAACAAAAGCGACGCTTCACCGGCCAACACCTCCCTCACCAAGGAGCTGGTCGTGCAGAACAAGATGGGCATTCATGCCCGCCCCGCCGCCATGATCGTGCGCATCACGAACAAGTTCAAAGCCGATGTGTTCGTGGAAAAGGATGACGAGCAGGTAAACGGAAAGAGCATCATGGGGCTCATGATGCTGGCTGCCGGCCGGGGCTCGAAGGTGAAGTTCATCGCCACAGGCGCCGACGCGGCGGCCATGCTGGCCGAGATTGACGGGCTGTTTGCGCGGAAATTCGACGAGGCCTGAGTTTCGCGGAGTTGAGGATTAGAGCCGGAAAAACGCCCGCGCGTTGGCCGTCGTGACCGCAGCCAGTTCGTCGTAGCTGATCCCAAACACCTCGCTCGCCGCGAACTCCGCGGTGTGACGGAGAAAGGCCGGCTCGTTGGGTTTCCCCCGATGCGGCATCGGCGTGAGATAAGGCGCGTCGGTCTCCACCATGAAACGACCAAGGCCCTGCGCCTTGGCCGCCGCCCGCACCGCCCCCGCGCTCTTGTAGGTGAGAATCCCCGTGAACGAACCGAATCCGCCGCGCCGCGTGAGCTCCGCCATCTCCGCTTCCCCCTCGGTGAAGCAGTGAAACACCACCCGCGACCAGTCGACGCCGCTGGCATCGATCATCGCCACGCACTCGGCAAACGCCCCGCGGGAGTGCACCACCACCGGACAGCCCAGCCGTTTCGCCATCGCCAGCTGCAGCTCAAACGCCGCGCATTGCCACGTGAAGATTCTCTCCGCCTCCGCCGAATCCTTCGGCAGGTGAAATCGGTCGAGCCCGCATTCGCCGAGCGCGACTGGCAAGGCGTGCCCGCGACCCGCCCCACCCTCGACCCCGTCTTTCCAGAACCGCTCGATTTGCGCGACCGCGCCCTCCCACCCGGCGTTCACCGCGCACGGATGGAGCCCCACCGAGTGATGGATGAATCCCGGGTGCTCCGCCGAAAGCACGCGGTACATCGCCCAGTCCTCCGGCGACGTGCCGATCGTGATCATCGCTTCGATCCCCGCCTCCTTGGCGCGCGCGAGCGCCTCCGGCAGCGTGCCGTGGCGGGCAAAGGATTCCAGGTGCGTGTGCGTGTCGATGAGTCCCATGTCAGAGGTAAAGCCCGCCATATCGCTCCTGCAAATACGCCACGAGATGCCGCGGCGAAAGTTCCTCGCCCGTCACGCGGCGCACCAGCTCCAGCGCGCTGAACCGCCGGCCCTGCGCGTGCACGTTTTCCCGCAGCCAGCCGAGGAGCCACGCGAAATCTCCCCGCGCAAAATCCTCCACCAGCCCCGGTCGCAGCACCCGCACGCGCGCCCACAGCTGCGCGGCAATCATGTTGCCCAGGCAATAGCTCGGGAAATAGCCGAACGCGCCGTCGCTCCAATGCACGTCCTGCAACACGCCCTCGCGATCATTTGCCGGTTCGAGTCCGAGCAGTTCCCGCGACGCGGCCCGCCACGCCAGCGGCAGATCCCGCACCGCCAGTTCACCGGAGAACAGCTTCTTCTCCATCTCGAACCGCAGCACGATGTGCAGGTTGTAGGTCACCTCGTCGGCATCGACGCGAATCAGCGTGGGCTCGACGGCGTTGACCGCGAGGTAAAGGTCGTCGGACGTCAGGCCCGCCGTCTGCGCGGGGAAAAGCTCCCGCCAGCGCGGCTCGAAGTGGCGCCAGAACGACCGGCTCCGCGCCACCTGGTTTTCCCACAACCGGCTCTGCGATTCATGCACCGCCATGCCGGCGTGGATACCACGCGCGGTTCCCAGCCACTCGGCGGGCAGACCCTGCTCGTAAAGTCCATGTCCCGCCTCGTGCACCGAACCAAAGAGGGCATCGAGCGGCTGGTCTTCCTTGTAACGCGTCGTCATCCGCACGTCACTGCCGGTGCCCGAACAAAACGGATGCAGCGACACGTCGATGCGTCCGCGCATGTAGTCGAAACCGATCCGCTCCGTCACCTCGCGCAGAAACACCCGCTGTGCCTCCACGGGGAATCCCCGGAGCCTTCCCGACACCGCCCGCGCCCGCTCCGCCACCGGCGAGGCAACGATCGCGTTCATCAGCGGAACAAGATCGCGCTTCAATTCGCCGAAGAGCCGGTCGACCGCCGCCGCCGTCAGCCCGGGATCATGTTTGTCCAACATGTAATCATACGCCACGTCGCCGCGCCCGAGATAGGCCGCCTCGCGGCGGGCGAACTCCAGATTCTTTTCGAGTACCGGAGCATAACTCGCAAAATCGTCCGCGGCCTTGGCCCGCGCCCACGCATGATAGCCGCGGCTGCCCTGCACGGCCTTTTCGCGGACAAACTCCGCCGGCAGCTTCGTGGCGCGATCATAGTCGCGGCGGGCGTTCTTCACGATGGCGGTGCCATCGGCGTCCAACTCGGCCGGCCGCGCCTCCAATCCCGCCAGGAGGCTTCCGATGCGCGCATCGCTCGTCGCAGCGTGCTGCGTCTCCGCAAGCACGGCGTGCTGGGCCGCGCGCTGCTCGGCCGCACCCGGGGGCAGGTTCACCTGCTCATCCCAGCCCAGCAGTTCTCCAATCGTGCCCAACAGGTGGGAGCGCTTGAGCAGGGGAACCAGTTCTTCGAGTGAGTCGGCTTGGGCCATGGGACAACAGAAACCGCCGCGCGCCCCAACGCCAGAATGTTGTCGCGCACTGCACCCGATGTCGCAGTTTTTTCCACGTGATGTCCAAGACCCGCCCGCTGTGGGCCGTCGCACTTCTCGCCGCCCTGATCCCGCTGGGGTTCGCCCTCTACACGCAACACGCGTGGGAGGACTACTTCATCACGCTTCGCACCAGTCGCAATCTGGCCGAAGGAAATGGTCTCGTGTTCAACGTCGGCGAACGGGTGCACACGTTCACGTCTCCGCTCGGCGTGCTCGTCCCCGCGTTCTGCACCATTCTCGCCGGCAGCCACCACGAGGATGCCGCCTTGTGGATTTTCCGCGGCCTCAACGCCGCTCTCCTCGCCGCCGCGGCCATGCTCGCCTGGCAGCGCACCGCCGCACTCGGCGTCGGCCGCGTCGGCCGCGTCACGCTGATCGGAATGCTCTGCACCGACGCCAAGCTCGTCGACTTTTCCATCAACGGAATGGAGACCGCGATCCTGGTCTTCTTCGTCCTGCTGCTCTGGAGCGAATTGGAGGCGGAGTCACCGCGCAGTTCCGTGATCGCGATCGCGGTCGGCGGTCTGATGTGGACGCGCCCGGATGCGTTCATCGTGGGTGGCGCGCTCCTCGTGTCCCGCGTCGCCTTTCGCTCCCCGGTGCCCGGCGCCCCTCGCGCGCCGTGGGCGACGCTCGCCCGCGGACTGTTGCTGGGCGGGGCAATTTATCTCCCGTGGTTCGTCTGGGCCTGGTGGTATTACGGGACGCCGGTCCCGCACACGATCGTCGCCAAGGGCGCGTACACCGCCTCCGTGAAACTGACCGCGCTCCTGGGAGTCCCGTGGGAAATTCTCACCGGAAAAGGTCTGGCACCGGATCTGTTCCTGCCGACCTATTCGAGCTTCGGCGGGTGGCCGGCCGGCTTGAACCAGGCCGCACATGTGCTCTCGGTGATCGCGGCGTTTGCGTGGCTCGTCCCGGGATTGTCCGTCACCGCGCGGCGCGCCTCGCTCGCGGTGTTCATCGGCCTCTTCTACCTCTGCTCCATCATCCTCTTTCCCTGGTACGTGCCGCCGTGGACCGCTCTCGCGTCCGTGGCGATCGCTCTGACGCTGGATCGCCTCCATGTTCGCGCCGTCGCCGCCGGCCGCAAGCCGATCGAGTTGGCGTGCCGCCTCACCGGAGTCGGGCTCATCGGTCTGCAGGCGTCGATGCTCGTCGCGACCGCCTGGCAGATGAGCATCGTGCAACGCCACGTCGAAACCGGCGTGCGCCGCAGCCTCGGCGAATGGCTGGCCGGCCACGCAGCCCCGGGCGACACCGTGTTTCTCGAGCCGCTCGGCTACATGGGGTATTATTCACAACTGAAAACCTACGATTTTCCCGGCCTGAGTTCGCCCGAGGTCGTGGCCGCCGTGCGCGGTGGGGCGCGACGTTACGCCGACGTGATCGCACGGCTGCATCCCACCTGGGTTGTGCTCCGCCCGGGCGAGGCGGCCCGCCCGGAGTTCGCCAGCACCCAGGTCCTCCGCGATTATGACTACGTGCAGACGTGGGACGCGCTGCCCGTGCTCGACCAGATTCAATTTCTCCCCGGACGTTCGTGGGTCGAAGGCGAAGCGCGGTTCATCCTCTTTCATCGTCGCATGACGGCCGGGAAAGCCCCCTCAGCCTTGAAACCATGAAACGCCGATCACCGCGCGCCACCTTCCTCCTCACCGCCTTCGCGCTCTTCCTCTCTATCGAAAACGGTGGGGCGGCTACCTACGATCTGATTATTCGCGGTGGCACCCTGTACGACGGGCGCGGCGGCAAACCGTTTATCGGCGACGTCGCGTTGCAGGGCGATCGCATTGCGGCCGTGGGCAATCTCCGTGCCGACACGGCCTCCCGGGAAATCGACGCGCGCGGCCTCGCCGTCGCGCCCGGCTTCATCG
The DNA here is from genome assembly GCA_947474365.1 of Opitutia bacterium. Taxonomy (GTDB): domain Bacteria; phylum Verrucomicrobiota; class Verrucomicrobiia; order Opitutales; family Opitutaceae; genus ER46. The sequence goes on along the minus strand of CANJIU010000159.1, from coordinate 11,613 downwards.
ACGGTCACTCCCACGCCGCAGACCGGGAACTCGTACGGCCCGAACTCGCCGGGGCCGAAGCCCTGCTCGCCCAGGGAGTGACGACGGTGTTCATCAACCCCGACGGCTGGGGCTTGCCCGATCTCGCCGCCCAACGTGCGCAAATCGAAAAGGCGGGCCCCGGAGTCAACGTTGCCCCGATGATCGGTCACAAACCGGTGCGCACCGCCGTCGTCGGACTGGCCGCGCGCGCCCCCACGCCCGAGGAACTCAACCGGATGTGCGCGATGGTGCGGACGGCCTTCGAACGCGACGGTGCCTTTGGTCTCTCGACCGGGCTGATCTATGCGCCGGCCAGTTATGCGAAGATCGACGAATTGCTCGCGCTCGCCCGGGTCGCCGCGGAATTCGGCGGCTTCTACCACAGTCACATCCGCGACGAGAGCGACGCCACCGTCGGTCGCAAGGCGGCGGTCGAGGAATTGCTGACCATCGCCCGCGAGGCGAAAATCACCAGCATCATCACCCACATCAAGGGCTCCGGTCCGCGCATGTGGGGTCGGGCCGACGAGGAGATTCGACAGGTGGAGGCCGCCCGCGCCGCCGGCCTCGCCGTCTGGGCGGACCAATATCCGTACGAGGCCGGCGCCACCTACCTGGCCTCGATGGTGCTCCCGGGATGGGCGCAGGACGGCGGAATGGAAAAAACGCGGGCGCGTCTCGCCGACCCCGCCACGCGCGCCAAGATTCGCGCCGAGATGATCACGAGCATCGAAGGCCGGGGCGGACCCGGGACGCATCTCATCTCCGAATACGAACCGGACCGTTCCGTCGAGGGCCTGCGGCTGGACGAAATCGGACGGCGCCGAAAAATGGAACCCGTCGACGCCGCGATCGCGATGATCGAGACGGGCGAACCGCGCGCGATTTCGTTCAGCATCCGGATGGACGACATCCTCACGTTTATGCGCCAGCCGTGGACGATGACGGCCTCCGATGGCTTCGGGGTCGCGGAAGCGCATCCCCGGAGCTACGGCACGTTCTCGCGCAAGCTCCGCGTGTTCGCCCTGGACCAGCAGGTGATTTCACTCGAACGCGCGATTCAGTCGATGACGGGCCAACCGGCGGAAATCCTCGGCCTGCGCGACCGCGGCGTGCTGAGGGCGGGCGCATTCGCCGACCTCGTGGTGTTTGACCTCGCGAAACTGCGGGACGCCGCCACCTACGAGCAACCGCGTGCCCGCGCCGAGGGCATGGTGCAGGTGTTCGTCAACGGCCGCAGCGCGGTCGTTGACGGAAAATATCCCGGGACCCGCGCCGGTCGGGTGCTCTCGCGGCGGAAGTGATGCTCTCCGCCGCGCGCTACACCTTTGCGCTATTGTCGCACTTAAAGTGAACCTGCGAGCGTCGCAGCCCGTGCGCGCGCAACGCCGACGTCTGCTCGGGTACGCGGCGCTGCAGGGCGAAGCGCTGTTGCTCCCGCGCTTCCTCCGCCGCAGCCAGGGCCGAGACACACACCAACGCCTCGGCCTTGGCCGGCAGGCGGCGCGCCGGAAAGCCGGCGTGCTGTGCCAGCCAGCGCACGACCTCGTGCAAGGGTTCGGAAGGAGACGGTGCGTTCATCATTTCAACAGACTCGCAGGCCACGCCTGCGCGTCAAATCCGACGATCGCCACGCCAGGACCGATGACGAACGGCCGTTTCACCAGATTCCCGTTGCCCGCCAGCAGTGCCAGGGCCGCGGCGGGTGTCAGTGTCGGCAGTTTTTCGCCGAGCTTCTGCTCGCGGTAGTCGCGGCCGGACGTGTTGAACAGTTTCCGCATCTCGCCGCCATAGGCCGCCAGCATCGTCCGCAACTCCGCCGTCGACGGCGGAGTCTCCCGGATGGGATGTTCCTCGAAGGCAATCGCGTGGGCCCGCAGCCATTTCGTCGCCGCCCGGCAGCTGTCGCAGTTCGCGTAGGTGTAGAGTTTGAGCATGGAAAAATTTCGCCCGTTTAGTTTATTTCACCCACGCCGCATCCTGGATCACAAACTGCCAGCGCTCGCGATATTGGCCGAGTTCGCCGTAGAAGCGCACGCGCTCGCCCGCCTTGAAATCGGCGCGAAGTTTTTTTCGCAGCGCCTCGTCGTGGCTGAACACGTCATACGTCTCCCCGTGAAACTCCACCGCCAGGCGCGGACCGGCCGCCACCACGCCTTCGACGCGCACGATTTTTCCCAGGTTGACCGCATCGCGCAACGAGGCGCCGGCGGGAAGCTTGTCCGCCGTCAGCGCCACTTTCGCAAGGTCGAGGGCGCCGTATCCGATTTTCACCGGCGCGCCATCGCCGGGCTGATCCGCCGAGGGGCTCCGCAACGCGAGCCAGCGATCCGTGCGCCCGTCGGTCACGGTGGTGAACCTGGCCGCGATCGGAAAATGGTCGGAGAACCCGCCGCCGTTCGGGCCCGTTCCCGACCAACGTACCGGCAGGCCCAGATCGTCGACGTTGAGCCCGGCGAATTTCGCGACGGTGAAGGAATTGTCGACATACTGGACGCCGCGGTAGTCGTAGAGCCCGCGCGAGATGATCAGGTGCATCAGCGTGCCCCACTCGCCTCGGTAGGTGTCGCTCCCGCGCTGCTCCGCCGGCAGTTCGTACCAGAGATTGTAGAGGTCGCGCTGCGCGCCGCGGACGGCGAGCTCATTGCCCTGCGACCGCAGCGTGTCGTTGATTCCGGTCACCTTCATCTTCGGGAAACGCTGCTTCTGGTTGTACTGGGAGTTCAGGTCGCCGCCGATGATGATGTCCGCATTCGAATCCGCCCGCAGCAACTCGTCGAGACGCGTCCGCAGGGTCTGGGCATTGGCCACGCGGGTCGCCTCGGTCTCCGGGTCGCTCGCGCCGGATTTCCAATGGTTCGCAAACAAATAAAGCGGCGCACCGTCGACCTCGACCTGAACCTCCAGAATCGCGCGCGCGTTGAGGGTCGGGTGCGAGATGGACCGTTTCACCGGAAATCGCGTGAACACCGCGCACTTGATCTCCTGCTTCCGTTCGCTGCCGGCGGCGGTAACGTTGTCGCCGATGACCACGTGATAGCCCGTCATGCCGGCGTCCGCGAGGGCCTTGAGGAGCAGGGCCTCGGCGGGCAGGTCGGCGATTTCGGGACCAAATTTCGCCCCCAGCATGTCGGCGAGTTTGACTCCGGCGTAGCGGGCGAGGAACGCGTCGTAGTCCGGCGGCGTTTTTCCGGGGGTCGAATCAACCTCGAGTTCGGCCAGCATCAGGACGTCCGGACCACGGCCACCCTCGAAGCGGGCCACGACGCGCGCGATGTTTTGCAGCTTGGTCAGAGCGTGCGCCGGCGTATAAAGCGCCGGCTGGTACTCCGCGTACGCGGCCACGCCGTCGAGATCGAAAAGGTTCTCCACGTTGTAGGCGACGACGGTGAACGGGCGCGCCACCGCCGAGGCCCAGAGGGCATAGACGAACAGCAAGGCATAACTGAGACGGACAGGAGGCATCCCATCAGGTTGATGCCGGCGATTGACCGGCGCAATCCCGCACCCGCAGACTTCGGCCGCATGAAGTCCATTCTCGCTGTCACCGGTCTCCGCATCGCGCGCGGGCGCGCGACGATCCTGCACGATCTCAGCTGGAGCGTCGCCCCGGGTGAAAACTGGGTCATTCTCGGCGCCAACGGCTCGGGCAAGACCTCGCTGCTCAAAGCGCTCACCGGCTACCTGTCGCCGACCGCCGGCACGCTGGCCCTGCTCGGCCAGCGCTACGGCGAATGCGACTGGCGCGAACTGCGCTTCAAGATCGGCGTGGTGACGAGCGCGTTCACCGCCTCGATCCCGCCCGCCGAACCCGCGGTCGACACCGTGATGAGCGGAAAATACGCGCAGCTCGATCTCTGGCATCGGACAACCCGCGCCGATCGCGCCGCGGCGATGCGGCTCCTGCGCGCCGCCGGTCTCGGGGCGCTGGCCGAACGCCCGTGGGTTTATCTTTCCCAGGGCGAACGCCAACGCGTGTTGATCGCGCGCGCCCTGATGGCGCGACCCCGGCTGCTGATCCTCGACGAGCCCTGCGCGGGGCTCGACCCGGTGGCGCGGGAGAAATTCCTGCAGTTCATCGAAAAAGTCGCCCGCCGCCGCGGCACTTCTCGGCCGGCGTTAGTCCTCGTAACCCACCACGTGGAGGAAATCATGCCGGCCTTCACGCATGCGCTTCTGCTGCGCGAGGGACGCGTCCACGCCGCCGGCCCGCGGCGGGACGTTCTCACATCGAAAAACCTCTCCACGATCTTCGGCGCGCCACTTCGGCTCGCCCGCCGGGGGCAGAGACTGAGCCTGGGTTAGCAAACCGGCGGTCCCCGCGGCGCGGCCCGACCCCAACCGACGATTATCGTCTGATGGATGACAGACCCGCGTTGGAGGGCGTGACGAACACGCACCGGCATTTCTCCTCGTCTCCCACCTGCGCAGCCGCCAGTTTGCCGCACGTTCATGGCCAGTTCCGCGCCCGCCCAACCACTCCCGCCGACGACCCCCGGCGCCGTCTTCCTCAGCTACGCGCGCGAGGACAACGAAGCGGCGCGCCGGATCGCGGACGCGTTGCGCGCCTTCGGCGTCGAGGTGTGGTTTGATCAAAACGAATTGCGCGGCGGCGACTCGTGGGACGCGAAGATCAAACAGCAGATTCGCGAGTGCGCCCTCTTTGTGCCCGTCGTGTCGGCGCAAACCGAGGCTCGCACCGAAGGCTATTTCCGCCGCGAGTGGCTGATCGCGGTCGAGCGCACCCGCGACATGGCCGCCGGGCGGGCGTTCATCGTTCCGGTTGTGATCGACGAGACCCGCGAGGCCGACGCGGCTGTGCCGGAGGAGTTCATGCGTTACCAGTGGACGCGCCTCGCTCGCGGCGTGCCCTCGCCGCAATTTGTCGAACAGATCAAGCGATTGTTGGAAGCCCCGAAAAAGACGTCGACAGTAGGGCGGGTCTCCGACCCTCCCTCGGAACACCTCGCGCGTGAAAAGGCGGGTCACAGACCCGCCCTACCTCGAACCTCGCGTCAGCCGTGGGTGCTCGTCGCGGTCACCACCATCGTGGCCGCCGTCAGCGTGTTCCTGTGGCGGCAATCGAAACCATTGCCGACTCCAACCGCGGCGACGCCGGCGGCCCCCAGGGAGAAATCGGCCCCCTCTGTTCCTGCGTCCGAATTGCGCCAGCTCATCGCCAAAGCCTGGACGCTTTGGGACAAACAGGACGACGCCACGCGTGATGACTGGAACCTTGCCGACGATCTTTGCCGGCGCGCCATCGCGCTCGATCCCAGCAGCGCCGAGGCGTGGGCGGCGTCCTCTCAGATTTCGCTCGGTTTCGTTATTTTCGGGTTCGACCTGACACCGGCGCGCACTGAAACCGCGCGGACGCAGGCGGAACGCGCGGTGCGTTTGGCGCCGGAATCCGACGAGGCGCGCTTCGCCCAGGCCAACTTTTATCGCCGCCAGCAGGCCACGATGGACGAAGGCGTGCGCGTGCTGCGGGAACTGGCGCAGCGACTGCCAAACGACAAGCGGGTCCTGAAGACCCTCGCCAGCGGTCTGCGCGGACAAGGTCGTCTTGAGGAATCATTGATTTTTTCCGACAAGGCGATCGCCTTGCCGGGCGGCGATCGGGTTGCGCTTTATGGCCGGGAGAGCGCACTGGCCAATTTGGGGCGACTGGTCGAGGCCGAGTCGGCGCTCGATCAGGCCCTCGCGATAGGGCCGAGCCCCGCCGTTTACATCAAGAAGCTTTTCTACCACCTCGAGGTCCGGGGCGATTTGGAGAAAGCGCGGGCCAACATCGAGAAGCTACCCACGCCGTTTCTCCTGGAGGATTGGGGTGCCTACCATGCAGCTCGCGTATGGTTGTGGCGCCGGGAGGGCGACCGAGCGATTGCCGTCTTGCGCGCAGTGCCACGGGACTTTCTCGAAAAGGCTCCCTACATTGGCCCCAAGGGCTACCTCACCGGGATGGCCCACCGAGTCGCCGGCCGCCCGGAGGCCGCCAAGTCGGAATGGCAAGGAGCGCTGAACGTCGTCGACCAACGGCTCGCCGCCCGCCCCAACGATACTGCTTTGCTCTCGTGGCGCGCCCTGCTGCTCGCTGAAACCGGTCAACGCGAACTAGCCGAAAAAATCCTGCCCGTCCTTGTACAAAGCGAACGCGGCCGCGAACACACCGCCACCGTCACCGCCATTCGCGTGGCGTTGGGTCAGATTGAACAAGTTGCAAACTCCCTGGAGAAGGCATTTCAGGGAGATTACTACGTCGGTTGGCCGAATCGGCTCCGCTTCGAGCCGGCCTACGATCCCATGCGCAACAATCCGCGGTTTCAGGCGCTCTTGAAATCGCTCACGGCCGCACCGATATCCAAGCCAGCGCGCTGACCGACAGCGAAGTTAGAGCGGAGGCTCGCCGGGCCCCGCACAGGATCCGCCCTCGACGTGGGCGCGCCTAATTCTCCTCGTCTCCCACCTGCGCAGCCGCCAGTTTGCCGCACGTTCATGGCCAGTTCCGCGCCCGACCAACCACTCCCGCCCACGACTCCCGGCGCCGTTTTCCTCAGCTATGCGCGCGAGGACAACGAGGCGGCGCGCCGGATCGCGGACGCGTTGCGCGCCTTCGGCGTCGAGGTGTGGTTTGATCAAAACGAATTGCGCGGCGGCGACTCGTGGGACGCGAAGATCAAACAGCAGATTCGCGAATGCGCCCTCTTTGTGCCCGTCGTGTCGGCGCAAACCGAGGCTCGCACCGAAGGCTATTTTCGCCGCGAGTGGCTGATCGCAGTCGAGCGCACGCGCGACATGGCGGCCGGCCGGGCGTTCATCGTTCCGGTTGTGATCGACGAGACCCGCGAGGCCGACGCGGCCGTACCGGAGGAGTTCATGCGGTACCAGTGGACGCGCCTCGCCCGCGGCGTGCCCTCGCCGCAATTTGTCGAACAGATCAAGCGGTTGCTCGAAACACCGCGGAAGACCACCGCAGCGCGGCCAAGCCAACGCGACGGGGGCGTCGCGTCCCCAGTCAGAGACGCTGCCCGATCGCCCGTATGGATCGGCGGCGTCGCCGCGCTCGCCGTCGCGATGGGTTTCATCTGGTGGCAGCAAAGCAACCCCGCACGCAGCGCGGCCGCCAGCGCACGTCCAATCGCTGCGACAACCGCCGCGCCGGCCTCCGAAGTCCGCAAGCTCGTCGAAAAGGCGAAGGCCTTGCAGGACGATTACGCGATGGACGACACTCAGCGGGAGAACCTCACGCTCGCCGAGCAGCTCTGCAAACGGGCCGTTGAACTCGATCCCACGGACGGCGAGGCCTGGGCAGTCTACGCGCGGGTCTCGCTGAGTCTTTCCAGCTTTGACGCCAATTCCGCTCCTCGCGTGGAACAGGCCCGCGGGCAGGTGCAGCGCGCCGTGCAACTTGCGCCCGACTCCATTGAGGTCCGCCTCGCGCAGGCGGACAGCCTGAGAAAACAGGGCCGCAGTGCCGGCCCGGAAGCCGAGCGACTCCTGCGCGATCTGGTACAGCGGGCGCCCAACGACAAACGCGTGCTGCGCATGCTGGCCCTCGTGCTCAACGGCAGCCTGAACCGTCCGGAGGAAGCATTGGTCTATTACGATCGCGCCGCGGCGCTCCCGGGGGGCGACTCCAAGGCCCTGCTCAATCGCGCCTCGATTCTCTTTCGGATCCAGCGTTACGCGGAGGCGGAAGCCGCCGTCAACGACTCGCTCGCCCTGCGGCCCACGGCTTCGGCCCGGATCGTGAAAATCAACTTCATGCTGCGGCGGGGCGAGTTGGACGCTGCGCAAAAACTGCTGGAAGCCGTGCCGGCGTCGGCGTTGGTGGAAGACCGCGCGGCCTTCGTCGCCAGCCGCCTGTGGCTCTGGCGGCGAGAGCCGGACAAGGCGCTCACGATTTTGCGGGCCGCCCCCCGTGACTACTTTGTCGACTCTTGGATTGGCGGAATACCCAAGGCGAGCATTGCCGGCATCGCCCATCGCATGGCAGGTCGCCCCGACGCCGCCCAGGCGGAGTGGCGCGATGCGTTGCGAATCGTTGAGCAGCGCCTCGGCGCTGCGCCAAACGACGGCACTCTCCTCTTTCATCGCGCCACTCTTCTCGCCACCCTCGGGGAAAAGGCGGAGGCCGAACGGGTCTTCAAACTCTTCGAGCAATTGAACGTCGGAGACAGCAACTACCACCCGATCGATCAGGCGTGGGATGCCGCCGAATTCCTAGTCGCACTCGCGAAAAAAGACGAGGCTCTCACCAAACTCGAATTCGTAACCCGCCAAGCCACGAAACCCGTCCGGTGGGACGGCGTAAGTCGCCCCACAACCTTGCGCTTGGATTCACGGTGGGATTCGCTGCGGGCCGATCCGCGTTTCGACGCCGTGATCAAGTCACTAAGCGGCAAGAAATGACGCCCGCGGCCCCAGCCGCGATTCGGCACCCGGCCCACCTCGATCCCGCGGCCGCACCAGCCCCAGCGTGAACCCCCTCTCCGACGTCATCGATTCGCTCGGAGCCACGAGCGTCTGGACCTACCTCACTCTCTTCCTCGCATCGTCATTGCTGATGATCTGGCGGCTTGAGGCGCTGCTCAAACACGGGATGGAGGGCACTGCACTCGGCACGCTTGTGATGCCCTACTGCTCGGGATTGGGCAATTTGATCTTCGTCGCGCTCATTGCCTCAAAGAAGGACTCCGGCGACGAGGTGCTGACGAACTGCCTCGTCAACAACGTCACCAATCTCACACTCATCCTCGCTCTGCCCGCGCTCGTCTGGGGACTACAGCTCTCGGGCGAAAAAAAGTCCACCGACTCCAAATCCGGTGGGAAGAAAAAATCCGCGAAGGCGAGCGATGGCACCGAGCGACGGCTAAACCAGCTCTCCCTCCTCCTCACTCTCGCCGCCGTCGTGTTTTTCAGCGGCGTCACCTGGGCGCTCGGCGCCGACGGGAAACTCGATGCGAGCGACGGCCTCGTGCTCGTGGCACTGTTCCTGTTCTGGCAATGCTTCCAGGTGTACGACGTGCTGAAGCACAACCTGCGGCAACGGCAGCGGTTCGGTCCGCTCTTCTACCTCGACGTGTTCATCGTGCTGCTCGGCGCCGGCGGTCTTTACTCAAGCATTGACTGGCTCGTGGCGTGGCTGTCCGGGCAGCAAGGCGAGTTCATCAACGCGAAAAACATTGGCTGGCTCAGCGGCTGGCTGATGGTGCTGCCCAACGCCCTGCTCGCCTTCTTCTACGCCGCGCGCAACCGCGCCGACATCGCGTACGCGTCCCAGGTCGGCGACGGCCACATCTGTATTCCGCTCTGCCTCGGGCTCAGCGCGTTGATCCATCCGCTCACACTGCCGCGTTTTTTCGAAACGGGCATCGGCATCCTGATCGGCGCCGCCGTCGTGCACGCGCTCTGCGTGGCATTCGCCGACGGGCTGCCGCGCTGGATGGGCTGGCCGCTGCTGGCCGGCTACGCGTGGTTTCTCAGCGCGGGATTGAGCGGGTGAAATTCGTCGGCGCCCGGAACGCCGCCGCGCCAGAAGATCACTCCTGCAAATCCAGCGGATCGGCGCGGAACTTCTCGCTCAGCTCGAAGAGCGCCTTTTGCGCACCGAGCCATTTCGTGTCGGCTCGGATCTCGTCCATCGTCTTCACCGTGTGATTGAGAATGAGGTAGCTCGCCGGCCCGATCTTCATGAACGCGTCGTACCGTGTATCGGCGGCGTCAGGGACAAACTCAATGTCACCCTCCGAAAACTGTTTTCCCGCCGCCCGAGCGCGCAGCGGCTCGGCATCGTCGGCGAGATTGCGCCGAAACGCGTCCGGCCGCGGACCTTGATAAGCGAGCACGCCGCCCGTCTTGGCGGGAACCGCCAGAATCGCCCACTCGTCAAACACGGGCTTCAGGTACGCCGCCCGCATCCGATCCACGGCGGCCTGAATATGACTCTTGGCGGTGTCGAGATCCATGGGGCGCGAGGAAGTTGAATCACGGCCCCATGGCAAGCCGCACGAGGCGTGCCCTTACTTTTTTACCGAAAATATCTCCGCGAAAAAATCCCGCATGTGCTGCCAGGAGCGCCGGTCGGCGGTCGCGTTGTAGCCGATGCCCTGGAGCCCGGCCGAGCGGGCCATGTCATCCGCCTTCGGATTGGTGAACGCATGGACCGCCCCCGCGTAGCTCACGAACTGATAATCCAATTTCCCGTCATCGAGCGCCTTTTTGAAGGAATCGATGTCGTCCTTCTTGATGAATGGATCAACTCCGCCATGGCAGATGAGCACTTTGGCGTGATTGGCCGCTGCGGCCGCCGCCGAAGGCGGAATGAGACTTCCGTGAAAGCTGACGATTCCGGCGAGCGGCGCGCCGCTCCACGCCAGCGCCTGCGAAGTTGCACCACCGAAGCAATATCCGATCGCCGCGACGCGCGACGCATCGACGAACCCGGTCGCAAGCAATTGATCAAGGCCGGCCCGCGCGCGGTCCGCCATCAGCGGTTTTCCATAAAACTGACCCGCGAGTTCGCCCGCCTTCTTTGGATCGGTCGTCACGACGCCCGTGCCGTACATATCAGCCGCAAACGCAACGTAGCCCAGCTTGGCGAGCTGCTCGGCGCGGCCCTTTGGATAATCATTCAGCCCCCACCACTCCGGGATGACCAGCACGCCAGGAGCGCGGTTCACCGCGGAAGCCTTCGTGTCGTCATACGCGAGGTAGCCCTCGAGCTTGACGCCCTGGTGCTCATACGCGACGGGCTTGGTGACGATTTTGGCGGACACACTGGCGGCCAGCACCGCGCCCACCACGAAAAGTGAAATTGGTTTCATCCGACGGACAAAAGCCATCCGCAGCCAAAGCGTCAAATGCCGGGTTCACCGGCGCGTCCGGCACACCGTCCGCGGACTCAAATTCAGGCCGACAACCCGCCCGTGATGTAGTTCTTGAGATGCTCGGCCTCGGCGCGGTGCGCATCGGCCATCCAGCGGGTGATGTCGCCGATCGAGATCGCGCCCACGAGCTTTCCGCCGTCAATCACCGGCAGGTGGCGGCAGCGTTTTTCCGTGAAGAGCACCATCGTCTCCTCGATGGAGGCATCCGGTGTGATCGTGATCACGCCGGTCGTCATCACGTCCGCCACACTCGTCCGGCTGGCATCAACCCCGGCGCCGACAACCCGCCGCAGAACGTCACGCTCGGTGAAGATTCCCACCAACCGGCCCTCGTCGATCACCAGAATCGCGCCCACGCGATGCCGGTTCATTTCCGCGACCGCATCGGCGATGGTACTCGCCGGCGGCACAGAAAACACGTTCTTTCCCTTTCTTTCCAGAATGGCGGTGATTGGAGCGTTCATAGAGGTAACGAAGCACTGACGGGGTGCGCCGAGCTTGTAGCGATGCGAAGCGCATGCAACCCGAAAGCCCGTCCATTACCAAACGCGCCGGGTAGGGCGGATTTCTTCACCCCCGTAATTTTCACTCGCGGAGGGCATTGCTATTTTTCGCGGGACTTTCTTCCCGGCTTTTGTTTGGGTGGTGCCGATGGCAAAATCCAAAGCTCAATTTCGCCGACCCAGCGCGAGCGAGCAACTTG
>CANJIU010000158.1 GCA_947474365.1 Opitutia bacterium | reverse complement strand
CAAGCGGCTGCATCGGCTCGGCGCCGCACCAAAACCGGCCTTCGCGGGGTGAAACCGCCGGCCAAACCTGTATCCAACACAAATATACGACAAAAACCCGTCCCTCCCGCCGTGCTCCGCACGGCGCTCAGCAGCCCGTCAGAGTTGGGCCTCCCGTCGCCGGAAAAATTTTGGAAAATCACCCCCAAGCCTGATTTTCCAAGTCCGACGGGCTGCTAGTCGGCTTTATTTGCGGTGGGTGCTTCACCCGGTCTATTCTCGTCAAGCTGGCGTAATTGACCCAGCCGTCGGCGGAGCTTGGAATACCCGCGTGCGGCGGGATGCACTGCGTCCGGTGAATGCGATTCGCTCGGTAGGATCCTTGTAGGCTCTCCGGCGGTAACCCTCGCGCGCCGGATCCGCTGCGCACCGAAGTTGAAAATCCTGCATCCTTTGAAACAGGGCGAGCAGCTGGTCGGGCAGGGAATAGCGATCGATTCCCGCCCGTTCCAGCGCCACGAGCAATTCATGGGTGGCTTCCAGGGTCGAAAGGCACCCGGTGTGCGGTTGGTGCTTGATCACGTATCGGCTGGGCGCCGATGGCGTGAACATGATCCGGGGCAGGCGTTGCAGGCTTGGACTGAGCCGGAGCATCTTTCGGCCCAGCGACCACGTCGCGTCGAGGAGGAACACCACCAGGCGGCGTCCTTCCAGTCGCTCCGGCGGCAATTTGCCGGATGACAAATCGAGCGCGTCGCGGCCAGGGTAGAGGAGGACCGGAAAATTGCCCGGATCGTGAATCAGTGCCTGCACCGATTCGTTTTCGTCAAACCCGATCCCGCAGTGCAGCTCGCTCTGCGCGAGGCACAGGTGGGTGAGCCGGCCGGTCGCCGCCTTCTCCTGCTTGAATTCCTTCGGGTGCATGAGAATCACGATGCGCGTGCGTGTTTCCATCGGTGTAATCGATGGACACCAACAGAGCGACTTTGGCCAGAAGCAGCGGTAACAGGTTTCTCGCATGACTCCCTCCTTGAAAACAAAAGCCCGGGATAATGTCCCGGGCTGGGTCTGACAGCGTTTTGTCCTGATTTGGTTCAGCGCACAACGCGGGCGCCGCCGCCCCCGAAGGTTTTTTCAACCTCCTTGCGGGTTGCCATCGAGGTGTCGCCGGGGGTTGTCGACGCAAGCGCTCCGTGGGCGGCGCCATATTCGACGGCCTTCTGCGCATCGTTGAACTGCAGGAAACCGAATTGCAGGCCGGAAGCGAAACTGTCACCGCCGCCGACGCGGTCGAGAATCTCCAATTCAGGATATTTGCGGCTTTCGTGGAATTTTCCGTCGTGCCAAAGGATCGCGCTCCAGTCGTTCTTGGTCGCCGTGATGACGCGGCGCAACGTCGTTGCCGCCACTTTGAAGTTCTTGAACTCCTTCACGGCGGTTTCGATCATCTGCTTGAACGCGTCGGTCTCGATGTGACTGAGATTGTGGTCTGCCCCCTTGACCTCGAAGCCGAGTGAGGCGGTGAAGTCCTCCTCGTTCCCGATCATTACATCGACGTATTTTGCGATTTCGCGGTTCACTTCCTGGGCTTTCTTGAGACCGCCAATGGTCTTCCAAAGTGAAGGGCGGTAGTTGAGATCGTAGCTGACGATCGTGCCGTGCTTGTTGGCGGCCTTGACGGCCTCGACGGTGAGTTCCGCGGTGGAGGCTGAGAGTGCGGCGAAAATCCCCCCGGTGTGGAACCAGCGGACACCGAGCTTTCCAAAAATATGGTCCCAGTCGACGTCTCCGGGCTTGAGTTGGGAGGCTGCGGTGTTCCCGCGGTCGGGGTTGCCGACGGCTCCGCGGATGCCGAAGCCCCGCTCGGTGAAATTAAGGCCGTTGCGCACGGTGCGGCCGATGCCGTCGTCTTCGCGCCACTTGATGAAATCGGTCGCCACTCCGCCCTGCATGATGAAGTCCTCGACGAGGTGGCCGACTTCGTTGTCGACAAACGCGGTCACGACCGCGGTCTTCAGGCCGAACGCCTTGCGGAGTCCGCGCGAGGTGTTGTATTCGCCGCCGCCCTCCCAAACCTTGAATTCGCGGGCGGTGCGAATCCGGCCCTCGCCGGGATCGAGGCGAAGCATGACTTCGCCGAGCGAAATTTGGTCAAAGGCACAGGTGGTGGCGGGTTTTATGTTCAGGCTCATGGTCAGATTGTGACGAATGAAAGGATCGTGTGATGAAAGGAGTGGAAAGCGAAGAAGGGACCCGGGCGGGGGTCAATCGCCGACTCGGGACCCTCCAGACTCAGGACCCCAAAATGTGGCGAACCTGAATCAACGGCGAGGGAGACGGCTGTCGCGCACCGCGAGCAGTTGCGACGCGATGCTCAGGGCGATCTCGTGGGGGTGATTCGAGCCAAAATCAAGCCCGACCGGGCAGTGGAATTGAGCCGCTCGTTCTGCGGACAGTCCGGCGGCGATCAGTTCCCGCCGAAGAACGGCGGCCTTGGCCGCACTACCGATGACGCCGACGAAGGGGAAATCCCGTTCGGCCAGCGCGCGTTGCAGGATCGGTCGATCAGTCGTGTGTCCCTTGGTCAGGCAAAGGACGAACGTGTTGGCGGGCAGGCTGGGAATCAGCTCGGCGGGATTTTCATGCGGAACCACGCGGAGATTTCTGGCACGCGGCAATTGTTCCAGCCACTCCGGCCGTGCGTCGCAAACGGTGATCATGCACGGCAGCGGGAGCAGCACGCGCAGGAGCGCTTGGGAGATGTGTCCCGCCCCGAAGATCGCGATCGGCCAGCGGTCGGCGATGGCCGGATGTGGTTCGAAATATAATTTGACGGAGCCACCACAGGTCATCCCCACGTCCGATTTGAGCGTCCAACTGGCGAGCTGGGGACGTCGGACGGCCTCTCCCGACACGAAGAGCATTTCCCGGGCAAACGCGATCGCCTTGGCTTCGACGCGACCACCGCCGACGGTGCCGACATGGCGACCGGCGGAGGTCACGAGCATTTTTGCTCCGGGGTCTTGCGGTGTGCTGCCGAGCGCTTCGACCAGAACCACGAGGACAAACGCGGCGCCGTCGCGTTCGAGCGCGGCAAGCTCCTCGTAGAACGTGGGTGGGCCGGGTGAAGCGGCGGCAGAATTTTCGGACATGGCAATCGGTGTGCTATCGACGGACCGGTCGAATGACACGGCAGAAAATGCCCGTTGCCCGATGCCGATGGGGGTGACTCACTCGTGGTCTCATGTGGTGGTTCTTCACGTTTACGCTGTTGGCCGGCATTTTCGCGTTGCTGGCGATGCTTGCCCGGGCGCGTCGGGAAACGGAAGCCGTTGTGGAGGAAAACCAGAAATTTGCGCAGGACCGGCAGCGGCTGGTGGACTTCATGCACCACATGACGGAGGCGCTGGGGGAAGGGCTTTCACGGCAGGAACTGCACCAGCGCATCGTTCATGCCTCGATTCTGTGTACTGGGGCGCTGAGCGCTTGCATCTTCGAGGAGACGGGGCGTGGCACCTTGAGGGGCATCGCGGTGGAAGGCCTCTTTCCGCCCCACCGTCCTTTGGCCACCGATGGCGTGGGAAGTCCCGATACCCGGGCGAAATTCATCGAGAGGGTGCTCCAGGCGGAAGAGTTTCCCATCGGTGAGGGCATGGTCGGGCGGGTTGCGTTGAGCCGGCGCGGAGAACTGCTCGCGGACGCCGCCTCCGATCGGCGGATGGTCAAGCACGAGGATCCGGCGCTCGCGGTGCGCTCGGTGATCGCGGTGCCGCTCCTGTTTCGCGGCCGCTTTTTTGGCGTGCTGGCGGTGACCAATCCGGCGGGAGATTTGTTGTTCGACGATTCGGATTTTTCGCTGATGCAGTCGTTGGCGGAACAGGCCGCGCTGGCGCTGTACAACGGCGAATTACTCCACCTGCAGATCGAGAAACGGCAGCTCGACCTGGATCTTGCGATGGCGAGCGGCATCCAGCAGATGCTCCTTCCCCGGCACACGCCGAGCGTGGCGGGGCTCCAACTCGACGGCCGTTACCGCCCAGCCCAGCGGGTGGGTGGCGATCTCTTCGATTTTTTCCCCCTCTCTGCTTCGCGGGTCGCGGTGGCGGTGGCTGATGTATCGGGCAAGGGCATTCCGGCGTCGCTGCTCATGGCGATCACCCGGACAAACCTCCGGCAGATCGCGCCGCGCCATTCCTCGCCGTCGCGGGTGATGGTCGAACTCAACGAAGCCCTCGTTGCCGATATCCTGCCCGGTTTGTATGTCACGATGCTCCTCGCCATTGTCGACGTGGAGCGAAATGAGGTGACCTTCGCTCGCGCCGGGCACGAGTTGCCGCTCTTTATCCGCCGCGACTCGGCGACCGGGCTCGCGCGGCCGGATTTCGTGGCTTCCGAGGGCATGGCGCTTGGTATGGTGACAAACGAGATCTTTGGGGCGGCGATGGCGGACCAAACTGAGGCGTTTTCCCCGGGTGACCTTCTGGTGCTGTACACCGACGGCGTGACCGAAGCCGCCAACGACGAGGGCAAGGAATTTTCCGGTGCACGCTTGGCCGATGCCGTGCGGACCCTTCATTCCCGGTCGCCCGCCGAAATCAATGACGGCATCTTGGAAGGTGTGCAGCGGTTTACCGGCGACGTGGCCCAGCGGGACGATTTTACGCTCGTGACCGTGAAACGAGGTTGAAGTGGCGCCGCTTGGCCGACGAAACTGACGTTTACCACTCGAAATCATGCCAGCCGCCGCCACCCAATCACCCGTTGATCGTTTTTCGCTGCCCGACTCCGGCGGGCATTTTGGCCCCTACGGCGGTGTCTTTGTGCCCGAGACGCTGATGACGGCGCTGCAGGAATTGGGCGCCGCCTACGAGGTGGCGAGAAACGATCCCGCCTTTCAGCAGGAGCTGCGGCACCATTTGAAGGAATTTGCGGGGCGCCCGACGGAGCTGTATTTCGCCGAGCGGCTCACACAGCACTGTGGTGGGGCGAAGATTTATCTGAAGCGTGAAGACCTGCTCCACACCGGGGCGCACAAGATCAACAACGCCCTCGGCCAGGCGTTGCTGGCGCGTCGGATGGGCAAGAAGCGTGTGATCGCGGAGACTGGGGCGGGCCAGCACGGCGTGGCGACCGCCGCGGTGTGCGCGAAGTTCGGTCTCGATTGCGTCGTCTACATGGGGGCGGTCGACATGGAACGGCAGGCGCTGAACGTCTTCCGGATGCGATTGATGGGGGCGGAGGTTCGCGGCGTGGAGGCCGGACAGAAGACGCTGAAGGAAGCGATCAACGAGGCCATGCGCGACTGGGTGACGAACGTCCGCGGCACCCACTACATTTTGGGTTCCGCCCTCGGCTCCCACCCGTATCCGATGATGGTGCGGGATTTTCACCGCGTGATCGGTCGCGAAGTGCGTGAGCAGATTCTGGCCCGCGAAGGCCGGCTGCCTGACGAAATGATCGCCTGTGTCGGTGGGGGCTCGAATGCGATCGGGTTCTTTTTCGAGTTTCTCGAGGAGGCGAATGTGCGTCTGGTGGGTGTGGAGGCCGGCGGCCGTGGCATCCGGCGCGGAGATCACGCGGCGCGCTTCGAAGGCGGCAAACTGGGCGTGTTGCAAGGCTGCAAGACCTACATTCTCCAGAATGATGACGGGCAAATAGAGCTCACCCATTCGGTCAGCGCCGGGCTGGATTACGCGGCGATCGGGCCCGAGCATGCGTTCTATCGCGACCGCAACCGGATCTCCTTCGCCTATGCCTGCGACGATGAGGTGATGGAGGCGTTCAAATTGTGTTCCCGCCTGGAGGGCATCATCCCCGCCTTGGAAAGCACGCATGCGCTGGTCCACGGCCTGAAGCGGGCGAAGGAAATGCGTCGCGACGAAATCCTGGTGATCAACCTGTCCGGTCGGGGCGACAAGGATGTCCAGCAGGTGGCGAAAATCCTCGGCGTGACGCTATGAAGAGCATGACCGGCTACGGCCGTGCGACGTCGTCAATCGGAACGTTTTCGATCACCGTGCAGGTGAGCTCTGTGAACCGGAAGACGCTCGATCTCACGGTGGGTCTTCCGGAGGAATGGGAGAGCATGGAGCCCTCGGTGGGTGAACTTGTGCGCAAGGTGGTCTCGCGCGGCAAGGTGCACGTCGACATCGAGGTTACCGGCGACAAGTCTGCGACCGAAGCGAGTTGGGATGAACCGGCCGCCACCGCCGCGCTCGAACGCCTGCGGGCGTTCGCGGAGCGGCAAGGGGTCGAGTTCCTCCCCACGCCGGAACTACTCTGGCAGGTGGCGAATTCCCAGCGTCGGACGAGCGAATTTCCCGGCGCGGAGTCGGCGCAGCCCGTCGTGACGGAAACGGTGGCCACCGCGTTGCGCAGCTTCGTCGCGATGCGGGCGAGGGAAGGGGAATCGCTGCTGGTCGACTTCATCCGGCGGAGCGAAACACTGCACCGTCACGTCGAGGCGGTCGCAGTTCGGGCTCCGCAGGTGCCGGTCAACTATCGCGAACAGCTCCACAAGCGGCTCCGCGAGGCAGGCCTCGAACTTGATTTGGGCGATGAACGGGTGTTGCGGGAGATCGCGCTCTTTGCGGACCGTTGCGATGTCTCGGAGGAGATCACCCGGTTGCGGAGCCATTTCGAACAATTTGCGGCGCTCTTGAGGTCCGACGGAGAGATCGGTCGCAAGGCGGAGTTTATCCTGCAGGAAATTGGCCGGGAGGTGAACACCATCGGCAGCAAGGCGAACGACGTGACCGTTGCGCGGGCCGTGATCGAGTTGAAAAACGAGCTCGAACGGGTGCGCGAGCAGATGGCGAACGTGGAGTGAAGGGCCGGACCTGACCGGGTCACTTTGCGGGAGTGCGCAGCGACTGCAGCAGGTAGAGGATGACGCCGACGCAGATGCCGGAGTCCGCTACGTTGAATGTCGGGTAGATGTAGCTGCCGAAATGGAGATCGATGAAGTCGATCACGTGATGGTGCACGAGGCGATCGATCAGGTTGCCGACGATCCCGCCGCACAGCAGGCCGAAGCAAACCTGGGAGATTTGATCCTTCAAGCCGAGGGCGTGGCGCCAGAAAAAAATGGCCACGAGCGTGCCGGCGGCCAGCAGGGCGAGGAGAACGCTGCGGCCCGACAACATGCTCCACGCGGCGCCCGTGTTGCCGACATGGATGATGTAGAAAAATCCCCGGATCACCGGAATATCCGCGCCCGACGCGTGGGAATGCATCGGGTTGTACGGGACCTTTGACACAACCCAGCCCTTGGTGGCCTGGTCCGCGGTCAGGACCGAAAACGCCAGGATCCAAAGCAGGCGGTAGGCCCGGAAACGGGAGGAATAACCCGAATTCGGATTTCCGCTCTCCGGCGGCGGAGATTCAACGGGGGACCCGGGCGAGGGGAGGCCGTTGGCCATGACCGGAGGTGAACGGTAATTGATCGCGTGAAATCGCAGGCGGCCTCATTCGTCGCCGCCGCCGTCGTCATCCATCATTTTCCCGCCGCCTTCTTCGCCCATTTCGCCGAAGAGCCCCGCCTGAGTGCGGGAACGGTGGCGGTTGCGCTCAAGATCCTTCTGCGCCTCGGCGGAATATCGGGTGAATGGCACCGCGAGGAGACGTTCCTTCGCAATGGGCTTTTGCGTGATCTCGCAAACTCCATACGAGCCATCGTGGATGCGCTTAATCGCTGCATCGATTTCAGAAAGTGCCTCCTGCTCGCTTGCGACCATGCTGAGCGCGAAGTCCCGATCAAACGTGTCGGTGCCGGCGTCGGCCATGTGCTGACCGTACGAGGAAAGGTCGCCGGCGTCGTCTTTCGCGGAGCGCTTGAGTGTCTCCTCGGAATGGCGCTCGATCCCCTCGGTGAGGTGGGTGCGCAGGTCGAGCAGAAGCCGGAAATAGCGTTTAAATTTCTCGGGCACATCCTTGTCGCTCGTCGGCTCGGCGGGTTTCCCCTTCTTCGGATTGAAGCCGAGGATGTCTGCGAGCGAGGCGGCCTTGACGTGCTGTGGCTTGATCTTCTCGACGCCGGCCGCGAGGGCAGTTTTGGCGGCGCTCTTTTCCCCGCCCTTGGAGGGAAAGGGCGATTCCGTCTTGGTCGTGACGGTTTTCGCGATCGCGCGGACCTCGTCGAGGCTGAACGCAATCGGTTTGGTGGCCGCTTTGCGCTTCAGGATGCTGTCGCGCAACGCGGTTTTCTTCGAGGGCTTTTCCATGGGAGGAGATTTCTTTTCCGGTTTGCCCTTCGGTTCCGCTTTTACCTCGGTAGGTTTTGCGGGGGCCGGGGCGGGTTTCTTCGCAACGGGCTTCGGTGCGGATTTTTTCTTAGGCGTATTCTGCTTCTTGGCCATGGGGATTGTTGGGATAAGCTGAGGCTAGCCTTTGAGGGCTTCTGCGCAACGCGGACAAACGTCGGCGTGGGGACTGGTCTCAAGCACCGGAACCCAGCGCCAGCAACGTGGACACCGGACAAAGTTGAGTTCGCTGCACGGCCGGACTGTCGCTTGAACGGACCCGCCGGTGACGGGATTCAATGTGACTTGTGACACGATGAAAAGCTCCGGCAGCAAATCGCAATGTTTCTCCAACACGCGGGCGGTGGAATCTTCGGGCGGAGCGGACAACGTGACAGCCGCATCGAGCGACTTACCGAGCTTGCCCGCCGCCCGCAGCGGCTCGATCGCCTCGTTGACCTGGGCTCGGACCCGGAGCAACGCCGCGACGTCCGCCTCGATACCGGCGTCGGTCCATGCCGCCGGTGCGGTCGGCCAGTCCTGCAAATGAACGGAGCCTTCGGTGTATTCCGCGCCGGTCGTCGCGTAGGCCCACGCCTCATCGCAGGTGAACGTCAGCACCGGCGCGAGCAGGCGGACGAGCGAGTCAAAGATGTGATGGATCGCGGTCTGCGAGGAGCGGCGCAGGGCCGAGTTCGTGCCATGCGTGTACAGGCGGTCCTTCAGGATGTCATGATAGACGGCCGACAGCGTGACGGAGCAGAACTGGTTGCAGAGCTGATAAACGCGGTGGAACTCGTAGGCCTCATAGGCCGCCGTGCAGTCGCGGATCAGCGCGGCCGTCTGGTGCAGCGCCCACCGGTCGAGGATATCGAGTTTTTCCAGCGGCAGGGCATCGCGGGCGGGCTGGAAGTCGAAGAGGTTGGAAAGCTGATAGCGGAACGTATTCCGGAGAAGCCGGTAGCTCTCGGCGACGACATTCAGGATGCTGCTCGCGTTCTTGAGATCCTTGTCCAGGTCCGACACCCGGATGTCCTCGCGAAAATCCTGCGACGCGATCCACCAGCGGATGACGTCGGCGCCGTACTGGGCGACGTAGTTGTCCGAGGTCGGCGGCTTCTCGTACTGGCCAGACTTGGAGATCTTTTTGCCGTCCTTGCCGACGATAAATCCGTGAGTGAGCACGGCTTTGTAGGGCGCAGCGTCGAACGCGATCACGCTCGTCCAGAGCGAGGATTGGAACCAACCACGGTGCTGGTCGCTGCCTTCGAGGTAAAGGTCGGCAGGCCACTGCGTGCCGCCCTGGCCGCGCTTGAGGGTAGCCGCATGCGAACTCCCTGAATCGATCCACACGTCGAGGGTGTCGCGGCCGCAGGTGAGGGCGGCGGCGGCCGGCCAGCCGACGGGAAGCGTAACGCCCTCGAGGATCTGCGCCGGCGTGGCGTCGTACCAGTAATTGCTGCCGTGTTTCTCCAACTTGTCTGCGATCCTGCGAGCGACGCCCGCGTCGAGGTACGCTTTTTTGTTCGCGTCGTAGAACGCCGGGATGGGAACGCCCCAGGCGCGCTGCCGGCTGATGCACCAGTCCGGTCGCGACTCGATCGCCGCGCGGATGCGGGCTTCGCCGTGCGCGGGAATCCAGCCGTGGTTCGCCGCGACCTTGCTGATCTCGCGCAACGCAGCTTCGCGGCGGCCGTTCTTGTCGAGGGCGACGAACCACTGGTCAACGGCGCGGAAGATGATCGGTGTCTTCGAGCGCCAGCAATGCGGATAGCTGTGGGTGAAACGCTCCTTGGCCAGCAGTGCCCCGGCGGCGTCGAGTTTTCGCAGCACCGCGATGTTGGCGGGCGACGTTTTCTTGGCCGCCAGATCCTCGACTGACTCTAGGGTGGTCAGTCCAACCATGTCGGCCGGAATCCGTCCGTCGTCAAGGTAGCGTCCGTCGTCTCCGACCGGACAGTAAATCTCCAATTTGTACTTCAGGCCCGTCTGGTAGTCCTCCGCGCCATGGCCGGGGGCGGTATGGACACAGCCGGTGCCACTCTCGGTTGTGACGTAGTCCGCCAAGACAACCGGCGCGGGGCGATCGATGAAGGGATGGCGCGGGGCGAGGTGCTCAAGCTTCGCGCCCGGATTGGACTGCGTGATCACCGGTGCCCCGTCGAACTTGGCGGCTTTCAGGACTGCGCCCAACAGGGCCTCCGCCACCACGATGCGCTGCGCGCCGAGGTCGGCCACGACGTAATTGACTTCCGGATGCACGGCAATCGCCAGATTCGCCGGGATCGTCCAGGGGGTGGTTGTCCAGATGACAACGAACAGTGGCTTGTCGGCGGGCAGGCCGAATTTCGCCGCCTCGGCCGGGGGGACCGCGAATTTCACCCAAATCGAGGGTGAGATGTGGTCCTTGTATTCGATTTCCGCCTCGGCGAGGGCCGTCTCAAACGGGATGCTCCAGTAAACGGGTTTCTTGCTGCGATAGACGAGGTCCTGTTCGATGAAGGCCGCGAACGTCCGGACGATGTCGGCCTCGAAGGCAGGAGCCTTGGTCTTGTACTCGTTTTCCCAGTCGGCGAGGACGCCGAGGCGCTTGAACTGGGTCGTCTGCTTCTGGATCCACGTTTCCGAAAAGGCGTCGCACTTCGCCCGCAACTCGCCGGTACTCAGGGTGAGCTTCTTTTCCTGCAGTTCGCGCGAAACCTTCTGTTCGATGGGCAGTCCGTGGCAGTCCCAGCCCGGAACGTAGGGCGTCCGGAATCCGCGCATCGTCTTGTAGCGATTGACGGTGTCCTTCAGCACCTTGTTCAACGCCGTGCCGATGTGGACGTCGCCATTGGTAAAGGGCGGGCCGTCGTGCAGCACGAACGCGGGGGCGCCGCTCCGCCGTTCTTGAATTGCGCGGTAAAGTCCGGTTTTTTCCCAGTGCGCCACGCGGCCGGGTTCACGTTGCGCGAGCCCGGCGCGCATCGGGAAGTCGGTTTTGGGAAGCTGCAGCGTGTCTTTCAGGTCTTGGGCCATGCCGGATAAAGGGGCGGGAGGCTACGTCCGGTCGAGGGAGAGTCAAGGGTTCCGACAGCCCGTTCGCCGATGTGCGGCGGTTTTTCGTAAAATTGCGGTGCGGTGAGTTCCGTTCGATTTGTTGCCGGATCTCCCTTTTCGCTTCGAATTCACTTGCCGGCGACCGCAAGCACTCCACCCGCTTGCCCTGGATTGCTCATTTCTTGCTTTGTCACTGGCAAAAGATCGATCGCCGTGCGGCCAGTCTGCTGCCGGCGGGTCACGGATCGGGCCGGAGGGTATGAAGGGCCGGGAGCGTGCGCAATGGCGGCACCGCCCGCGCCACCAGACCGGCGACCACGATGGTTCCGATTCCACCCCAGACCACCGCGGCGACGGGGCCGACCAAGGCCGCCATCAAACCGGCCCGCAACGCGCCAATTTCATTCGAGGAGCCGATGAAGATCTGATTCACCGCAGTCACCCGGCCCCGTAACGCGTCGGGCGTCAGCAATTGCACGAGGGATTGTCGTACGACCACACTGACATTGTCGAAGGCGCCGGTGAAGAACAACGCGACGAGCGAAAGCCAGTACCAGCGCGACATTCCGAAAACGGCAATCGCGACGCCGAAGCCAAACACCGACCAGAGCAGCGCGCGGCCCGGTCGGAGTAGCGGCGGCCGGTGCGCGATCCACATCGCCATCGCAAACGCTCCGATGGAGGGCGCAGCTCGCAGCCAGCCGAAACCGATCGGCCCGACATGCAAAATCTGGTCGGCGTAAACCGGCAGCAACGCCGTCGCGCCACCCAGCAGGACCGCGAAAAGATCGAGACTGCTCGCGCCCAGGATCACTTTCTTTCTCCAAATGAATTCGGCGCCGGCGAGCACATCGCGCCAGGTGCGCTTGCCTGTCGCGGGCTGCGGAGGTTGAAAATACGTGACCCGACCGAGCGCGAGGACGAACCAAAGTTCCAGTATCGCTCCAAATGCATAGACCGGGGCGATGCCAGTAAACGCGATGAGGAAACCGCCCAATGCCGGACCGGCGACCGTTGCGATTTCAAAGGTGCTCGTGTTCCAGGTGATCGCGTTGCCGAGAGTGGCCGTGGGCACGAGCAAGGGGGTGATGCTGGAGCGGGCGGGCCAAATCAGGATCCGGATGCACGCGTGAGCGAGCAGCAGCAGAAAGACGAGCGGCAGTGCAGGCTCTTCAAAACGCAGGGGAGCCGCCCCCGCATGATGTTCGAAAACCAGCGCGGTTTCCCGCAGCAACGTGTTCGCCCAATGGAGCGGCGCAAGGTCGGGAACCGCCGCACTCTTCAACGCGAGCAGCGCCAGCCCGAGATTCACGAAGGCAATCGCAATAGTGCCGACGCCGATTAGCCAGCGCCGATCCCGCCGGTCAGCGAGGGCGCCCGCGGGCAGGGAGAGGGCGAGCAGGGGAAGCACGTTGACGAGTCCGACCAGGCCGAGGGCCGTTGATGAGTGGGTCCACTGGTAGACCTGCCAGCTTGCCACGGTGATTACCGCTTGTCGGCCAAGCAGGGCGACAAAACTGCCGATGAGATATCCCCGATAATTCGGAATGCGAAGTGCGGCGTAGGGATCGTGCGATTGCGACGCAGAGGGCGGAGCGGACATCGTGTCGGGCGCAAGGACACAAATATTTCTGCGCGAGGCGAGCCGGTTTCCGGTTCGTTCGAGTTTCCGATTGAGTAGGAAGGCAGGCCGGACCGACCATCCCAAAGATGCCATCTCCGTTGCAGCTCGTATTCCTCGGCTCCGATCCGATCGCGTTGCCGCTGCTTGACTGGCTCGCCCGCGATGGAAAGGACACGGCCCGCGTCAGCGCGGTGTGGACGCAGCCCGATCGCGCCACCGGCCGCGGCCAGAAAGTTGTGCCAAACGCAATCAAGTCGTGGGCGCTCGAACGAGGCTTGCCGGTGTTTCAGCCGGAGAAATTGACTGAGGAAGTGCGGCTGGACTTTGCCGCGCTCGGCGCTGACGTCGGTCTAGTGATGGCGTACGGGCATATCTTGCGCGACGATTTTATCGCTACACCCCGGCTGGGAATGCTCAATCTCCACACGTCGTTGCTGCCGCAGTTTCGGGGCGCGTCTCCCATCCAGTCGGCGGTTGCGAGCGGTTTGCGGCAGACAGGTGTGACCCTAATGCGCATCGTCCGACGGCTCGACGCCGGTCCGATTGCCGACGTCGAACGCGTCGAGGTTGCACCGCTCGATACGGCGGCGGAAATTGAGGCCAAACTTGCCGCGGCCTGTGTTCCGATGATCGCACGGGCCTTGCCCCGATTGCGGGATGGCACGTTGGAGTTTTCGACGCAGAACGATGCCGCGGCGACTTACTGTCGAAAGCTCGGGAAGGAGGACGGATCGTTGGATTTTTCCGCCGGCGCGGCGATCCTCGCGGCGCGGATCAACGGACTCTTTCCCTGGCCGGCCTGCAGCGTCGAGCTGGGCGGTCAGTCGGTGAAACTGGGGCTGGCCGATGCGGTCTTGATCGGAGTGAATGCGATTCACGGACGCCCAGGCGAAGTGGTGGGCGTGGATGAACACGGCTTGCTGGTGGGAACGGGCGATGGCGTGTTGCGACTTAGGAAACTGCAACGGCCAGGTGGGAGAATGCTCCCCGCGGGCGAATTCTTGCGCGGTTTCGCGGTGCCGATCGGGACCTTGATTCCGTCGCGACCGATGGCGGAGCTCGTCACCCGGCGTTGACGCGCAACGTCAGGTGGTGACCGGAGTTTTGGATGCGGTCCCCGCGTTCAGTTGTCGGTCTTGCCGCGGGCAGTCGCGCCGGGTGTGCGGGAGGAATTCAGTTTTTCCCGCGCGTCCGCCGGAATGTCGATCCGATTGACCGGGACGTAGGTGAGGACCACGATTCGCTGTTCGCTGACTGGAATCGAGAGACGGGAACGCCCGGTGCGCCGGGTGCCTTCGATTTTGACCTCGTAGTCGCGAATAACGCCGCCGCGGAGATTCATCGTCACGGTGATGTTGGTCGCCGGCTCAGCGTCGTCGTCGTTGGGCTTTGCGGGATCTCCAGCGCGACTCCGGAGCCGGGCAATGTAGCCCTCGCCGGTGGACTCGAACTCGGCGTTGCTCTTCAGGAACGGGACCAATTCAAGATCGGGTCGGTGGATATCCGGCCAATCCGCACGGCGCAGCCACTGGAAGCGCACAGTCGGTTCCTGGCCCTTGAGGCGTTCCTCCGCTTGCGCCGTCAGGATATCGCGATCGGAGAGCCAGCCTTCGGGCGTCTTCGTCGCCATCGCGCCGTCCTTGGTGATGATCGTGTCGAGCCTGAGCCCGTCGGCCCATTCGCGGGAGATCAGGATGTCGCCGTTGCGATCAATTTGGCCCTTGAGGTTGGGAGAGACGTTTTGCTGGACCGTTGTGATGGTCCCGCGGCGGGTTTCGAACCGGGATTCAACGGGGCCCGGGTCGGCATTGATGATTTGCCAGGAATAACTCTTTTGGTCGCGAAGGTATTCGAGGGCCGAGGCCAGGCTGTTTGGCGGGGCCGCGTGGGCCAGGAAAACGGGCAGAAGCGCGAGACCGATGAAACGTGCGGTGGCGGCCATGGGGAATGAAACCGGAGTTGTGGCGAACCGATCGTCTGAAGGCGCGTGTGAAGGTCAATTCCATGCGTGGAAAATCCGGCGGATACATGCCGCTTGTTTTTGAAACGTGTTTCCGCAAGCTGCCCCGCATGTGGAAAAGTTTGCTTGCGGGCGGTGTCATCGCCGCCACCGCATTCGCCCAGAGCCCGCAGGTTGAAATTGCCAACCTGCGTGAGGACGTGCGCGGACTCAGCCAGCGCCTGTCCGAACTGTCGTTGCGGCTGGAGCAACTCGAGAGGGAAAATGCCGAACTTCGCCGACACACGGCGGGGGTTGAGAAAACGTATGCGACCATGTCAGACGTGAAGGACGCGGTGGCGGAGATGACGAAAATGGTCCGGAGCTCGGTTGCCGCCTCGAAGACGGAGACCCTGCAACAGGTGACCGCAGGCTTGGAAAAACTCGCAAAGCAGACCAACGCCGCGCTCGATTCGCTGGCCAAGTCGCAGGCCACGCGTCCCGCCGTGCAAACGTCGTTTGCCGAGGATTATTCCCGGGAAGGGGTGAGCTATACGGTGCAAAAGGGCGACAGCCTGGCGGTCATCGCGAAGAAGACCGGCGCGAAGCAGCAGGATATCATCAATGCGAACAAGCTTTCAGATCCGTCTCGCATCACGGTCGGGCAGACGCTCTTCATTCCCGGAGGAAAATAAACACGCATGTCGGCAGCACCCAAATCTCGTCTCGGTCGCGGACTCGGCGGCCTGATCGCAGCCGCCAAACCGGCCGCACCCGTTTCAAACGCCGTATCGCCGGCCGCAACGTCGGACACCCCCGTCCCGGTGGCCGGTGGCGCACCCGGCTACCTTGAGATTGCCGTGCATCTCATCGAGCCCAGCCCCTATCAGGCTCGCCGCGAAATTCCGGCGGAACAGTTGGGGGAATTGGCTGAAAGCATCCGTTCAGAAGGGCTGCTCCAGCCGATTGTCGTCCGCAAAGCGGGGGAGAAGTTCCAGTTGATCGCCGGTGAGCGTCGGTGGCGTGCGTTTCAATTGCTCAAGATCAAATCGATCCCGGCCCGGTTGGTGGAGGCGAGCAACGCCTCGTCCGCGGCGCTGGGATTGATTGAAAATTTGCAGCGGGAGGGTCTCAACCCGATTGAGGAGGCCCACGGCTATGCCAGCCTGATTCGCGATTTTGACCTGACCCAGGAAAGTGCCGCGGAACGGGTGGGGAAGGGGCGGGCGACGGTGGCAAACTCGCTGCGGCTGCTTTCGCTGGATCCCGATCTTCAGGGGTATGTCTCGAAAAGCATGCTCAGCGTCGGTCATGCCAAAGTGTTGCTTGGAATCGAAGATGCCGCCCAACGCGCGATGCTCGGTCGCCGGGTGATTGAGGAAGGTTTGAGTGTGCGGACGACGGAGAAGCTGGCCCTGGGCGCAAAGTCTGCCCCGACCGCCGCGACGACCGTTCGCGCCACTGCCAAACCTGGTATTTCCGCCAAGGATGCGGCGACGGTATCTGGCATCGAAAAGAAACTGACGTCGCATCTGGGTGCGCGCGTGGCGGTCCTCCATACCCCCAAGAAGGGCCGGATTGTGATCGAATACCGCGGTAACGAAGATTTGCAGCGGCTGCTGGAAAAACTGGGTGTCGAGGCCTGAACCCCACCATCTCGGGGTGTCGGTTGGGAAAATACGGTCCGACGCCAAAATCGCATGATTTTGGCTACTTAATTGACAACCGAACCGCGCCTCTGCACTTCTGACCCTTTCTCATGAGCCTGCTCCTCGGAATCTTCACCTTCATCCTGATCCTGGTCTCGTTGTTTCTCGTCATGGTCGTCCTGATGCAGAAATCAAAAGACGGCGGTATGGGCGCCGCGCTTGGCGGTGGAGCGGCGGAGGCGGCCTTCGGTGCCGACACGTCCAATGTCTTGAGCAAGTCGACCATCTATGCTGCCATCACCTTCTTCGTGCTGGCATTCGTCCTCTACCTTGGACGGATTTATGAGCGTAATCACGCCAAGGCGGCCGCCGGCAGCGCCCTGCCGACGATTGCCGTTCCGGCGGCTCCCGCCGCGGCCACGCCTGCTCCGGCCGCCGGTGCCACGTCTGCTCCCGCGTTGGCCGTTCCGGCCAGCACTCCGGTTCCGGCCCCTGCTCCCGAGGCGCCGAAGAAGTAAGAGGTTTTCGCAGGCCATGCGATTCGCTGGCAATTTTGCGCCCGCCATATTTTGGCGGGCGTTTTTGCTTTTCTCGGTCCTTTTCGGCACTGCCCACGCCGCCGCTCCCGCGGGGAAGATGCCCGAACTCTCGCAATTGGGTAAACCCGATGCGGCGGAGGCGGCGAGAATCCTGAGCGAATTTCGCAAGGCCGGAATTTCCGGGCAGTTTTTTCTGGAGATTGAATTGCGTTCCCGCCCTGCCCGGGGTGAGGAACGGGTTTATCCAGGCCTCCTCTGGGGCGGCCGCAACGAACGGGGAAATGTCACTCGCATCGAAATGATCGACGGAGCCGGTGTGTCGCAGCGTTTCCTCATCCAAAATGGCGAGGGCGGCAAGGTCTGGCGTTTTGTCGAAGGTCAGTCGGTCGTGCTTGGCGTCGCCGAGTTGTTTGCCCCGCTCATCACGGGCGTCGAAATCACGGCGTTTGACGTACAGATGCCCTTCCTCTACTGGCCCGACGCCGTGCTCGAAAAAACCACCCGTTCCGTTTTGGGTCGGCCCGCCTACGCCTTCTTGGTGCGAGTCCCGCCCGGACTTGGATCGCAGCATGGTGATATTTCCGCAGCACGGGCCTACCTCGACACCCAGTTCAATGCCCTCATCCAAACCGAACTCCTCGGTCGTAACAACCGGGTTTTGAAATCCTTTGCCTTCGTCAGTCTCAAGAAGGTCAGCGAGCAGTACATTCCCAAGCAGGCGGATTATCGGAACGAGGTGACGCGGGACAAGACGCGGCTCCAAGTCATCGGCGCAGCGTTGAACCTTTCACTGCCGCCCAACTTTTTTTCGCCGGAGAATCTGGCGCAACCTGGCCGACCGCCGCTAGCCGCGCAAATCGTGCGAATCGAGCCATGAGCCGTTCGGCGCGCCCGAAAGCGGTGGTCTTCGATCTGGACGGGACGCTGGTGGACAGCCTGCCCCTGGTGCTTGCCGCGATCACGTATGCGGTTGAGCCGTTTGGCGGGCGTCCCACGATGGATATTTTTGCTCACCTGGGAGGGCCACCGGATCGCTTCATGGCGGCGCTGGTGGATCGCCCCGAAAATGTGCCAGAGGCGTTGGAACGGATGGCGCGCTATCATCGGGCAAATTTCCACCTGATCCAGCCGTACCCGGGCGCGACACATCTCTTGGAACAGCTGCGTTCCGATGGCGTGCAAATCGCCGTTTGGACTGGACGGGACCGGGCATCCACGGTGCACGTACTGCAAGAACACCGGCTGGCCGGCCATTTTGCCGCGGTGGTCTGTGGAGACGATTTGCCGTCACACAAACCTGATTCGGCCGGCCTGAATGAAATTATGCGGCAATTGGGGCTGAAACCAGAGGAGATCTTTTTTGTCGGTGACGCCGACGTCGACGTATTGGGCGGAGTTGGTTGCGGCGTTGATACGCTCCTGATTCGGCACAACCGCACCATCAACGAGAATATCTCGGCGCGTTCGTGGCGCACTGTCGGATCTCATGGCGAGGCCTATGCGGTCGTGCTGGAGCGAGTACGGCAAGGCGACGGGAAAAAACTTTTCGCCAGTTCCTGAAATTTTTCGTTGCCGCCGGGCCTTTGCCAGTGCCTTCTGGGGTTGTCCCCTCGCTCACATTTCCGTTCAGCCCGCTGTCGTATGGCAAAAACATCTCGCAAGCCGTCTGCCCCGCTCACGTTTGATCTTCCCGAATCTCTCATCGCGAGAATCGAGACCTGCCGCAAAGGCCATGGTTTCGCGACTGCGAGCGAGGTTGTCCGGACCGCCATCTCCGGTTTCGATTTTGAAAGCTGCGCTCCCACGCGCGATCCGCACCGGCAGATTTCGGTGCGTGTGACCGCCGACCAGCGCTCCACCCTGCGGCGGTACGCGCGGCAGAAGAATGCGAGTGTCGGCGAACTGCTCCGTCTCGCGCTCGAAGCCATGCCTGCCAAAGGCGCCAAGAAGAAAAAGTAAGCGTCGGCCACAGGCGGCTTAAATCCGGCGGCGGTCATTGACCGCCGCTTTTTTGTTGTCCGGTGACGGCGACCCGCGGGAGGTCCAGACAGATCCTGACCCACCTGGGCGTCGAGAAGGACAGGTGGCAGGAGAAGGATTTTTGGGCTGAGAAGAGGAGAGCGTAGGGCGAGGAGATCAGCCGGGGCGAGGTTGCCGCGAGAGCGATTCTTGCGAGCGAAGTTG
>CANJIU010000157.1 GCA_947474365.1 Opitutia bacterium | reverse complement strand
GACACGGCTCGAGGCGTCGCTGAGTCCGCGCTGCGCGGCTTCGGCGGCCTTGAGTTGGGCGGCGAGCGATTCCTTTTCAGCGGTGGTCGCGGCGAGTTTATTGGCAAGGACGTCGGCTTTGGTGGAACTGCTGGCCGCGGTGTCCGCCTTGGAGCTGAGATCGGCGGCGAGGCGGGTCTTCTCCGCGGCGAGTGCTTTCTTCTCGGCGTTGGCGGCGGCGAGCTCGGATTCGAGGCGGCGCTTTTCGGATTCGAGTTTCGCCGCCGACTCCGCCGCGGCGGCGTTGCCGATGGCGAGTTTCTTGGCGGACGCGATCTCCTGGCGCGCGGCTTCGAGGTCTCGGGTGAGCGCTGCGACACGGCTCGAGGCGTCGCTGAGTCCGCGCTGCGCGGCTTCGGCGGTCTTGAGTTGGGCGGCGAGCGATTCCTTCTCGGCGGTGGTCGCCGCAAGCGACTTTACGAGGGATTCGGTTTTTGCGACGGCAGCGGTCGTGGCGGATTCGCGCGATCTAAGCTCGGTGGCAAGACGTGACTGTTCTCCAGTGGCCGCGATCTTCTCCTCTTTGAGAATTTTCAGTTCCGACTCCAAGCGGCGCTTTTCCGTCTCCGCTTCTGCGGACCGATTCGTGGCGGTGGAAAGTTTTTCCGTCAGTTCGCGATTCAGCCGGGTGTTCTCCGCGACGATCTTTTCTCGCTCTGAAATTGCCGACTTTGCGCTCGTTTCCGCGGCCGCCACGGCCGACCGGAGCTTGGTGATTTCGTCGTCACGGCCCGTCATTGACTGCTGCGCCTTGGCGAGTCGTGACTGCGATTCCTGGAGTCGCGTTTGCAGGGCTGCCAGATCTTGGCTGGATTGCTTCGAAAGTTCGGTGCGCACTTCTTCGCTTCGCTGGCGGGCTGCGGCGAGGTCCTGTGCTGCGGACGTGAGCCTGGCGTTGAGTGCCGCGATCTCGCGGGCATTCGCGTTGGCCGTGCTGGTGGCGACCTCGTCTTTCTGTTTTGCCTCGGCGAGGGCTCCTTCGAGGGTGGCAACTCGTTTCGCGGTTTCGCTGGCATTAATGGAGGCGGCCTCGACCTTTCCCAGTCGCGCGGTGAGCGCCGCGTTTTCCGTTTTGAGCTTGTTGTAGGCCTCGTCTTTGATGCGGGCGGTTTTGGCGGCTTCGGCCGTCAGCCGGCTTTTTTCCGCCGCCCACGCCGTGCGCTCGGTGCCCAGTGTCTGCAACTGCACGCTCGATTGCGCGCTGGCATCATCGCGGGCCCGGGTTGCTGATTTCAGTTCGCGCTCCAGACCGGTGATTTGTTGTCGCAGTGCGGTCAGCTGGGCCTCATTTTTTCCCTGGTCCTGGATCCGGCCGGCGGTGGACTTCGCGGCGGTTTGAGCTGCCGTCAACGAGGTTGAAAGCTCCGTGACCTGCAGTCGGGTTGCCGCCAGTTCGGCCCGCATCGCAACCAAATCCGCCTGGGATTTTTCGGTCGCCTGCGAACGTTCCCCCAGGGCCGCAGCATGTTCGCGCTCTTTTGCCGCCAAGTTGGCGATCGAGGTCGCCTCGGCCCGTTCAAGCGATTGCAGCGCCGCCCGCAGTTTTACCTCGGTCGCCGCGAGTTCGTTGCGTGCGGCCGCTTCGGCCTGGGCGCGTTGCCCCAGTTCGGATTGGGCGGCGGCCAGTTTCTCTTCCAGTCCGACCCGTGTCCGGTTGCCGGTGGCGATGTCGGAAGCGGTCCGGGCATTGGCTTCCGCGAGCGCATGGCGGGTCGATTCCAATTCCAGACTCAACGCCGCCACGCGTTCGCCTGCTGTGGCTTGGCTTCCGGTGGCCGTTTTGAGCTGGTCGCGAGCCCGGGCGAGGTCCGCGAGTGCCCTGTCCCCGGCGGTGCGGGCTTCTGCGAGCTCTCGAGCCAAGGCGGTGGACTTGGCCGCGGCTTCGTTGGCCGCCGTGAGCTCGGTAGTAAGCCGACCGATTTGAGTGTTTGCTGCTGTCGCGGATTCGAGTGCGGCTGCCTTTGCCTGTTCGGCGCGTGCGATCCGGGCATCGGCTTCGGATTTCGATTGGTTTTGGGCGACGGTGAGTTCCCCGAGACGTACTTTCGCCTCCCTCAGGGCGGTCTGCGCGTCGGCCAGAGCCGTTTTTTCCCGTTCCAACGCGGCGTTGGCCTCCCCAATTTGCGTCGCACTGTTGGCGGTTCTGGCCTGTGCCTCCCCCAGTTGGGCCTTCAACTTCCCAATCTCGCTGTTGGCCTTGCTGCTTTCCGCCCGGGCCGTATTGAGTTCCGCTGTACGAAGCGCGAGTGCGGTCAGCGTGTCCTTCAGTTGGGCTTCAAGCTGGGCTGACTCCGGACCCCGGCCATTGCTGGCGATTTCCGCCAAGAGACGTTCGTTGTCGCGGCGGAGGGAGTTGAGTTCGACGATTAGTTCCCGTTTTTCCCGCTGGGCGGCGGCGAGTTGATCGGCAAGTTGTACCGAGTCGCTCGCGAGCGGTTCGGCCAGTGGCGTCCCCGTGGAAGGAGGTGTGGTGGGTTGCCCTGCCGCCATCTCGGTCGTTATAGCGGTCGGGGACACTCCTTCGGATTCGGCTGGTGTCTTGGGTGCGACGCTCAGTTTGATCGCCGGGCTCCTGGTTGCGGCAGTCGCTGCGCGTGACGCGCGGAGAAACGGATTGCTCGCGCGCAACGACTCCAGCCGCCGCTGGCCATCGGCGAGTTGATCCGGGGTCATCTTGTTTAGTAGTGATTCGAGTGCCTTGCCCGTGCTCCCGCCCTCCGCTGCAAGGCTGAGCCACATGAACGCTTCCGCTGGATCGGCCGGAACCTGACGTCCTTGGAGGTAGGCAAGACCCAGATTGTACTGGGCGACGGCATTTCCGCGCTCCGCTTTGGAGCGCAGGCTGGCGAGTTCGGACGAGGCGTTTCTTGGCGCGGGCTCCTGCTTGGCATCACTCGCGCTTGGAACCCGCGCGGACGGGAGGGCTTTCTCCGCGGCACTGGCACGGTGCGCCGCGGGCGTGGCGGCAAGGATGGCGAGCAATAACCTAGTTCGGACGGACTTCATTTATCGGATGCCGGGGAGGGTAGTGCCAACCGGGTGCGACACAACTCGCGAAGTTGGGCCGTCCGGTACAATTCCAAGCCGATCGCGCCCTGCGGTGCCGAGATGGGAGGCCTGGCAATCTCATGGCGCTCACCATGGTCCCCGGCAGTCCATGCGGCGTTCTTCCTACTTCACCGTCCGCACGTAGGTGTCGCCGAAATACACCAACGTCGATGGATCCTTGATATTGATCATGCCGTTGGTGCTCGTCAGTAATCCGGCTTTCCCCGCGATGTCCGTCGCTTTGACGGTGAAATTGTTCTGCTGCTTGATCGAGCGGTTGGCACCGAATTTGATCCAAACCACATTGCCGTCACGTCCGATTTGCAGGCGGCGATCCCCGGGTTCCCGACCGGTCTCGTAGTCGCCCGAAACTGTCGCAAGCACCCGGTCGCCGGGCTCCTTCTGCAGGAGCGTATAGCTGGGCAGAAAATTTCCCGGCGGGCGTTTGGCGTTCCAAAAGGTGAAGCCGTTTACGCCGACAATCACGATCACCATCAGCGCGATGAACGAGTACCGGCCGAAGCCCGACGAGGTGCTGTCGCCTGTCGCGGACTCGGAGGGTGCCTCAAATGCCGCATCACCCTCCGTCATCTCACCGCTCACGATTCCGAGAATTTGATCGACGGTGGGATTCCCTCCCCGGGACTTCGCCGATGCCCAGCTGACAAATTGGAGTCGCCCCTCCTTGAGTTGCACGACGTATCGCCCGGTGGGCGCGGTGATGCGAATCTCCGGGGAGAGGGGATATGTTGCTTTGGGGGCAACTGCAGCGGCCGCGAGGAGGAGCGTGCGCAGGTCCTTGGAAGAAACTCCGTGGCGATCAAAGGTGCCGTGCTCGATTCCAACACTTTTGGCATCGGGCGAAAGCTGTGTCAGCGTCAGATCGTAGAGCGCCGCCTGGGTCGTGCTCATTGTTGAATGATGAAGACCGGGTCGTTGTTCACGCCAATCCGGAAGTTGCCCGTCTTGAGATTGCCGTCGTCGATCAATTTATCGATGTCGAGGAGGGTTTCCTCGTTCACCGGCAACGGCGAGAGTGCGGTGCTGCTGATCGAAATCGCGGCGCGGAATACGTCGCCGGCGTGCCTCTGGTTGTTGTCCCAGTTGTATTGTCCGCCAATCGGGGTGGGGCGCTGCCAGCCCGTTTGCCCGAGGCGGCCCGCCATCTCCGGGGGAAGTTCCCCGGCCTCCGTTTCGGCCGGCCACCCGCCGGTCTCCTGTGCATAGGCCTCGAACTGCGTGACGAACGTGCGGAGGTCGCTCACGATAATCGTGGCGCGGGAGTGCGCCTCGGCCTGCTTTACCTTTGGAACTGCGGCCGCGATCACGATGCTGCCGATCG
Organism: Opitutia bacterium; assembly: GCA_947474365.1. Classification (GTDB taxonomy): domain Bacteria; phylum Verrucomicrobiota; class Verrucomicrobiia; order Opitutales; family Opitutaceae; genus ER46. The sequence goes on along the minus strand of CANJIU010000157.1, from coordinate 14,820 downwards.
CCATGCTCAGCATCACTTGGATGAGATTGAAGCCCCGCACGCCGCGGGAATGGGACATGCGATCCGACCGAGCATGGCCAACCCAGCCCTGCTGCAAAGCGGGTGTCCAAAGGGTTGTGGGTGGAATCTGAGACATGAAAAAGATCGGGGCGGAATATGATCTACCGACAAAATGAATGAGCTTTTAAGTTAAGTCTGGGCCACGGGTGGCAAGAACAAGTTTTCGTGTATTTATACTTACTAACGGAGAATCAACTAACGGATGGCCCGATTGCCCTCCCGCGATTGCTCCAGGGAGACGGTTGCTGATGACGCGACGCTGCTCAATAGAAATGTCGGCAATTCGTCGGTCGGCGCGGAGATTGGAACAACCCGTTTCTCGACCTTTACCTCCGGAGAACAGCCGTCATTGTCGTCGCCTCACCCCTTATGAAAAATCATGCCTCATGTGTTGTGGTTGCGTTTGTTCTGTTCTTTTCGCGCGCGTGGTCGGCCGACCTCTTTGACGGAAAATCCCTCGCTGGCTGGGAAGGCGATTTGAAATGGTGGCGTGTTCAGGACGGCGCCATCACGGGCGGTTCACTGACGGAAAAAGTACCGCGTAATTTCTTTCTCTCGACCACCGGTTCGTACCAAAACTTCGATTTGCGGCTCAAATTGAAGCTCACCGGCGTGCCGAACACCGGTATGATCAACAGCGGGGTGCAAATCCGCAGTCTGCGCGTCCCGAACAATACCGAGATGAGCGGTTATCAGGTCGATGCCGGCGACGGCTGGTGGGGCAAGCTCTACGACGAGTCACGCCGCCGCAAAGTCGTGGGCGAGTCCGCCGATCCCGCCGCCGTCAACGCCGCCGTGAAAAAGGACGGTTGGAACGAGTACCGGATTCGCACCGAGGGCCCGCGGATCCGCTCGTGGATCAATGGCGTGCAGGCGCTCGACTACACTGAGGCGGAGCCGGCCATCGCGCAGGACGGGCACATCGCCATTCAGATCCACGGCGGCGGCATGGCGCTGGTCCAGGTTAAGGATGTGCAAATCGAGGTGCTGCCGAAGACCCCCGGCCCGACGTGGGATCAGGTTGGTCATCCGAAGCCGATCGAGCCGGGTCAGGGAAAGAAGGGCCCCGCGGCCGCGCCGAAGAAATCCGCGGCCGCGCCGGCGCCGACCAAGACGGGGCGCGATATCAGCTACAACGCCGTCTCGGAGGGGCCGCGTTCTCCGGAGGAGCAGCGCCGGGCCTTCGTGCTGCCCGCGGGTTTTGAAATGGAACTTGTGGCCGCCGAATCCGAGGGATTCGGAAAATTCGTCGCTCTCGCCTGGGATGCGCAGATGCGCCTCTGGACCACGACCGCGTTGGAATATCCCGTCGATGGCAACGAAAACAAGAGCACGTCCGACGCGCTCTTTGCCCGCGGCGGTCGCGATCGCGTGGTGGTCTTCGACGACGTCTTCGGCGCGTCGGTCGGGGCGGCCGCGAAACCGCGGGTCTTCGCCGACGGACTGGTGATGCCTTTGGGCGTGCAGCCGTACCGGGATGGCGCGCTGGTGCAGTACGGCGGAGACATCCGGTTTTATCACGACACCAACGGCGACGGCCGCGCCGACCGGCACGATGTCGTGCTGACGGGCTTTGGCACGCAGGACTCACATCTTTTCCCCCACCAGTTTCTGCGACAGCCTGGCGGCTGGGTGTTTGTCGCGCAGGGGCTGTTCAACTACTCCACGGTGCGGCGCCCGGACGGACGGCCGTTCGCGGACGGGCCGACGGAAGTCCCCTTCAATCAGTGCAAGCTGGCCCGCTTCCAGCCTGACGGCTCACGCTTTGAGAATGTGACTGCGGGGCCGAACAACATCTGGGGCCTCACGACCGGCCGCCAGGGCGAGACGTTTTTGCAGGAGGCGAACGATCAGGGGTATCCGGTGGTTCCGTACGCGAATGGCATCCTCGTCCGGACCGGGTCGAAGGACCGGCTCCGACCTTACCAGCCGCTGCTGCCGCCGCCCCTCAATCCGCCGCAGATGGGCGGAACCGGCTTGAGCGGACTGGTGCTGGCCGAGGACGGTGACGGGATTTTCCGGAAGATCGGAGCGCCGCTCAGTGCCGACGACAAGATTTTCTTCCTGGCGAATCCCATCACCGGCACGGTCAACACGGTCCGCGCGGTCAGCGAGGGCGTGCGTTACCGTTATGAGAAGATTGCCGACTTCATCACGAGCGGCGATCGCTGGTTCCGGCCCGTCGCGATCCAGTTCGGGCCCGACGGCTGCCTCTACCTCGTCGACTGGTACAACAAGATCATTTCCCACAACGAGGTGCCGCGTGACCACCCGGACCGCGACAAGAGCCGCGGCCGGATCTGGCGCGTGCGCCACCGCGACCAAGCGCGCGTGGCGCCGCCGAATCTCGCCCAGCTCGACGACCGTGCGCTGGTCGCGCAGCTCGGTGCTTCAAATGCGCTGGTCGCGCGGCTGGCCTGGCTCGAGCTGTCTGATCGCCGCGCGATGGCAGTGCAGCCGGAACTTGCCCGACTCGCCGCCGATCGCGGCGTGGCGATTGACCGGCGTCTCGGAGCATTGTGGGTGCTCGAGAATCTGCAACCGGTGGACTCAGCGCTGTTGCGCTCACTCGCCGCGGAGGCGAGTCCGCATCTCCGGGGTGAAGCCGCGCGCATCGCCGGCGAACAGTCGCGTCCGGAGGACGATTTTCTCGCGATCGTCACGCCGCTGATTTCGGATCGGGATCCGCGCGTGCGGGCGGCGGCGGGTGATGCGCTGCGCCGCGTGCGCGGGGCGGGTCCGCGCGTCATGCTCCTGGCCGCGCGGCTCGGCGGCGAAATGCTCGCGACCGGCGGCGAGTGGGAACGGTACGATCGCGAGTTTGAACGGTATCTCGCTCGATGGGCGATGGAGACGAATCCGGATGCGACCCGTGCGTTGCTCGGTTCGCCGGAAGGACGGGCGCTTCCTCTTGAAAACCGGATGCTCGCGACGCTGGCGCTCGGCGGCCCGGCGGCGGCGCGGGGCGTCGCACTGCTCGTGCCTGAACTCCGGCGACCGCTCGGCAGCGAGGAGGTCCGGGTCCTCGCGGGTCACTTCGGTGATCCGGCGGTGCACGGGGCGCTCGCGCAGGCGTTGTCGGCGCCGGAGTCGCGCCCGGCGGTGCTGCGGGCTCTGCTGGAGTTGCGAACGTCGTTCGATCCCTCGGCTCTGCTGGCCGCCCTGTCGGTCGCCGCCAAGGCGATGCTGGCGGTCGAGACGACATCCGATCAGGCCCTCGGCGCCGAGGTCGCGGCGGCGTTCAAGCTCGCCGCGGTCGAACCCGAACTTGTTGCGATCGTGCGACGCGATTGGCAGCGGCCGAAGCCGCCGCTGACACTGGCGGCGCTGCATGCGCTCCGTGAACTCGGCGGCGGGCCGCCGGACTTGTTGGAGGAAATCGCCCGTCGCGCGGAGGCGGCTCCCCTGCGCGACGAGGCCCTGGCGGCGCTCGCGAATTCCAACTCGCCTGAGGCCGCCGGCCGTCTGGTGAAGCTCCTGCCCGAGCTTTCCACCGCGCGTCGTGGCGGCTTGATTCAGCGGCTTGCGGGCACCAAGGCCGGCGCCTCCGCTCTGCTGGCGGGGGTTCATGGCGGAGCGCTCCGCGCGGAGGACTTTGGCGTAAGCACGGTGGATCGGTTGCGCGCGCTCCTGCCCGACGACCCGGAGATCGCGGCGTGGTGGAAGAAACTCGGCGGCGACGCGGCACGGGTGTTGCGCCTCGGTGGTGCGGACGCGGACTACGCGGCCACGCAGCTCACGCTTACCGGGCCGTTCACGGTCGAGTGCTGGGTGAAACTGGAGGCGCCGATCAGCAATCTCGACGGCATCCTCGGGGCCCCGAAGCAGCTGGATTTGAATTTCTATGCCGGCCAGTTCCGCGCCTGGGTGAATGGCGCGAAGGATGTGGTTGTCGCCAAAAAGAAAACGGCTCCCGGCGTGTGGACCCACTATGCGCTGACACGCGATGCCAACGGCGTTTTCCGCATTTACCTCAACGGCGAACTCGATGCGACCGGCACCGTGACCCACACGGGTGCTTACACCGGTCTCGACGTGGGGCGCACGATGCCGACGACGGGCGGCACGGCCGGGTGGCTCGCGGAATTTCGGGTGTGGAGCGAGGCCCGTTCGGCGAAGGAAATTCGCGAGAATTTTGATCGGAGCTTTGCCGCGGATGCCGTCGCGGCCCGCCCGTCGGGTCTGAAGCAGGTCTTCGCCGGAGCGAACTGGGGCCCGCTGCACGGCGGCGCAAAAATCGAGGTGGCGGAGGACGCGCCCACGCTCCTGACCCAGGCGGAGGCGGCGGCGCAGGCGGAGAAATTTGCGCACTTTCGCGCGCTCGCCGGCGTGCGTGGAAATCCAGAGCGCGGTCGCGAGCTTTTCACGTCAATCTGCCTCGCGTGCCATCAATTGGCTGGAAAAGGCGGCCAGATCGCGCCCGCCCTCGACGGCGTGGGGCACACCGGCGTGGAGGCCTTGCTGCGCAACGTGCTCACGCCGAGCGCCGCGATGGAGAGCGCGTATCAGACCTTCCGGGTCGTGATGAACGATGGTAGCGTGATCGACGCCTTCCTTGCCGATCAAACCCCCGAGGCCGTGGTGCTGCGGATGCCGGGGGCGGAAGACCGGCGGATCGCCCGGAACGATATCAAGTCCGCCGCCTACATCCGGCGTTCACTGATGCCGGAGGGACTGCTGGAGGCGATGACCCCGGAGCAGGTCGCGGATCTCTTTGCGCACCTGAAATCACTGCGTTGAGGCGGTTCGCGCCGCGCGGGCGGTGGTCCGCGGCACTTGACCGGCGCGACGGTCTGTCCGAAATAGGCCGGCCCATGCACTTCTTCCGCCACCTCTTCATCTCCACTTTGCTGGTCGCCTCGTTGGTCCGTGCGGCGGACAAACCCGCGGCCGAATCCTCGGCGGCGGAGGCCGAGGCCAAGCCGAAAACCCGGGAAGAGGCGCTGCAACGCGCCGGTGTGAAGCTCCAGTCTGGTCCGGCGACCGTGCCGCTCGGTAAGGTGGCGGAGCTGAAACTGCCCGCCGACTACCACATCGTGGCGAAGGAGTCGCTCGACCGCTTCTACGAACTCACGCAAAATGTCCGCGGCGGCAACGAAGTCGGCGTCGTCCTCGCGCCCGGCTACATGCTTTTCTTCGACTATGACGACGCCGGTTACGTGAAGGACGAGGACAAGGACAAGCTCGACGCCGACAAGTTGATGAAGTCGATGACCGAGAATCAGGACGCGGCCAACGACGACCGCAAACGTCGCGGTTGGGATGAGATGAAACTCAAGGGATGGGCGACGCCGCCGCACTATGACGGCAAGACGAACAACCTGAAATGGGCCATCAACCTCACGTCGTCGCAGGATGGATTCAAGCAAGTGTGGATCAACGAGAGCATCCGTCTGCTGGGCCGCGGAGGCGTGATGAACGTGACGCTCGCGAGCAGCACGGAGGGATTCAAGACCGCCGAGGTCAGCGCGGAGAAACTGCTTTCGGAGAATTTTGAGTACGTGGCGGGGCAGAAGTACGCGGAGTTCAAGACGGGCGACAAAGTGGCGGCCTACGGGCTGTCTGCGCTGGTGCTCGGCGGCGGGGCGGTGATGGCGGCCAAGATGGGCCTGTTCGCCAAGCTCGGCGTGTTTCTCGGCAAGGCCTGGAAGGCGATCGTGTTTGCGCTCGTCGCCGCCGGGGCGGGATTGAAGAAACTTTGGAACAAGATCACCGGCGCGCGTCCCGACGAGCCGCCCCCGGCCGCCTGAGCCACGGGAGCCGATGTCGGAATGGGCGTCAGTTCTCGCGGTCTTCTGGGTCCTCTGGGCCCTTGACGGCGTGCGGGTGGTGCGCCGGCGCGGTTTTTCGTTTGTGATCGGAGCCACCGGTCGGATTTCGCGGGCGGGATATGCGCGCGTGAGTCTGCCCGGGCTTTGGCCGGGCCGTTGGCGGATGACGACCGACGACGTGCCGGTTTCTCTTTCTCCGGTCGGCATCTGCAACCGGCCGGTCGGTGCGGCCGGACGCCCAGGGGAGGGGCCTGCGAAGGCGCACGTCTGGCGCTGGGAGGAGATTCGTGAGGTGGGGGTCGCAGACGGCTGGATTTACGTGAACGGAGTGCGCTTTTCACCCAATACCGGGCACGTCGTGGCGCCCGAACTTCTGGCGCTGGCCCGATTGGCGCCGCCCCTGCGGGAAGCGCGAATCCGGCTGCTTGTGAATCGTTGGTTCCGGCCGGTTCACCTGCGGCGACGCGCCCGCGTTCTCACGGGCCGGACGCGGATTGCGGCGGCGCTCAATGCCGTGGCTTTGATCGCCTACGTGGTCCTGAGTGTTTATGTCGTGGGTGATGTCGCGTCGCGAATTACGCCCCAGTGGAGCGGACGGATCGCGGCGGCCTTGCCTTGGATATTCGGTGGTCTTTTGTTTTTTCATATCGCTCCGGTGATCGTCGTGTGGCGGTCCCTGCGCCGGCTGAAGCCCGTTCGGTTGGAAAAACGCAGTGCCAATCTCTTCAGCGCCCTCATGCTGCCGCCGCAGGCCCTGCGGCTCCGGTCGCTGGCGGGCGAGGGGTATTTCCCGGCGCAGCATCCGCTGGCTTGCTTTCTGGCGTTTGGCGAAGCCGCGGTTCGGGCGCGATGGGGTTTCAATGTGATCGCGGATTTGCGTTGGCCGATCGACGCCGCCGGCGATTCGCCGCTCGCACAGGAAATCGCGGGGTGGTTTCGAGGGACATTGGAGGCGAAGGTCGTGACGCTGCTCGCGGCCGAAGGTGTTGCGCTGGAGACGTTGCTGGGCCCGCCGCCGCGCGATGCCGCCGCGAGCTGTCGCTATTGTCCGCGCTGCCGTGACCAGTTTGTTGCGGGACCGGAGGTTTGTCCCCACGGGGTGAAATTGCGCCCGCTCGCGGGTAGCGATACGCCGTGATACGTGTTAATGGCCACTTGAGATCGACGCGACGCGACGATATGGAATGGGTAGTCCCGTGCGCCTCGTTTTTGACAGTCTCTCGCGCGTTGGCCGGATTCTCCTGCTCCGGGGCCTTGCCGTGGGCGCGTTTCTGGTGGGAACGCTGCACGCGCAGGTGATCTGGGATGGCGGGGCGGGGACCGGAAACTGGGCCGATAACAACAATTGGAGTACGAATGCCGCGCCGCCGACGGGGTCGATCATCCAGTTTGCCGGTTCCGTCCAGACCGCGGTCAATCTCGGCGCGGATCGCTCGATGGCGTCGGTCCAGTTTAACGCCGGCGCGAGTCCGTTTACGCTCAGCAACAACACGCTCACGCTGACCTCGGCGACCAACACGCTGGTCAACAACTCGAGTTCCACGCAGACGATCAACAGCAACCTCCAGCTTACGGCGGCCCGCAGTTTCACCGCGACCAGCGGCAGTTTGGTTTACGGGGGGAGTATTTTCACCAGCAACTCCGCCACCAATCGCATCCTGACATTTACCGGAGCGTTCAACCACACGGTCACCGGCGTAATCGCCAACGGCGGGACGAGCACGGCGGGTGCCGTTACCAAGACCGGCACTGGCACCCTTACGCTTTCGGGCGCCAACACCTACGGCGGCGCCACGACGGTGTCCGCCGGCACGTTGCGCGCCACGACCAATGTTGCCGCACTGGGAACCGGGGCGCTCGCAGTCGCCACCGCGACGTTGTCACTCGCCAACGACACCGGCCTCAACTTTGGACGCAACACCACCGTCACCGGCACCGCGGTGTTCCAGAGCGATCGCCTCACCGCTGGTGCTGGCGTCACCCACACTCTGGGCACGTTCACCACCACCGCCGCACGGGCGATCACCCTCAACGCCGGATCCAACGTCACCTCCGGCACCGCTGGTCTGACTTTTGGCGCCACGACTCTCGGCGGCACCCTGACCGCCAACACCACGGCCAACACCCTGCTCACACTCGGCTCCCTCAATTCCACCGCCGCCCGTGCCATCACGAAGAACGGCACGGGCACGCTCTTGCTCAATGCCGCCTCGACCGGCTGGATCACGGGCAGCACTCTTACGGTCAACAATGGCACGGTGCAGCTCGGCGCGAGCAACGCCCTTGGCGCCAGTTCGCTCACCAACATCGTCATCAACGCCAACTCCGCGGGCGCGACGTCGCTCTTTGATCTCAACAACAACAGCCAGTCGATCCTCGCGCTCACGTTTGGTGGCACTGGCGGCACCACCACCTCGGCGAGCAACCTCTCGACCGGCACGGGTACCCTCACGCTCGGCGGCACGGTCACCTTCAACGCCACGGGCAATCCGCTCGGCTCCACGCTTTCGGGCAAGGTCGATCTCGGGGCAGCGACGCGGTCGTTCACCGTCGCGGACTCCACTAGTACGGCCGCCGATTTGACGGTGAGCGCAGCCATCTCAGGTGCGGCGGGCGTCGGTCTCACCAAGGCTGGTGCCGGCACGCTCGTGCTCTCCGGCACCAACACGTACACCGGACCTACTGTCATCAGTGCCGGCACGGTCTCGGTCAATTCGATCGCCAACCTGTCGAGCAGTTCCGCGCTGGGCGCCCCGACGACGACCGCCAACGGCACAATTTCCATCGGTGCCACCACGGCCGCGGGGACGCTTGCTTACACAGGTGGTGCCGCGACTACGAACCGCGTGATCGACCTCGCCGGCACGACGGGCGGCGCGACGTTGCAGAACGACGGCACCGGCGCGCTCACGTTCACGAGCGCGTTCACGGCGAGCGGCGCAGGCAGCAAAACCCTCACCCTCCGGGGCTCGAACACCGCGGACAACACGATCAGCGGCGCGATCGTGAACAACTCGGTCACCAATCTCACCTCCATCCTCAAGACCGACGCTGGCACCTGGCTGCTTTCCGGTGCCAACACCTACACCGGCACCACCACCGTCAACAACGGCACGCTTAAGATTGGTTCGAACAGTTCGCTCGCGGCCACGGCGGTCACTGTCAACCCCAACTCCGCCGGCGCGACCGCCACGCTCGACCTCAACGGCAACAACGCGACTATCACGACGCTGACGCTTGGCGGCACGGGCGGAACCACGACGTCCACGAGCAATGTCGCGACCGGAGCCGGCATGCTCACACTCGGCGGCACGGTTACCTACAACGCCACCGGCAATCCGCTTGGCTCGACTATTTCCGGCAATCTCGCGCTCGGTGCCATCACCCGCACGTTTACAATCGGCGACTCCACCAGCGCTGCGGCCGATCTCACGGTGTCGGCGGCGGTGAGCGGCACCGGCGGTGTCACCAAGGGCGGCGCCGGCACGCTCGTGTTTTCCGGCGCGAACACGTATTCGGGCCTGACGACAGTCAGCACCGGCACGCTGCAAACGGGCGCTGCGAGTTCGCTCTCGTCGACGAGCGCGGTCACGATCTCCACGGGCGCGACCGTCGATCTCAATGGCTTTAACCAGACGATTGGTTCGCTCGCGGGCGCCGGCAATGTCACGCTCGGGAGCGCGATCCTCACTGCGGGCGGCGACAATACGACGACGTCGTTTTCGGGCATCGCGAGCGGCGGAGGCGGTCTCACCAAGACGGGCACGGGCACGCTCACGTTGTCCGGTGCCAACACCTACACGGGTGCGACCACCGTCTCCGCCGGCACGCTCACGCTCGGCGCCGCCGACCGGCTCGGTGCCACCACGGATCTCACGGTGTCGAGCGGTGGCACGTTCAACCAGGCCGGATTTGCGCAGACGGTGGGAGCGCTGGCGGGCGCCGGCACCGTTGCGACCGCGGGCGGCGCACTGACCGCGGGCGCTGCGACCGACACGACGTTCTCGGGTACGCTGACCGGAGCTGGTGCGTTCACGAAGCAGGGCACCGGCAATCTCACGTTGTCCGGGGCCAACACGCTCTCTGGCGCCCTCACGGTTAACGCTGGCACGGTCGCGCTCACCGGCCCTTCTGGTGCGCTGGCCAGTGCGAGCAGCGTGACGATTGCCGACAACGGCGCACTCACCCTCGATAACAGCGCCGGCAACAACGCCAACCGGCTGGGCAACTCCGCCGCGGTCACGCTCAATGGCGGCTCGCTCACGTTCATCACGGCGACCGGCGGCTCCACGGAGACGCTGGGTGCGCTGAACGCCGGCGCTGGCGTATCGTCGATCACCGTCAACCAAACCGGCAGCGGTGCCGGCGTGCTGACCTTCAGCAGCCTCGGCACGATCGACGATGCCGCCACTGTCAATTTTTCCGCCATCACCGGAATCCTGGGCAGCGGAGCGACCGGTCCGCAGATCTACATCAGCGGGCTCACGACCGGCTTTGTCGGCGGCTGGGCCGTGGTCGGCAGCGATTTTGCGGAATACGACGCCTTCGGTATCCGCGCCCTTACCGGCTATTACACCGGCAGCGACGGGATCAACGTCAACGACATCACCAAGAACGTCATCCTCGCCGATACGTCGCCGAGCACTGCCTTTACGTTGACCAATGCCGGCACGACAAAGGATCAGTCGCTGCTCCTGACGGATATCGTCACCGTTGACTTTAACACCGACGCCTCCCGCGCCCTCAACCTCACCTCTGGCGGCCTGCTGAAGACGACCGCGACCGATACGACGATCTCCGGGCTGGGCCGCCTCACCGCGGGCAACACTTCCGCTGGTTCGCTCTCCATCACGGTGCAGTCGACCGGCAAGTTGACGATCGACGCGCCGATCGTGAACAACGCCGGCGCCGATGGCACCTATGGCAACGGCGACGACGGCGCGGTAAAAATCGTCAAGGCGGGCTCCGGCGAACTGGTGCTGAACGCCGCCAACACGTTTTCCGGCGGCACCCAGCTCGATGCCGGCACGCTCTCGGTCGGAAACGATTCCGCGCTCGGCACCGGCACGCTCGCGCTTAACGGCGGCATCCTGCAGACTTCCGGCGGTGATCGTACGCTGACCAATGCCGTCACCCTCGGCGGCAACGTCACGCTGGCCGGGGCCAACGCGTTCACGTTCTCCGGCGTCACCACCCTGACCGGCAACCGCACGCTTACGATTAATGCCGACACGACCTTCAGCGGGGCCATCGGTGAAAGCGGCGGATCCCGCAACCTCATCAAGGCCGGCACCGGCACGCTCACGCTCTCGGGCTCGTCGGCCAACACTTTCACCGGCACTACGACGGTCAACGCCGGCATGCTGCAACTCGGCAAGTCCTCGGGCAACGCTCTGGCCGGCAACCTCGTCGTCGGCGACGGCTCCGGCACCGACACGGTGAAGCTGCTCGCGAGCAACCAGATTTCCGATACGGCGGCGATCACGCTGAACTCCGGCGCCGTCCTTGATCTCAACAATTTCGACGAGACCGTCGGAGCGCTCACCGTGGCCGGCGGGTCGTCCATCACGACCGGCACCGGCACGCTCACCCTCACGACCGACGTCACGCACAACGGTACTGGCAGCACGTCGGCGACCATTGCCGGCAAGGTCGCGCTCGGCAGCACGACCAGGACATTCACCGTCGGCAACAGTGCGGCGGCCGTCGATCTGGACATCAGCGCCATCATCAGTGGCAGCGGCGGTCTCACCAAGGCCGGCGCCGGCACCCTCGCCCTGTCCGGGACCAACACCTACACCGGCGCGACGACGGTCAGCACCGGGACGCTGCGCGCGGGCGCGGCCAATGTCATTGCGACGACTTCCGCCGTCACCGTTTCCTCGGGTGCGACGCTCGATCTCAACAATTTCGACCAGTCCGTCGGTTCGCTCGCGGGCGCCGGCACCGTCACGCTCGGGAGCGCGACGCTCACGAGTGGAAGCGATAACTCGAGCACGACCTTCGCGGGTGTCGTCGGCGGCAGCGGTGGGCTGACGAAGGCGGGCACCGGTACGCTCACGCTGACGACCGCCAACACCTACACCGGCGCCACGACCGTCAATGGCGGCGCGTTGCGCGTGGAGAACAACGCCGCCCTCGGCACCGCCGCCGGTGGCGTCACGGTTGCCAGTGGCGCCGCCCTTGAACTCAACAACTCCGTCAATATCGGCACGGCGGCGCTCACGCTTTCGGGCGGGGGCGTAAGCGGCGGCGGTGCGCTGCGCAGCGTGGCGGGCGACAACGTCGTCGGCGGCGCCGTCACGCTCGGCGCGAACGCCACGGTCGCCACCGCGGCGGGCACGCTTTCGCTCACGGGTGCGATCGACACTGCGGGGAACGCGCTGACGTTTTCCAGCGCGGGTGACACGACGGCCAGTGGTGTGATTGGCGGCGCGGGTTCGGTGACGAAGAACGGGACGGGCACGCTGACGCTCTCCGGTGCCAACAGCTACGACGGTACGACGACGATCAACTCGGGTGTCGTGGCGATTTCGAATGCCACTGCCTTGGGCACGACGGCTGGCGGTACGACAGTGGCGAGCGGTGCCGCGCTCGAACTCAGCGGCTCGATCGCCCTCGGCGCAGAGGCGCTCACGCTTTCCGGCACCGGCGTCAGCAGCGGCGGTGCGCTCCGCAGCGTCTCCGGCACCAATTCACTTACCGGCGCGATCGCCCTGGGGGCCGCTGCAACCATTGCAACCGATGCGGGCACGCTCACGTTGTCCGGGGCCATTTCGACCGCGGGCAACACGCTGACGTTTGCGAGCACGGGAGACACGACCGTGAGTGGCGTCGTCGACGGTGCGGGTGGGATCGCCAAGACCGGAACCGGCACGCTCACGCTCTCGGGGGCGAATTCCTACAGCGGCGCGACGACGATTTCCACCGGCGCGTTGCGCGCGGCGAACAGCACGGCGCTTGGCACCACCGGCATCGGCACGACGATTGCGAATGGTGCGGCGCTCGAACTGATCGGCGGCATCACCATCGGCGCGGAATCGACCATGCTCGCCGGCACCGGCCCCACGGGCGGTGGCGCGCTGCTCAATGTTTCCGGCAACAATTCCTTCGGTGGTGCACTCGTGCTGACGTCAGCGACGACAATCGGCAGCACGGACGGCATGCTGACACTCAACGGCCCCAGCCTCAGCACCGGGGCGCATGCTCTCACGTTCGATGGGGACGGTGATATCACGCTCGCCATTGCGATGGGTGGATCGACGGGTTTCACCAAGACGGGGCTGGGCACGCTCGTGTTGGGTGCGGCGATGAATTCCACTGGGACCGTTACGCTCGCCAGCGGTACGCTCGACCTCGGTGGGTTGAGCCACACGATCGGTACGCTCCAGGTTACCGGTGATTCGATTCTCGATTTCAGCGGCACGTCCACGCTCGCGCTCACCAGCATCAGTATCGCGTCCGGCGTTAAGCTGACGGTCGTGAACTGGGTGGACCTCGTGGACTTTTTCAGCGCGGTCAACAGCCCCGGTGCGACCAATCTCGGGCGGATCGAGTTTACTGGCTTTACGACGGCGGATACGAAGTGGCAGACGATCGGCGGGCAGATCACTCCGGTGCCGGAGCCCGCGACCTACGGCGCCTGGCTGCTGGGGGTGGCGCTGGGTTGCTATGGTTGGCGGCGTTGGCGCGGCGCGGCGGGATCCACCGAGAAGAGGGAGTAGACGACTTCCAGCGGCAGCATCGGGAGCGCGGGCAGAAAGTTTCCCAGCTGGCGGGTGTCCGCGTCGGAGTTGAAGACGTTGTCCGCCCGGTTGAGTGCCGCGGCTTTGGTGCCCAGGGTGCGGCGCAGGCGGGTGCGGTTCGCGTCGAGCAGGGCCGGGACGCGATTGATGCCGGCCGCACACAGGAGGGCGGCGTTGGCGGCGGAGCCTTCGGGTTGGTAGGCCCACGGCATCGTCGCGATCTGGCCGCAGGTCAGCCGCAACAGCTCGGCGTCCGGATAACGGATGAGATGTGCGGCGAGGATTTCGTACATGCGTGGTTTGGGGTTCGCGCGCAGCAGAGCCTCGGCCTCGCTTCGCACCACGGCCTGGTTGCCGAGCCGCGCTTGAGCGGCGCAGGAGAGAATGATCCGTTCGTCGGGCGGCAGTTTGTCGCCGTAGCCCGTAAGGAGTTCGAGGGCGCGCGCTGCCTGGCCGGCTTCGGTGAGAAAATTCACCTGATAATAGCGGGCATAGGCGCTCGCCGTGTCAGAAAGGGGGGTGGTCAGGATGCGTGCCGTTCCGGCCGCGTCGCCGCCCAGCGCTGCCGCCTCAAGCCGCAGGATCGAGCGGGTCTCGGCGGGAAGGTTGGGCGCCGCCAGCGCGGCGGCGAGTAATCCGGGGTCGTGCAGGCGCCGGGCCGAGAAAATCAGCGCATGCAGCCAGGCGGCGCCGGGAGGCGGTTCGTTGACAAGGCGCGCTCCAGCCAGCGCAGCCAGTGACCCGAAATCCCCGCGCCACAACAGCGCCTGCGCCCAGGCCCGTGCCGTCTGGGAAGCTTCCGTCGGATGATCCCGGAGAAGTCGGACATAGATTTGATCCGAACGTGCCGCCTGGCCCGACTGCCAGATCTGCGCGAGTGTGAGGCCCGCTTCGTAATTGGATGGATCGAATTCGTAGGCGAGGTTGAGTGCCACGTTGGCCTCGCCGATATGGTTGTTGGCAAGCGCGGCGCGCCCTGTGGCGAGGTAATGCCGACCGCGGATCGTGTTGAAATGGCGCCACGCCGGTGGCCACGCGATGTCGACATACCGGACGCCAAGCCCGGAACCGCGCATCGCCGCGAATGCGGCTAGGGCTGCGCATGGCCCACAAGAAATGACGGGACTTTCGGTGCGAGCTCGGCTAAGCCAACAGGGATGAAGCTTACAATTCCCATCAAGCAACGGCTGGCCCAACCCGAAAACATGACGATGGTTCGTAAATTGATCGGAGCGAAACCGGCG
>CANJIU010000156.1 GCA_947474365.1 Opitutia bacterium | reverse complement strand
GAAGGGGCGGGATTGGTCGCAGGCTGGAGCGGGTCGGGAGCGCGCGGCGCACCGTTCAACACCCAGCGCGAATAGCCGAAGTCAGAGTGCGGAAAATTGCCCGGCGTCACCTGCTCCCGCACCATGCGCTCCACGCCGGCGCGCACCTGCGTGGCCTTGAACGGCTGCCACGTCGTCGCAAACGCGACGCCCTTGGCCTTGAGCTTCTCGAGCTCGAACCAGCCGCCGCGGTCCTCCCACATGGCGTTGGTGCGGAGGGCGAGTTTGTCCTTGATGAGCGGAAACGCGAAGTCGGCCTCGCTGCGTTTCTTCGCAAAACGGCCGACGGTAAACTGCGCGGTTTTCTGCTGGCCGTTGAGCACGGCGCGCTTGGAGTTGAGGTTGAACGCACCGCCCGGCCGGCTGGCGCCGTAAAGGATGGAGTTGGGACCGCGACTGACGTCGGCCCGATCGACGTTGAAACGGTCGTTGGCGAGGATGCCGCGGCCCTGGACCATGTTGGGCAGATAGTCGCGCGTGATGACCGACTCGGTGAAACCGCGGATGGTGGCGCGCACGTCCCACGCCTGCGCGAGGTTGCCGGAGTCGGTGCGGTCGTTGTCGGAGCTCATGGAATACTTGAGCATGTCGGCGACGTTTTCCGCGCCGATGTCGTCGAGAAACTCGCGCGTGAGCACGGAGATCGCGGCGGGCGTCTGAAAGAGCGACGCGTTCATGCGCGTGCCGGAGAGCGTGTTGGCGGCGCGGTAGCCCTCGTCGCCCTCGGTCGAGACGACAAAGGGCGAGAGCTGCACCGCGTCGGTGGAGGCCGGGCGCGGCGCTTCAGCGGCAAAGGGAGCCGCCGCCAGCGACAGCGCGAACCCAACGGGCGCGGCGAGGCGCGAGAGGAAAACGAAACGCGGGTGATGGGTCATGGGGAAGAGGGGGAAAAATAGACTACGGAATTTTCGCGGTACGAGGGACCACAACGGTCACATCGGCGCGGGGGGAAGAGCGCAGGCAAGAAGTAACGAGAGAGAGAAACGCCGTCGCCTTCCATGGCGAACGCAAAAATTGTTGGGTAACGAGATCCTCAGCGGCGACCGGGCCAACAACAACTCAGGGCGAATTCCGCGCTCGCTGCGCGCACCCAAGACCGCATCGTCACCCCCGAAGATGATACCCCGGGCCGGAATTTTCGCGGGCTTACTCGCCGCCGTCGCCACTGGCGGCCTGTGCGTCGCCCAGCCAACCTCGGAGCAGGGCGGTTCGCTTGTGCGCCTCGAAGGCGGAGGTTACGTGGATGAGGAGACCGTGCGGACGGCACGAGAAACGATCGGCCACAGCGTCACACTGCCCGAGTGGACCAACCCCAAGGGATTCGAGAAGGACGTCTTTGTTTTCGCCCGGATGATCTTCTGGTCGGATCCTGCGCGACCGACCGAGCGCTTCGGATTTGGCGGCAGCTTCGGTGGCGGCGGAGGGCCCAGCGGCTTCGGCGGCGGTGGCCGCGGTGGCTATGGCGGCTTCGGCCGGCTGGGCTGGGTCATCGACTACCCGGACGCCGACCTGAATTTTTCCCACCGCCTGCAGCAGCTCACGTCGATGAAAGCCGATCCGGATGCGCGTGTGCTGAAGCTCACGGGAGGGGAACTCGGCGATCATCCGTTCATCTACATGGAGCATGTCGAGCGCCTGGCGCTGCGCCCGGCGGAGGTCACCGCCCTGCGCCAATACTTCCTCGCGGGCGGGGTTCTGCTGGTAAACGATTTCTGGGGCGCGCTCGCCTGGAAGAACCTGCAAAAGGAAATGAGCGCGGTGCTGCCTGGCCGGGCCTGGACGGAGCTGACGATGGAACATCCGATCTTCCACTGCGTCTTCGACCTCCGCGGGCCGATGAGCAGCCTGCGCGTGCCCTCGATGCAGCGGTGGAACACCGACTACGATCCGAGCGATCCGAACGACAACCCGACGCGGGGCAACCGCGGCGAAGGCTTCGAGACGATGCACCTGCAGGCCCTGCTCGACGAACAGCAGCGCATCAGCGTGATCGCGATCCACAACTCCGACATCAGCGACGGCTGGGAGCGCGAGGGCGAGCGCTCCGACTATTTCAAGATTTTCTCCGAAGCCCGCGCCTATCCACTCGGCATCAACATCATCTTTTACCTGATGACGCACTGACGCTCGCGTCGATCACGCAAGGATGTCGCGGATCACGCGGGCGCCCTCGACGCCGGTCAGCCTCGCGTCCAAGCCCTGGAATTTCACGCTGAACGCGTCGTGCCGGATGCCGAGTTGGTGGAGCATCGTGGCGTGCAGATCGTGCACGGTGCAGATTTTTTCCGTCGCCGCGTAGCCCAGATCGTCGGTCGCACCATGGACGACCCCGCCCTGGACGCCGCCGCCCGCCAACCAGATCGACATCGACTTGTTGTGGTGATCGCGACCCGCGGTGCCCTTGTTCGACTGCGACATCGGGGTCCGGCCAAATTCGCCCGCCCAGACCACGAGCGTGTCGTCGAGCATCCCGCGCTGTTTCAAATCGCGGATGAGCGCCGCCGAGGCCCGGTCCGTCTCGCGGGCGCGCAACGGCAGCTCCTCGCGGAGCAGGCTGTGATGGTCCCAGTCGCGGTGATACAGCTGGATGAACCGCACGCCACGCTCGGCGAGACGCCGCGCGAGGAGGCAATTCGCCGCGAACGATCCGTCGCCGGGCGTGCAGCCATAGAGTTCCAGCGTGCGCTGATCCTCGCTCCTCAGGTCCGCCAGCTCGGGCACGCTCGCCTGCATCTGAAACGCCAGCTCATACTGGGCGATGCGCACGGCGATCTCCGGATCGTGCACGAACGCATCGTGCTGCCGGTTGAGGGTGTTGATCGCCTGCATGTCCGCCGCCTGCTGCCCGCGCGTTACCCGTCCCGGATTGGTGAGATAATGCACCGCGTCGCCGCGCCCCTGGAGTTGCACGCCCTGAAAGCGCCCCGGCAAAAACGCGCTGCTCCATTGCCGCGCGGCAATCGGTTGCGGCGTCCGCCCCGGACCAGTCGAGACCATCACGACAAATCCCGGCAAATTCTCCGCTTCGCTGCCGAGCCCATAATTCACCCACGCCCCCATGCTGGGCCGCCCGGCGATCTGTGCACCGGTGTTCATGAACATGTGCGCCGGGTCGTGGTTGATCGCATCCGTAGTCATCGACCGAATCAGGCAGATGTCGTCGATGACCGATCCGATGTGCGGAAACAGGGAGCAAATCTCGGTCTGGTTCCGTCCGAATTTCTCGAAGGGAAATTGCGGTGCATGGCAAAACAGCTGCTGCCCCTGCAACTGGGCCAGCTGCTGCCCCTTGGTGAAACTCTCCGGCATCGCCTCGCCGTGCATCGCCGCGAGCTTCGGCTTGGGATCGAACGTTTCAAATTGTGACGGCCCGCCGGCCATCGTAAGCCAGATCACGCGTTTCGCCTTCTGCGGCAGGGGCAACGGATGAATCACCCCGCGCGCCGCCGCCTGGAGTGGCGTCCGGCCGAGCAGCGAGGCGAGCGCCGCGGCGCCGACGCCCTGGGAGAGATTGCCCAGAAACGCTCGCCGGGACTGGGAGGAAAACGGGGAAAAATTCATGATCAGGAACGCGTGACAAACTCGTGCAGATTCAGGAGCACCCGCGCGAGGTGCGTCCAGGCGGCGGTTTCCGCTCGATCAGCGCCCGCCGACAATGGCGCCGCACCCGTCGCGAGCAGGGCGGCGGCGGCCTCGGGATCAGCGCGATAAACGCGCCGGTGCTCGTCGAGGAGCACGGTCATCGTGCGCACCTCCTCCTCGCGGGGGAGGCGTTGCAGTGACTGTTGCCAGGCAAACGAGAGTCGTTCGGCTGTCGTGTTGCCGCCGTCGTTCACGATTCGCGCCGCGAACACCCGCGCCGCCTCGACGTACGTCGGGTCGTTGAGCAGGACCAGCGCATGCTGGGGCAGGTTGGAGCGGCCGCGCTCCGCCGTGCATTCCTCGCGGCTCGGGGCGTCGAACGCCAGCAGGCTCGGATGCAGAAAGGTGCGCTGCCACCACACGTACAACCCGCGTCGATACTGCGCCTCACCTGGATCGGTCACGTAATCGCGAGTGGGGAAGTTCAAATTCTCCCAGTAGCGCGCCGGTTGGTAGGGCTTCACACTGGGACCGCCGACGCGCTGCGAAAGCAGGCCAGCCACCGCGAGCGCCTGGTCGCGCACGAGTTCGGCCTCGACTCGAAAGCGCCCTTGCCGCGCATGTTCGCGATTCTCCGGGTCCGCCGCCAGCTGTGCCGGCGTGGCCTCCGAGGTCCGCCGGTAGGTCGCGCTCGTCACGATGAGGCGCGCCAGGTGCTTCACATCCCAGCCACGTTCCATGAATTCGCATGCCAGCCAGTCGAGCAGCGGCCCGTTGAGCGGTGGCTCGCCCTGGGCACCGAGGTCACTGAGGACCCGGCTGAGACCGATGCCAAAAAATTGTTTCCACAAACGGTTCACGATCGTGCGCGCCGTCAGCGGATTTTCGGACGACACGAGCCAGCGCGCGAGATCGAGCCGGTTAAGTTCTCTTCCCTCGAAATCCGGCTGCGGCAAGTAGGACGGCAGCGCGGGTTTCACCACTTCGCCGCTCCCATCCATCCAGTTGCCGCGCGGAAGGATGCGGACGATTCGCTTCGCCGGCGCAGCTTCGGTAACCAGGCAATGCGCCAACCCGGCGGCGTAGGACGTCCGCTCCGACTCCGCGGCCGCAAGTGCATCGATTTCGGCCCGGCCAACGGTGGTGACGTTGGTCCGGAAATGGGTGCGGATGGTCTGCTTGTCCTTGGCCCCGCGCGCGTCCGGGCGTTTCGCGAGCGCACCCGCTACCCCGCGCGGAAGCCCCTTACGCGCCTCCAGTGAAAACATCGTCGCCTCCCAGGCAGCCTGCGCCGCGTCGATTTCATCCGCGAGCGCCTCGACCCGCTTCCGCGCCGCCGTTGCGGAGGCGGCCATCCGCGTCATGGTCGCGCTTTCCTCCGCCGTCGCGATCAGCATTCCGTCCTCGCGCTTGCCAATGGACGCCTCCTTCACGTCGGCGAAGAACGCCCCGAGCGCATAAAAATCACGCGTGGTGAACGGGTCGAATTTGTGGTCATGACACTGCGCGCAGCCCGTGGTCTGCCCAAGCCATGTCGTGCCGATCGCCCGCACGCGGTCGGCGAGCATTCTCGCCTCGTAGTCCTTCGGCTGTGCTCCACCTTCCTCGGTCGAGAGGAGCAGCCGGTTGAACGCCGAGCCGAGCCGCGTCTCGACGCTCGCGTCTGGCAACAGATCTCCGGCGATCTGCTCGAGGGTGAAACGATCGAAGCGCTTGTTGGCATTGAAGCTCCGAATCACCCAGTCTCGGTACGGCCAGATGTTGCGCGGGTTGTCGCTGTGGTAGCCGATGGTGTCGGCAAACCGCACGACATCGAGCCAGCCAATCGCCATCCGCTCCCCATAATGCGGGTTGGCCAGCAGTCGATCGATGACTTTGGCGTATGCGTCTGTCGCCTGATCCGCGACAAATGCCGCGACCTCTTCAGGGGTCGGCGGCAGTCCGACCAAATCCGAATATACGCGGCGGATCAGCGTCCGCCGATCGGCCTCGGGCGCCGCAGTCATCCCAAGCGCGGCGAGTCGGCGTGCGACGAGCACGTCCACTCCGTTGGCATCCGCGGGAATGGTCGCCTTGACCGGCTTCTCGTAGGCCCAGTGCCGCTGATAGGCCGCACCCTGCGCGATCCACTTTTCGAGCACCGCTCGATCGCGCTCAGAGAGCTTCTTGTGGGAGTCCGGCGGCGGCATCACCTCGTCCTCGTCCTTCGCGTTGATCCGCGCGACCAGTTCGCTTCCCGCGGCATCCCCCGGCACAAACGCCTCGCGCGCGAGCGCGTGTTCCCGCACATCGAGCCGGAGCTTGCCCTTGCGATGCGAGCTGTCGGGCCCGTGGCAGTGAAAACAGTTGTTCGACAGAATCGGCCGGACATCCCGGTTGAATTCGATTTTCTCCGGAGGCGCCGCCGGCCGCTCCTGCGAAAAAGCCGGGACCCAAAGGATCATCGCCACGCAAATGAATTTACAGAGGGCGTTCATCAGAGGGGTTCGACCAGTGTGCCATCATGTTGGGGCGACGGCCGCGACGGCAAGACCGTGAATGTGGTATCGCGTGGCGGACGCACTCAAAACGCACCCTTGACGCCCATGGTCCACGTCGTCCCGTACAATTCATAGGCACGCCAGACCGCGGGCGAAGGCGCGAACCGGTCCATCGTGATGACCCGGGTATTTGTGAGATTGCGCGCGCTGAGAAACAAGCTTGTGCGGTGGGTGAGCCTGACGCCGGCGCTCGCGTCGACCGTCGCCCGATGGCGGCGGTAGGACGTGCGGGCGACGTTGCCTGGAACATCGTCGTCCCAGAGCCCGTTCACCGTGGCGTTGAAGCGGCGGAACGCATAATTCAGGCCGAGGCTCACCTTGTGGGGCGTCAGCCCGGGAACAACCGTCTCCGCATAATTGCGGGTGTAGCTCGCGCGCAAGCCGAGTCCCTTCAACGCGCCCGGCAGAAACGAAAGGCTCTGGAAATACTCCAGCTCGAGGCCGCGGATTTTCGTCGTGCCCGGGCTGTTGGTCGTGGTGTTGAACGTGTAGCCCGTGAGGTCTTCCGGGCCGGTGTAGCCAAACTGCGCGGCGGTGAGCGAGTCGGTGACCATGAGGTTCTTCACGTTGTTCTGGTAGGCGTTCACCGCGACGATGCCGACGGGCTCGAAATAATATGCCACCCGGGCCGCGAGGTTGTCGGAGGTTTCCGGCTGAAGGTTGGCGTTGGGCGTGGCGACGACGCGCGTCTGGTCGTTGACGTCAAAAAAACCGGCCACGTCCTTGAAGGCGGGGCGCCGGATCGTGCTGCTGTAGCCCAATTGGAGATCGAGATTTTTTCCCAACGGGTACTTGAGCGAGGCGCTCGGAAAAAAATTATCGTAGGAACCGATCCGGTGGGCGCGCGGTTTCGAGAAATACTGGTACTCCAGCCCCGGAATCGTCGTCGCCCGGCCATTGGCCCCGAGCGTAAAACCTGCGGCTCGGACCTCGGCCGCGGTGCGCTGGTTTAGCTCCGTCGCATCACCCTCGGTCCGCTCCCAGCGCAGGCCCACGCGCACCGTCGCCCGGCCCACGTGCGCCGTGGCCATCGCGTAGGAGGCGTCGACCGTCTCCTCGTAGCGGCGCGGACTCGTGATGTAGACGGTGGTGAAATTCGCCGGCGTGAAACTGTAGGTGAAGTCACCCGGCTGCTCGCGAAAGCGGCGCCCGATCGCGAGCAGGTCGGGCATGAAGATGCCGCCGCCGGAGATCGAGGTGATGCTCGTGTTCGTCAGGCCCACCTCGTGCGCATAGGACGACTTGAAGCTGTTCCAGCCGGGGTTGGTGCCGTTGGGGGTGAAGTTATAGAGGCTGCCGGAGACCAACGTACCGAAGGTGTAGAGGTCATAAGTCGATTTCACGCCCGCCTTCCAGATCACCGGCACCGGCAGATTCGTCTTTAGTGTCAGCGCCACCTCGCCGCCGTAGGAATTCCGGCGCGAGGAGCGGAAATCGTTGATGATGGCAGCGGCGATATTGGTGTAGCCGTTGGAAATGTCCGGACCCGCCACCTGCGTGATTTTCCAGTCGAAGGCATTCGCCGCCGGACGCTCAGCGCGGAAGGTAACGCCAATCGTGGACGGGCCGTTCAGGCTCTGGGCGGAAAGTTGCTCACCCATCGGATCGTACCAGGCGTAGGACTTCGACAGCGCAAACTTCCCCTCGACGGTCACGTTGCCCCATTTGTATTCGAATTTGGGTAACAACGTGGTGGTCTGGCCGAGCTTGGCGACGTTGGTCGGCCGGCCGGCGGCAAAGGCGGCGGTCGAATTGGTGGAGAAGCTGACGAGCGGGTCGGCGCCGACCACGGTGTTGCGCGCCCCGGCGTTGAGCAGCACGGAACGCTGCGGGTTCCAGAGATTCGACCAGTTGTAGAGGACGCCGAGCGATAACACGAGGCGCTCGGTCGCCTTGAAGTCGGCGCTGAGCGTCGTCGCAAACCGCTCGTTGAAACGCACGGCCTGGTTGAATTGAAACTGCGTGATCACCTCGGGTCGGCGGTCGGCGGCGGTCGCGGCGCGATCATAGGTCAGCGTGACGATGTTGGCCTCTTGGTAGAGGTTCGATTCGCTGATGCTGAGGACGACACCGAGGCGGCGATTCAGGAAAACATCCGAATACTCGAAGGCACCGCCGGGCCGGATTTTCCGGCTCCCACGTTCGTCGGGACCGGCGGTCTTGCGCAGCGTGAGTTCCTCGGAATGGGCGGCGACATTGGCCTGCCAGCTGATCCGGCGGCCCGCGCGCTCGAAGGCGCGCTTGGTGCGCAGATTGATCGTTCCGGCAGGCGCGTTGGCATCCATGTCGGCGCTCACCGTTTTCGAAACCTCGATCGAGTCCATGCTGCTCAACGAGACGTTTTCAAAGGTGAACGCGCGCGAATTGGCCGCGCTCTGGGCGGTGGGGTCCGAACTGGCGAGCGCCATCCCGTCGACCGTGACCGACGTGTATTCGGAGCCGAGCCCGCGCAGCCCGACGCTGCGCACCTCGCCGAAATTCGTGGAGATTTCAACGCCGGGCATGTGCTTCAGGAATTCCCCGATGTTGCCCTCGGCGTTGTCGCCAAACACATCCGAGGCGACGGTGTTGGTGATGTTCATCGAATGGCGCTGATCCATGATCGCCTTGGCATTACCTTCGCGCTCGGCCGACACGGTAAATGCATCCAGCCGCACCGGCGCGCCCGGGGCGGCGTCGGCCTGCAGCGCGCTCACCAAGTCAAAGTTCCTCACGATGGCGGCACCAGTGGCCACGTCGACCACGGCCGTAACTGTCCGATAGCCAACATAGGAGACGACGATCGTGCGCCGGCCTGGCGTCACCGGCGACAGCTCGAAGTCGCCGTCGCCTTCTGAAGTGGCGGTCTGGCCGGTCTCCTCGATCCGGATCTCCGCATTGCGCACATACTGGCCGGTCGCGGGATTGAAAATCCGTCCGGCAATCGAACCGGACTCGGCCGCTCCGACGGCCAGCGTCGCCAGTCCAAAAAACAACATGCCGAAAGCGGAATACAAACATCGTGAGTTCATCGAGTGGGGATTTGAGGCCGGCCGGGACCTTTAACGTTGTTTCCAGGTCCGACCCGGAAAATGGGTTTGCCGTCGCGTTTGCCGGCACGCAATCGCCGTTTTCCAATCGGATTCCCGCCGCGGTCCCACATTGACTGTGGCATCCCAACGGCGTGGATCGACCACGCACGGCCGCAGACGCAACCTCCTCCCTTTTCAAACCAATGAAATTTCCCCTGTCTTCAGGCCTGTGCGCCGCTCTGGCCATCGCCCTCACCTGCTCCCTGCCGGTCGGCCGGACGGCAGAGGCTGTCGACGCAGGTTCCTACGACGTGGTCGTTTTCGGCGGGACCTCTGCCGGCATCATGTCCGCCGTCGCCGCTGGCCGACAGGGTGCGAAGGTCGTGCTGATCGAGCCCGGCTACCTCATCGGCGGCATGATGAGCGGCGGGCTGCACAAGACCGACATCGGCAAGATTGAGACGATTGGCGGCCTCTCGCGTGAATTCTTCGACCGGGTTCTCGCGTATTACACAAGGACCTACGGCGCCGGATCGCCGCAGGTGAAGGCCTGCGATCGCGGCTACTATTTCGAACCGAAGATCGCGCTCCGGATTTTCCGCGAAATGCTGACCGAAGCTAAGGTTGTCATCCGCACCAAGGAGCAGCTCCAGCGGGTCGACGTTCCCGCGGGGCAGATTCACTCCCTGACGACAAAGCACTACGAGTCCGGCGCCGAGACAAGGTTTGTGGGGGCGTTTTCATCGACGGCACTTACGAGGGCGATCTCATGGCGCAGGCAGGCGTGCTCTACCGCGTCGGACGGGAAGCGCGCGCCGAGTACAACGAACCGCTCGCCGGACTCACCGAGGGACCCGCCGAGTATATCGGAAAGGGTGACCACCGCGTCCAATCGTACAACGTGCGGAGCACGCTCAGCTTTGATCCCGAGAACCTCGTGCCGATTCCCAAGCCGAAGAATTACTTTCACGACGCCCACGCGCACCTAATTCGGACCGTTAACACCCATCATCTCACGCGGCTCGACGCGCTCTTTCCAGACATCATCCGCTGGGCGCCGATCAACGGAAAACTCGACCCGAACAAGGCCGACTTTCCGGGCACGAATTTCGGCTACACCGAGGGCGACTACGAGCAGCGGGCGCGGATTCTCGCGACGACGCAGGACTACTGGCTCAGCCTCTGGTACCTGCTGCAAAACGATCCTGAACTCCCGGAGTCCTTCAAGGCCGACGCCCGGCGCTACGGGCTGCCGAAGGACGAGTATCTGGAAAGCAATCACGTCACGCCCCAGATCTACGTCCGCGTCGCCCGTCGGATGCAGGGCCACTATTTCCTCACGCAGCGCGACGTTCAGTACGAGCGGTTCAAGCCCGACACCATCTGCATGGGCAGCTACAACACCGATGCCCACGCCATCCAGACCATCCAGACCGAGCATGGTCTGAAACCCGAGGGCGACTTCAACGGCTCGGCCGATCCGTACGAGATTCCGTACCGCTGCCTCACCCCCTACGGCGTTAAGAACCTACTCGTGGTCGCCGCAGTCTCGGCATCGCACGTCGCCTATTCCAGCCTGCGCATGGAGCCTGTTTTCATGATGATCGGCCACGCCGGTGGCCTCGCGGCCCAACTCGCCCTCGCAGGGAAAACGTCCGTCCAGGACGTGCCGATCGCCAAGCTCCAGTCTGCGCTGACATCCGCCGGCATGCCACTCAAGGCACCCTACCGCCCGTGGATCGAACTTCGCACGATCACGCCGCCGCCCCACCGGCCGGGAATTCCCATCGAGTTCGAAATCGTGGACCGCGACGTCCGGACGCCCCTCACACGGATCGCGTGGAATTTCGACGGCAGTGGCGAGACGCAGGCCAAGGGCGCGCAGACCCGTTTCACGTTCAACCAGCCGGGCCGGCAAACCGTCATGGTGCTCGCAGCAGAAAATGAAAAAATCTTTGCCCTGCCCGCACTGCTCGAACTCGACCTCGGCGCCGGCGAATCGGCCAACCGCGAAGTCCACTACCTCAACGCCACCATGACGGGCCGCTGGATTCGCGCCCGGGGCCCGGAGATCGAATACCGCGGACGCGTCGGATTTCTCGACGAGGGCAGGAACGACGGCCAGGCGCGCGCCGAGTTTGCGACCACGTTGCCCAGATCGGGGCGTTATCGCGTGAGTATCGCCTATGCCACCGCCGGAAACCGCGCAACCAACGTCCCGGTCGAGGTCAAACACGCGGACGGCACCTCCACGGTAAAGGTGAACCAGCGGAAAAAACCGTCACCTTTCGCCTTCACCCCGCTCGGCGATTTCTCCTTCAAGGCCGGAGGGCCGGCGTCGGTCGTCTACACCAACACCGGGACCGACGGTCACGTGCTGGTCGACACTGTGCGCTGGTTGTGGCTCGGTGAGTGAAAGCGAACTCCCACACTGATTACCCCCAAACCCTCATGAAACGTCTTTCGCTCTTCGCGCTTGGAATCGCCCTGGCGCTGCTTGGCCCCGCAGCTCCTGCCCGCGCTGCCAATTGGCCCGCCTGGCGCGGTCCGCTCGGCACCGGCATCACCGAGGAGACCAAACTTCCCGTGAAATGGAGCACGACCGAAAACGTAAAGTGGCGGGTCGCGTTACCCGAAAGCGGTAACTCCACCCCCATCGTCTGGGGCGATCGCATTTTTCTCACCCAGAGCGTCGGCCAACAGCGCGCGCTGTGGTGCCTCGCCCGAGCAGATGGCCGAAAACTCTGGCAACAGGAAATCACCGCCACCCTGACCGACGTTCCCACCCACCAGACCAATCCATATTGCTCGTCGTCCCCCGTCACGGACGGCGAGCGCGTCATCGTGTGGCACGGTTCGGACGGATTGCACTGCTACGATCTGAGCGGGAAAAAGCTCTGGAGCCGCGACCTCGGCGGGCAGCGCCACATCTGGGGTTACGGATCGTCGCCGATGATCGTGGGCGATCTCTGTTTCCTGAATTTTGGCCCCGGCGAGCGAAACTTTCTGGTCGCGGTCAACAAACGCACCGGGCGGACCGTGTGGCAGCACGACGAGGACATCGGCTACGGCAAGGTCGCACCGACGCCGGACGCCAAAGCCGCGAAGAACGCCCAAACCGCCGCCACCTACCTTGGATCGTGGACAACGCCGGTCATCAAGCGCATCGACGGACGTGAACAACTTCTCCTCAACTGGCCGGGGCGGCTCGCCGCGTATGAGCCCGCAACGGGCAAGGAACTCTGGGCCTGCGCCGGCCTCAATCCACTCTCCTATACCTCGCCGATCTACGAGGGCGACACGGTGGTCGCGATGGGTGGCTTCAACGGTTCGACCATCGCCGTGCGCGCCGGCGGCAGCGGCGACATCACCGCGTCGCGCCGGATCTGGCAGCATCCGCGCACGAAACAGCGCATCGGTTCAGGGGTGATTCGCGATGGGCACATCTTCATTCACAACGACCCTGGGATCGCCGAGTGCTTTGAGCTCGCGACCGGCAAGCTCGTCTGGGAGGAACGTCTCACCGGCGCCGGCAAGAGCCGCCAGAACTGGTCGTCCGTCCTGCTTTCGGGCGACAATTGCTACACGATCACCCAGGGCGGCGACTGTTTCGTTTTCAAGGCGAGCCCGAAATTTGAACTCGTCGCGGCGAACGCACTTGGCGAGCCGAGCAATTCCTCTGTGGTCGCGAGCAACGGCGAACTCTTCATCCGCACCCACGCGGCACTCTGGTGCATCGCCGACCAGCGGTAGCACCCCATCGAAAGCGGTCCGCCTCCCGAGCGCCGGGACTAGGGACCGGGATCGTAACCATCCTCCGTGCCGGACTGAAAATGATACTGCCCCGTGCGCAGCGTGCCGGCGCGGTAGTTGTAGAGCTGGATCATCCGTGTCAGCTCCAGCAATGAAATCTGCCCGTCACGCGGACTGCAATCGGCGGAGTGGTAAACGGAAAGAATCTGGTTCGACGTCGCTACGGGATCCGGAACAAAGCCGTCCTCGGTTCCAGCCTGCACGCGATACCGGCCGGTGCGGACAGTGCCCAGGCGGGCGTTGAAGAGTTCCATGACCCGGGTGAGTTCCACCAGGGTGATTCGAAAATTCTTGTCGGTATCAGCGCTGTGCGGCCCCTGTGCAAAAATCGAGAGCGGATCCGGCTGTGCCAGCACGCTGAGACCAACTCCGTTTTGGGTCAGCGTTTCGAGACTCGTCAGCGTCTTGGTGCCGGTAGTCCCGGCCGGCACGTTGAGCGTGTAAGTGAAGATCACCGGACTCGCCGGCACGGTCGTCCAGATCCAATCCAACAGCCCGGTCGCCCCGACGGTCGGCTTCGTCTCGCCCACCGCGCCGGACGCCGTCGCATAACTCCATCCGTCGGGCAGCAACACGTGCCACATCACTCCGGTGGGAGTGCCAGTGTAAGTAATCGTGTTGCTAATCGTGACCGTCCCACCGCCGCTGTAGCCGGGGCCCACCACGAAATGCGCCGCGCCTGTGCCCACCGGCACCACGCCGACGACCACCCCGGTCGACGTCACGCTGTCGACACTGTTGGTGATCACGACGGTGTAGGTGCCGGAGTCCGCCGGCAACGCCCCGGTGATGGTCAGGTTGGCCGTCATTGAACCGGCGATACGGCCGCCCTCGACCAACGCCGCCGTACCCTTTTTCCATTGGTAGCTCAGCGGCGCGGTACCACCGGCCACGACACTCAAGGCGATCGAGCCGCCTTCGTTGACCTGCTGCTTCACCGGCGGAGTGGTGATTGACGGAGCGGTGCCCGGGGTCGCGACGGTTAGCGTCAACGTGGTGCTTGGGCCGGTACCCGACGCACTCGTGGCCGCGAGCGTAACGGTGTAAACGCCCACAGCCGTCGGCACGCCACTGATCAATCCGGTGGCGGAATCAAACTGGAGCCCGGCGGGCAGCCCGATCGCGGCAAACGAGGTCGGATTGCCGCTCGCCGTAATCGTGTAACTAAACTGCTTCCCCACCGTGACGGACGCGGTCGGTGAACTCGTAATCATCGGCATCACGACCACGGTGACCCGCACCACCGTCGAAGTGGTCTGGTTTCCACTATTGTCCGTGGCGATGGCGGAAAGCGAATAGTCGCCCGGTCCCGGCGGAGACCAGCTCACGCCGTACGGAGCGGTCGCGTCCATCCCGAGATCAAGACCGCCGGCAAAAAATTGGACGTTCGCCACGGTGCCGTCTGAATCCGCAGCGGTCGCCGCGATCGCGGCGGCCACGCCCATTGGCAGAATCGCGCCTCCAGCCGGAGCGGTGATCGCGACCGTTGGCGCAGCGCCGCCACCGGGATTTACGGTCAGCACGGCGGCGGAGGAGGTGGCCCCGTCCACCAGGTTGGTCACCACGACGCTGTAATCACCGGCGTCCGCGCCCTGCACATTGCTCAGCGTCAGGGTGGCACTATTCGCGCCGGAAATACGGCCTCCGTCCACAAGCGCACCGGTTCCCTTTTTCCATTGGTAACTCAGCGGTCCAGTCCCGCTGGCAACGACAGAAAACGTGACACTGCCACCGAGCAGCGCCGCCTTTGATTGCGGATGCGTGGCAATGGCGGGGGCCGTTGCATTCGCCGGCGCGGTGCGGTATTGCCAATGCAACGCGACGCTGCCGCGGCCAGATCCATAGCTGCCGACGGCGAGGGAGTAACTCGTGCCCGCCACCACGTCGAAGATGATCCGGCTCGTGGAGCCCGAACCGCCGCTCTCATCGTCCGCCGCCAACCGCGTAAGTGCGGTCACTCCGGCGCCGGAATAGGCCGCCAGCACCGTGTCGAAGTTCGAACCGATCGTATCCACCACAAGCGACCCGGCCGCGGCCGCCGTCCACCGGTACCAGACCGAGGAGACCGTGCCCGAGCTGTTCACATGGGCGGGTTCGCCGCTCTCGCCGGTCGCGCCGACATTTGTGCCGGAGACGGCGCCAGAATTTCCAGTGACAATGTAAGCGCCGGAGAAATCATCGTTGGCCGGCCGCGCCGCTTGCGCGAGGTGCAGTTGCACCGTGCCGACAGCCCCGGCGGCACCGGCCACCGCGATTTGATAGATCGTTCCGGCGGTCGCGTTGAACGCGAGCACACTGCCGCCCCCTCCGCCGCTGAACGCATCCGAGGCCACCGTGGTGAGCGCATTCACGCTCGTGCCCCGGTAGACGGCCAGCACTGTGTTGAAATTGCTGCCCAGCGTATCGACTGAAACACTACCCGTCGCCGGCGCCGTCCAGCGCCACCAGATTGAATTCACGGCCGAGCTGTTTCCGCCGTGTTGCGGCTCGCCGGATTCAGCGGTCGCCCCGGCATTGTTTCCCGTCGCCTGGGCGGTTGCGCCCGTCAGAACGCCGGAATTGGCGAACGCATCGTTGGCGGGAGCTCCGGCGGCCGCCGTCACCGTCAGGGTGGCGGTGTTTGACGTCGTGCGGCCCAGGCTGTTGGTGATCTCAACCGAATAACTGCCGGCGTCCGCCGGCTGGACATTGGCCAGCGTGAGCGTCGGCCCGGTGGCACCGGCGACCGTCCTGCCATTTGTCAGTTTGTAGGCGCCGCGCCGCCATTGGTACGTCATCGGCGTGGCTCCCGACACCGCGACGGAGAAACTAGCACTGCCGATCACCGGCACCGACTGGTTCGCCGGCTGCTGCGTGACGACGGGGGCACCGGTGGGGGGATCAACCGGAGATTTCTGAGTCACATTCAAAACGGCGTTGCCAATCGTGACGCGTGCGTACCGGACAACGTCGAGCGGGTTCGAATCAACCTTCACCGCAAGGGTGGCCCCACCGTTGCCCGAAACGGTGGTCGAGACCCAACTCGCGGACGGAGACGCCGTCCACGCCAGCGACCCGGCGGTTCCAGTCGAGGTCAGCTGGACGCCATAGGTTCCACCGGCCCCCGGCACGAGGAGGCTTGAGGGAGAGATGCTTTGATTGACGTTGTCGTCCACCGACACGGAAATGACGTCCGAATAGAGCACCTTTCCAGTCGCATCCGGCGAGCGCCCCCAGCGCAATTTGCAGACAAACAGCGTGTCGGCTGACACCGGAGGTGTGCGGAAGGACAGGTCAAAACTGTTCGGGCACGATTGAAGAAGGAAACTGGAGCCGGCATAGGGCAGGTAAATGTACCAATCGCAACTGTAGAGGGAGCCTTGTACGCCGATGCTCAATTCGGCCGAGCCGCCGCGGGTCACCTTGGCGGCCAACGGCTGTCGGGTGATCACCGGCGCAGCGGGATCTCCATTGACGAAGGCGTGGCTCGAAAGGACGAAGTCACGCGCGAACCCCATCTGCTGACAGGCCCAGGCGCCAAACTTCGCGATCCAATCCGCGGAGCGCGTGCGCAACCATGCGGCTTGGGTCTGCTGCCACTGTTGAAGGTTGACGGACATCTGCGCCGGCGAGAGATGGCTCCAGGCTTCGCCATTTTGCATCAATTGCTCAGTCACCGTCAGCACGGTCAGCAGATCCTCGATTTCCTCAAACGTGGGCACTGGCAGCCGGTCGAGTTTCTCGAACGAGGTCAGCATGGGATTCGGCGTATCGTAGTTAAAAACCCACGACCACGGAGTGGCATCGATCTCGGTAAAGTCAGGAGCCGTTACTTTCAGGGTGAAGTAGTCCTGTCCCGCTTGCTGCTGGCGCTGCCAGGCCTGCGTCCATTCGAAACGGGAGGCGCCATCGAAGGACTTGAACTGCGGGTAAAGCCGCGCGACAGCGGCCCACGCTGCCAGCAAATCATGACGGGCTTCCAGGTAGTCGATGGCGATCGCCTCGCCTTGCAGGATGTCCGCCCGCACCGCCGCAAGGGCGGTTCTGATTTGCGCGTTGGTGCTCCCGTAGAGATCGAGGACTCGTAGGTCGAGCGTGCGGGTCAGGTCCTGACGGCTGACCTGATCGAGATTCAGATAGTTCACCACCAGTTCCGTTGGTCGGTCGCGGCCGATGCGCGAGGCGCGCGTCAGGACATCGTAATCGGCGAGCGCCTTCTCGGTCCGCACAAACGCGCTGCGATACGCGGCGAGCACAGGCTTCAGTTCGTTCAGGTCTGCCACCATCGCGGCGAATTTGTCTGCGAACGCCTTTTCCATCACGGCCACGCTTCCCTTCAGCTTGCGAATCAGGTCGGGAGCCCGAACAACGTCGTAATCCAAATATCCTTGGACAAAAGTGATGTCATTGAAGTTTGAGCCCGACAAAGCCACTCCGATTCCCGGCCATTGGTTGAAGGCATAGACCACGCTGAGATCGGCGGGAGGGCTGGCCCCGAGATTCAGGGTGGTGTAAAAGTAGTCCATGCCCTCGGCGTACGGGCCCAGACTCTCGATTTTCCTCTGGATGCCCCGCAGCGTCACGATCCCGTTCTTCGCCTGCTGCAAGAAGACGTTGGCGGCATTGCTGGCACTGGCCACGCGGCTTTCCGAGTAGAAGGTGGCAGCCGGCAGGAAGAAGCGGTGACGCTCGGCCAGGGTTGACAGCGATGCCAGCTTCCGGTCGGCCTCGTCTCCCGGTTCGAGATTCGCCGAATCGGGCTCAGGCGGGTTCAACACTTTTTCGAGGTAACCGAGACCGAACGAACCGCCGCCCAGACCACTGCCGATGCCGTTGACCTCAAGTTCCTGGTTCAGCTGTGCAAACAGTCCCTTGACCTCGGCATCCTTGGATCTCGCGGCGGAAATCCAATCTGGGAGGTAGTAATTGAGCTCGGAAATTCCGGCTTCGTAATACTTGTGGTAGACTTGGAGCGGTGTCTCCTCCGGTGCGCGAATCGGCGGTTCGGGCAAAGGCGGGGGCGGGGGCTTCGGCGGCTCCAAGGCCTGGATAACCGTTGCGATCTGCTCTTCAACCTTCGCTTTTTCCACCGGCTCCAAGGCGCTTACGGCTTCGTTGGCGGCATACTGTTCGTTGAAAAAAGCGAGCTGCTTCCCCCTCATTTCGTCAATCATGGGACCATAGGAGGCCGCGAGGTCCGCCTGTTGCTTTCGCATCTCCCGTGCTTCATCCAGAATTTCATTCGCCAACTGCCGGACGGCTTCGTTGTGCTTGAGGACCGCCACGGTCTCCGAGCTGGTCAGTGAGAAATTGTCCATGAAACCGGTAATGGGATCGGGTTTCGCGGTATAGCTCGTTTCTGCGACCAATGCCTTCAGTTGGGCAATCTTGCCGTCCAAAGCCCCCTGCTTCGTAAAAACATCCACCGTGATTCCAGAGATGCCTTGCACCTTCAAACCAAGTGGGTCCTCGCCGAAAACTTTCGTCGTCACCAAATCTCCGGCCTTATCGATCGCGGCATCAAGAACGACCTTCGAAACTCCGCCAGTGTACATCGCCGCCGCCATCCCCGCCATCTTCTTCGTATTCGAGATCATCTCCCATTTTACCCGGCCGTCATTTTCCTGGATGATCGCGTCGGACTCCGACTTGAATCCCTCGAGCGCCGCGATCTGCTGGTCGAGGTTCCGAATCAGCGTGCCCTCAATAAGCGACTTCCGATTCTCCAAATCGTGGTAGGCCTTGGCATTCCCATCCACTTTGGCGGTCGCCGCGGCCGCCGCGGCCTTCGCCGCCACCAATTCCTTGGACGGAGGTGTGGTCGCACGGGCCATCACCGAAAGCAGACTGCCGCCCAACAGCAGCCAGCGAACAATCGAACGCTTGATGTTCATGACGTCGGGTTTTTCGCGGGACACGCTGCCGTGTTTCCCAGTCGGAAGTGCGTTCCGATGCTCACGCAAAGGACCGGATCCAAGAAAACGCTGCCGCGCACCGCACCCGGCAGACTACCGGGAATTAGCTGCGAGAACCGCGCACTTCTTGGCCGAACCTCATCATGGGTTGGCCGTCTTCAGTCACTGAGGAATGGGGGTATAGCGGTCGGCAGGTGCGCCAACCCCAACAAGGCCATGGAAACGCCAAAGGCGACCCAAGCTCGGCCGAGAGAGTCCGGCGAAACTCGGTGTCGACGCATGACTCGTCCAAGAAAGCATCCCATCTCGCTGCGACCACCTTCACCCGACGGTTGGGCGAGCCCTGCAAATTCTCCCTACGTAACATTGCCCTCATCGAGGGCTCTGGTTGGCGCCAAACGCCATGCATCAAATCGACTCCCCACAATCCGGAGTTCCAAGGAGCCAACGGCTAACGGAGCTTACGGCAATCCGCTGGCACGATTGCTTCCGCTGTGCACAAAAGGGCAAAACGCCCCAGAGCAGCGACCGATCGCGAGCTCCACCGTCAGACGGGAGGTCCAGACAGATCCTGACCCACCTGGGCGTCGAGAA
Organism: Opitutia bacterium; assembly: GCA_947474365.1. Taxonomy (GTDB): domain Bacteria; phylum Verrucomicrobiota; class Verrucomicrobiia; order Opitutales; family Opitutaceae; genus ER46. The sequence goes on along the minus strand of CANJIU010000156.1, from coordinate 107 downwards.
GGACAGGTGGCAGGAGAAGGATTTTTGGGCTGAGAAGAGGAGAGCGTAGGGCGAGGAGATCAGCCGGGGCGAGGTTGCCGCGAGAGCGATTCTTGCGAGCGAAGTTG